>CBDCAW010000041.1:0-99941 GCA_965214025.1 Granulosicoccaceae bacterium
AGAGGCTCATCAGGGACGTCACAAACAGAAGGGCCGATGTGAACACCGCACGTAGGCGCCACCTTGCCGCGAACACGTTCATCAGGTGCCTCCTATGATGTATTCGATCGTCGGTTCCGGATCCGGTTTTGCAGGTGCCGAAGCCTCATCGGCCTTGGCGACAACCTGAACGATCTCGACGACAGGTTCGACGGGCCGACCGATCAGCTCGGCAACAGTGACGGGTGAAGGATCTATCGACTCTGCGTCACCCGGGTTTCGCAATACCGCAGTCAGGCGACCGACTTGCTGCGCCAGTGTGATTCGCTGTGCATCACGCGGGCTGACCTCGATCGTGATCGTGGTGAATGGCCGGCGACCTTGATCTCCGGCTTCATCTACCAGGGTCTGTACGCCGGTGGCAATCACCGGCAGGTTGTCTATCAGAGGAGTGGTGCCTTGCTCGGGCCCAGCTCCATGCGTCAACAGCAGATCGATACGATCAGCCGGCTGCAGGAAAGCCCGAGATCGCATTGACCTCATCCACCCGAACCGTCATTGCCCTCAGCCCTGCCGGAACTCGTCCGGAGAATGCCTTCGTACCGCTAGCCTGCAGATGTGCCCACAACAACGGCCTGCCCGCATCGACATCGAACGTGACGCGTTGACCCAGCACCGCTTCAAGGGTGCGCTCGTCGATCGAATGCGAGTCCGTGAGGTTCTCCGGCATCGCACGTACGGCCAGATCCGCCATCGTGAGCACATCGCCGACCTTCAACGCACGTGCAGGTACCACCACTCGGACCACGGGTTCGTCCGGCACGGCGAAGCGAGCCTCGATCTGAGCCGCGTGATTCTCAAGATAGCCCTTTGCCAACAAGGCACCGCCCAACCCGAGGATTATGGATGCCAGACCGGTCAGCAATGATCTGGATACCCGCAGTCGCGGCTTCCAGTGGATGATGTCACGCATGAATAGAGGTTCCTGAAAAGATCATGGCATTGAAATCAGCCGCAGTGAATTGGCTTTGTAGGCGGCCAGCGCGTCGAGCACCAGCTCGACGACAGACATACCAAGCCCCGGTAACGGCGCGAACAGCACACCGATCAACACGATCGACACCACCAGGTACTCACTTATGGCGAAGCCCTTCGAACGACATGGAGGTGTCATTGGCCTGCCTCGCGTGACGACGTCCGGGACCATGTGATGATCGAGCCACGAGCATGGGCACTGATCGCGATGTCTACCGTCGAGCCTGGCTGAAACAGGGTGAACGTGCGGGCCGCGGCAGTACTGTGAACCTGCGACGAACGCCAGGTTTTCCCGTAGGTTCGACGATAGAATTCGGCGACTTGTCGCGGTGACAGCTCACTCAGGGCGATTCGAACCTCGGACCTGCCGGGTAGATCGCCTGCGCCGGTACTCGAAATCAGCCGTGCACCCGGTGGTAGTGAGGGGCTGATCGGCTGCGTAGTTTGTGGCAGGCTTGCATTATCATGTGGTGATGTCAGCGATAGCCAGCCATGGCTACCACCGCTCCGATCTGCCTGCATCTGCACGATGATGAGGTGACGTGTCTCGAGCCGGCTGACGATGGCCCAGTCACCCGCCGCGCCATCAATCGATCCGGGAGCCCCGTCAGGCGATTGCCAATGATCACGAAAGAACTGCAGAACCGTCTGTACCGGTTGTATCGATGTCAGGGATACGATGGCCACACTCGCACCTTGCTGATCCAGTTCGCTTGCCACCAGCCGCCTATCCGTTCCGGGCGGCACCGGTAGTTGTGCGAGCACGCTGACCGCTTCGGCATCCGCTACGCAAATTCCGGGGGCGACACACAGGATCAAGATGGCTCGAGCAAATCCGCTTGCACATGCGCCTGCAAGCCCGCTTGAATGTCGCGGCAGGGCGATCACTCTTCCCGCAAGATGTCGAGCTATCGGCACCTGAAGCATGAATAGTCGCGTCAGACCGATTGTGATCATCGGGCACGCTCACCCAGACCGACCGCCCAACCGTTCGCAGAGGCGTCATCGCCCGCAGCGTTCAGTGCTTCCCGACGCTCCGGCAGGACGGACATGTCGACGTGACCGAAGGCTGTGGACAGCGGTGCGAGCTCCTCGAACAATGGCAGCCGACCCATGATCGACAGTGCTTTTCCCAGGGGCTGCAAGGAGTTGGCAGGCACCATTCTCCGAACGCGCTCTATCGCCATGTCATCATCAGCGGCGCTCCAGTCGTCGACATGAATGCTGCTCGATTCGGTCAGGCAAGCATTCCCCGATCGACTCTCGGCGCAACCACCGAGCCAGCCGCCCAGCCAGGCGTGTTCCGCGATATCGACATCCAGAGTTGCCTGTACCAGGCTCGAGCCCGATGGTGTGCCACTCATGCCACCATTCACGGCGCTGATCGCTGCCTCGAGACCACCTGACTGGGCGCCACCAGATGACAGCACACCAATGTTGGTAGCCACACCTGCGGCACCCAGGTTGACCTGGGTGGACGTAAAACGCTCCCTGGCATCACGGCGGTGTCGGGCTTTGCCCGATCGTTGCTTGGCCATGCCCAAGCGTGAGCGGTCGGCGTTCGCTGGCAAGGTAGGTTCGGGCGCATGGGCACCTAGAAACTGTCTCACCGAAGCGGTTGCGTCCTCGGGCTCACTGCCGACGCTCTGCTCCCAGGCCAGGTAGCGCGCACCGATCACGGACTGTTGGCGTAAGTCGACGAACTTGCCGATCACGACCACCGCGTACAACAAAGGCGCGAGCACGAACATCAGGATAATCACTTCTGACAGAACGCTTCCGTCCTGCTGGCGAAACAGCCATCGCACTTTTGTTTCGTAAGTCTTGCGGTATCGAGCACCAGTCATGAGGTTGTCGCGGTTCATTGCTGCGCCTCCATCCGCCCCGCCACCGCCGCAAGACGAGCTTCATCGGGAACTGCAGCAAGCCGCACCGTCCAATAGGGGTTGTAGAGGTTGGCCGCCTCGATCATCGCGATGGATTCCTCGTCAGGGCGCTTGTAGAAAACTTCAGCGACACTCAGGGCACTCATCGTCGGCACCGAAGACGCTGAGCCCGACCTCCAGCGTGCTTTCCCCCCACGTTGATCGGTCGATTCGACCATCGGCCCTGGCAAGGCAACTTCGACCATGAGCTCGAGTCTGGGATCGGCATCGTTCTGATGCGCTTCGGCCAGGGTGCGAAAGGCGCGCAAGCCGTTGTATCGAGCCCGCGTCTGGCTGCTTTCGGCGTTGCTCAGACCTGCCACGCCCTGTGCGGCCAGCGCCTCCGCCGTCTTGTTGTAGTCGAACCAAGTGTTGCAGGACCCCATGACATCTGACCAGTCAGGCAGTGCCGCACCCGTTTCGACACCGACCGTCGAGGGCGTACTGTCCGTGCACGTTTCGATCGATCCGTCCTCGGGGTTCGAGTTGGCATAAGATTCCGACCAGCCAATGGGTAGTTCGATGGTTTCACCACCGCCGAGACCCAGCACTCGTGTGTTGAGCGACAGCGTGTCCTTGGCCTTCCACTCGACACTCATCCCGGAGGCCGTCTGTTCGGTGACGAGACGCGTCTCACCTTCACGGTGCAGGCGCACACCGGCGAGTGGCGAGATCGGGAACCAGCGATCGAACAGGCGCCAGTTGCGCTTGCGTGAGAAATCATCCATAGACGCCTCGATCACGGCGACGCGCTCACGGCTGGCCTGGATATCATTTGCATCCTGCCGTTCGGTGAAAGCGGCGAAGCGTTGCAGGCTGCTCGTCTGACTCGCCAGCGCGAGCACACTATCCACGACGAAACGGGGATCATTGGCCTTCACTACAGATCTGACAGTGTCAGAGGTAGCGCCGAGGGCTGCTTCGAACATCGCCTCCTGTGCCAGTGACACCGCGGCGTTGACCTGATCGGTGATCTGGATCATCCAGTCCGCAGCCGGTGAGACCAGCTGCTCCAGCTGCATCAGAGTGGCTTGAGCGGCCTGCGCCAGAGTGCCGAGATAAGGTATCGGGGCAAGCACACCTTCGAGGTTGCTCGCCGTCACCCGCGCGTAGCTGGCCCATGAGCGTAGGCTCACCGCCTGCGCGACGGCGACCTGATTGGCGACCATCGCCCGATTGGTATAGGCCGCGAAATTCAAGGCCCGGGCCTGCTGCTGCAGGCCGCCATGGGCGGCCGCGTCCGCCGCATTGCTCAGCCGCGTTCGCGATACGGCAGCCGTGCCCGTATCGAAGACCATCAGACCGGTGACGACGGCTATCAACACCAGCGCCAGGCCCAGGGGCAAGGCTTGCCCACTTTCCCTGTAGTACACGTCAGCACCCTCCCTGGTACCTTGGAACCGATGGCTTGCGGGCATATCGTCGATCGCCACCCCGCACCCTGCGCACCGTGACCTTCGAGTGGCCACGGGGAACGGATCAGTCGCCCGCGTAGTCCTGCAGTGACGAGGCGGCACCCGCTGCAGGCAAGGCGCCGTCGGCGGTCTGCGCTTGTGTGGTCAGAGAGGTTTCCGCCTGTTCACCGCCCACCAGTTCGGAGGCAAGGGCCGTGAACTGAGTCTTGACGGACGAGCCGAACAGACTGACGGCCGCGACAGCCGCAATGGCGATCAACGCGACCACAATGATGTATTCGGTCATCCCTTGACCGAGATCACGTGAGGAATTTCGAGCGAACGTACGAACACGTTGCGTGGACATGGTGACACTCCTTGTCAGTACCAATATGTAGTGGGCATCCTGCCCGGTGCGTCGCCCTGACACCATTCACCATGGTCTTGCACTTGTCTGGACGATGGAGCAGACGATAGGTGTCGGTACTAAGTTCGTCAAGACAACCCTGTCACAAAATGAGATGGTGGTGCCTGGCATGCCGAGATACCGTAGTCACACAGGCAGAAGAAATCGTGTGCTCGATCGACCTGGCAGAAAAAGCAAAAACGCAAGCGCAAGCGCAAGCCTGGAATTTACCCTGAGGTCGCGTTGAAAGTCATCCCGAAGCCTTATGAAGCCCACACGATTGTTCTCCCGGACATTCCATCTGAATTCATGCGCTCAAGATCAAATCGCTTGCATCGACGCGCGTAATACCGTAGCGTCAAATGCACGCTTCACGGATCGAAGCGCTACTGGTCATGGAGGACCGGATATCGATGATCTCATTGTCAGGCAGGGCGCCTGTAATCGAGTGCCCGACTCGTCGCCTATCACAGGAACCCGCCCCTGTTGCTTCGCCATCCTGGCAGAGCACCTGCGTCTTTTGCATCCTGTCGTTGTCGTCCGGCGCCGCTTCAGCCGTTAGCGTCGAGCCACCCGCCAGAATCGAGACAGGGATGGAATTCAATCCTGCCGCGCTCGAATCCGACTCTCGCCTGTTACCCGCGTTGCGCATGGCGAACAGAGTGCCTGCTGGCTCCGACATCACCTCCGCCGAGACAGACACCACCGGCGCCCGGGTCATCGTCGACTATCTCGACGCAACCAGTGCGCTGCAGTTCGCCCGGAGCTTCAATCCGCACCGTGTAGCGCGGGCGAATGGCCTCGGCCCCGGCTGGCAACACTCGTTCGATGTGGTGTTAGGCACGAGCAACGAACAACGTGTGATCCACGACGGTTCGGGGAAGCGCCACTTGTTCAGTGCCATGTCTGAGAATGACCCCGGTGTCTTTATTGGTCAAGAACGTTCCGACGGCAGGCTGACCGAGACTGCAAGCGGCCATGAATGGTCACTGCCCGACGGTTGGCGATTTCGATTCCACGGGTCGCATCTCACGATGGTGTCCCACGATTTTGAGCCTTGGCTACTGTCTCTCTATTATCAGGATGATCTGCTCGTACAGGTCACCGACGAACGCGGCAGGAAACTCGCGTTAAGCTATGAGGGTAGGCAGCTGCGTGCCGTTGAGACTCCGATCGGCACATTGATGTTCGAGCATGGATTCGATGGTTCGCTCGACAGCGCTTCCGATGCCAGCGGCAGGAAGACGCTACATACCTACCGCGACACATCAGGTACCGTCGATGCTCGCAGACCCGGGGGCACTTGCGCACCGGAAAACGTTCCCGACCAGGTACCTGCATCGAGCCCTGGCACCGAGTTGGACGACAATCCGCTCGGCGAGACTGATGATGATGCAAACCCTGCTGCCAGTGACGATAAGCCAAATCAGACCCTGTTGGAGAACCTGCATGAATCGGTAGACGAACCGCAGGCGTGCGATACGGACAATTCACCGCCACCCGAAGGCTTCCTGACCCCCTCTCTCGATCCTCTCGTGATTCGGGTTGACGCCCGGCCCGGCTCCTGTCAGAGCTATTTCGTCGATTTTGAAGGTATCGACCGCGGCCAGGCGATCGAGAGCGGATTCGAGGGTCACGATCGATACGATGGATTCGAGGCAACCGTCAACTCGTTTCCGATCGTTGATTTCATCACCGATGAAGGGCTGCTCATCGTCATCAGCCGCGACCTGATCAGTGCAAGCTACAACGACCCTGCCAGCCCCGACGCCCTCTACGACACGTTGATGCGCGACGCTCGGGCCATCCAGAGTCAGCTCTTGCATCCCTTGCAGGAACAGGGCTCACTCGAAGTGTCGGAGAACGGCCAGACCACACGACTCACCGTCGACGAGGTCGGCAAGCCGGTGCTCGAAGTGGTCATACAATATGACATGGCAACACCTGCACAGCGCGACCAGATACGGCGAGCCGCTGAGGACATGATGGTACTTCATGGAATCGAACTGCGCGTGATCGAGATTCCGTGACTATGCCCGCCACCACGGGTGTCGCTGATGCCTTCTGTGTTCCGGCTCCGTGTCAGTGATACATTGAAGCTGGAGAGAGCTTGAAGGCTGCTCAGGCAGGCCGTTCTCGCTCCGGCACCTCGCCACCTTGGTACGAAGATGTCGTACAAGGAACACGACAGCCAGACGAAGGAGAACGATGCAATGAGCTATGACGAGAAAACCATGCGCGTCATCGGCGTCGGCTTCATGGTCGAAGGTATCGCTCGCTCACCTCTGCGTGCCGGCCTTGACGATGCGGCGGTCGCCAGGATCCTCACAAGCAATGGCGGCATCGAGCTGCCCGGTGAAACGTCTTGAAGCTCGGCTGCATCGGAGACGACTTCACCGGCTCGTCGGACCTTGGCAACATGCTGGCAAAGGAAGGTATGCGTGTCACCCAGTACACGGGCATACCGGATGGCACAGTCGATGACGATATCGATGCCGGCGTCGTCGCCTTGAAATCTCGCACGATTGCCGCCGACGATGCCGTGCGCCTCTCGCTTGAGGCTTTGGCATGGCTGCAGCGGCAAGGCTGTACGCAGTTCTTCTTCAAGTACTGCTCTACCTTCGATTCGACCGAATCAGGCAACATCGGCCCAGTCATCGAGGCACTGATGGAACGTCTGGATGCCAGGGCAACGATCGCCTGCCCGGCCTTTCCCGCAACTGGCCGTAGCGTGTACCAAGGCCACTTGTTCGTCAACGATAAGCTATTGAACGAATCGGGCATGGAGGATCATCCCCTCACACCGATGACCGACGCGGACCTCAGGCGCTGGCTCGGCCACCAGACCAGGCGTGCCATCGGCCATGTTCCGGCGACCGTCGTATTCGACGGTGCGTCAGCGATTTCGACAGCCATTCGCGCAGAGGTCGATGACGGGCGGCCGATCGTCATCGTCGATGCGATCCGCGATGCTGATCTGCACCAGATCGGTGCCGCCGTGAAGGATCTGAAGCTTGTTACCGGTGGGTCAGGTATTGCATCGGGATTGCCCGCCAACCTGCTAGAGGGTAAAACACGCCTTTGCGCCAACGCGGCCTGGCAAGGCCTGGCTGGCCCCGCCGCCATCATCGCAGGCTCCGCCTCCAAGATGACGCGCACTCAGGTCGAACGCTACGCCGCTGAAAATACCGCACTGGAGATCGACGCAGATGCCGTCATGTCCGGTGACATCACTGCGAAGCGGGCCTGCGATTTCGCAATGGCGTCCGATGTACCCGCACTGCTCTACTCTTCCGCCGACCCCGAAACCGTGCGTGCCGCGCAGGAGCGCCATGGACGGGAGACGATCGCAAACAAGCTCGAAGGCTTCTTTGCCGAAACCGCGCGACTCCTGACGGGTGCCGGGGTTCAGCGGCTGGTCATAGCAGGCGGCGAAACCTCCGGAGCGGTCGTGGAAGGCCTCGGCCTTGCCGCGCTTCGCATTGGTCCCGAGATCGCCCCGGGCGTACCCGCGCTCGAGGCGGCGGATCGCGAGCTGGTGCTCGCGCTCAAGTCCGGCAATTTCGGCGACGAGGACTTCTTCGCCACGGCACTCGACGTGCTCGGAGGTAACGCATGAGCGCGATCAACGAGCTGCGAGAACAGATCTGCCTGTTCGCCGCCGCCCTGCATCAACGCGGCCTCACCCACGGTTCCACCGGCAATATCTCCACTCGTACACCGGATGGTGGGCTTTTGGTCACACCGACCGGCTCCTCCTTCATGACGCTTGATCCGGCCCAGCTCAGCCGCTTCGACAAGTCCATGGTGCGGATCGATGGCGCAAAGCCGACCAAGGAGATGCCATTACATCGCGCCTTCTACGATACGCGCTCGACTGCCGGCGCCGTGGTGCACTTGCATTCGGCGCATTCGGTGGCCCTGTCGATGATGCCCGATGCCGACATGGATGACTTCCTGCCCCCTCTGACTCCCTATCCGATCATGAAACTCGGCAAGGTGAAGCTGCTGCCCTATTTCATGCCGGGCGATGCGGCCATCGGCGATGCCATCCGCGGGTTGGCGGGTAAGCGCTCGGCGGTCATGCTGGCCAACCACGGTCCGGTAGTCGCCGGCAAGGATCTGGAATCCGCCGTTTACGCGATTGAAGAACTCGAAGCTTCCGCACAGCTCGCGTTGCTGACACGCGGGCTGCACCCGACGGCTCTGTCCGACAGCCAGGTAACGCAACTGGTCGAACACTTCGACGTGGAATGGAACACATGACACCGCTATCTGCCAACCTCGGATTCCTCTGGCACGACCGCCCGCTTCCCGACGCCATTCGCGCCGCGAAGAGCGCTGGCTTCGACGCCGTCGAATGCCATTGGCCCTACCGGCACGATACCGTTGCCGTCAAAGCAGCATTGGATGAAACCGGGCTGCCGATGATCGGTCTCAACACGATTAAAGGCCCTCGCGAGGACGATGCCGGGCTGGCTGCCCAGTCTGGTCGCGAGGAAGAAGCCCGCAGGTCGATCGATGAAGCATTCGACTACGGTGCCTTTGTCGGCGCGCAGGGTGTGCATGTCATGGCGGGCAACGTGGGCGAGCAGACGGCGGAAGACTGTCTCGGTACGTTTTCACGCAACCTGGACTACGCCTGCGATCGGGCGGCTGACAACGGCATGACCGTATTGATCGAACCGCTGAACCCGTACGACAACCCGGGCTACGCTCTGATCGGCCTCGACATGGCAACCAGCCTGCTTCAGCACGTGAATCGTCCGGAGCTGAAGATCATGTTCGACTGCTATCACCTGCAGATCACCGATGGCGATCTGCTGCGCCGATTTCGCAAGGCCCGGTCGATGGTCGGCCATGTACAGTTCGCCGGCGTGCCGGAGCGCGGAGAGCCCGATCGTGGCGAGGTGGCCTATGATCGCCTGCTGCCAGCTATCGTCGCGGCAGGCTTCAACGGGCCGTTCGGGGCTGAGTACCGCCCGTCCGGCGCGACTGACGACAGCCTGGGATGGATGCAGGCCTTTCGCCCGTCTCAAAGCACCAGCGTCAAAATATAGACCGTCGCGATCCCCACGACCCCGGTGATCGCCGTGGCCAGCGTGTAGAGCTTGTAGCCCTGCGCCACTGACATGCCGGAGAATTGTGTCACCACCCAGAAGTAGCTGTCGTTCGCATGCGAGACCATGACCGATCCGGCACCGATGGCGAGGGTCGTCAGCGCCAGATCGGTACTACTCTCCAGACCCAGCGATTCGGTGAGCGGCGCGACGATGGCGGCCGTCGTCACGATCGCGACAGTCGATGATCCCTGCGCCGTCTTGATCGCCGCCGCCAGCAGGAAAGGCAGGAATATGCCAAGGCTGGTCAGCGCCAGGTTCTCACCCAGGAAGTCGGTGATCGGCGTTTCGCGCAACACACCGCCCAGCGCCCCGCCAGCCCCGGTTATCAGGATGATCGGACCACCGACGCTCAAGGCGCGATGCACCGCATCGTGCGTGATCTTCTCACCGGCAGTCTGCGCGGTGACGAAGAAGGCGATGAACACACCGATGATGAGCGCCGTGTTCGGATTGCCGAGAAAAGTCAACGTAGCCGCGACAATACCGTCGCCGAACGGCTTGCCATCGAGCTCGGCGACCGAATTCAATGCGATCAGGACGATCGGCAGCAGGATTGGCAGGAAAGCCGCGAACGTCGAAGGGCGCGGGCCCGATACTTCTTCTACGTCCGTGTTGCCAACGGCCTGTTCGTCCATCGACATCGAATCCGGATCGATGTGAATGCGCTTGCCTTGAAACAGCGCGTACAGATAGGTCGCTATCAACACGGGCACCGAGGTGACCAGACCGAGGATGATCACCAGGCCGACATCCGCACCGAGTTCCTGTGCGCCTGCGATGGGCCCCGGCGTGGGCGGTACGAAAACGTGCGTGACCAGCAACCCGGTAGACAAGGCGAGTGCGTAAGTCGTCATCGACCCCTTCGCCTTCGAGGCCAGCGAGCGGGCCAGCGGCGACAGGATGACGTACCCCGAATCGCAGAACACCGGGATCGACACCACCGCGCCGGTCACGCTCATGGCCATTACCGAACGCGCCTTGCCGATTACGCCGATGACCGCATCCGCCATCACCTGCGCACCGCCGGTGCGTTCCAGCACCACCCCGATGATGGTACCCGCCGCGATGATGATACCGATGCCACCCAACGTGCCGCCGAAGCCTTCGACAATGGCTGTGATCGTGTCAGCTGGACTGATGCCCGCGAGCAACCCCAGCCCATAAGCGGTGACCAGCAGAATCAGGAACGGATGGATCCTGAATTTCGCGGTGCCGACCACGATGAACACGATCGCTACGACCAGCAGAACGATAAGTAGCCAACCTGACATGGGTGCACTCCGGCATAAGTATTGTGCCTATACTCTACTGTATCGATGGAGTATCAGGCCAGCGTGCAGGCCTAGTCGACGCATCGTCATGGTTTTCAACACCCCACAAGCTCCAACGGACCTCCTCCGGACCTCATTCGGTGGCCGTGGGCAGCCACGCATTGAGCACCTGACGATGTTCGGATGTTGGCACTCGATACCTCATTCCTGACAGATTTCGCTTGCATTCCATACCCGGCTGTAAATACAATCAGCCTCGTT
Organism: Granulosicoccaceae bacterium; assembly: GCA_965214025.1. Lineage (GTDB taxonomy): Bacteria > Pseudomonadota > Gammaproteobacteria > Granulosicoccales > Granulosicoccaceae > Granulosicoccus. Next base: position 11,395 of record CBDCAW010000041.1, read on the forward strand.
ACCTGTGCGGATAGCCAGTCGTGGCTCAAGAGTGCAGCCTGCTGCCGCCCACCCTGGCACCACTGATGCGTTACGGGTACGAAGCGATGTTCAAACTCAACCATGACAAAGGGACGTACCCATGCAAGAACTGACCAAGCGGCAAACGGAAATACTCCGCATGATCCAGTCGCACATCGAAAGCACCGGCTACCCACCGACGCGTACGGATATTTGCCTGCATTTCGGTTTTCGTTCCCCCACCGCGGCTGATGATCACCTGCGGGCGCTGGACAAGAAAGGCGCCATCGAACTCATTCCGGGCGCCTCTCGCGGTATTCGCATCACCGCCGATGCCGCCCCCAGCGGCATTCCCCTGATAGGCCGTGTGGCCGCCGGCGAGCCGATTCTGGCAGAAGCACATGTCGACGAGCATATCGCGGTCGACCCGACGCTGTTCAATCCCCCGGCCGACTACCTGCTGCGGGTGAAAGGCATGAGCATGCGCGATGTCGGCATTCTCGATGGAGACCTGCTCGCCGTGCATGCCACCACTGACATCCATAGCAACCAGATCGTGGTCGCCCGGGTCGGCGACGAAGTCACCGTCAAGCGCTTCCGCCAACGTGGCAACATCGTTACCCTGTTACCGGAGAACGACGACTTCGAACCGATCCGCATCGATCTCCGCGAGCAAGATTTCTCCATCGAGGGGGTGTATGTCGGTGTGCTGCGCCGCGATCACTGAGGCACGGCGGCAGCCATTCGGGAACGGCTCATGAGCGCTGCCCAGGATACCGCTCAGGACGCCTCCTTCGAAGCCTGGCTGAAAACTCAGCCAAGCGTCTGGCGTGGCAACGAGCGCCACAGCGAAGCCGCGGAGTCCATCTCCACCGGTTTCGCTCTGCTCGACGATGTGCTACCCGCTCGCGGTTGGGGTATCGGCAGTGTTACCGAATTGTTGGTCACTCGCTCGGGCATCGGTGAATTCAGCCTGGTGCTGCCAGCGCTTCGCGAGGTCACCGCCGGCGGCCAATGGGTTGCCCTCATCGGCCCACCCCACATCCCCTACGCCCCGGCTCTGGTGAACGCCAGCATCGATCTGGGTCGACTGCTCGTCGTCGATACGGATAAAGATACCGACACTCTCTGGGCCGCCGAGCAAGTGCTTCGCTCTGGCACTTTCACCGGCGTCGTCATCTGGGTAGAGCGCAGCAGCGCGCAAAAACAGCGCCGCCTGCAGCTTGCTGCCGAACGCGGCAACAGCTGGGCCATCGTCTATCGCCCCGCCGCTGCTCAGAACGAACACTCCCCCGTGGCCCTGCGCATGGTCATGAGCGCTGAAGGCCAACGAGTGAACCTCGACATCGTCAAGGCCCGGGGCGGGCAGGCACGAAGCGTCGAATTCGATACGCGCGAGTTCGACCAATCACAAGGTGTTGATTGGCCGTTGGGAGTGGTGGCTCGAGGAGCTTCTTTTGTTCGAGCCGTTTCCCGATGAAGACCGAATTCACGATCTTTCGCGTTCGGCAAGGGAAAGAGGCGCGGGCCGAAGAGTGGATGCAGCTGATTACCGACCGTCGCGATGAATGCATTGCCACGCTTGAGCGAGAAGCCATGTACTACGAGTCTGTATTCAAGACATGGTTCGATGGACGGCTTTATCTTGCTTGGTATTCGGTGCAGGGCGACATACACGGTGATGTCACTGAATCCGACCACGAGATCGACAAGCTACACTGCGCTTTCTGGGATGAGTGCCTGGAACTGGAGTGGAAGCCTGTCGATATGGAGCATGTAGTTTCTTTTGCTCCGGAGCGTGTTAGAAATTTGATTGATGAGCTTGACAACGATAAGCGATGAGAAGCCAGCACCAGACAAGTAATGCAACTGTACGATCCGTTTGGCTGACAATAGGACGTTAATTGCGAACCGACCGGTGACAACACGCGATATCACTGCTGGCTAAGGCCATACCACATGAAGATACTAGCCATCATCGGCAGCGCGCGTTCAATATCCACGAACCGCGCACTACTACATGCCTTGCGCAACTTGCCATTCGAGGACATCGAGATCGCCATGGATGAGTCAATACACGCCCTGCCGATATTCAATCCAGACCTCGAAGGCACAAGCACACCAGACTCTGTCGCACGCTTCTGCAAAGACATAGCCGAAGTCGATGGCCTCATCATCGCCAGCCCCGAATACGTTCACGCCATTCCCGGTGGCCTGAAGAACGCCCTCGACTGGCTGGTTTCTCGAGATGAAATCATTCATAAACCGATAGCACTCGCCCATGCATCGCACCGGGGTGACGACATGCTGACCTCGCTTCGACTCGTGCTCAACACCATTACCAGCCGGTTCGCCGAACATGTTTTCGTCCGTATTTCTCTGGTGTCGGCATCACCAACGAAAGCAGCCGAAATTCTGGCTACCGCCGAAAACACGGCGGCACTGAAACAGTTTCTAGCCGAATTTCATCAGTTCATCGATCAGACGAAAGCCGAGGCAGCCCCCCAAGCAGCCTTGCCGAAGATCAGGAGGCAATGATGCCAATCACCGCCCTCATTCCCATCGACATGCAGCGCGGGTTCGACATGGGTGACAACCGGCTGCCGCGCTGGAACAACAGGGCCGATACCAACGGCATGGCCCTACTCGACCGTTGGCGCAGGAAAGGCTGGCCGATACTCCACGTCCGTCATGATTCCATCGAACCGACATCGATCCTGCGTCCGGGCCAACCCGGCAACGACTTCCGCGATGGCTTCGAGCCGCTCGCAAACGAGCCCGTCATCTCTAAGAGTGTGAATTCGGCCTTCATCGGAACAGACCTCGACCTGCGGCTGAAAAGGCTTGGCGTGACCGAGGTGGTGTGCTTCGGCATCACCACCGATCAGTGCGTGTCCACCACCATCCGCACCGGTTCGAACATGGGCTGGCAGTGCGTGTTGGTAGAGGATGCCTGTGATTGTCTGGAGTTGCCGGGGCGAGATGGCAAGCCGATCGCGGCGCAGGATATCCACCGGGCGCATGTGGCCACGCTCGGTTACGAGTTCTGTACCGTACGCTCGACGTCCGAACTGCTGAGCGTGCCAGCGTACTCATGACGCCGCTCTGGGCATGCTTGTACTTTCCGGCGCTACCGATCGATAGGCAGGCACAAGCGGGTATCACACAGCCGGCGGCGATCATCGAACAGATCGGTGCGCGCAAGCAGATCATGGCGTGCAATGCACCAGCGCGGCAGCAAGGCGTTCACGCCGGGCTGACCTTGAAAAGTGCTTATGCACTGATTCCGGATCTGCACATCGAGGCTTACGACGCCGACGCCCAGGCGCTGCACCTGGACCAGCTCGCGTTATGGGGCTTGCACTATTCATCCTGGATCACGCTGCGCCTGCCGGATGTGTTGTTGATGGAAGTGCAGGCAAGCCTGAAGCTGTTCGGTGGCATGTCGGTATTACTCAAACGGTTGGCGGAAGATGCTGTTGAGTTGAGGCTGACTTTACAGCTCGGGGTGGCACACACGCCCGGTGCGGCCACGCTGCTGGCCAGAGCTCAGCACCCGGTACCGGTGCGCAAGGCATCGGAACTGAAGGGGGCGCTCGCGCCGATCCCGATCGAGCTTCTGACGCTGGATGATTTCACACAGCGTGGCTTGCGGCAGTCCGGCATTCGCACGCTCGGGCAGATGCAGTCGCTACCGCCGGCCTCGCTTACACGTCGCTTCGGCCATGCGTGCACCACGCTGCTCTATCAGCTCGATGGCACGCTGCCCGATCCGTGCCCGGCGTTCGTGGCGCCGGACAGTTTTCGTCAGGGAGTGGACCTGCCTTTGGAGGCACCGGACACGAGTGCCCTGGCGTTCCCGCTGAATCGCCTGCTCAACGCGCTGGGGGGCTATCTCGGCAACGGCGATCTGGGGGTGAAGAAAGTCGTCATCGTGCTCTACCACCATCGCCTGCCTCCGACTCTTGTGAACCTGAACTTTCTCGACGCTACCTCGGATCACAAGCACCTGTTCGGCATCGCCACGGAGCGCCTGGGCAATACCCGCTTGCCGGCGCCCGTCATCCGCATGGTGATCGAGGCGGCCGAAATCGCGAGCGTCGACCAGAGTGGCAAGGATCTGTTTCAGAAGAGCCAGTCACAGACGAAAAGCATCCAGCAGGTAATCGACAACCTGGCCTCGCGCCTCGGCGAGCATAACGTGCATACCGCCATGCCCGGCGAGGATCATCGGCCGGAGAAGGCATGGCTGGCGATGATGCTGGAAACGCAGGGCGCTCCTGCCACCTGGCCGGCACGCCCCGCGTTTCTGCTACGCCAGCCATGCGAGGCGCCGACGAACCTGGAACGGCTGACTCCACCGGAGCGCATCGAGAACGGCTGGTGGGACGCCACTGACGTGCGGCGTGACTACTTCATTGCCCGTGATGGCGACGGCGCGCATTACTGGGTGTATCAGGTGCGTTCAGAGCCTGGAAAGACATGGATTCATGGATTGTTTTCATAGGATCACATCAGGCTTGCCCTTCAAGATGATGCGTTTTCTCGGCACTCTCGCCAACCCGAACGAACGACATCGGGTCGAAATCAATGCAACTCTGGTTATTAACGTATCGCCTGTACCCGACAAAAATATTGATAGATAAACTGTAAATATATATACATTTATGATTCTTGTCTCGGTGTAATGTTCGCACATCCTTTAAGCTGTTTGCACATACAGTTGCGGGGCATGGAAGGCATGGAAGGCATGGAAGGCATGGAAGGCATGGAAGGCATGGAAGGCATGGATGGCATGGATGGCATGGATAACTGTCAAGGCACCGATGGTCTGATGGGCGGTACGTACTTCGGTCACAGTGACAGTGCAGGTGATGACACCAACACCGAGCCGTGTGGCGACGGGCATGTCGCCGAGGATGTGCCCGATTACGGCCCGGCTTCCGCGCCGCGATCGCAGCAGCAGGCTCCGAGATCCGAGCCGCCAAGGTCCGATAGGCTGCGTGATTCTGCCGATAACGCAGACCCCCAGAGTTCGGCGAGTTCGAACAGCTTGGCCAATGCAGCTGATTCGCCCCACTCGGCAGATTCCGACAAGTCGACCAGTTCGAACGACACCACTGGTTCCGACAACTCCGTCAGCTCGAACCGTGTCGGTCGCGATGGCAGCGACATGAAGCTGCTGCGTGTGGCCATGGCACTGGTGGAGGGCACGCAGGAGGCGGCTACCGATCGCACCGCGAATATCCGTCGCTTGCGCACCGCCGTTCGGCGTGCAGTCGGTATTGAAGCCGCCGATGGCGTGGTCGGTCTCGATGCAGGGGCCGCAGAGTCCATCGGCGGTGACGGTGCCACACACCCTGAAACACTCCCGCGCGATGCCATCGCCGCCCGCCTGAAGGCGCTGGCCCGCACCGCCGATCGTGATCTGGCCGAGCAGCTGCGTCTGCTGGTGGCCTTCGAAGATGCAAAGCTCTACAAGGCGGACGGGTGCAGCACTATGTACGTCTGGGTCGATCGGTACCTGAAGCTGGCGCGCACCGTTTGCTTCGAGCGGCTGCGGGTGGGCCGGGCGCTGGTTGATCTACCGGTCCTCGACTCGTTGTTCGCGCTGGGCAAGTTGTCGTTCTCGCAGCTGCAGGAAATCACCCGCCACGCCAGCGCGGCTACCGACGCCGAGTTCGCGATCGCCACCCTCGATCTCTCGGTCAGCGAGACCCTCGAGTATTGCCGTCGCTTCCGGCACGTCAGCGACAAGGACGAGGACGCGGCGAATGCGAAACTCGAGGGGCAGGATGTGGCCGAGGCGAAGGCGGCGCTGCGGGCATTCTCCCGCCGCTCCCTAACCACACGTCAGCTCGACGCCCACAGCCTGCGCATCACGATCGACCTGCCGACCGAGCTGGGTGCCGAATGGCTGGCATCGCTGGAACAGAATGAAGACTGGATTCGTGCCGGTGGGGAGGAGGCGAGTGCTGCCCAGCTTGCCGGTGAGGTCGAGCTTGCCGGTGAGGCTGAGCTTGCCGGTGAGGTCGAGCTTGCCTGTCGAGCCGAGCGTGCCGATTCGGACGGTTCTGCCACCGGTGCCGACCCCGCCACTGCGGCCGATGCAGCTGACCCGGCCCACACGGGTAACAAGACATTGGCTGGCGACAAACCCACCGCAGCGCAGCTCCGGGCCGATGCGGCCGTACTGATGGGTCGGCAGGCGCTGGCGCACGCCGGAAAGGCGGTGGCGAAGGCGGACCGCTACCGCGTGCACGCCACTGTGGACGTGCGGCTACTGGCCGAGGGGCCCCTCATCGTCGATGGCAGCGAGCCGATCGAACGCCCGTTCATTCAGGGCCATGGCCCCATCGCCCGAGAGCAGGCGCGACGGCTGGCCGCCGAGTGTGGCTTCACGCTGATCGCCACGGATCACGAAGGCGAGCCGGTCGGTACGATGCCGGTGGCACCGCCTTTCACCCGGCAGCAGCTGAAGCAGCTGCGGGCACGGGACCGGCGCTGCGTCATGCCGGGCTGCGGGGCCACCCGCCACCTCCAGGGTCATCACGTCAAGCATCGCGAGCACGGCGGGCGTTCGACTCTGACCAACGGCGCCTCGGTGTGCTCGAGCTGCCACCGGTTGTTGCATGAAGGTGGTTTCAGCCTTGAACGCATCACGCACGAGGCGATCGATCTCGGCCACGCCGCGTCGGGCATCATTGCCGATGAGCGCAGCCGGGCGCAGGCGCAAGCCAAGGTGGCACGGATCCGGAAATTCCGGCTTTTGAATGCCGATGGGCAGGAGGTCGCCGGGGTCGGGGCTGCATGGCGATCGGTCGAGATGCAGCCCGGGAGTCCCGACGTCTGAACGCATCTGGACTGTCCCGACGTCTGAACGCATCTGGACTGTCCCGGCGTCTGAACGCATCTGAACAGTCCGGACATCGGAACGCACCTGCGCTGTCCCGACGTCTGAACGTACTCGGGCAGCCCGGAGTTCTGAATGCACCCGGGTAGCGGGGACACCTGAACGCTTCCGAACAGTACGCTCACCTGAACGCATCCGAACAGTACGCTCACTTGAACGCATCCGGACAGCCCGCTCACCTGAACGCATCCGAACAGTCCGCACGTCTGAACTACCCAAGCGCCCTGACCTGGTCGATAATCATGAGGACCTGGGCCAACGCCACCTCACACCCATCGGCATGCATCACCCGCCGACCATCCTCGCGCAACAACAGGATCTTCGCATCATTCTTCATATCATCGATTCAGCTTACGCTGACGCCGTGATTGCTGGCCAGGGCGTGCAAGCCGCCGGAATAGCCTTGCCCGACCGCTCGAAATTTCCATTCGCCACCGTGACGATAGACCTCACCGAACACGACAGCCACTTCGGTACCGAAATCTTCCGTCAGGTCGTACCGGGCGATCTCCTCGCCCCCGTTGCGGTTGACGATCCGCATGAAAGCATTGGTGACCTGACCGAAATTCTGTTTTCGCTTCGCGCCATCGTGAATCGTGACGGCCACGAGTAGCTTGACAACATCCCGGGGCACCTGATCGAGAGATACGTTGATGGATTCGTCATCACCGTCGCCTTCGCCGGTGAGATTGTCTCCAGTATGCTCGATCGAGCCATCGGTCGACCTCAGATTGTTGTAGAAGATGAAATCCTGATCATTGCGCACTTTCCCGGAATCATTGAGAAGGAGCAGCGAAGCATCGAGGTCGAAGTCTGCCCCGTCGGTTTCACGCGCATCCCATCCCAGACCGATGCTCACGGACGTGATGCCCGGTGCCTCCTTGCTCAGTGAGACGTTGCCGCCTTTTTGCAGTGACACTCCCATGATTCGTTCTCCCGTTGCTGGAAATTACCAATTGGAAACTTCTCTGTATGGCGGCTGCGCCAAGCCGGTTCGGACCGCTGGAGATCTATTCAGAGAGGCAAAATACGAGTAGTGACTTCGACGACTCATGGACGACCCACGACGACCGATATGCGCCATGAACGGCTCACGACGGCAACGATCCTTCACCGCATCGAACGCCCTGCCGCACTCTCGTTCACGGATGCGGCGAACCCCTGTGCGACTTCTGTGGCCGTCGGCTGGCGCACCGTTACGATCGCGATCTGAAAATGCAACACCTGCCCTGCCAGCGGGTGATTGGCGTCGGCAACGACGGTATCATCGTGAAGCTCGCGCACGGTGATCATCTCGATTCTTTCGTCCGTGCCGATCAGGCGCACCCGCATGCCGACCTGAAGATCCTTCACTTCGTCGAACAGCGATCGGTCCATGGTCTGGACAAGATTTTCATCGGCATACCCGTACCCGTCTTCGGGGTAGATGGTGACGTCGAACTGCTCGCCGGCGGTGCGACCGGTAAGCTCGCGCTCCAGACTGGGCAGCAAAGCATTGGTATTATGCATGTACACCAGCGGCAGCTGCCCCTGGGAGGTATCGATGACTTCGCCGAAACCATTGTTCAGGTTGTAGTGTATCGCTACCACTGCGTTGTCATCGATAATCATCGCTTTACGGGCCAAGGTGATGTCGCAGCTTCACCGGTCGAAGGGGCGGAATCGGTAGCGGCCTGGCCATTTTCCCTGGCCTGAGTCAGGCCGTTCAGAAAGTGCCGTAGGGACTGGTCGCCGCAACGCCTGAAGTTGCGCGCACCCGGCTTGCGGAACAGGGCGGCAACTTCGCTTGCGCTGAGTCCGGAGCCACCGGCCTTGAGCGCCGCTTCCACATCGTCCGAACGCATCGATAGCGCGATGCGTAACTGCTTGAGACGCACATTGTTGAGCGCCTCGTCGGTTGCTACTGGTGGTGGTAGCTGGCCGGTTGCCTTGCCGCCCTCGGGTGCACTTCCCGACCGCCGATCGACGATCAAACCGGCCAGCAAGGTATCAACCATTGCATCAGTGCAGGCCAGATAGCCGGCATCACCCTCCTTTCGCCGCCACGCAGCGGTTTCGTCGAGCGTGGCCTGCCCGCCCCCGAGCGAGATCAGCCGCGCTGCCTTGGCATCGTCTATCTGCAGTGCGTAGCGCACGCGACGTATGAAATCGTTGTTGTCCAAGATGATGATTTGTCCATGCAGGTGGTAGCTGAGCAGGTAGTAGCAGATTTCGAACGGAAGTCGTTGCAGCAGGCAATTCTACCGGACCACTGGACTTGAATGCCGGGATGGGGGGCTGACATACTGCACCTTCATCACAGGCAGACCGGCCTAGCTAGCCGAAGGGGTAGGCAGAACCCGACGAAATCTTGCGTCATTCCGATAAGTACATCACGCATGTGGCCGGATGATGTTCCGGGCGCTCTGTCTCTTTGTATGATCTGTTTCTGATGAATTCTGGCCAGGGCTTGGAAGAACACATGGAATTTTTGACACTTCAATCAATTGCAATACCCGTGGTATTGATTCTTGGCGGGGTAGTTTTCGGATTCGTCACCGGTTCGAAACGCGCGCACCGAACGGTGCGTCGTCTGGAGCGTGATCTTAATCGTCAGCGTCTTGCAGCATTGGATCGCAATGCCGAGCTGTTGGAAATCGAACGGCAGAATGAACGCTGTGAACGTCTGGAGCGCGTGATGCGGCTCATATTGGCTCGCCACGAGAAAGTCAATACACGCGCCAAGAAGCGAAATGCCGCACTGGTGGCACGCGAAAAGCAACATCAGGTAGAGGTGACGAGTCTGGAGCTGCAAGTTGCCAAGCTTGAGGAGCGCTGCGAGACGGTAACGACCATTGCCCGTCGCGTCACGATGCAGCTGAAGCGTGCCGAGAACAGGGTATCGACAACTGAACAGGCGGATACACCCGCTCTTGTTTCGCAGGAAGACGTCGTCTTGCAGGAATCCGCCTCGCGCCATTACGTGGAGGCCCGTAGAGTCGGCAACCGCTACGTCGACAGGGACGAGAACGGTAGCGTCAGCGAGCGTGTCGCCTACGCACCGCATCGCGACTCCGCCGCGCCGATGCGCCCTCAAGCGAACAGAGACCAGCGTCGCTTGCCCACTGAAAGCCTGCAGGTGATTCGAGGAATCGACATGCAGACTGAGCAGAAACTCAATGCGGCCGGCATTCATCGCGTTGAGCAACTGGCCACGCTTTCCGAGGTCGAACTGGCCGACCTGCGAGCATCCATGGGTCTGGTGAACGGTCATGATCACAGTCGCAGCTGGGTAGGAGGCGCTCGCGAGCTCATGCAGACCAAGGTGCCGGTGGTTTGACCCACACGTAATCAGGCCCGCCGCCCGACAGGTAGCCGCGACGTCTACCACACCTGACGCACAATACCGGCTGATACCCTAACTCACTGTTTCACGACGGGCGGTGGTCATTCGCAGTTCAAGGCTTGGTGTATCATTTCTGATATGCACCCGACCGCCCTGAAGCTGCAACTGCCCGATCCTTCAGCACTGCCCCGCAACTGGCTGTTGATAGCGGTTGCGGTAGCTCTTCTCGTCATATCGGCGACCTTCATCAATACCCTTCTAGCGATCCCGCCCAGTCTCAAGCAAGAGGTGGATAACCTGCTGGCATCGCGTGGTCTCGCCGGTCTTGCCAGCGAGGTGAACGGTCGCGACGTCACCTTGCAAGGCATGCTCGAAGGTACGCCTGACCGAGATGCACTGGTAGACGATGTGCGTCAGATCTCAGGCGTGCGCGTCGTCAACGATGCCATGCGCGAGTCAGACCCGGCCGAACAGAGTCAGCTCGAAGCCCTGGCGTTCACGAGTGATCTGGAAAATTTGCCTATCGGCAACGTTAGCTTCGATGCCGGTAGCAGTAATTTGACGAGCGCCAGCGCGCCAGTACTCGACCGGTTGGCAAACCTGCTGACCAGCTATCCGAGCATGCGCATCCGGATCGCGGGTCACACCGACAACACGGGGCGCAGCAGTGTGAATCTTCGTATCAGCCGGGAGAGGGCCGAGCGAGTCTTCGACTATCTGACCCGCAATGGCATTGAACCCGGGCGGCTCGTTGCACAGGGCTACGGCGATTCACAGCCTATCGCCGATAACTCCACCGACGCCGGCCGAGCTGCCAATCGGCGCATCGGCATCAGCTACATCGACTGACCTGATGGCCCGCGCGGGAGAATTCAATTGCTTTACCTGATATCGCAAATGCTGTTCAGTCTGGTCCTCGCGGGGCTGTTGGGAGCAGCCGTGGCCTGGTGGTTCCAGCGGGCACGGGGTAATCTACGCTTGAACGAGATGTCCCGTGTGATTCAGAAGCAGCAGCGAATGGTTGCCCAGACCGACACTGATGTGCGTCTGGTTAACGAGGACTATGACGAGCTGAAGCGCCAGAGCGTGGAAGAAATCACACGACTGCGGGAAGAGAACCGGAAGATCGCCGTGCTTGAGCACAACCTGCAGAAAAGCCAGCTACTGGTAAGGCAGTTGCTGCAGAACCAGGGTCAGCAAGGCGCGGCATCGGTCACCTCGCCGGCTCCACCTGCGCCGGCACGCACCGATGCGCAGCCGCCAATGCCGGAACCTGTGAGCAAGCACGGGGCTGCGATGGAGAACGCTCCGTCGGCAGACGCTGGAACAAGTGCAGAGGCGGAAGTTGGCGCTGGGGCAGATACCGTACGAAACCACGGTGTAGCGCAGCAGAGCGAAACACCCGTGCAGAGACCAAAGCAGGAACCGGGGCCGGAAGCGGCGCCTGCCGCTACACCTGCCGCCGCTTTGATGTCAGCTAAATCGGAGCGCAGACGAACCGGCGGACTGGAATCACGCGTTGCCACAGGTCGCAATCGGAAGCAGAAGAGCGTACCGAGCACTCCGCCCTCGTTCGAGCCTTCCAGGATAGTGCCGGCTGACTCTGACAGCAGAGACTTGCCCACGACGGCCCTGCCGGTGTCCGGACATGCCGACTCGCTGGTACCGGTCACGTCGCTTCACACATCTCATACACCGATTCATCAATCGCCGTCTGTCAGTGTCAGGTCCGAGGCGAAACTGTCCTCACGTAGCGCTCGCCGTGGCTGGGGTTCGGCGCCTACTCCGGACGTTACGGTATCTGCGGAACTACAGTCCGAACCGCCCAAGTCGAAACAGCTCCGGTCGGAACCACCGGAGTTGGAAGCACCGCAGGCTGAACCACCCGAGTCGAAAACACCGCAGGCTGAACCACCGCAGTCGAAAACGCCTCAGGCAGAACCATCCGAGTCGGAGTTGCCGGCGCCGGAGCCTGCATCATTGCAGTCCACACCGAACGAGTCGCGATCGTCGAATGCGGATACACTGAGATCCCGAGAGTCAGTACCAGAGACCATCGAATCGGAGAGCAAAGCGGCTCCTTCTCCTGTGACGAAAACACTTACAACGTTGAATCCGCGAGCCGACGCCACGAGCAAGTGCGATGTGACTGCCGAGACCACTACCGATGATGCATTTGATGCGGTCGTCGCGGTGACACCAGAGCCCAGCCTGATCTATGATCCGATCGAACCCTACGATGACCTGCAGCAGATCGTCGGTATCGGTCCACTTACCGAAAAAGGTCTGAATCGGCTGGGCATAACGACGTATTCACAGCTTGCTCATCTGGATAGTCAAGATATCGTCAAGATCGCCGAAGCACTGGAGATCGGCCCGGGCCGCATTGCCTCCTACGACTGGGTAGGCAGCGCACGCCAGCAGCTTGAGGACGTTCTCGAAGAACTGTAGAAACATTTCACATGCGCGAATGGCAGTGGCCACAGCACCGCAGGCGTCATAGAGCAGCGCTTTGGCTCATACTTGCAATGATCGCCGCATGTTCCAATGCTGCCGAAGCCTGGACCGGGAAATCTGAGTCTGAAGAATTCCAGTTCGAGATGGGCGGACTCGAGAAGGCTCAGTCCGAGAAGGCTCAGTCCAGTCCGATAAAGCCCAGCCCGAGAAGGCTCAGTCCGATAAAGCCCAGCCCGAGAAGGCCCAAACCGTGCGAACTCAGTCCGGGATGGCTCAGCCTGAATTTTCAGACTGCTCCATCGGTGACGGAACCGCCAGCATCACGGCTGACTGTGCGACTCTTGCAGTTCCGTTCGATCCTGCGGACCCGGCTGGCGCGCGGCAGGAACTGTTCATCGCACGCCTGGCCGCGCGTACGGCAGCCTCCCGGCCAGACCCTGTGGTCCTGCTGGCCGGCGGCCCTGGCCAGGCAGCCAGCGAGGCATTTCCTGCGCTGATACAGGCTTTCCGGCACCTGCAACGTGACCGTGATCTGATACTCGTCGACCAGAGAGGTACCGGGCGCTCGGGCCGTCTGGACTGCCCACGGAGCGACGTCACCACTTTGGTGGACATGGAGCCTGCGAAGGTACGCGAGCTGTCGGCCGAGTGCCATGCCGGCCTCGAAGAAGACACGACACGCTTTACCACCAGCGTGGCAGTGCAGGACCTGGATTCCGTTCGAACGCGCCTGGGCATCAAGCAATGGAATCTCTACGGCGTCTCCTACGGCACTCGCGTCGCCCTTCACTATCTTCGCCGTTTTCCTGCACGAGTGCGCAGCATGATTCTGGATGCCCCAGTACCACCAGACGTGGCGCTGGGGCCTGATATTGCATTGCATGCGCAGCAGGCGCTGGACAATATCCTTGCCCGTTGCGCCGACAGCGAGGATTGCCACGCCGCTTTCCCGCGCGTTGCCACAGATCTGGATGAGCTGCTCGTCACATTGGAGAACCGACCAAAGTCTGTCACGTTCGAGGATGTATCCACCGGACGGCAAAGAACACTATCGCTGACCCGCGATCACCTGGCGGCTACGCTTCGCCTGATGTCGTACAGCGCCTACGGAGCCGCTATCCTGCCATCCATGCTGCATGAGGCCGTTGCGCAGGACAACTACACGCCGCTGGCAAGGCAGGCCCTGCTGCAGATCGATTCGCTGGAAAACACACTTGCCACGGGCCTGAACAGCGCGGTGGTCTGCACCGAAGACGCTCCCTGGTTCGAACAGGCGCAAGCCCACGAGCCCCCGCAGCGGACCTATCTCGGCGACGGGTTGATCGCGACGATGCAGGCTGGATGCGAAGCCTGGCCCCGAGGCCTGATGGACGATGACTTCAGGCAACCGCTCACAAGCGACAAACCGGTGCTTGTTCTCTCTGGTACCGCAGACCCCATCACACCGCCGGCCTACGGTGAGCGTGTTCTGGAAAACTTACGCGCCGGCAGGCATCTGATCAACGATGGCCAGGGCCACATGCAGGCACCCTTGGGCTGCATACCGACGCTCATGGCACAGTTCGTCGAACTCGGTAACACTGAGGAATTGAATATCGACTGCCTTTCACGCATACGCCCGCCTGCATTCTTCGTCGACGCCAATGGCCCCCGGCCGTGATCGTCTGCGACGGTCTGCACAAGCAGTTCGCGGTGGCTGGCAAGCGCGGTGGAAAGGCTCGGTTCACCGCGGTGCGAAGTGTAAGTTTCCAGGCCGACGACGGTCAGATCACCGGCTTGCTCGGGCCCAACGGCGCGGGCAAGTCCACTACCCTGCGCATGATTGCCACCCTATTGAAGCCCGATGCCGGCCGAGCGCTGGTCGACGGCCACGATGTGGGGGGCGATGTGCTTGCGGTCCGCCGTCAACTCGGCTTCATGCCGCATAACGCCGGTATCTACCCGCGTCTCACCGCGCGCGAGAATATCCTCTACTACGGCAGGCTGTGCGGTCTGAGTGCCGCGGCGGCGCGTACTCGCAGCGATGAGCTCATTCGGCGGCTGGAAATGGACGACTTTGCCGCACGCCGCGCGCAGGGCTTCTCTCAGGGTCAGCGCACCAAGGTGGCATTGGCCCGGGCGCTTGTCCATCGTCCGCAGACCGTGATGCTCGATGAACCGACCAACGGGCTGGACGTGATGGCCACTCGTGGCCTGCGCAAGATACTGCGCAACTTGGCCGGCGATGGCCATTGTGTAGTGTTCTCCAGCCATGTGATGCAGGAAGTGGCGGCACTGTGCGATCACATCGCCATCATCGCGGATGGCCGGATCGCGATGGCCGATACCTTGCCGGGCATTCTTTCGAGCACCGGCCAAGACAATCTCGAGGACGCATTCGTCCGTACCTTGCAGAAGTCGGCCGATGCCCTTTCAGGCGATTCGTCTGAGGCAGTCTCGAACCAACGTGCAAGCGATCTTTCCGGCAACGCTTCAAGCGCGCCTCGATGAGCATTTTCATCGTCATGCTCAAGGAGATCATCGACAACCTGCGCGACCGGCAAACCGTGTTCTACGCACTGTTGTTCGGCCCGATCCTGCTGCCATTGCTTATCGGTGGCTCGCTGGTGGCAAGCCTGAAGCAACTGAGCATCGACTTCGAGGATGTCACCACGCTGGCGGTGGTGAACATCGAAGATGCGCCCACGCTGATGGAGTTCCTGTACACGAGGAATGTCGATACGGAAGCGGCACCGGTTGACCACGAAGACCAGCTGCGCAGCGGTGAGCTCGATGTGGTGCTGCGCGTGGAGCCCGGCTATGGCCGCGCATTTCGCCGCGGCGCACCGGCACCGCTGTCGTTGTTGCGCAACTCGGCTGAGAAGGAATCCTCTCGCGAGGCACAACGCATCGGAGCCCTGCTCGGCCTGTACGAACGCACCAACGACAACCTGCGCCTGCAGCATCGTGGCATCGACCCGGCCGTGTTCGATACTCTCGACCTGTCGGAAGTGGATGTGTCGGACGATGGGGCCAGCGGGCAGCTGTTCGCCTCCATGCTGCCTTTTCTGTTCATCGTCTCGATGACCATGGGTGGCTTCTACCTGGCCATAGATACCACTGCCGGTGAGCGTGAGCGGCAGTCGTTGGAGCCGCTGCTCACCCTACCGCTGCAGCGGCGTGATCTGGTGCTGGGCAAGTTCGGGGCGACGCTGTGCTTCGTCGCGCTCTCGGCCACGCTCACGGCCATCAGCATCTACCTGCTGTTCCGTCTGGTACCGAACGATCTGGCGAGCAGCAGCCTGCGCTTCGACGGGCCGGCGATCGCCATGGCGCTGGCAGTGGCAAGCCCGTTGATGCCGATGCTGGCCGCCGTGCTGATCAGCGTGTCGGCCTTCACCCGAAGCACCAAGGAAGCTCAGACCTACCTCGGCCTGCTGATGATCATACCGATGGCCCCGTTCTTCGTTCTTCAGTTCATCAGCATCGGCCAGTCCGTATCGGCCAACGCGATACCGATGCTCAGTCAGTATCAATTGCTGGAAAGGGTGGTGCTGGGCGAACCCATTGATACCCTTGCATTGATGCTATCGGTGACAGGCACACTGGCGGCGGCGGCGTTGTTCCTGTGGGTGGCGTGTCGCCTGTACGAACGCGAAGCACTGTTGCAGTAGGCGGCCTGTCGAAGAGCTTCCCACCGGATCTGTCATCCAATGCCCCATCGGCATTGAGAGGCTGATGAATGCCACGCCCTACGGCTGCACGACCGGAATGGCCGGCGCCAGCACGTTGTTTCCGTTGCCCGCATCCCATACGTCCCGGTTGGCAAACTGAACCGCATATTCGGGAATCCGATAGTTCGCGGGCTCGCCGTCGGGCATCCATAGCGACAATGACACCGAGCCTGCATCCAGTGTTGCCGGTGCCGTCGAAGTAACCGTGATGGTCTGATCTACACCGCCGGCAAGCCAGTCTCTGGGATCGGCACCGGTATTGTCGAAGAAGACCTCGTCACCGCTGCTATCCATCATGCGCAGGAAGACCGGCCTGGCGTGGTAGATCGGAGCCCAACCGGTGTTCCTGACGGTAACGGTCACCGTGAACGTCTCGCCCGGACTGACCGAATCAGGTACCTCGGCGGACACCAGTTCATAGCGATAGCCAAGCTGCGACGCGATGGTGTCGAAACAGCCTTGCGCTTCCCATTTGTCCCGAATGGTACCGAGCACGCCGGTTTCCGGATCCGTGTAGCTGGCATACAAGGTGTCGATGAATGAATACCCCATGCGCTCCATGCCGGCCAGGGTTGCGGCACAGTCGTTCAGCGGGTTCGCGACACAGGTCTCGCCACCTACCGGCACGCTGGTCGAATCGTCCGCGACAGCACTCTGCAGGGCGTCCGCCCCCGGACAGTCGGCAGACTCGGGGTAACAGGTGTAGGTACCGAAATCGTCGGCACTGCTCAGGAAGCAATCGTTGAAGTGTGCCGTGCGATAGACCCGATCGGCTGCGCCACCTGCTGCTTCAAACTGCTGTCTGTACCACGGAGTGCGCACCATCACGAACATGTCGTCGGGAATTACGTCATACATGCCATCCAGCAACGATCTGCGCGACTCGGCGGTCACCTGCTCGGGGCGGGTGTAGTACCACTCACCATAGGCACCTATGCCACCCGCCTGCAGGGCTACGATGACATCCGCATAGGGTTTGAACACCGCCTCACCCAACTGCGCAAGGTGGGATTTCTGAATGCCCAGCGAGGCGCCGTCCGGATCGAAGCTCTGTTCCTCGTGGTACACGATACGAAGAATCGTTTTCAGCTTCGCCTTCCTGAGCGCCTCCATCCAGCGAACGATTTCATCAATGCGTGTGGCAGACAGCCTGCTGTCGGTTCGCTCCCCCTCGCCGAACAGCTTTATCAGCCCCCAGGCCAGCGTATGGCGGTCCGGCCGCAACTTGGCGAGCTCGGCCACGCTGGCATCTCCGACGACCATCTGCTTCATCAGGCCGCGTTCGGGATTGGGTATGACAGACTCGTCGGTGCTGAACGACACGGTTTCAGCACGGACGTCGCTGGATGGCAAGGTAGAAGTCAGCGCCAGCATGCCCGCGGCCACCAGCATCGTGGGTCGCCTGCACACTCTGCTGTACGCCTCGCCATGGCTGCGGTGAACCTGCGTGAGAGATTTCAAGGCACTCTTGATCATGGTGTCGGTCACATCCCGGATGAGGCTACGGACCTTACCGCAACATAATGCCGATAACCAGTTAGCAGAATGTTGCCATGACGACATCACCGCCAGGCGTACGGCGTTGCGCCAACGTACCCGCAACCCATAACCATGCTCCTCATCATTCCCTCGGACCGCTTCGGTCGAGCAGGTTCTGATCGTCGCCGCGACCGATCTCTTCCTCCAGAGTGGTCTGCGATGCCGTATCGCTGGAGGTATCGGCCGACAGTGCGGGCTCGTCCGCGGAGGAGTTGATCTCCCGGAGCGACTCTTCATGCACCGTCGCTCTCGTATCGCCGGCGCCGTCAACCCCGCCCATGCCAGCGGCTTTCGATACCCCACCGAAGGCACCTGCATTCACCCGTAGGCGATAGATCGGTTCCGGCATCACGATGCCGGCATCGTCGAACGCCCGTTTCACCAACCTGATGGACTCGCTGCGTACCTTTAGATGATCATTCTGGCGCTGGTCTATCCAGCACAGGATCTTCAGCGAGACATTCGAATCTCCCAAGGCATCGATCAGCACGAGTACAGGCGGGTCGGCGAGCACACCCGGCACTTGCTGAATCGTGTTCGCAGCCAGCAGCTGAGCCGGCTGCAGCGCAAGATCGGTATCCACGCCCACGGTGAATTCGAAACGGCGCTTCGGATCGCGCGTGTAATTGATGATGATCGCCTTGTAGACGATCGCGTTGGGAATACGCACCTGGTTCCCATCCAGGGTCACCAGGATGGTGGCTCGCGACGTCAGCCGCGCCACGTTACCTTCGATGCCTTCGATCAATACGAGATCACGGGCCTCGAACGGCTGGCGCAGGCTCAGCAGGATACTGGCTATGTAGTTCTCGACGGTATCGCGCACGGCGAAGCCGACTGCCAGACCGACGATACCTGCCGCACCGAGAACCGTGCCGATGATCGATGTGGCATCGAGCAAAGAAAGCGCAAGCACGGCACCCATCAGCGTGACGACGATACGGCTGAGCCCTGCCACGAGCTCTGCGATGAAGCCGTTCGGCGTGACGCGTGCGAACCAGACGCGCCTGCCTGACAGGAGCCGTCCCAACCACCAGAACACAATGAAAACCACCAGGGCGACCAGGAAGGTAGGCAAGGCCGCGACGGTTGCACGCAGGTTCAGTTCCCAGCGCGACAGGGTGGTGCCCAGGCGCCGATTGAGGCTGGCATCGATGGAAGTGTTGTCGACGACCTCCACGACATCAGCGACCTGATCTGCCAGGTTTATCGCCTTTTCCGCCGCTCCTGCCGAGCTTGCCGTACCGCCAAGCGTGACCACACCACTGTTGACCCCGACGGTGATACCCGACAACTCTTCGAGCTCTGCATAGATACCGTTCAGACGTCGCTGGATGTCATCATCGCCGGCGGGCGTGCTGTCGGTGTCGATGGTCTTGTCCGGCATCTCCTCGGCCGGGTCCGAATCCGGCTCGGGCCCTCCCAGGATCTCACCGATATCCTGCGCATTGGCAGCGCCGCCAAGTAGAAAGACGAGCAGGATGGCGCTGAGTACACGAGAAGGCATGACGGGGCGGCTGTTCAGGAGGCAGCGGGCCAGTGTAGAGGAATTCAGTCGGTGCCGAAATGCTCGCGAAGATCCGCCACGGCTGCCCGCAGTGCAGTGCGTGTGGATTCGGTGAGGGTCTCGTGATATCGCTTGCCGGACGGTGAGCCGACGAAATCCAGATAGGCCTGCAGATCGGTATCGCTCAGCGATTCGAATACCACGCCGGTCGGTACCAGCAACTGGATACCCATGAACACGGCATAGAAGGATGCGTCACGCCTCTCGTCAATGATGACCTTGTCGATCGATTCCAGACTCGCTGCATCGACAACGCAGACGGCCGCCAGATGCACCGCTGCCGAAATCTCGGTATTGACCGCTGTGAGAAAGTCCGCAGCGTCGCTCGCACGAACGAGCGCACTGACCAGTGCTCGTCGTTCGGGCGTCCAAGCGTCACTGGAGGTGAGCCGGGCGCTGGCGGCGTCGAACGCCGACTCGTCGAGCTCGCTCACGGCGGATTCCGCCTGACGCACCTGAATGCCTGCCGGGCTATTCATCCACCGTGCGATCTGCTTGACCTCCGAGCCTGTCAGAACGGCATCGACTTCATGCACGATGTCTCGCATCAGCGCATCCGGCGCGAATGCGCGCTGCAATCGATCGATACGTGACGGTGGGAAGTCGGCCGCCTCGGGACATTGCCCGAAGCCCTGCCTGGCTTCCACGACGATGGTGTCGGCTACTGTCGTCAGGTGGGCTTCGATACCGGAATCTCCGAGCAATTGGGAAATCGGATCCAGTTCGGAACCGGCAGTTGCCGCGGTTTCGGCCGCGTCGAGGGTCTGAACCGAGCCTGCCGACAGGCAGCTCAGCATGACCACTCGCAGTAACATCCCTACCGGACGCTTGCTACCGATCGCACGTGGCGAGGTGCATACCCATTGCAGGATCGGCCGGACTACTGTATTTTTAGACTGCAACCGTCATTATTTCCAGTTATCATACTGGTTAGTGTCCATGGCGGGTCACGATCACTCATCGTCGCGTGCCGGAGGGTAGAACGGGTCGGCGGACGTCCTTTCAGGCACCGGTGACCGCTCAGACTTCACGATGCGCGGTGCCGGGCGCTGTCGGGTAGAGAGTGTGTCATCGGTAAGTTTTTCCCCTTCGATCCAGGGTGTACTGCCGCCGCCCCCGGGCAGCCCGCCCTTCCCGGTTGGCGGTGTGCCTGTCTGGCGCCAGCGCACCATGTAGCCACCCATGGCCCCGGCGGCCGTGGTAATCGTCATGAAGCCCAGCGTGAACAATTCGGTGATCAGCAACAATACACCGGCCAAGGTGGTGACCAGAAACGCCCCGCCCACCTTCAGGTTGGCGCGGCGCGAGGCACGGCGCTCTTCGCGTCGGATCGTGTTCGTGGCAACTTGCTGGATGCGAGCCTTGTCTTTCTCGACCTCCACCTTGAGCTTCTCGCGCTCGCGCGCGTGGTTCGTCCGCAGCTTTTCCATAGCGTCACGGCTACCGGCACGGCCGATGCTGGAAAACCAGAAGGCGGTTACCAGTGCCACCAAGGCGGCGGGCAATAGCCAGTGCCACCAGCCGGCATCGCCACCGAAATTCAGGCTCGCCCAAGCAAGCGCAACGGTCACGATCTGAAGCAAAAAGATACCGGGTAGATATCGGAACATGAATCCAACGGCAATTGAAGGCATCGACGAGCCGCAAACACTCGACAGGTTCACAAATAGTACACGACTGATCAGGGCACCCGACCCCATCGGTCGCCTTTACCGGTGAACCCGATCGCTACCCCATCGAACAGCCGGGCCGCCGATCGTGCCGGCTTCCTGCTCACACGTGCCTGGCGTGATACCCCGCAGGGGGTCGAGTTGACCTTCTGGGCAGCCTCCGACGAAGGTCCGTTCCGCGTCATCATGGAAGCACAGAAAGCGGTCTGCTTCATTGAACGCGACACGCCCTGCACACTCCCGGCAGGTGCGGTGCGCAAGCCGTTGCAACTCCGGCTGCTGGGTCGTGGCCCGGTGGACGGGCTCTACTTCCGTCATCAGAGGGATCTGCAGGCACTGCGGCACGCCGGGGTGACGCTTGCCGAATCCGACATCAAGCCGCCGGAACGCTTTTTGATGGAGCGCTTCGTACGAGCCGGCATCAGGGTTAGCGGACCTGTCCGGGATGAGGCGGGCGTGGCCACCTTTCGCAATCCGCGGGTGCAGGCAGACGACTGCTCGCCGACATTGCGCGTGCTGGCGCTGGATATCGAAACCCGTGGCAGCAGCCAGCAACTGTATTCGATCGCCGCAGCCGAACTGCAAGGCGAGCACGCTGTCGTGTTCATGGTGGGAGAGCAGGCCGATCAGCGACGACAGGGATACGAGCTTCATTTCAAGAGGGATGAGAAAGCGGTGGTGCAGGCATTCCTGCACTGGCTTCACCGGGTCGATCCGGATGTGCTCACCGGCTGGAGCGTGACCAATTTCGATCTTGCGTTTCTAGAGCGCAAGTGCCGTGCGCTGAACCTGCCCTTCGCGTTCGGTCGTGGCTACGATATGGCGACCATTCTGCAGCCCGGTGCGTCGGGCGCACCACGCGTGGCGCGCATTCCCGGACGTGCAGTGCTCGATGGCATCGATCTGTTGAAGGCAGGCTTCTGGGTCTTCGACAGCTTTTCTCTCGACAACGTCGCCACTCAGTTGTTGGGCTCCGGCAAGTTGATAACACCTGAGCAGAACAAGGTCGCCGAGATCAATCGCCAGTTTCGCGACGACAAACCGCTGCTGGCCGACTACAACGTGCGCGATTGCACGTTGGTCAACGAGATCTTCGTCAAGGCCGACCTGATGGCCTTCACCTGCCAAAGAGCCGCGCTTACCGGCCTGGCGCTGGACCGCATGGGCGGAGCGGTGGCGGCGTTCGACAATCTCTACCTGCCGCGCCTGCATCGCCATGGCTTCGTGGCACCAGACATCCATGACGATACCAGCGGACTGAGCAGCCCCGGTGGTCATGTGCTCGACTCGGTACCCGGGCTGTACGAACATGTGCTGGTGCTCGACTTCAAGAGCCTGTACCCGAGCATCATCCGCACTTTCCACATCGATCCGATGGGGCTCGCCGAACCCGGGCCGGACCCGGTTCCAGGATTTCTCGATGCTAGATTCTCCCGGGAGCGACACATCCTGCCCGAGCTCATCGAAACGCTCTGGGCCGCACGCGATCGTGCCCGTGAGGCGGCGGACGCACCGCTGTCGCAGGCGATCAAGATCATCATGAACTCGTTCTACGGTGTGCTCGGTACGGCCGCTTGCCGCTTCCACAGTCAGCAGCTCGCCACGAGCATCACCCGCCGCGGCCATGAGATCATCCTGCGCTCGCGTGACTGGATCGAGGCACAGGGGTATCGGGTGATCTACGGCGACACTGACTCGCTATTCGTGCTTGCCGGCACACAGCCAACTGCGGCGGTTCGCGAACAACCGAAGTACGAACCGGAGAACGATACGCATGAGGCAACGGGCGAACGGCTGATGAACGGACTCAACGCGTACTGGAAACTCAGCCTGGCGGAAGACTATCGTCTGGAGTCGAAGCTTGAAGTGGAATTCGAGACTCACTACACCCGCTTTCTGATGCCTACGGTACGGGGCATGCCCACGGGTAGCAAGAAACGTTACGCGGGCCTGATCGCAGGCGTCGCGGGCGAGAGCCGCTTGGTGGTGAAAGGGCTGGAAGCCGCCCGCACCGACTGGACGCCACTGGCACGCGATTTCCAGCGCGAGCTATTTCGTCGGGTGTTTCTCGACCTGCCATTCGACAGCTTCGTGCGTGAGGCGGCAGAAGCGCTGAAGTCAGGTGCCAGCGATGGCGCTCTGGTGTATCGAAAGCGGCTCCGCCGTCGTGTGGATGAGTACCAGCGCAACGTGCCGCCACACGTACAGGCCGCTCGCAAGCTTGCCGCGCCCGGCAACTGGATACGCTACGTGATCACCGTGAACGGCCCCGAGCCTGTCGAGGCGATGCAGTCACGCCCGGACTACCATCATTACCTCGACAAACAACTGGCGCCGGCGGCGGACGGTATCCTGCAGTTCCTGGGCACCAGCTTCGAGGCGATTACCGACGCGCAGCTGCAGATGTTCTAGCGCATGGTGCAACGCACCTGTGGCAGGTACGGGCGTGAAGTTGCCGGAGCTGCGTCGTCACGGGGTGATCGCAGATGGTCAGTGCAGGTAGCCCGGCACCGAGAACACATAGTCCGACTGGTTCAAGGACACAGCCGCCGTATGGCAACTCGAGCAGAATTCATTCGGGCCCGCCTCATCCTTGTAGCCCGCGGCCCAGATCCAGTCTTCCTTCGGCGTTCCTTTCGCATCACCGACCTTGACGCTGACGGTCAGGTCCGGGTCGGTGCCGGCTTCCCAGGCGGCCTTGTCGTCATACTGCTCCTTGACCACGACCGTACCCTCGGGAAAATCGTAAGGACCGTCGCCAATCAGCATCGCCCGGCCCACGTCGTTGACGAACACATCGCGATAGCCCTCGGGTCCTTTGTGCACGGTACCCAACGCGGGCGATGCGCCGGTGGATGGATTGCCTTCAGTGACCTTCGTCCAGTTCCGGTAGTCGGCCCAGCGTTCATCGGCGTCCCGGAAGGGGCTGGTGACAGTGGCGCATCCGGCGAGCATTGCACCGGCACTGATGACGACTCCGAACATTTTGACTGAAAGGTACTTCATGGGAAAACCTCTTTGTGGTCGAACGCGTGCGTGATGGCAATGCTTGAAGAACAGGTGCTCCGCTGTCAGGTGCACCCATGAATGACGCAAACGTCGATCGGCAGGTACACCGACGATCCGGAAACGATATCGAGACACCGTGGCCGAAAGTGACGCACCTGCAATTATGACCGCGCTATCTGTAGAGAAGTTCACAATTTCTTCAATTCGGTAGCGGTATGCAAAACCATTGTGAACTCACGCATGCCTCTGGCAGCGCAGGCGGCACAGGCAGCCGGTATTCGTACCGAATAGGGTCAAGTTGCATAAGTGCAACAGCTATCGAATTGACAGGTTAGCTGGCTCGAATCAAACTAGTGCAAATTCTCAACCAGTGATCCTTGCATGATGCGTTGCCGTCTGTATAACCCGTTACTCGTCACTTTGCTGTCAGGTACCCTTGCCGTTGCCGGCTGCAGCTCGGATGATGATTCCAGCAGCGATAGCAACACCACCGCTGATACTTCCGAAGCTGTTGCCCAGGGCGAGGTCGCTGCCGAGGGCACTGCAGTTGCCGAAGACGGAGCCACTGCGCTCTCGTCCGGCGCCGTATCGAATACGACCGGTACAGCACCAGGTACCTCTGACGATGCAGCACCGGCCGCTCCGGGTACCACCGGCCCTGACCCGACAGGCTCGGCCGAACCGAGACCTACCGCGGGCCCCGGCGCCGAAGGCCAAACCGCAGCCGACGACTACAGCCCGACCGCTACCGAATCGGCATCTCTCGCCGGTCCGAGCACCGTGGACGAAACCCTGGGCGCAGGTCCTCCCACGGCACCCGGCGGTCTGGTCGCTCTGATGACCTCCTACGACTGGGTCGAGTTCTCCTGGACACCCTCTGCTGACGACCAGGCAGTGGTTGCCTACGAAATCAGCCGCAACGGCGAATTGATTCACACCGTCACCGGCGACAATGAAGCAGAAACCACCCAATGGCTGACCACCAGCTACATGGATTGCAACTACACGAAGAACACGGAATGCGTGACCACACAGCCGGCCGCCGGCACGGAAAACAGCTACACCGTGGTAGCCGTCGATAACGAGGGTCTGAAGTCGCAACCGTCTGAAGCGGTCACGTTGGGATTGCTCAGCGAAACCACTTCTACGGTGGATCTGGCAGAGTACACGCCGATCTTCGAAGACGAGTTCGAAGGCGAAGTACTTGATCGCAGCAAGTGGAAGACCTCCCTTGCCTGGGGTGCCGATACCATCATCAATGGCGAAACCCAGTACTTCGTAGATACCTTCGGTAGCGGCGCGGATCTGGGTTACGACCCTTTCGTGTTCAACGGCGAAACACTGTCGATCGAAGGTATTCCCACACCGCCTGAGCTTCAGGCGCAGGCCAATGGCCAGCCCTACCTCTCGGGCGTCATTTCCTCCTTGAACTACTTCAACATGACCTACGGGTATGTGGAGATGAGCGCACAGCTGGCCGGTGGTGAGGGCCTGCTTTCCACGTTCTATCTGTTCAACGATGATTACGAGCGCAACAAGCCTGAAATCGACATCGTCGAATACATCGGTGCCGATGTAACCACGCCTTACCAGACTTACCATTACTACGACAGCAACAAGTCACGTTCGGTAATCGGTGAAAAGCATTCCTCGCCCACGATGGTGTACGACGGTGGCGTCGATTACAGCGCCGGCTTCCATACCTACGGGGTCTTGTGGGAGCCTGAGCTGATAATCTGGTATATCGACGGTATCGAGGTGCAGCGTATCGCCGGCCCGCGTGTATCCGACGAGAAGATGCACATCGTTGCGCAGATGGTGGTCGGCAGCAACTGGATCGGCGAACCTGCAGCAGATACACAGTTCCCGGTCAAGGTCGAGATCGACTACATCCGCGCTTATCAGCGTAATGGCTCGGTTGACGCGGGTGCGCCGGCAGCGGCTGATTAAACCCACGCCACGACAGAAGCAGGCAGCGCTTGAAAGGACAGCGCTGTCGAAACAGCGGTAGGGAATGCACCGAAGCGGGCAGTTGAAAAGTCAGTGGTATCACTGAAATACGTGGTACCACTGAGACTGTTACACCTTCGACGAAGTAGACTTTACGCAACGGTTCCAACGGATCGCTCAGCGCAATAAAGCCTCTCCCATCCAGGTGGTGTGAACCGTCTGGCACGGGTGCCCGGCTATCGTAAATATCGGCTGGTACCGATGGCCGGAGTTCGTCAACACCGACTTGACTAACCTCATACTTCGGCAAACTTGAATTCCGAATGCTATGGTCCATGATCTGTCAACCAGGTCAGGATCACGCAACGTACATGAAATCGTTTGCCCGGCTTGTTCTCGCCGCAGCCCTCGGCGGTACGTTGAGCGCCTGCACATCGTCCGACGACGATGCGTTCATGCCAGGTACGGCACCTCTCCCCGCAAGTGAACCGGGTACTGAACCGTCCACACCGGGCAGTTCACCCGCCGGGGGCGAAAGCGTCGTCGGGCAGGAAACCTCCGGGGACCAGAATGCCGGTCAGGACACGACCGGTGCGCCGGACGGTAGTGGCACGGACGGCGGTACCGATGGCGGCCTGCCCCCACCTGACGGCGGAACGAACGAAGCGAGTAGCGGTGGTGATACACCGCCCGACTCGGCCGGTGACGATGCGGAGCCTGATGTTCCGTTCGTGAACCTCGACGCCCCTCCGGTGCCGGGGCCCGACCCTGAAGACCCGTTCGGCTCCCTGCTTGAAACCGACAATGAAGCGCCGCTTGAAGGTGGAGCCCCGACCGCACCCAAGAACCTGCGCATCGATCTGGTGTCCAACGACTGGGCTGAATTCAGCTGGGCACCATCGAATGACGACGAAGGCGTGGTGGCGTACAACATCAGCCGCAGTGACGGCCAGGTTTATACCGTGGCGCCAGACCAGACCAGCCCCTCGCAGGGCACCCAGGACGAGATTGACAAGTACTGGCAGACCACCTCGTTCATCGACTGCAACTACACCCGTTTCGACCTCGCCATTCACGCCTGTACCACCAACGGCCCTTCGCCCGGAGACCGGTTCAGCTATCAGGTCAGCGCTGTCGACGAGGATGGTAACGAGTCCGAGCCGTCGGAATTATTGACGATCACCTACCACGCGCCGCGCAATGCCCCAATTCCAGTCTATGCGGATTTCTACCTGAACCCGGATGACGACTTTGCTCAGCAGAACGACCTGTCGAATACTGCCTTTTTCGTCGCTGACAATTTCGACCTGGTGTTCGAGGATGATTTCGACGGTTCGGTCATTGATGATTCCAAATGGAACACGCAGCTGACCTGGGGTGACAGCCGGATCATCAATGGCGAGCAGCAGTATTTCGTCAACACCCAGAAAGACACTGAATTCGGTTACGACCCGTTCGATCTCGCTGATTCGACGTTGACGATCGAAGCGGTTCCGACACCGGCACGCACAGCACCGAACCTGCCACCGATCTGTGCCGAAGAAGATCCGAGTGGCAATGAGCGCTGCCAGTTTCTCTCCGGCGCACTTTCCAGCCACGACAAGTTCGGCATGACCTTCGGCTACGTGGAAAGTCGTATGAAGGTCAGCGGCACACCGGGCGCTCTGTCCAGTTTCTATCTCTATCATCGCTATGCCGGAGCGGGCGTGAATCGCCATGCACCGGAAATAGACATCATCGAGTATCTGGGCGAAAACCCGTTCGGTGATGAAGATGCGTTCCAGACCTATCACTTCGCCGATGTGAACACTGGCACCGTTCGCTCCGCGCCGACGATGGCTTACGAAAACCCGGAAGGTGAACTTTACAGCGACGATTACCACACCTACAGCGTGCTGTGGGAGCCGCAATTGGTGATCTGGTACATCGACGGCATCGAGATAAAGCGCCTGACCGGCCCGCAGGTGTCGCGCCAGCAGATGAACATCGTCACCTACCTGGTCGCAGGCAGTGCCTGGGCTCCCACGCCGGATGTCGCCGCAGATATTTTTCCGCTGGAATACGAAATCGACTACATCCGCGCCTACCAGCGCGGGCGCTACCAGTGCAACAACACCAACGACAACAGCGCCAACCCCATCTGCCGATAAGGCATCGCGCACCTCACGACATGTTCAGGATATCAACGCCACAGTAACAGCAGCAGCACGCTACCCACGATGGCCAACATGCCTGCAAGCTCGCGAGAGTTGATGCGCTCGCGAAAGAACAGCAGCGTAATCAGCACCGAGAAGATGAACTCGACCTGCCCCAGCGCCTTGACCAATGCCGGTTCCTGATAGGTCATTGCGGTGAACCACCCTACGGAGCCCAGCGCACTGGTGAGGCCGACGAACGCAGCCAGCCGGTAACGCTCACCGATCAATGCCAGTTGATGCGGCTCGCGAACACTGGTATAGGCCAGGCAAACCAGTGACTGGAAACTTACCATCAGCAGCAGCGTCACGGCTGCGCTTTCGAGAACGCCGATACCGAGGCTCAGGCTGGCCTGCCGCAGCCACAGAGAGGTGAAGGCAAAGCAGGTGCCTGACAGCAGACCGAGGGTCACATTGCGGTAGTCCCACGGCTGCCGATCGACAGGCATGCTGACGATGAAGATACCGGCGAACCCGATCAGGATCGCCAGCCAGCCAACTGGCGATAGCACCGAGCCGAAGAACAGCGTACCGATCAGGGCGGTCTGAACCGCCTCGGTCTTGGCGAAGCTGGTACCGACGGCAAAGTTGCGGAAACTGAACATCTTGATCAGCAAGAGTGTGGCAACGATCTGTGCCAGGCTTGCAAGCGTGGCAAACCCGATGAACCGGGAATTGGCAAGCGCTTCGGCCAATAATGTGACGGAACGGTCCCCGGCCAGCCAGAACAGGTAAAGCACCACGAAAGGCAGACCGAAAACGTAACGCACCAGCGTGGAACTCATGGGGCTGATGCTACCGCTGAGCTGCTTTTGCCCGGCCGTACGCACCGCCTGCATCAGTGCCGCCATGAACGTGAACGCTACCCAGCCACTCAAGATTTCATCTCCTTCCGCGACGTTTCAATCGGCATGCCCGCCACTCAGCACCGCATCGTCTTCTCGACAACTCCGGCAGCATGCCTGCCACCCCGGACCGCATCGCCTTCTCGACAACCCGGACAGCATGCTTGCCTGTGCCCGGTATGACACCAGTGTGTTCCTTCACCTGCCGGAAATGAAATGACTAAACCTGATAGCCGTCATACCCTGGAGGAATGAGGTAGGCTCATGCGACACCCATCGAAGCACCCCCTGTCGTCATGATCCTGCTGCTGCTCGGCCTTCTGCTCTTCCTCGGCGTGCATTCCGCGCGTATCGTCGCGGAAGGTCCGCGCGAACGCTTTATCGAAAAGCGCGGTGAAGGGGCCTGGAAGGGATTGTATTCAGTGGTGTCGCTGGTCGGTCTGGTGCTGATCGTCTACGGTTACGGCCAGACCAGGCTGAACCCGGTAGTAGTGTGGAATCCGCCCGCAGGCCTGGCCCATCTCGCTATCCTGCTGACGCTGATCGCTTTCGTGCTGGTGGCAGCCGCCTATGTGCCTGGCAACCGACTACGCCCGCTGGTCGGGCACCCGATGGTACTCGGCGTGAAGGTCTGGGCACTGGCGCACCTGCTGGCCAATGGCAGGTCGGGAGACATGCTGCTGTTCGGTGCGTTTCTCGTATGGGCCGTAGCCGACTTCGCGAGCAGCCGACGCCGTGATCGCAAGGCTGCCGATGATCATGCCACTGTGACAGGCACTGGCGCTACCAACACCGGGACTGGTGCGACGCGTACCGGCGGCCTGGGACGGGATCTGATTACTGTAGCCGCTGGCGTCACGGTCTGGCTGATCTTCGCCCTGTGGCTGCATCGTGCCTGGATCGGCGTATCGCCGTTTGGTTGAGCAGCGGGTGAGCTCGCGCAAATGCATCACGTTTGAACGAGGCTCCATGACACCTCGCTCTGTGAAGAGACCCGCTCGCCCAGTCTGAACATCGATGACCCCGCGTCGATTTGCTGGTTACGTGCTGGGCGAAAACTCTGCAGAAGTGAGAAGTATCGCGGTAACGGTAATGCTTGAGCCGGGCAGTTCTCAAGATCGGGCCGGGCCGGAGCACAAGGTCGGCACAAGGTCGGCACAAGGTCGGCTCAAGGTCGGCTCAAGGTCCACTCCAAGGTCCACTCAATGGCGGACCGGAACCAGCCTACCGTCAGCTAGAAACCTGACCCCGCTCACATATCTGGAAAACTAACACCACAGGTATTGTCAACACTTCCTGCACAACTGTATGTTAATACAGTTCATGCAGAAATCACCCACATACCCGTCTAAAGCGTCCGTCGCCGATGCGGAACGACCAGTCTACGCCGAGCTGCACTGCGTCTCCAACTTCAGCTTCCTGCGCGGAGCCTCGCGGGCCGAGGAGCTGGTGGATACCGCACTGGCACTGGGTTACAGCGCACTGGCGATCACCGACGAGTGCTCGATGGCCGGTGTGGTGCGTGCCTGGGGCCGGCTGAAGGAGCTGCGGAAGAAGGCCGGGGCAAGTGACGATATCAGCAGTAGCAGCAGCAGTGGCAGTGGTCGTACCGGGCAGCTGCCACCCACTCATCCACGAGACTTCAACCTCGTCATCGGCAGCGAGTTCGCACTCGATGAGGGTTTTCGGCTGGTTGCCCTGGCCCGTGATCTCACGGCCTATTCACGACTGTGCAAGCTGATCACGAAAGCACGGCGAGCCGCCGACAAGGGTAGCTACGCCATCGACAGGGACATGATCGAGCAGGCCGGGCTGGATGCCTGCTGCCTGCTGCTGGTTCCCCCCTATTTCCCGACAGGCCGTCTGGTCACCCCCCGCACCCAGCTGGACCCCTGGTTCGAGTGGTTCGTATCGCTCGGACCGCACACCTTCCTGGCGCTGGAACTGCACTACGGCCCGTATGACCAGCGCCATGCACACTGGCTGATCGACGTGGCCGAGCGCTTCGAGATGGCCATCGTCGCCGCCGGCGATGTTCACATGCACCGCCGCCAGCGCCGCGCCCTGCAGGATGTGCTCACCTGCATCCGGCACAACTGCACGCTGGACGAGGCCGGCCGGCGCCTGTTCCCGAATGGCGAACGCTACCTGCGAGACCATCGAACCCTGAGCAGCCTGTACCCGGAGCAGGCGATCAGGAACAGCACGGCGGTGGCCGAACTGTGCCACTTCGAGCTCTCGGAACTGAATTATCAGTACCCGAAGGAGGTGGTGCCGGCCGAGCTCACGCCGAGTGAGTACCTGCGTCAGCTCACCGAAGAGGGCATGCGCTGGCGCTGGCCCACAGGTGTGGGCGAGAGCGTCGTGACGCAGGTGGAGCACGAGCTGGAGCTGATTCGCCACATGGGTTACGAATCGTATTTCCTCACCGTGCACGACATCGTCCACTTCGCCCGCAGCCACGGCATCCTGTGCCAGGGTCGCGGCTCGGCCGCCAACTCGGCAGTATGCTTCTGCCTCGGCATCACCGAAGTCGACCCGGCGCGTACGCGCATGCTGTTCGAACGTTTCATCTCGAAAGAGCGCAACGAGCCGCCGGACATCGATGTCGATTTCGAGCACGGGCGGCGCGAGGAGGTCATCCAGTACATCTATGCGAAATATGGTCGTCACCGTGCCGCGCTCGCCGCCACCGTCATCAGCTATCGCAAGCGCAGCGCGATCAAGGACCTGGGCAAGACGCTCGGCCTGCAGGCCGAGCAGGTGGCGGCATTGTCCAAATCGCTGGCCTGGTGGGATGGTGCACAGGTGATCACCGAGCGCCTGGGCGACATGGGCTTCGATCCGGAGAGCCCGATCATGAAGCGTTTCGTCTGGCTGCTGGAGCAGATTCTCGGTTTTCCGCGTCATCTCTCGCAGCACGTAGGAGGCTTCGTGATCTCCGATCGTGACCTGTCTACCCTGGTGCCGGTGGAAAACGCCGCGATGGTCGATCGCACCATCATCCAGTGGGACAAGGACGATCTGGAGGAACTGGGCCTGCTGAAAGTGGACGTGCTGGCACTCGGCATGCTCACCGCTATCGCCAAGTGCTTCCGGCTGATCGAGCAGCATCGTGGCATTCGTCACAGCATGGCCTCGATTCCGCCCGACGACACCCCCACCTACGACATGATCTGCAAGGCTGACACCGTCGGTGTGTTTCAGATCGAATCGCGCGCGCAGATGTCGATGCTGCCGCGGCTGCGTCCCCGCAACTACTACGATCTCGTGATCGAGGTGGCCATCGTTCGCCCCGGGCCCATTCAGGGCGGCATGGTCAACCCCTACCTGCAGCGGCGTCAGGGCACCCTGCCCGTCACCTATCCGAACAAGGCGCTGGAGAGTGTTCTGAACCGCACCCTGGGGGTGCCGGTGTTCCAGGAACAGGTGATGGAGATCGCAATGGTCGCCGGTGGCTTCAGTGCCGGCGAGGCAGATCACCTGCGTCGCTCGATGGCCGCCTGGCGCCGGGTGGGTGCGGTATCGAAATTCCGCGATGCGCTGGTCAACGGCATGCTGAAGAACGGCTACGAGCTCGATTTCGCCGAGGCGATCTTCCGTCAGGTTGAAGGCTTCGGCGAATACGGATTTCCCGAATCGCACGCCGCAAGCTTCGCCTTGCTGGTATACGTTTCGGCATGGCTCAAGTGCCACGAACCAGCCGCCTTCCTGTGCGCCATGCTGAACAGCCAGCCGCTGGGTTTCTACGATACCTCGGCGCTGTCTCAGGATGCCAGGCGCCACGGCGTACAGGTGCTGGCGGTGGATGTGAACGCGAGCGAATGGGACCACAGCCTGGTGGATGCCGCGGCTGCACCCACCTGGCCACCCGATGAACTTCACCGTTCCACCACCTGCCAGCGGCCGGCCACGCCCCAGCCTGCCGTACGGCTCGGCCTGCGCCTGATCGCGAAATTTTCGGCCGAGGGCGGCCGCCGACTGCTCGCCGCCCGTGCCCACGGCCCGTTCGTCGATGCCGCCGACCTGGTGCGCCGCTGCGCCATGAACCAGGGCGACCAGCAGGCACTGGCCATCGCCGGTGCACTGGCTGGTATCAGTGGCGATCGCCATCGGGCGCAGTGGGATCTGCTTGGCGTGGAGCAGCTGCCCGAGCTGCTCGATCAGGTATCGGCCAGCGAACCGTCGCTGTTCCTGCCGGAGCCTGCGGAAGGTGAAACCATCGTCGCCGACTACAATAGTACAGGCCTGACTCTGAATCGCCATCCACTGGCCTTGCTGCGCAAGCGGCTGACGAAGCGACGCATCATCGACTCCGCCGCCTGGGCCAAGGTACCCAACGGCCGCCCGGCCCGGCTGGCGGGCATCATCCGTTTGCGGCAGCGCCCCGGCAGCGCCAACGGCGTGGTGTTCATGACACTGGAAGACGAAGGCGGCCCGTTCAACGTGATCGTCTGGCAGCAGGTGGTGGAGAATTTTCGCCAGGAAGTGCTGCAAGCGAAGATGATCTCCATCTACGGCACCACGCAGCGCGAACAGGGTGTGACGAAATCTGGTGGCCAGGAAACTCGAGGATCTGAGCTGGATGCTGGGCGAGCTGACCACGAAATCACGCAACTTTCACTGACGGTGTTGTAGTACGAGATGTTGGTCAATGGCGTTTGTCGAATCCCAACCGACGCATGGCTACCTCGAAGCGCATTGCCTGTAGGGGCTGACGGGAGACGGATCGGTGTCTATGCAAGACTGGAACTCACATTACCATGGCCGTACTGATGGCTGACTTGCTTCCTGTAGTAGGATCGCCGGAAATTTAATTCATAAACGAGCTGATATTCCATCAAGGCTTCCATGAGTACGTTCATTGGCGATACCAGGGAAAACAAGCTCTTACAAGGAATGAGGTTGATGAGATTCATCCTTCGACGTACCGTCAGACCGATCCCTGCACTTATCGCCTCGGTAGTCTTCGTATCCTCGGCTGTTTTCGATACGCCAGAGGCAAAGGCCGAGGCACGAGATTCGACGTTCGAGGTCTGCGTGTACGAAGATATCGACTACGGCGGCGCCGTAGGTTGTTCGTACACCAGCAGGGCGCGGCTCCCGACCCAATGGAATGAAGTTATCTCCTCGGTCAGGATAAAGTCTGGAACAACAGTCGAGTTTTTCGCCGATAGCAACTTTGGTGGCGAATCCATTCAACTGACTGCCGGCAGCAGCAATGCCAACTTCGTGGATCTCGAATTCAACGACATAGTCTCGTCCTTCAGGGTAATTGTCGATGAGGACACCGACGGTAGCGAAGGTGATGAAGGTACTGACGGTAGCGTAGGCGACGACGGCGCAGAAGGTGACGAAGGTACTGACGGTAGCGAAGGCGACGACGGCGCAGAAGGTGACGAGGGTACTGACGGTAGCGTAGGCGACGACGGCACAGAAGGTGAAGAGGGTACTGACGGTAGCGAGGGCGACGACGGCGCAGAAGGCGGCGAGGGTACTGACGGTAGCGAGGGCGACGACGGCGCAGAAGGTGACGAGGGTACTGACGGTAGCGAAGGCGACGACGTTGCCGACAATGGTGGAGAAGATGACGAAGGCAGCGACGGTAGTGGCGACGACCAGCTTCCAGCACCGCCGGAGACCATCATCGATGCAATCCGACCCGGTTTACCGGTTGTCACTCGCTCTTTCTACAACGATGAAATCGCAGTCTATTTCGGTGAGGGCATGGACCCCGGCGTTGATTGGATGAACGGCTACATCGAAGAGGTGTGGAAGTACATCAAGCAAACGTACGGATACTTCGGGCCGGACAATCGAATCTACGTAGTAGCGCATGCCGACCCGGCCTTCAACTACGCCACGATCAACAACCGCTTCGAGTCCGGATTCGGGTATCGCAACGTGATCGACCTTGGCGGTGCGTGGGACTGGAGCAACCCCGAGCGGATCAACTACGAAGTCATTACCCACGAACTCGCTCACATTGTCGAAGGCGGCAACAACGACACGAAGGAGTCGCCATCGTTTCAATTCTGGGGCGATAGCAAGTGGGCCGATATCTTCATATACGACGTATACATGAAGCTTGGTCGCACCGAATGGGCAGCAGACTGGTTCGACCAAATGCAGACATCCACTGGCGGATACAACGACGCGTTTGCTTTCCGTGACTTCTACTACCCACTGTACGAGCAGTTCGGCATCGAAGTCTACGATCGATACTTCAAGTTGCTAACCGAGTGCTTTCCCACGAAAGAGATCACTGTCGCGAACGGCGCGACTGCACGTGAGCACTCCCGACGAGCCAATCCGGGCGAAATCCTGTACTACTTCAGCGCTGCTGCCGGAGAGTCCGTGTTGTCGCAGTTCACGACGGCGTTCGGTTGGACCAACGAGAACGAGGCACAACTCTCGCAAGCTCAGGCCGACTTCGGCGGGTGCGCTGATGGCTACCAATGATGCCCATGAGTAAGCAGTAGCAGGAAGTCTAGGGCGCGAGGGCGGCAGTACAGCCCTTGCGTGTCTGATGGGCGAACAGAGAGGGCTCCGATTCTAAAGGAAGCCCTATCGAACAGACGCGTCAACGGCTGTGATCATGTAGAGGTTCCGCCGATGAGAACTGCGGATTTCACGAGCAGCTGTACGTAAGGCGAGGTGCGTCGATCGATGCGCCTACGTTGCCCCGCGTACCTTCAGCCAGCGCCTCGAATTCGATCAACTTGTGCTGGCTGGCTACGGGAAACGACTGCCCACGTCACGGCGGCAACCAGTAGAACGAACGATACCGACAGCGCGGCGATCTGGCGCCGGAAGCGAGAAGCGCTCGCGTCGGCCTGACCCTGCCCGTTGTTCTCGGATTCCTCCTGAGCGGCCTGTCGAACCTGGCGAGTATCGGTGCCCATCTACTCTTCAGCCCAGTGTGTGTGGCGAAAGCCGGGGCCGAAGTTCACATCCTTCACCGATTCGAGACCGGCCGACGCCCGACCTTCATCCCCGCTGAGCAGCAGCACGCTTACCGGAGGCGGTATGCCTTCCGTCTTGAGCCATCGGTACCGATTCCCGCTCCTGACGCCTCGTTCGTCGACTTCGGTACCGGTGCCGGGCATGGCGGCCGCGGTGAAGATATCGAGCGCGTAGAGCCTGCCCTTTCCCACCGAAACGCGACAAAGACTCTGGTCACCAGAGTCCGGTAGATAGCTGGTGAACAACACCTGACCGTTGATCGTCACCGATGGACCAAGCACTTTCTCACCTACCGCCTCCAGGTCCATGTACCAGCCGGCCTTGGCGGTGGCCGAGGTGCCCGCCGTGACATTCGCCTCGGTGGCGTCGACAAGGTCGGTACCATCCGCATCGGTAATCGTCGTGTAGGCGATCACGCCATCTCTGTCACGCGGCGGGCCCTGTACGGCCGCATCACGAAACACGTAGAAGCGATCCTGAACCTGCTCGTCGAGCGGATGTGATCGCCAGCCGGAACCCACCGCGAGATTGAGAAATGTCTCGTTGCTGTCATCCTTGATCAGGGCGACATCGGGCGGATAGAAGAAGCGCCGGTTGTTGATCGTACCCGCGTTACCGAAATCAGCGATCACACCACCACTGATGACATCTCGGATCGACGCGGTGGATTCCGCGGTGGATTCCGCGTTTGATTCCGCGTTTGATTCCCCGCTTGATTCCCCTGCCGCCGGCCCGGTGGCTCGCCCGGTGATCTCGTCATCGAAGTCGAAACGCCAGATCTGCCCCCCCATGTCGCCGACAAAGGCATGATCGGCCAGACCATCCAGGTTCCAGTCGACCACGTTCACATCCGATGGCAGGCTGTAGTCCATGTCGGTATCGTCAGCATGATCGTAGGTGGCAAGCAGCTGCCCGTCGGCGGGGTTCACCACGAACAGCGCACGGCCCACGCCATCGCCCGTACCACGCACCTCGCGCGTATCGTTGTCGGTGTCGTAGCCACCCGCGAAGATCAACACCTCTCGAGCAATACCTCCCACGCGAATGCGGGTGTAAACAGGCTTCGACCAGGTCTGACCCAGTTCGGCGAAATCCCCGACCCCGCCGCGAATCACCCACTGGAGCACCGGCTTGTCCGGATCGGAGACATCCAGCGCGTAGTAGTTGCGTCCGCCGCGACGCATGCCGACCACCACGTAGGCCTTCTCGGTCTCGTCGACCACCAGATTGCCGTTGGTGTCATCCATCCATCCACTCACGGCACCATCCAGACCGTAAGGTCGAACGTCGTCCGTCTCGTTACGATAGAACGTCTTCAGGTTGCGCAACAACTCCGGTGGAATGAAGGCGAATTCCTCGCGTCCTTCGGCGGTATCGATGGCATGCAGAAAGCCCTCGTTGGTGCCGACGAAAACCACGGACTTGCCATTCTCGGCCGTTGACGCGTAATTCATGATGAAAGGCGCCGAGTGCATCGGGTCACCCATCTGCGCTCGTACCTCGGAGCGATTTCCATCGCCATCGCTATCCAGCACATCCACGCCTCTGGCCCAGCGAAGCAGCTTGTCGCGGAAGTCGGCATCATCGGCATCGATGCGCAGCAGTTCAGCGTCGATGTCGTCGTTGTCCTCCGACAGATCGACAAGCAACTGAGCTTGCGAGG
The DNA here is from genome assembly GCA_965214025.1 of Granulosicoccaceae bacterium. GTDB lineage: Bacteria > Pseudomonadota > Gammaproteobacteria > Granulosicoccales > Granulosicoccaceae > Granulosicoccus. The sequence goes on from CBDCAW010000041.1 coordinate 49,207, forward strand.
CACCAGCCGTGGCTGTCGGGCCTAGCGCGGTGTTCACGCCGGAAGTATCGCGCTCTTCAGTTTCGGCACTGGCGCCGTCAGTCGTGCCTTCGGCGGCGTCCGAGTCGGCCGCCGGAACGAACGTCTTGACGTTCCTGCCGGTCAACGACAGTTCGTGGGCGGCACCACCGAGCGATACGTTTGCCCCGTCGTCACCGCTCGACCAGAAGCTCCGCACCCCGGGGTTGATCTGGCCGGTTTCCTCGTCGATCACCGCATCGCCGTCCGCGTCGAGTACGATGCTCGACTCCGCACCGGCAAGCTTGCCGACGCGATAGCGTTTCAGATTGCCTGTCCACTTCGGCCGGGCATCGGGGCGGAACATCGCGTAGTAGATATCATCACGATGCGTCAGGCGGTTGAACTGACTCACCGACGCGGTCGGTGCCACGAAACCTGTGTTGATGCTCAGCGTATCGGCGATGATCCTCTTGAACACCCGTCCGAGCTCCGATGCGGAGCTGGCCGTATGGAATTCACCACCGCCGGCGTGTGCCACCTCCTTCAGCAGGCGCCCGGAGAAATTGAAGCCGACCGTGTGGGTCACGACATTCGCGGAGTGCCCTTCATCATCGGCCGGACGTTCGAACAGCCATTGCGCAAGTTCGACCCCACAGGCATCGTCGTTGTCGGCTTCGCAGGATGTCTTGCCGGTCAGAGCCCTTATCCTGTCCTGCGATGCATTGTGGGAAGCCATGCCATCTGACAACAACACTATCTGGTTCGCCTGGCAGATACCTGCCACCGGCGCATCGTAGTCCGGGTCTCCGGTGATCCTCTCGCCGGCACAGGCTTCGCTGTTCAGATCATCCTCGGTACAACCCACAGGCCTCAACAGAGCCCCCCCACCCTGCTGCCAAGACGACGGGATCGAGGTCCGAAATATTCGCTCACCCGGGCCCCCGGAGCCCCGCGTGCGACCGAAATCCACCGGCCCTCCGATCAGGTACTGAGCAGCCTCGTAGTAGGCATCGAGCAACGGTGTGGCACCGCTGGCGCGGAAATCGAAGATGGTCTCGCGCAAGGCATCACGGCCGGTGCGCAGCACCACAGGGGTATCCGTGATACCCGGATTCTCAACCTGGTAGTTCACTACCAGGCGGGCCGGGCCGGCATCAGCCGTCTCGAACGATGAGAATGCACGCGTGACTTCGTCGGCCTCGCTCTGCAAGCGCAACACCAGGGCATTGCCGGCCCGCCAGTCATCACGCGAGGTGACCGCCGTGATCAGGGATGCCAGGTTCGGCGAGCGAATCACCTCGCCGGCCTCAGCCTTCGGCAAGGGCGTCCATACCACGCTGGGCTTCGCCAGCTCACGATCTGAAAGCGAGCTCACCGCACCTGCGCTGAAGCTATCAGCGTCGCCGGCATCCTGTATACGCAAGGTTGGCCCTGCCGCACTATTTGCGGCACTGGGCGAGCGCATCTCCAGGTAGGCACTGGCGATCGTCGCCCCCTGAGGAATGCCCAGCCGGTCAAAGCGTAGACCGATCAGGTTTCGCGCTGCCGCAGAGCCGGTGGAGAGCCTGATACCGTCGATGGTCATGGCACCGGTGGCGAGGGTCTCGATCGCATCGTCATCACCGCTGGCCACACGGCTCATCACCTGCTGGCTCAGGCAGGTATCGCTCATAGGCACGGTGCCAGGCTCATAACTGAGCTTCAGCACCGGCGCATCCCAAAGGCTGCGATCACGCGAGTGAGCCCGGCGCAGGCCCTCACCTTCGAAGAACAGGCTCAGGGCGTTACCGCCACACCAGCCTGATTGGGCGGTGATCTCCTGAACGATCTCGCTGACATCCGAAGTCTGCCGCTGCTCGTTGGCAGTCTCCCATGCAGGTAGTGACCAATCCACCGTCGCTGCACTCTTCGCGCGGCGCGAGAACTCGTTGGCCACGCCGGTGAAAGGCTGGCTGTTCACGACCTTCTCTCCACGGATGTTCATGCGACCTGGAGCGCGATCCAAGGTCTTCGTGGTGAACTCCACTAGCGCCCGCGTCACCTGTGCACCACGTGGCACCTGAACATCGGCAAACCGCAATCCGACCGAATTGTGCTGAAACCCGTTCGTATGATATTGCAACACCAATACCGGTGGCTTAGCCGACTCGAAGCTCTTGAAGGTACGGCGGTTCTGCCCGTCGCTGATGCGATCGTCAGGCAATACCATGCGCAGGGTGATCGCGTTGCCGGACTTCCAATCCACGCTGCTGATCGGCTCGTTGATCAGGCCGCTGATATCCGGCGTCCTGGTGACCGGGTCGTCGGCCGCTTCCGTGTTTGGAATTCTCCCCCAGTATTGCCAGCGGGGCGAGAACGAGCGCGCATCATAGCGCCCGGCACCGGTGCTCGAGAATGCCGGCGAGTTCGCCGCGGAATCTACCGCGATGAGGGCCGACACCTCGCCCTCGTTCGAGCCAGCGACGGGATCGAACTCGACATGCGCAGAGGTGATCTGGCTACCGGACGGTACCGGCACGTCAGCGAAGCGCAGGCCGACTCCTACCGGAGAGTCGTCGTCGGTATGGAAGAAGTTCAGCTCGTTACCGGCGGATTTCAACGTGCCATCACTCGACACTATGACATCATCACCTGCCGCTGTGATCGGCACACGCAGCGTGACGGGCGAACCAAGGTTTTCCTGGTAGGAAAGGTGCAAACTGTCCGATCTCAGCGACACGGTGCCATTGCTGCGTTGTTCGCCGTCATCGTTCACCTCGCGAACCGGCACCTGAAGGCTGATCTCGTCGCAGCTTGCGTTCTCGCACACGTCGGCATCCACTGCCGTGGCGGGGTACAGGATGGCCCCGCCCTCGGACACACCGTTGAAGGTACCGATACCGATGTTGACCGAATCGATGCTATCGATCACATCGATCATCGCCTGCTTCATGCGAGTGATGCGCCGGTAGTCGCTGTTGTCGTAGGCAGCCATCGAACCGGAGGTATCGAACATGAACAATACGTTTGCCGCGTTGTTGTCGCTGGCGTCCCGGCGCGTGAAGAAGACCTCCGAATCATCGGCCTGACTTGCCAGCGGTGCCAACAGCGAGCCGCTCAGCAGAGCCATCGCTATCGGCCTGACGAGCTGCCAGACTCGCAGCCGGACACGCAGCCAGACACACGGCCGGGCAAACCGGGCAAATCGGTGATGTTCACGGTTCATCGAGGCGTCATGGGTGCCCGTTGGGCGGCACCCTGGGTAACCACACGGCGAGTCACACCATCGGCAGCCGTCGCTTTGGCCGTGCCGCTGACCAGGTAGTTCTGAAACAGCCCCAGCGAGGAGTTGTAGACTGGGCCGACATCCGTGACGGCTGGCACTGCAACGACGCGCACTCGTGTATCCACACTGCTCGGCACGGTGATGTCATCGGTATCGCCAGCCACCAGCAGCGCAACGTTGGCGGACGTCAACAGCCGCCCGACGCTCGCCTCGGCCGCCCGGAAAGCGCTCTCGCGGGCTTGATCGTTCACCGCCAGCCTGGTTTCCAGGGTACTCGACTCCATCACCGAGACGCCCAGCAGCCCGCTGACGAGAATCAGCACCAGCGCCACGGCCAAAGCTGCGCCCGACTGCCGTTGCGGGGCACTACCGCCTGCCCGAACACGGAGGCCCGACGGTCGTCGAGAGGTATTCCTGCGTACCCGACCCTGCAGGTTCGACATCTCAGCTGCTCCCCAGTCCGCGATTGCGAACCTTGATCGTCATGGAAAATGGTAGACGCAGTCGTGCATCGGCCGGGTATGTCGGACCGACCACCGAATCTGATGTTGCAGGCCTGACACTACGGCCGACGAGCGTATGGATGCGGCCGATGCCGGTCTCTGTGAAGCGCTGATGCGAACTCAACAGCAGCCCGATCCGCACCAGCTCGACCTCCGTCGACGTTCCGACACTGCTGGCTTCACGATAGTGCATGGCGCCGTCCTGGTCTGCACCGAAGCTCAGTTGCAGCTGATCCACCCCCTCGACCAGCTCCAACGGTGGGTTGGCATTGCCGTCGTAGGGCAGCTCCTGTCGATACAGTGAGCGAACCGGATCACCGTTGTCGTTCGTGCGTCCGGTGCTGCCTACATAGTAGATACGACTGATCAAAGGATAGACTCGTGTGTTGTCCGGATATTCGCTGTTGACCACATACGTCTGGGAGAGCGCTGTGTTCGTGCCCAGGCTGAGGCCGGCGGTGCTGTTGTCGACCGACGCCAGTTCGAACACGTCAACCGACTTGCAGTCGGCGATGATGGCCAGCTCGCCTGCGAACAGGTCGTCCTGAGCCAGCGCCACATTCACGTTCGCATTCCGGCTGGTCATGCTGTCGGTTAGCCTATGACCCGGCGCCTTCGCATACTGCAACATCAGGGCCTGAGTGCCGGTTACGGGCGCACCGACACCGGTGGGTGCGCTGTAGCCTGGCGGACCAGCAGGCACCCAGCCGGTGGAACGTACTTCCGCGGCGCGAATCGATTCGGCCCGTAGTGTCCCCGCCGGCGCCTTGCTCGTCATGAGCCTGAGAATGGAATCCTCGGCGCCGACACACCCCTGGAACCCCGCCGCTCTCACATCGGCCGCCAGTTCGTCCAGCGCGAAGCGCGCATTCGCGTGCAGCCCGGCGATGGCATGGTTCAATCGGGCACTGTGCACGTTACCCGAGAACAGCGTTATCGAACCACCGATCAGCAACAGGCCCAGTACCATCGCTACCATCAGCTCCACCAGGGAGAACCCGGCCGTACGTTGCCCTGAACTCCTTCTCACGGCACGAATCTCACCGAGACACTCGCCTCACGGGTACCTTCTCCACCCGCGGCCTCCTTCCAGCTCATTGCCAACGTGTACACCCCGGCGACCGGTGCGCTGATGGAACCCTTGGCGAAGCTCGTGTCACTCTCGGCCGGCAGCACTGGGACGAAGTCGCTTGCCCCGCCTAACGGTTGCAATTGCGCGCTCCAGTCGTACAGATCGCGTTTGCTGACCTGCTGTGCGTTGCAACCGATGTCCGCACAGTCCGGTGCCGTGCGCGAGCCTGTCGTCTTGCCGTCATAGTGCCCGGCGGCCACACCCGTCGGATTGTTGCGCATGCGGTCCATCATGTCACCGACGAGCAACAGGGCCTGTGTACGATGGTAGGCGCTCTGGCTGTCGCTCAGACCCTGCACCTGCATTCTGGCAGCCACCAGGAAACCGATGGACAATACGAGCAGCGCAACGAGAACCTCGATCAGGCCGATTCCCGAGGGTCGACCAGGGGTCCTTGCGCAGGTTGGTGGCAGGTTCGACATCACCATCCTGTGCAAGGACCTCTGGCAAGATCGAGACTCTGCGGCCGATTCACACCCAGCTTCGATAGCATCAGGGGCAACTCACCGGCATACCCTCGGCATCTGTCACCACGTTCGCAGATAAGCTCGACGCGTGAGCCTGGCGAACGTTGCCAGAGCCGTTGATGATCAGCGCCCGGGCGGCCTGCACGCCGCGAGAGTCGCACACCACGAAGGTGCCGGACGTCCAGCTGGCACGGCCACGCGGCCCGAAACCGATCGAGCCGACCGCCGTGGCGTCTTCGGAGCCGATCACGGCACGAGCATCGATACTCAGATCGCTGCCGTCGAAAGTCCTCGCCTTGAGGATGGTCTCACCGGCATCGAGCGTACCGATGGTGCCGGCCGGATCCTCGACGAACATCAGCCAGCCGGCACTCCATGAATCGCCACAGGCAGTGTCGGAGGCGCGGGCGCAAACCACTACGTCAGCCGCCTGGCTGATGGCTTCCGAACGGGCCAGGCGCAGATCCGCAGGAATGTCGTTGTAGCGACTCGTCATCTGCGAGTTCAGCACCACGCTACGAAATGACGGCGCAGCGATGCTCAGCAAGACGGTGGCGATCGCCACCGTCACAAGCAACTCCGCCAGCGTAAAGCCTGCCGCCCTGGCAGTGTCGGACCATGAATACGGCCGGGCCAAGGGTTGTCCACCATGGGAGGTCATCAGAATTGCAAGCCGCGTCGCCTGCACACTTGATCGGCCGACGGGCGACGATACCTGAACGAGGCAGGCACCCAGAGCTTGACCGAAGGGGCCGAACTGTTCACCACGTTGCGTTTTGCAATACGAGCGCCCTGCGACGTTCGTCGCTATCGCATGGGCCGACGTTGACGCAGCAGTTGACTCGTCTGGCTGCGCCTGTCTTCAGGCAACGTACAGGCCCTACCGCAACAGGTGATCCGGGTGGCTGTCGTACTCCTGATGAAAATCGTCAAGCGCCTGGGCGGCACGGGCGACGCGCCGGTCCGAGGTGGTGGAGGCCACGTGAAACAGTGCCTCGCCTTCGTGTACCAATGGCAGGCGCGTGGCGCCGATCAGCACCCCCGCCAGGGTGCTCCTGACGATCTGCTCGGACTCTCCGAAAGGGTCCGAGATGTACCCCAGGATCGCGCCATCCTCGATCATGCCGCCCAGCGGTATGCGCGTGCGCAGGATGCCACTCTGCGGTGCACGCATCCAGACGCTGTCCTTGGCGATGTAGGTCGATGAGCGAGGTTCCGTGCGGCGCAGTGCCGGCAGCATGCCCAGATACCGCATCACTCTGAGCACACCTTGCACACCCGCCTTGATGGCCAGCTCGTCGAAGCGCAGGGCCTCTCCGGATTCGTACAGCAGCATGGGCAGCTCGCCGGCTGCGTCGCGCAGCGTGTTGGAACGGGTCGGTGAATCGAGCACGATCGGCGGCGAGAAAGCCTGCGCCAGCGGCAGAAGTTCCGGAAAGCGCTCCAGGTCGACGCGAATCTGTGGCAGGTTCGTCCGTCCGGCGGCGGCCGTGTGCAGGTCTATGCCATGGGTGCACTTGCTGACGATCTCACTCAACAAGGTGTCGGCCAGCCGGGCCGCCATCGAGCCGCGCTCCGAACCCGGGAACGAGCGGTTGAGATCGCGCCGATCGGGCAGGTAGCGCGATTGCGACATGAAACCATAGACGTTGACCACCGGCACCGCCACCAGGGCACCGGCCAGACGGCCGACCGCCTTGGTCGCCAGCAGCCGGCGAATGATCTCGATACCGTTGATCTCGTCGCCATGGATGGCGGCGGTGAGAAACAGGACCGGGCCGGGTTGTCGGCCATTGATCACGTGCACCGGCATGTTCACAGAGGTGTGCGTGTACAGCGGCGGCAACGGCAGGTCGATGTTGCATCGTTCACCGGCGGTCACATCCACCCCACCGATGGTCAGGGCGGGCTTGCGTACCTGCCGGCCACCGGTCAATCTGCCGCCTGTCTGGCGGCTCTCCTGCCTGCCATCCTGCCTGCCATCCTGCCTGCCATCCTGCCTGCCATCCTGCCTGCCATCCTGCCTGCCATTCTGCCTGTCATCCGTCTGACTCACCGGCTTGCCCGGGGTATCCTTGTCGGCGATCAACCCTTGGACCCGCGCGTCTTCGTGGAGCGTTTTTCCCGGACGCTCTTCTCTAGTTGCAGGATGATGAGGTTGGCCACATCCTTGCCGCTGGCACGCTCGATACCTTCGAGGCCAGGCGATGAATTCACTTCCATGACCAACGGGCCGCGCTCCGAGCGAAGCAGGTCCACGCCCGCCACCGTCAGGCCGAGGATCTTGGCGGCATCCACTGCCGTTGCCCGCTCCTGCGGCGTGATCTTGACCAGACTGGCCGAGCCACCACGGTGCAGGTTGGAACGGAACTCGCCCTCGGCACCCTGGCGTTTCATGGCCGCGACCACCTTGCCCCCGACCACGAGGCAGCGGATGTCGGCGCCGCCCGCCTCCTTGATGAATTCCTGTACCAGAATGTTGGCCTGCAGACCCATGAAGGCCTCCAGCACACTCTCCGCAGCCTTGGTGGTTTCAGCCAGCACCACGCCGATGCCCTGCGTACCCTCGAGCAGCTTGATCACCAGTGGGGCTCCGCCGACCATCTTGATCAGATCCTTGATATCTCCAGGCTTGTTGGCGAACCCGGTGACGGGCAGGCCGATACCCTTGCGCGAGAGCAGCTGTAGCGAGCGAAGCTTGTCGCGCGAGCGCGACAAGGCCACCGATTCGATCAGACAGTACACGCCCATCATCTCGAACTGCCTGATGACCGCTGTGCCGTAGGCGGTGACCGAGGCACCGATTCGTGGCACCACTGCATCGAAACCCTCCAGCACCTCGCCCTTGACATGCACCGCTGGCCGCCGCGACACGATGTTCATGTAGCAGCGCAGGATGTCGATCACCTGCACCTCATGGCCTCGATGCTCGGCGGCTTCGATCAGCCGGCGCGTGGAATACAGGTTACGGTTACGGGAGAGGACGGCAATCTTCATGGCGGTTATCTGGTCAGCAGAGCAAGGCGCAGGGGACGGACGTGCAGTAATGTCATGGCGATGGTGCAGATGGATCGGGAGCCGACATGCGATAACTGCATGTCGAAGGCGCAGGTGAATCGGGGGCTGACAGACAGCGCCCGGAAGCGTAGCGGATTCTGCCGGAAGATGTGCGGCATCCGTTACCGGTGGCCGGTATTGGCAAGAGCCACAAGGGGTCCCCGCAAATGACAATGACGGGTTCAGGCGTCACTTTCATCCGGCAGGGTCACGAGATGCCCGGAGCATTCATCCGTAGAGCTTGCGCGCAGCCAGCCTGCCACAGGTAAACGAGGTCGCCGAATTCACGAGGTAAGTCCCCCGGATGGCCGTACGGCCCAGCAACATGCGGAACAGCATGTTCGGACGTTCCGCCAGCGTCATCTCGATGGAGCGCCTCACGTTGCCCAGTTCCAGCTCGGTACTGATGACGAAACGATCCTCGGCATGGCCTCCCGAGTCGGTGACACGACGACGGTCGACGATGGGCGCCTGGCATACCCGCACGATCGTATCGTTGCGTTGTAACGGCTGTACCTTGAACTCCACCATCGTTGGCGCGCCATCGGCACCCTCCACGGCCCGGATATCGAACGCGTGGATCGCCGACGTGCGCGCGCCGGTGTCTACCTTCGCCTTCACCGCCGGCAGATCGAGTGCCGGCAGTGCCACCCATTCTCGCCACCCGATGGTGATCAATTCCGTTCCGTTCATCTGACGGTTCAACTCCTCATGACAGGGAAAGCTAGCGATCGTCCAACAGGGTCATAGAAGGCTGCCAGAGAATGTCCGGGGGTATGGAGTGCTCGATGACGAGCTGCCCGTTGGGCAGATCATTGCATTCGGCGCGGCGCTGCGCCTCGGATCGATCGAAGCCCGCGTCAACCCAGCGCGCCACCAGCCGGCGCTCGAGCTCATCGGTACCGACATGCATGCCGATGGTCAGATCGAGCTGCTTCGTCACCGCAGGCCAGGGCGTTCGTTCCAGCAGCAGGTAATTGCCCTCCACGATGACGAGAGAAGCCGACTCGTCGACGACGCTTGCCGCATTCCTGGAAAGCTCCAGCGTGCGATCGAACACCGGCAGGTACACCGGTGACTCACCCGCCTTGACACGCTCCAGCAGGTGAGCGAACCCTGCGACGTCGAAGGTCTGAGGCGCACCCTTCACCGCACGCAGCCCGGCCGGTTCCAGCAGCGTATCGTCGAGGTGAAAACCGTCCAACCCAAGGATAACGGACCGCCGCGGGGCAACCTGCGTACCGAGCTCCACGGCCAGCTGGCCGGCCAGGGTGGTCTTGCCGGCGGCCGGCGGCGCGGCGATGCCCACCACGAACCGCCGCGGCCCCGCGTCCACACCCGGCAAGCGCGCCATGATCGCATCGACAAGTCCCTGCAGCGTGGTGTGAACCACTGGGCCGTCACCCATCAGCAAATGCTCCTTGTCGATGGTTCGGGACTACCGAATTTCCCTGTCGAAGAAAGGGGCCTGTTGAAGAAAGGGAGTTCGCCATTCTCACAGGAGAAGGCCGCTAGCGATTCTGGATCCGGTACCTGCAGGGGCCCGATTTCGGCACACTCAGCCCCAGCACTTCTCGTTACCTTCTTCAACGCTGATCGAATCGATACCGTCGACCGGCTTGTCGGTCACCAACGCGACACCGGTATCGAAGAAATCCAGCCCGTCGGTAGGCTTCGGCTTCTTGCCGCTGTCGGCCCAGGTCTTGATCGCCTCGACGCCCTTGGAGGCCATCAACAGCGGGTACTGCTGAGCGGTAGCGCCGATCACACCCTCTTTCACGTTCTGCACGCCGGGGCAACCACCGTCGATCGAGACGATCATCACCTTGTCTTCACGACCGAAGGCCTTCAAGGCTTCGTAGGCACCGGCCGCGGCCGGTTCGTTGATGGTGTAGACGACGTTGATGCCCGGATCTTGCAACATCAAGGCTTCCATGGCCGTACGGCCACCTTCTTCGTTACCCGCAGTGACCTCATTGCCGACGATGCGTTCGTCGTCCTCGTCGCCCCAGCGGCTCTCGTCCTTCACGTCGATACCGAAGCCCGTGAGAAAACCCTGATCGCGCAGCACACCGACCGACGGCTGACTCGCAGCCAGATCGAGCATGCCGATGCGCGCATCGGCCGCATCATCACCCAGCTGCGCCGCCGCCCATTGCCCGATCAGCTCACCCGCCTTGAAGTTGTCGGTCGCGAAAGTGGCGTCGGCCGCGTCGATGGGCTCCAGTGGCGTATCCAGTGCGATGACCAGTGCCCCGTCATCGCGCGCTTTCTTCAGTACCTGCACGATGGCCTTGGTATCGGATGCCGTGATCAGGATGCCCTTCGCACCGGAGGCGATACACGACTCCACCGCCTGCACCTGTGCTTCGTGATCGCCATCGACCTTGCCGGCATATGTCGACAGCTTGATGCCCAGCTCCTTGGCCTTCGCCGAGGCGCCTTCCTTCATCTTCACGAAGAACGGGTTGATGTCGGTCTTGGTGATGAGGCATGCCTCGATCGGCTCTTTCTTGTCCTTGTCCTGCGCCTGAACCTGCCCGGCCAGAGTAGCGCTCAGGGCGAGCGTGGCGAGTGCGGTAGTCTTCAACATGAATCTCACAGATCAACCTCTGTTATTTGATGGCGTAGTTGCAGCATTGACAGGCGGTAAGACTCGCTCGTTTACGCCTGACGTGTCAACAGTCATGGCACTGCCTATGTGGCGCTGTTGCCGTTCTGCTAGAGTGGCGCACGCCCGCGATCTGCCGAAAATCACTCATGCTCGACTCCCCGATGCTTGCCATCGCAGGCCTGGCAGTTGCCTGTGGCGTCTGCCAGTGGTTGTCCTGGCGCTTCAAACTTCCGTCGATCCTGTTCCTGCTGACCACCGGCATCGTCGTCGGTCCGCTCATGGGCTGGTTCGATCCGGACGAGTTTCTCGGCGATCTCCTGTTTCCGTTCGTGTCGGTCGCCGTGGCCATCATCCTGTTCGAGGGCGGGCTGACACTGAAGCTCAAGGATATCCGCGGTCATGGTTCGGTCGTGACCCGCCTCATCACGGTCGGTGTGCTGGTGACCTGGGTGCTGCTGGCCTGTGCGGTCCACTGGATCTTCGGCCTGACCTGGCCGTTGGCCGCCGTGTTCGGCTCGATCGCAGTGGTCAGCGGGCCCACGGTGATCAAACCGCTGCTCAGAACCGTGCGGCCCACCGCCCGCGTCGGCCACCTGTTGAACTGGGAGGGCATCCTCATCGACCCCATCGGGGTCTTTCTCGCGCTGCTGGTCTTCGAGTTCGTCATGCTGGGCCAGCCGGGTGCCGGCCACATTGCCTGGATACTGACGAAGCTGATCGTGGTAGGCACGGTGTTCGGTGTGGCGTCGGGCTACGCCACCGCTCGGGTGCTGCAGAGATACCTCGTACCGGACTACCTCGTCAATGTCCTGACGTTGGTAACCGTCATCTTCACCTTCGTGACCGCAGAGATGTTGCAACACGAGTCAGGCCTGCTGGCGGTGACGATCATGGGTGTGTGGCTCGCGAACACCAAGGGCCTGAACATCGATGAAATACTGAACTTCAAGGAAGACCTCAGCGTGCTGCTGATATCCGCGCTGTTCATCGTGTTGGCAGCGCGGCTCGATCTGTCGCTGATTCCTCAATATGGCTGGCAAATACTGGCATTGCTGCTCATCGCCCAGTTCGTGATCCGCCCGATCAATGTGGCCTTGTGCACCTGGCGATCCGAACTGGACATGAAGGAACGTGCCTTTCTTGCCTGGATCGCGCCACGCGGGATCGTCGCGGCGGCCATCTCTTCATTGTTCGCGCTGCGTCTGGAGGAGATGAACATCCCTCAAACCGAGCTGCTGGTGCCACTGACGTTCAGCCTGATCATCGGTACCGTGGTGTTTCAGAGCCTGACGGCCAAGCCGTTGGCCAATCGACTCGGCATCAGCAATCCGGAGCCCAACGGTGTGTTGTTCTTCGGTGCCAACGAACTGGCCCGGAAGCTTGCCGATGCACTGCGTACCGCGTCGATAGAAGTACAACTGGCCGATACGTCATGGCGTCTGGTACGGCAATCCCGAGCCGAAGGGTTCAAGACCTATCATGGCAACCCGACGTCTGGCCATGCTGCCGAGAACCTCGAACTGCAGGGAATCGGCAAGCTTATCGCCGTGTCGGAAAATCGCGATACCAATGCACTGGCCGGCATGCATTTTCGACGCGAGTTCGGTGCAGCCAGTGTATTCACACTCGACGCTGCGTCAGACGATGATGTCTATGATCGGTTTGATATCGCCAATCGGTATCGTGGCAATCCCCTGTTCGATGTGTCGCTAAGCTACATGCGCTTGCAGAGGCAGCTACGCGAGGGCGACATTCGGCAGGTGGTGCTCGAGGAAGACACTACCGGTATTACCACGAACGCGGGCGATGCCAAGGCCGACGCGATAGACGACAAGCAGGCCGGCAAAGTAAGTGATCCAGTCGTTGCTACGGCCACCGGTGTGAAGCCGGCAGCTGACGAAACGGGCATCGAACGCTTGACGGATTCGAGCGAAGACGACGACGGTGCAGGGAAAATGGATACGAAGGCCGACAAGGGTATGGCGATACAGGGGACGGACCTGCATCTATTCGCCATCGATATTACCGGTAAGCTCTATATTTACGGAGCTGGAGAGTCTTTCACACCGAAGGCAGGCTGGCGCTTGATCGTGTTGTCTGCACCAGCAGACAAGGAAAGCGATTCAGCAACATGAAGACAGGCCACCCGGAAAGACTATGGCGATAGAAGATACCGCGCTCGACGTGGGCATCTCATGATGCGGTATGGCCTCTACATGAGATATATGGACTACAAACGTTTCGCGCCCCAACCAGAAACTAGCTGAGCCCGGCGTCGAACTCCGCTTCCTGCTCGCTGGTGAGCTTCTTGGCGAGAGCGCCCTGCTTGAAGCCGGAACCACGGGTGTTGATGATATCCGGCAGGGTCACACCGTTTTCTTTCATTTTCTTGCAGGCCGCGGCCAGGGAACGACTGCCGCGCGAGGTGAGCTTGCCCTTCAGAATTCTCACGGGTGCGCCTTCATCCTCGGTTTCCGCACTGCAGGTTCCACTGACGACTTCATCAATGCCTGCCTTCCAGCGGATGCCTTCACTACTGCAGGCGATGATCTCGTCACCTTCGGTAATGTCGAGATAATCCCGCGCCAACGCCCGGGTTTCACAGTTCGATGGATTGGCCATGATCAGGCCGCGTACGGTACCGTGCTCAACGGTGTCGATCTTATGCGCGGAATTAAGGTAAACCAGGTAAGTGCTCACGCCTACTAACCGCCTATCGCTCTAAACCATCAGTCTAAAGCAAACCATGGCTAGCGTCCAATACGCACGGCCAACAACTGACGGGCCGCCGAGGCCCGCTTATTCTTAACGCACGTCCCGATCAGCCTGACGCGCCTGTTCGCTCAGGCGTCGGTAGTATTCTGCCGCCAGTCGCGGCACCTCACTCTGCCTGCCACCCTGGGCTCCCGAACCTGTTTCCACGCTTGTAGTGTTTCTGAGCGCCAGCTCGAGACTCTCGACCTGCAGCCGGGCACGTTCGAACTCGGCCTCCAGTATTTTCCGGTTGGTTTCGCCTGCCGTGCCACGCAACCGCTGGCCAGATGCCTGCAACTGCTCCAGCAATTGCTCGTCCACGCCAAGCGCATCCAGCTGCGGCAGCAGTTCGTCGATAGCCTGCGCCGTATCTACCGGGTTCGTACCCTCGGCATCGAAGGAAAACCCCCTACTGGCTCCACCCTCGTTCAACGGGCCAGAACTTGCACTATTGCCCTGTGATGGCCTCTGCCCGCCCTGACCGGCACCTGCCTGCTGGCCCGGCTGACCTTGCTGACCTTGCTGACCTTGCTGACCTTGCTGACCTTGCTGACCTTGCTGGCCTTGCTGGCCTTGCTGGCCTTGCTGCCTGCTCGCCTTGCTGGCCTTGCTGGCCTTGCTGGCCTTGCTGGCCTTGCTGGCCTTGCTGGCCTTGCTGGCCTTGCTGGCCTTGCTGGCCTTGCTGGCCTTGCTGGCCTTGCTGGCCTTGCTGCCTTGGCCTTGCTGACCTTGCTGACCTTGCTGACCTTGCTGACCTTGCTGGCCTTGCTGGCCTTGCTGGCCTTGCTGACCTTGCTGACCTTGCTGACCGGCATCAGCCACCTGCTCGTCGGTCGTTGCATCGTTCTCGCCGGCCTCGCCACTCGCTGGACGTGCGGATTCGCCGCTCTGCAGCTGCTCGCGCAGGCGCTGCAGGCGATCCAGCGTGCCTGCCAGCTTGGCATCGTCGCTCTCGGTGGCCTGCAGCTTTTCATCGCTCGCCTGCTCAGCTGTTTCGGCGAGGCGATCACGCCACTCACGCGCGGCATTGGTGATCAGGCTCTCGCCGGTGAGTGCGGTGGCGAACGAGCCGTTTTCGATGGCATCGCCGGCAATGCCGAGCATGCTGCCGGCCTGGCTTTCCTCCAGCGCATCCAGAGCTTCTGCCAACGCTCGGGTCGTGGCCGGTGCTTCCGTGGAAAAGCGATCTCGCAATGCACTGACAGCGTCGCTGATATCATCCAGATCCTGCTGCAGGTCACGCTTTCTCTGTGCCAGCTCGCTTGCCTGCTCACGCGTCATACCGGGGTCAAGCTTGCCGGATTCACGGGCACGGAGCGTACGATCCACCGCCGTGCGTAGTTTGTCTTCCGTTGCACGCTGTTCACCGAGCAACGCTTCGGCAGCCGCGGCGGCAGCCTCGACGCCACGCTGCAAATCACTGGCTCGTTCTCTACCGAGCCTGTCGAGCGCTTCCTGCAAGCGATCGGCAGCCGTCTGCGCCGAGCTTGCGCTCGCGGATTCCCGGTCCGCATCCTTCATTGCACCATCGCCACTCTCTGCATCAGCAGACTGCTCACCGTCAGCGGACGGATCCGCCCGCGCGTCGGCATCTTCCTCGGGCGAACCGGATTCAGCATCGCCAGCCGACTGGGAATCGCCTGCCTCATTGGCCGCCTGCGACTGCTCAAGAGCCTCGCGAGCCTCTGCCAGGCGCTGGCCGGCCTCCTTCAATGCCTCCTGCGTAGCTTCGTCACCGCGGTCGCCGGACTCGTCATTCGACCCACTGCCCGATTCGCTACCGGGCTCGCCCTCGGATTCACCACTCGAATCCCCGCCAGGTTCACCACCCGATTCCGATGCGTCGGCGCTCTGCTGACCATCCGTTGCAGATTCGCGCTGCAACTGTTCCAGCTCGCGCTGCAGTTGTTCCATCTCTCGTGCGAGTTGCTCCTGACGCCATTTCTCTTCCTGCGACAACGGTCGCTCTTCGCGTGCGGCCTCGGCCAATGCCTGTTGCCGTCGTGCAAGCTCGGCCAGTTCCTCGAAGACGTCGTCGATCTGCTGAGCCGGATCGCTTTTCTGGCCGCGATCGGGCTGCTCGTACTGGTTGCGTTCCAGATCCATTTCCAGTTCGAACATCTCTGCCATGTCCTGCCCTGCCTGGGCACCGCCGCCACTGCCACCTTGACCACTCTGGTCAGTCACACGAATATCGGCAAACAGAGCCTCGGCTCGCTGCAACAACTGGAGGGCTCGTTGCTGCGGCTGGATGGCCGCTTCGAACTCCAGCTCATCAAGGGCCGTGGCCGAGGGCTGCATGGCGTCGGCCGCCTGCCGGAGATAGTCGACGAACTGACGGATCTCATCACCCTGCTGTACCAGCTCTCGTGCCTCCGAGCGATCCGCCAGGGTTCGCGCCTGTTCGGCCAGCGTCAGTTGCAATTCCGACAGCAGCTTCGCGTTGTCGGCCTGTGCACTGGCGTTTCCATTCGCGGCTGCCTTGGCACGTTGCAGGTTCCAGGTAGCCAGCAGGATTTCCTTCTGCCGCTTCGAGATCTCACTGCCCTCGTCGGCAGGACCACCACCACCGCCTCCGCCACCACCACCGGCCTGACCTTCGGAAAAACGCCGATCAAACGGACGGACATCCACCAGCATCATGTCCGTTTCGGTCACGCTGTCGTGATCGCGGACGCGTACGTAGTAGCTGATGAGGTCACCGGCGGCCAGGGGTCGGGCGTTCGTATCGGAGCCGCCCCGCTCGTCATCTTCGTTCTGCTCCGCCTGCGAACCCTGCTCGTTCTGCTCGTTTGATTCAGACTCACCGACGCCCATCGCCTCGAGCATGAACAGGTGATCGGTGTTCACGTCGGTCCCGAGCTGCACCGTCTGCCAGTCTCCCGCGTTCACCGAATACAGCAGCTCGATCGAATCGATCGCGAAATCGTCCTCGGCCTTTATCGCGATCCGTACTTCCTCGATCGGCGATGCACTGACGTCTCGACCGGGTGCCACCAGCTGCACGTCCGGTGGTTGATCACCGCGCACGATAATTCCGTGCTCATCGCTGATTCCGACCTCGCGCCCCAGCAGCCGATCGACGAGCTGGTATTGCGTATCACGCAGCACCACGATATTCGCACGATAGTGCAGGCCATCGGCTTCCAGTGCGACCGTTCGATCGCCGATTCGCAGCGCGCCGTCGACGAGTGGACGATCGGTGACGAAGGTCAACTGCACCTCAGTGTTCTTCACGCCCACCACATCGTCAGCATCCTCCTCCACCCGAGGGGCAAGCTTCGTCCATGCCGGGAAGCGGTAATCAGCCTCGATGCGATCGACCGCAGCGGGCGTGATGACCGAAGCCTCGAAGGTCGCGCTCTCGTTGTAAGCAGTGGACACTCGATATTGAAGCCCTTTGGTCACCCGGTAGAGGCTGTAGCGGTAGTCACCTGCGGCACTGCGTTGCACGACCGTACTCTGCCAGGGCTCGTCGGCAGACTTGACATGTAGCGTGACGCTGTCGCGCTCGAAGCCTTCGAGACGCACACGTACATCCAGGTTCTCGCCGGATAGCAACGTCACGTCACCGGGTTCGACAGTGATGTTGCGGGCCTGCACCAGCCCGGGTTGCTGCCAGCCCCACCAGACATGCAAGGCTGCGTTGCGCCACTCGACAGGCGCCTGCTTGAAGAAGACCGCTACCAGCGCCAGCATGGCCAGCGTCAGCAACAAAGGTGTGGCCAACGCGGCCGTCGGCACGATACGCTTCAGGGGTACGCGCTTCGCTACCCGCAGTGCGTCGCGTGCGAGCAACGCAACCATGGAACCGGTACCGCCGGTACCGCGCCTGCGCGAATCGAGAAAGGTCTGTACACGCCCGTCGAAAGCCGCATCGGAGGTCTCGACCAACGTCGCTCCCGCATCGTCGCGCAGATGCCGCCATGGCCTGACGAAAAGCAACACCAGCGCGAATGCAGCGGTGACCAGAAGTGCCAGCCGTACGCCGTTGGTCAATAGTTCGGTGAAACCGCGCTGCAGGCCGAAGAAGGTACCCGCCCCGGTCATCACCAGCAGGAGTGCCAGCAACAAAGCAGCCGTGCGCATCGCCAGCCGCCACACTTCACGGCGCCGCGCGGCGGCCAGATACCGAGCCAGCCGATGTTCAGCAGTAGACAAGTTCATGAGCCATCCCTCCGTACGTCAAGGCGGCGATTCGCGAGCAGGGATTCACCGATCAGAAAGGCCAGCGTGAGCGGTAGCAGCCAGCGCCACAATTGCAGCACGTTCTCGTTGCGCGCCTCGGTGGCGCCAGCGCTTGTCGTTCCGGCAGTAGTCGCAGCACTGCCCCCGCCGGCGACATCCCCTCTTTCAGGGTCATTGCCGCCGCCATGCCTGGCCTCCCAGGCTCGCAATTCATCCGCAGGTAGTGTGGCGATATCGGATTCCCCTGCATCGATCATGACTTCAAGCCAGAGGCTGCCCTGCTGATTGATCACGTTATACAAGCCTGGCTCGTTCAGCTGCAGGCTCTGATTACCGGTGCCACCACCCAGATCGAGCATGCGCTCGCCTTCGGCATTCAGCACCTGGACATTCGTCGGCAGATCGAGCCGGCTGCCGGCATTCAGGCGCTCGGGAATCGCGCTGCTGATGACGAAGAAGTCGACCACGCGCTGCATGAAACCGACGAAGGCGGGCTGCAGGGGAAAGTCGCTGGTCTCGCCATCCAGCGGATCTGCCAGCACCAGCAGGCTGCCGGCCCTGTCGAGCCGCACACCATCGTCCGACCCTGATCCGTCCACCGACGACGTCGCGTCAGCGTTCGACGCTCCGGGCGCCGCCAGTCGTCGCTCGATTAAGACCGGGGTACCCGCGGCAGTCTGCAACAGCGTACGACTGCCACCGCTTGCCTGGCCGGCCTCGGATTCGGCAAGACCGGAGTCGCCTGCCGATGGGTTTACCCAGCCAGGTGAGCCGTACCAGCTGGCTTCGTACCAATTCAGCGAGCCGAGCGCCAACGGATGCGCGGTATCGATCATACCGATGCCGACGGCTTCATCGAAGGCAGACGAATCCCGCATCGCGCTGACATCGACCAGCAGTGCGTTGCCGCCATCCTGAACGAACTGCTCTACAGCGGTCGGTATCTGCCCGGTATCACCGAGATCGGCGAAGACGATAGCGTGCTGCAACTCGTCCGACAACCCCTGAGAAGCCGGCGCTTCGATGATCCGCGCGACATCGTCGGTCTCGAGGGCCGTGGCGACGAATACCGGCGCCTGCCGGGGCAGCGGAGTGTCGATGGCGCGAATGCCGACCCCGACCGGCGTCACACCACGCACCACGACACTCACCGCGTCATCATCGGGCAGCGAATCACGTTCCTCGAACGCGATGTCGAGCTTGACCTCCTCGATGGCCGGCAAGGTGATCCGGTCGAGCGACAGGGTGCGTGACTCACCTGGCACCAGCGTGACGTTTTCGGTGGCAAGCACACGCCCTTCGTGCGAGACGCTGAGTTGGCGTGTGACCTCGCTCGCATCGCCACCGGTGACCGATGAGCCGACGCTCACCGATACCCGCGCGTGCACGCCATCCGACGTGCGTGCGGAGGCACTCAGGTACTCGTTGCGCTCTTCCGCCTCAGCCACGTTCACGATACGCAGGCTCGACACGTTCCTGGCGGTAAGTGCACCCAGGCGCTGCGGCAACGAGCGACGCTGGGCGTCGGTGATCAGCGTGACGACCACCGGTAGTTCCGAGCGCGCGGCGATGACGTCGAGTCGTTGCATCCATTCACCGTAGTCGACCGCCGCGTGGCCGGGCTGCAGAGCCGACAACGCAGCTCGCGCAGCCGCCTTGACGGACGATACATCCGTCAAACCGGTCAGCGCGGTATCAGCCGCCAGCAGCTGCAGGGTGTGCCCTGACGGTACGGCATCGATCGCCTCGCGGGCCGCCGCTCGTGAGCGGGCCCAGCGCTCATCGAGCCGCTGGGACAGGGAGGTATCGATAGCGATCAGATGGTGTTTCACGGCACCCGCCGCCGGTCCGTCGGTGCGCAGCCACGGCTCCGCAAACAGCACACAGAGCCCGATAAGCAACAACACCCGCAGCGCGAACAACCATCGGTAGCGCAAAGTACGCTCGCGCGACACCGGCGGCTCTGACGCCTGCAGGAACTGGCGGGAGGGAAATGGGCGTTCCGGCGGATCGGTGCGGCTGAACCGGTGCAACAGCCATGGCAGGCCAACGGCCAGCAACCCGACAAGGTAGGCGGGCCATGACAGGCTCACGAGCGACGCTCCCGAAACTGCAGGTAGCGATGCAGGGCATCATCGAGCGGCTCATGCGTGAGCACACGAACGTAGTCGGCGCGTACCTGTCGGCAGGCTCCTGCCAAACTCTCACTGTGCCGGGCCATTGCTTCGCGGTAACCGGTGGCCAGCCACTCCGGGTCGACCACCGTGGCATCGCCGGTTTCCAGATCCTTCAGGGAACTGATGGTACGCACGTCCGGCTCCAGTTCCTGGGTATCGAGCACATGGAACACCGCCAGGTCCTGACCACCATGACTCAATGGCTGCAGCGAGGCGAGCACTTCGTCTGCCTCGGCATAGCAGTCCGAGATCACGATGATCAGGCCACGCTTGCGGGTGGTGGCACGCAAGGACTCGATCGCCTGCAGCCAGCGGGTGCCACCGCCCGCCTCGGTACGCTGCAGCATGCCGAAGGCACGTCGCAGGCTGTCGGGTTTTGATGAAGGCGGAAAGAACTCGCGGATGGTGTCGTCGAAGATCACCAGGCCCAGTGCATCGTGCTGACGACGCACCAGATAAGCCATCGACGCGGCGAGATAGCGCGCCTGATCGAGTTTGGAGGTCGGATCGCCGAAGCCCATGGAGGCACTGGCATCGAGAAGAATCGTCACCGACGCATTGGTTTCACCGCGGAAGCGCTTGACGTAGGCGCGATCGGTACGGGCATAGACATTCCAGTCGACGAAGCGCAGATCGTCGCCTTCGTTGTAGGCACGATACTCGGCGAATTCCTGGCTGAACCCGAAATGCGGCGAACGGTGCAGGCCGGTCAGCAGGCCATCGACCACGGTACGCGACACCAGCTCCAGGTTACCCAGCCGCGCCAGCACCGTCGGATCGAGCAGTCGATTGTGTTGCGCGGTCACCATTATCGGGTTTATTCGTCCAGGTCATCGTTAGAAGCGTTACGGATCATTCTGTCGATTCGACCGGGCCATTGCTTCGCATCTGCTCGATCAGGCGGCAGCGCGCCGATCGACCAGATCACGCAGCACATCGTCGACACTGACACCATCGGCCTCGGCGAAGTAGTTGACCATCACGCGATGGCGCAGCACCGGTGGCGCCAGCGCATCGATGTCCGAGATGGTCACGTGGTAGCGCCCTTGCATCAGGGCACGTGCCTTCGCCGCCAGCGTGATGAACAGTGCCGCGCGCACCGACGCACCGAACTTCACGTACTTCTTCACCGTGGCAGTTGCCGAAGGATCTTCCGGGCGGGTCGCGCGAACCAGCTCTACCGCATAGCGCCCGACATTGGCCGCTACCGGCACCTGTCGCGTGAGCGATTGAAAGGCACGCACCTGTGCAGCATGGGTACAGGGCACCACCGGCGCCGGTGGCGTATCGCTGGTGAAACGTTCCACCACCGCGATCTCGTCCTCGAGCGGCAGGTAGTCCAGCAGGATGTTGAACAGGAAACGATCGAGCTGCGCTTCCGGCAGCGGGTAGGTTCCTTCCAGCTCCAGCGGGTTCTGCGTGGCGAGCACGAGGAACGGCCGGTCGATCAGATGCTGAGTGCCGCGCACCGTGGCGGAGTATTCCTGCATCGCCTCCAGCAACGCAGCCTGGGTCTTCGGCGGCGTACGGTTGATCTCGTCCGCCAACAATACGTTGGTAAAGATCGGCCCCGGCACGAAGCGCCACTTGCGACCGCCTTCGGCATCGTCCTCGATGATGTCGGTGCCGGTGATATCGGTGGGCATCAGATCAGGGGTGAACTGGATACGGTTGAAATCGAGCCCCAATGCGTCTGCCAGCGTTCGCACCAGCAAGGTCTTGGCGGTACCGGGCATGCCCGTGACGAGACAGTGCCCACCGACCAGCAAGGTGATCAGCAGGTGCTCCACCGTCTCTTCCTGGCCCACCACGATACGGCCGATCTCGCTGCGCAGACGTCCGATCACTTGTCGAAAATCGTCGACCAACGCCGCCGTTTCTTCGTTATCGACTCCGCCACCGTCGGCACCGAAGGGGCCGGTAGCGGATTTCTCGAAGGCCATTACCTGTGAACCGTGATCAGTCAAGCGGGTCTCCCGAATTGAGCTCGAGCAGCAGGCGCTGCGCCGGGCGGTAGAAAGGTGCGGCTTCGAGCGCGTAAAGCACTTCACGCCGGGCCATGGGTTGGTCAGCGAGCTGCCGTGCCGCCCTGGCAAGACCCAGGCGAGCGGCGGCAGGGTCGTCGGGATCCAGGGCCAGCAAAGCCTGGAACTCACGCAGCGCGAGCGCCGGTTGAGCGGTACGCAGATAATGCTCGCCCAACCACTCATGCTCCTCGACCGCATAGGGCATTACCCAGTTGAGCGATTCGATGACCTCGGCCGCCTCGTCGAAGCGCTTCGCATCGCGCAGCCGACGTATTAACGCTTGCAGTGTTTCCGGTGCATGACCGCCGAGCTCGTGCCAGCGCATCAGGACGCTTATCGCACCCTTGTCATCGCCCTGCTCGCGCAGCGCCTGCGCCAGCACTTCATAGGGGCTGCCGCTACCCACACGCTGCGGGTAGCGGCGGATCATGTCCCGCGCCAGCGCTTCCACACTGATCCAGTCTTCACTGCCGATCGCCCGGCCCAGTTGGCGCGAAGCTACCCGATAATCTTCCAGGCCGTCGATGATGTCACTGAAGGTGACGTCCAGATGTTTCTGGAACTCCCGGTCGAACGCCTTGCTGTCGAGTTCGACAGCCTCGGCAAGTGCGGTTTCGACAGTCTTGCGGTCGGCAAACGCCTCGAGCATCGTCACCAGCGCCTGATGCCCCCAGCGCGTGGCAATGAAATCGCAGATCAGCCCGGCCTGCATGTAGGACACCTGTACCTGCCCCTCATAGGATGGCCGCACGAACCCGAGATCGAGCTCCGCGATCGGCAGCAGCCGATCCTGCTCCATGGCGCTCAACGTTTCGAGTGGCAATTCGCGATCGGGTAGTGGTCCGGTGTTCCATTCCTCGTACACCGACAGGCCTTCGCTGAACCAGCGCGGCAGACGATGGTTGGTCGCCTCCAGCGTGAACACGTGGGCGATCTCGTGCCACAGGGTACTGCCCCAGTGAAATTCACCGTTGGCGCGTGCCTTGGGGCTGTCCATCGCAGTCAGGTAGCCGAAGGTCACTCCCAGCAAGCCGATGCCCGGCGTGCTCACGGTGCGTACACCGAAATCGTCGTGATCATGATAGAGCTCGACGATCATCGGCTGCCGCAGACGGAAGTCGTAGCGACGGGTGAACAGCTGCACCGCACGTATCGACAGATCGATCACATAGGGCTCCAGCGCGTCGGCATCTTCCTCGTCGAGACGGACGAGCACCCGCCCCAGCGACTCCCCGGGACGCTCCGGATCCGGCACATCGACGGCACTGAGTCGCATGCCGTCGAGCTTGTCCAACAGGCGCAGGGTATTGACCGTCTGCGCATCGAAGCCGTCCAGACCGAACGCTTTTTCCAGGTGATACCGGGCACCGAATACGCTGTTGAGGCGCAGCAGGTTGATACCCAGATCACGGTGCGCCGCAGCGAGTTCCGGATCGGTGTCGACCGCACGCTGATAGAGCTCCACCGCCTCGCGATACCGATAGGTGATGATGTAGAAATGCGCAGCCGTGTTGAACACATCGCCATAAATGGGGTTCAGCGCCAGTGCCTTGTTCACCCACGGCTTGATCGGTTCGTCGTCCAGCAGGTTGGCCCCGGCATGCAGGGCGTAGATCTCGAGCGGCGTGACTGATTGACTCTCGGCCTCGAGCAGCGCTCGGTTCAACAGGCCTCTGGCCGCAGCGAGGTTCTGCAGCTCCAGCTCGATTCGTGCGAGCAACAGCAACGCCTCGATGCTATCCGGATTCTCTGCCGTGATTCGAATCAGCTCCTCGCGTGCCCGGCCTTCGAACGATTCGGTCATCGCTGCCGCAAGGCCGAGCCGCGCCGGCAGCCAGGTGTCGTCGTACAACAAGGCTTCACGAAACAGCGATAGTGCATCACTCGTCTGATGGGTCTCCAGATACAACCGGCCCCAGTCGGTCTTGATCGCAGGGTCATCACTGTCGGCAGCAGCTTCGCGGAACAGTCGGTTGGCCAGCCGTACGTCCGACAATGCGGCAGCCGCATTGGCCCGCACATGCACGCCCGGCTGCACGCCGCCTTCCCGTCGATTCGAACCGGCCTTCACGTCGGCTGCCGATTCATCCGCCGAACCCAGCAGCTGTTCGTAGCACGCTCGCGCCGCATCACGCCTGCCCGCATAGCTGTGTTCGTCACATACCTTCAGACGGGCGTCGCGCGTGGTGTCGTAATGCACGACCAACGCATGAGCCTGCGGAAGGCCGAGAAACGCCGAAATCACGAACAGCAGCAGGCGAGGTAGCTGGCCTGTGATCTGACCGGGTATCACGTCGCTCTGACTAGACATCACTGTCCTCCTGCTGCCAGCCGGTGGCCTTGTCGATATCCCGTTGAACACGTGCAATCGACAGCAGCAACGTTTCCAGCTTGTCGTAGTAGTCCGCCACCGTGAGGTCAGGCTTGCGTTTTTTCAGTGCGTGAAATTCCTGCTCGAGCGACAGCCGTGAATCGAGCAGGCCGGCCACCGCAGGGTCGCTGCTCGCCGCACGCAACGCACCGCGCCGGGCCAGCGCCACACTGGCAGGTGCATCGCCGGTCAGACGCGGATGCTCGGAGGCCAACAGTTTTTTGTCTTCGTAGTAGTCG
The DNA here is from genome assembly GCA_965214025.1 of Granulosicoccaceae bacterium. Taxonomy (GTDB): domain Bacteria; phylum Pseudomonadota; class Gammaproteobacteria; order Granulosicoccales; family Granulosicoccaceae; genus Granulosicoccus. The sequence continues at coordinate 74,001 of CBDCAW010000041.1, forward strand.
GCCGTCTTCTGATTGGCAAAGCGAAACACTTCGGCGAGCGTGAGTATCTCGTTGCGATCGACATCGGCTGCGCCGTCTTCGAGCGCGGCGGCTAGAAACTCGGGGAAACGCACCGCGTTCAGCTCGCCACCGCTCTTGGTCGCGGTGACCACCTGGCGACCGGGCTGGCTGAGTACATCCAGCAAAGCGCCACTGGCGCTGGTGGCGACGATCACCGACTGACGCGGAGCCGCGACGGCATTGAGACCCGCGACCAAATCTTCCGTGGTGAGGTCCGGGCCACGAATGTTGAAGCGAAAACCGTCCGCACTGACGCTGCCATGGCCGATCAGCACGAGCACGAAGTCATCCGCCGGCAGGCGAGCCTGCTTCGCGAGCGCGTCGAGCACGGCCTTTCGCTCCAGATGACCCGCATTCACCTGCATCACGTCATCCGGCTCGCTACCGAGCGAGCGCAGCGCTTCGGCCAGCACCAGACCGTGCGACTCGAACGCCTTGGCATACTCCGGGTCACCCCCGAGACCGGTGACTACGAGTGCGGCTGTCCTGGCCTGTATGACAGCGGGAAAGCCTGCCAACAGCAGCAGGCCGAGCAATGGCAGCGCATGCCACATCGTACCTACGGTGCGCGGAAGGAATCAACAGACGTCTCCAGCGCAAGCGCAACAGCCATTCCACCAGACGTGCACCCAGAAGCAACAGAAACAGGATCGGCATGTTCCACAACGGCAACCTGAGCTCGCGGGTCAAGGCTGCACTACTATCGGCCAACAGGTCGGGCAACCGATCCAGTTCGTCGGGCCGCAGATACGTACCGCCGGTGACATCGGCTATGCGCGCGAGCAGGTCTTGATTCTGACCGGCACCGAAGGCTTCAGCCGTACCGGTCTCCACGGTCGCCCACCGCTGCACCTCGACCACCGGTTCGGTGCCCGGAGACCTCACCGACGCGCGCGGCGCACGCGCGGTGACGGCGAATGAACCCTCGCCGCGCAACGGCAGGGAAGCGGCGTAGAGACCATCTTCATCGACCCGCGGGCTGAGCTCCAGGCTCTGGCTGCGGCCATTCGCAAGCACCACTTCCACCGGCACCGAAGCTTGCTGCAACGGCGTGTAATCCGCATTGCGAGCGCTCAACACCACCTGCGCCTCGCTGGCATCACGGTAGACCGGTGCACCCAGATCCAGCGTCAGACGGGGCATCGAACTTTCCACCATGTGGCCGAGAAGACGCTGCCAGAACCGCTCATGTGAATCATCGTCGGAGGGCATGCTCATCTGCCAGCGCCAGGTACCGCTGGTACCGAGCACATAGCTCTGACCCTGCCCGTACCGCTGCCAGACCAGCACCGGCGACTCCGTCGCCGCATTCGTCAGCAGAACGACCGAGCCGGCACGCAGTTCACCGACATCCTGCACATCGGCCACTTCCGGCAGGCCCTGCCAGCGCTCCAGATTGGCGGCAGGTGCGTCCGCCAGGGTCAGCCACGGTGTGCGCAGCCCCTGCCGCGTCGGTACGAGCTGAACGCGATCGCGCCGATAGGTGTCGTTGCTCGTGCGACTGCTCAGCGATACCGGCAGCGCCGCATCCACCACCGAGCGCCCCCAGCCACCGTCGGCCAGACCGCTGCGCCCGGCGAGCATCAGCAGCGAGCCGCCGCGTACGTTGACGAAATCTCGCAGGTTCGCCTGCTGCTCGGTACTCAGCTCGGCAGCCTCCAGGCTACCGATGATCACCGCGTCATAGGCAAACAGATCTTCCCGGCCCTTCGGAAAGCCATTGGCCAGTTCTGCAGCATCACGTACGCCTTGCCGGTAGAACTTGTTCGGCGATGTGCGCAGCAGGCTGACCACGTCGATATCGTCGCGTGCCTCCGCCGCCCGCCGCAGGAACTTGTACTCCCAGCGCGGCTCGCCCTCGACGTAAAGCACGCGCTGCGGGGCATCCCGTACGCTCAGCACTCGTACCTGACGGTTGTTGAGACGGTTCATCTCCTGTGCGCCGGGCTCGATCGTGAACGCCAGCTTGCGCACCCCTGCCTCACCACTCGGGAAGGTGAAGCGCCACGCCGTCTCGTGACCACCCTCGGTCAGCTCGATGCGCTCGGAAGCCAGCAGCTGCCCGCCTGATTTCACCCGCAGACGCGCCGTGCCACCGCGACTGTGGCGCAACCGCACCACCGCCTGTACCGGCTGATCCGGCCCGACGGTGGTCGGCAGCCGCACATCTTCCAGTTCGACATCACCGGGTGGATACTCCTCGCCCACCCCCACGGTATGGATCGGTACGCCCGCGTTGCGCAAGCCAGCCCACCAGTCGGCCGACAACTCGTCCGAGTTGTCGGCACCGTCGGTGACCAGCACGATAGCGGCCAGCGACTGGTCATCGAGCGTCTCCAGCAGTTGATCCAACCCGCGGCCCAGCGACGTCCGCGCCGCCGGTGGTGGCAGCTCATCGAAACCTTCGACCGAGACCAGCGAGTCGCCGAGCGTGTAGGAGGAGGTGGCGAACTCACCGATACCGGCCGGCGGCCTGCCGGCCAGCGCCTCGCGGGCAAGCTCGCTGCGCGTCGGCGCATCCTTCGCCGCTCTGTGCTGCATGCTGCCGGAAGTGTCGAGAACCCAGGCAACGGTGTTGTCGCCGGCGTCCGTCACATCGACGAGCAGGGCCGGTTGCGCAAGCATCGTCAGCAGTGCGGCCAGCGCCAGCGCCTGCAGCGTACCGACGACGAACAGGCGCCCGATGGCAAGGGAGCGCCTGCCCAGAGTGATTGCCAACAGCGCAAGGCCGACCAAGAAGGCAGCGACGAACGACACCGCAGGCCAGCCGCTATCCCAGACCAGCCGTGCATCGAGCCACACGGCCAGCGGTTCGTTGAAGAGAAACTCGAACATCAGAGGGGGATTTCAGGTGCCTCGAGGTGTGTCACTGACAAGCCCGCCGGGTAAACGTGCAAACCGTACCGATGGCAGGTTCACACAGGCAGACACTGAACTCAAAAGGGCAATCAATGCGTCATTGCATACACTACGTAGTTGACGCCCATCCGGTACGCCATCGCCGAGTAGTTCTCCGGATAGACAGCATCGTCTGCGTGCTCCCAGGCATCGCCGATATCCTGATTGAAATTGATGGCGATCATCACCTGCCCGAAATCGTCGAGTATGCCGCGCCAATGGGCCCGGCGCCCACCCTTCTCCCATGTCCGGTTATCCATCAGAGCACGGATACCCGGTATTTGTTCCCGTCGGGCCAGATCATAGAGTACGTGAAAGGCCTCGCTGTCCGGCGGCAGCTCCTGCACGGGCCTGTCGGGAAACACCTGACGGATTGCGCGGATAAAGTTCGACCATTCCAGCTCACCGTGAAAATCGTCGACCATCAGGAAGCCACCACGCAGCAGGTACTCCCGCAGGCGCGAAGCCTCGGCAGGTGAAAAGGCCAGTGAGCCCACCTCGACCGCGTAGAGCCAGGGGAAGTCGAACAGGTGGTCACTGCGCAGATCCACCAGTACACCTTCGGGAGCGACCTCGACCCGCGTGAGGCGATCGAGCCCGGCCGAAAAGTGGTTCTCGGCTTCCGGCCAGTCAGCCTGCCAGCGCGACCAGCCCCGCACGTCCGCGCCATCATAGACCAGCCGAGCGAAGGCGAACTCATGGGTCGGCGACGGTTTGGCAGCGGTTGCCACGGGAGCATGACCGAACAGCGCCAGCGCGATTGCGAACACACCGATGAACCGAGCTTTCGTTCGCCGCCGCAATAGCATCTTCAGGGTCTGCCCGCGATTTCGCTGGTTACTGCGACCACGGATCGGGTCAACATGAAGTAAATTTCCGTCAGGAAGCTGTGGGTTGAATGCGCAGTTGATCCACTGACTGGTACGTACGCACGCGTCGAATACCGCCTATACTCCGCTGGAAAAAGTCATGTTCCCATGGAGACGGCCTTATGGTCCAGTGCGTATTGTCAGACCCTTGCCCACATCGGCGTGCCCTCGTTCGGCCTGACCGCACCGGGTCTATGGAGCGCCTGTCGTCGTCGCGGCGAGCCTTCCGTGTTCGGCCGCTGTGGGCAGCACTGCTCGCCAGCCCCGTGATCGTCATGTCGATGCCGACACACGCCGGCGGCTTCGCGTTGATCGAACAAGGCGCCTCGGGTCTCGGCCATGCCTATGCCGGCTCGGCGGCCGTCAGCAGCGATGCCTCCACCGTGTGGTTCAACCCGGCTGGCATGACTGAGCTGCCGAACCGCGAACTGGCCATCGCCGGGCACGTGGTCCGCACCGATACAGATTTCACGAATCAGGGCACGGCGCTGAACCCGGTGTTCAACTCCACGCCGGTTTCCGGTCCCGATAACGCCAACCCCGGTACCTCCGCCTTCCTGCCGAACTTCTACTACTCCGCTCCGATCAATCCGCAGTGGACCTACGGCATCGGTGTGAGCGTGCCGTTCGGCTCGTCAACGGAGTATGAAGACGACTGGGTCGGTCGCTACACGACCTTGGAATCTGGCGTGGACGTGATCGACATCAATCCATCGATCGGCTGGCGCCTGTCCGACAAGATTCGTCTCGGCGGTGGCGTGAGCATCCAGCGGCTCGACGCCGACCTCGAACAGGCAGTGGACAGCGGCGCGGCATGCCTCGGCGTTTTCAATGAGGCTGATCCGGCCGTGTGTGCCAACGCCGGCCTGCTGCCCGGTGTGCAGGAGAACGACGGCAGGGCCAAGGTCTCCGGCGATTCCACCGCCTACACCTTCAATCTGGGGGGCCCTGTTCCTGCCGCGCCACGACGTGAAGATCGGCGCCAGCTACCGACACAGCGTCGATCATACGCTCGATGGCGATGGTGACTTCACGACCAACGAAGCCCTGGCCGCTCTGCTGGCTGCCCAGGAAGTGCCGCTGTTCCAGGATACAGGCGCCGAGGCGGAAGTCGCCCTGCCGGCCATGTTCTCGCTCTCCGGTGCGTGGCAGGCGACGGACAGGATCGAACTGCTGGCTGATCTGACCTGGACGGGCTGGAGTTCCTTCGATGAGCTGCGCGTGGAGTTCGACAACCCGATCCAGCCGGATTCTTCGTCATTGCAGGATTGGGAAGATGTGTACCGCATTTCGGCCGGCATCGACTTTCGTCAGAGCGAGAAGCTGACCTTGCGTACCGGGCTTGCATACGATGAAGAACCGATCCCGTCACCACAACGTCGCACCGCCCGCATACCCGGCAATGACCGAACCTGGCTATCCTTCGGCGCCGGCTACCGGGTCAATCAGAACGCCTCGTTCGACATCGGTTACGCCCACCTGTTTCTCGAGGAAACCGCGATCGACAACCCCAATGTGGAAACCACCGGTGGCAGCACCGTACGCGGCCTGTTCGAACCGGCAGTGGACATCCTGAGCGCCCAGTTCACCTGGCAGTTCCGTTAAGCAACGAGACAGCGACAACACGATGAATTACTACTTGGAAAAACACGACACGGGCAGGCACGATGGTACGGCCGGGCAGACCTCGGATCCTGCCGATGGTGCCTCATCGTACGCTGCGCTCAGGCGCTCACCGATGCAGGCGGCACTGGTTCTCGCACTGACCTTCACACTGCAGGCCTGTGGCGACGACGACAGCGATTACGACTTCGATCAGAGCATCGCCGATCAGGCGGCCGCCGCGGCAGCAGCTGCGCCACCTCAGGCACTTTACAACCCCGACCCCGAGGCACCGGTTCTGCCGTTTCCGACGTCGCTGTTCTTTCAGGGCAGCGAAGACGGCACCTTGAACCTGCCGGTGGAGGACGCTGAGAACCTTGCCGACCCGCGCGCGGCCTTGAACCTTGCCGACGGCTTTTCGACCAATGCACCGATCGTCACCAGCGTCAGCGAGGCGCTCGATGAGGACACGCTGGTGCCGGGTGACACCGTACGGGTCTTCGAGATCGAGACCGTTCCGCTGGGCGAGGATGGCGCGGGAGCGGTCACCGGGGTGGTGGCCGAGCTCGACGCGACGCAGTTCGCGGTCAGGAATGTGGTCAGTGGCGCAGCAGCCGCGGAGGAAGATGCCGCGAACACCGCGGATGCTGAAAGCACCGCAGAGGCTGCCGATACCGAAGGCGCCGCTGGCGCCACCGCGTCCAGCACTATCGTGATCCTGCCGCTGCAGCCGCTCGAACCATCGAGCGATTACATGGTGCTGCTGACCAACGGCATTCAGGATGCCGACGGAAACGCGCTGACTCCAAGCCTGCCCTACCGACTGACCGCGGGCGACACCGAACTCACCGGGGAGGCCGTCGCAGCACTCGAGCCATTGCGCCGGCTTACCGGTACGATGTTGGCTGCCGCTGCGGCAGAGAACGTGGATTCCGCTGACGTTGTGTTGAGCTGGACCTTCAAGACGGGAGGGGTGCGTGAGGTGCTACAGGCCGTCAAGGATGCGTTGGCGCCGGGAGCATTGCAGGTCGCGAGCACCGACACCACCACCGCGAATTACCCGGGCGGCATGCCCGACCAACTACCGGGCTATGCCGATATCTACACCGGCACTCTCGAAGTGCCGTATTACCAGACCGCGGTCGGCGCGGATGGCAACCCCGTACCGGCATTGTCCGGCTATTGGAACGGCGGCCCCGGGCCGAGCCCCGTATCTCGCTTCAACCCGCTACCGGTTGCCACCGGCACTGAAACCATTCCGGTGCTGATGACGGTACCCAACGGAGCGCCCAACGGTATCGAGAGACCTGAAGCCGGCTGGCCGGTCGCGATCATGCAACACGGCATCACGGGCGATCGCAGGAACGCACTGTTCATCGCCGATGCCATGGCAGCAGCGGGTATAGCGGTGATCGCGATCGACCTGCCCCTGCATGGCCTGACCGATCCCACAGACCCCCTGGGTGCCGTCGAGTCCGGTTACCCCGACGACCGGGAGCGAACCTTCGGCATCGATGTGCTGAACAACGAGACCGGTGCGCAGGGGCCGGACGGCACGGCGGACGACAGCGGTGCGCATTTCTACAACCTGGCTAACCTTGTGAATACACGTGACAACCTGCGCCAGGCGGTCTCGGATCTACTGGTACTGAGCGCAAGCCTCGCCACCCTCGTGGACGTCACCGAGGACGGCGACGGCGCCACCCTTGTCAACGCTGCCGAAAAGCGTTTCATCGGCCATTCGCTCGGTGCCATCGTAGGCGTACCGTTTCTCAGCTACGACGATACGATCACCGCCGCTACCCTGGCGAATGGCGGAGGTGCGCTGGTCTCTGTACTGGCAGCGTCCGAGCAGTTCGGGCCCGCCATAACGGCGGGCCTGGAAGCTCAGGGGATCGCTCCCGGGTCACCGGAGGCGCAGCAGTTCCTGACGGTTGCGCAGACCGTCGTCGATCCGGGTGACCCCCTGAACCACGCAGCGGCACTGGCACAGCTGGGCACTGCCCTGCATTACGTCGAAGTGGCCGGTGACACGACAGTACCCAACAGCGTGGCTACCGCGCCACTGGCAGGTACGGACCCCCTGGGCTTCGCACTTGGCCTGACACCGTCGAATCAGAATACGACCGGCAGCGGTTGGTACATCTTCAATTCGGGCAATCACCGCAGCTTCCTCGATCCGACGGAAGATGCGACCGTCACGGCCGAGATGCAGGCTCAGGCCGCCGGCTTCGCGGCCAATAACGGTACCGCACTTGCCATAGGCAACCAGGATGTGATCCAGGCTCCGGCGGAATGAGCGCGCCGTGCCCACGTAGCAGCCTCGCCATCACAGTGCCGCCACCATCAGGTCGCGGCATTGCGAGTCGTTCTGCCCTCTGGCCTCTCGTGCTGGCCGCCCTGTTTCTGCTGACGACACCAGGCTTCGCGACCGCACAGTCGACGACGGTGCGCGGCATAGAATTGGCCGACACCGTGTCGGCGGGGGATACCACCCTGACGCTAGCCGGTGCCGGGGTGCGCAGCAGGTTCTTCTTCAAGCTCTATGTCGGGGCCCTGTACCTTGCCGAACCTGCCGACTCTGCGAGCACGATCGTGGCGGCCGATGAGCCGATGATGATTACCATCGACATTCTTTCGGACAAGGTTACCCGTGAGCGCCTCATCGATACACTCGACGAAGGGTTCGCCAAGTCCACCGGTGGCGACACCGCACCGGTGCAGGCAGGCATCGATACGCTGTTCGACCTGATGCACGGCAAGGTCGTACCGGGTGATCGGTTGGGTTTGAGCTACGACCCTGCCGACGGTACGCACGTGAGCAAGAACGGCGAGGAGCTGGCGGTAATCGAGGGCCTGCCGTTCAAGCAGGCCCTGTTCGGCATCTGGCTGGGCGACGAGCCTGCGCAGGGCTCACTGAAAAGTGACATGTTGGGCAGTCAGTCGCCCTGACGACAAGCGCTACGCAGCATCTGCTTCGCGCTGCGCCGAGGCATCCTGCCCAGCCTCGGCCTTGCGGCGCTTCTCCCCTTCTCGCGGTGCCTCGACCTTCGCTCCGTGCAACACATCGTTCGGAAAATCGTCGACCTTCACCACACGGTCGGTCGCCTCGGCGAGTGCCACCAGCAGGCGTTCGTCCTCCGCACCGATCACCTGCCGCTCCACCAGCTGCTTCAACCAGTCTTCGTAGCTGGTGTGGTAAGGCTTCTGCTCACGGCTGGCTCGCAGCTTGCGCTCTGCACCTTCGGCAGCCACGGCGGTGGCCAGGGCGTGTTCGAGTGAGCCGGTCACGTCCAGCGGATCGTCACTGACGAACGCACAGGCGGTGAGTCGGTCGCGTGCCTCGGAAGGCGTGAGCAGCAAGCTCGCGCACTTCTGGGTGAGTTGGTCGTTCGGCGTTCGATAGCGACGCCCAAGTGGAAACACGACGGCGCGCAGCATGAGGCCGACGAAACGGTTCGGAAAGTTGCGCAGGATCTGGTCGAGTGCCACCTGCGTCTCGAACAGGCAACGGCGCACCGACCATTCCAGCAGCGGCAGATCAGCTGCCGGGCGGCCCGTGTCTTCGTAGCGCTTGAGCACAGCCGAGGCCATGTACATCTGGATCAGGCCATCGGCGAACCGGCCCGAGAGCATCTCCTTGCGCTTCAGCCCACCACCGAGAAACAGCATCGCGAAGTCTGCCAGGAACGCATAGGCCGAGCTCATGCGTGTGAGACGGCGGTAGTAGCGGGCATTGCGACCCGTGACCGGGCTCTGTGCGAAGCGCCCGCGGGTAACACCGTGAAACAGCGCCCGGGCACCGTTCTGGATCGCGTAGCCGATATGCCCCATCAGTGCCTCGTCGAAGTTCTCCAGAGCCTCGCGCCGGTTCGGTAGCGAGGCCGCATTGATCTCCTTCACCAGCCAGGGGTGGCAGCGCATGGCGCCCTGGCCGAATATGATCATGCTGCGGGTGAGAATGTTCGCCCCTTCCACGGTGATACCCACCGGCACCGCCTGATAACCACGGCCGAGGAAGTTGCTCGGGCCCATGCAGATGCCCTTGCCACCGGTGATGTCCATGCCATGGTTGATGACCGTACGCATGCTCTCGGTGTTGTAGTACTTCAGGATCGCGGAGACCACCGACGGCTTTTCGCCCTGGTCCAGCGCCGCACACGTCAGACGGCGACCGGCATCCATGGTGTAAGTCAGCCCCGCCACCTCACCCAGCGCTTCCTCGATACCCTCGAACTTGCCGATGGACATGTTGAACTGCTTGCGCACACGGGCATAGGCACCCACATGGCGAGCCACCGACATGCCGGAGGCCACACCGTTGGACGGCAGCGACACCCCACGCCCGACCGACAGCGATTCCATCAGCATGCGCCAGCCCTGCCCGACCATCGGCTCGCCACCGATGATCCAGTCCATCGGAATGAACACATTCTCGCCGCTGTTCGGTCCGTTCATGAACGACTGATTCAACGGAAAGTGCCGTCGGCCGATGTTCACGCCAGGCGTCGTGGTCGGAATCAGCGCGCAGGTGATACCCAGATCTTCCTGCTCGCCCAGCAGGCCGTCGGGGTCGTAGGCCTTGAAGGCCAGACCCAGCAGGCTCGCGATCGGGCCGAGGGTGATGTAACGCTTGTTCCAGGTGAGCCGCAGGCCGAGCACTTCCCTGCCTTCATGCTGACCCTTGCAGACCACACCGTAGTCAGGCATGGCACCGGCATCCGACCCGGCACTCGGGCCGGTCAGTGCAAAGCAGGGAATCTCACGCCCGTCGGCCAGCCGCGGCAGGTAATGATTCTTCTGCTCGTCGGTTCCGTAGTGCAACAGCAGCTCCGCAGGGCCAAGCGAGTTCGGCACCATGACGCTCACACCGGCTGAAACACTACGCGTGGCCAGCTTGGTCACCACTTCGGAATGCGCCAGTGCCGAAAAGCCCAACCCACCGTAGGATTTCGGAATGACCATGCCGAGGAACCGCTGCTCCTTGATGTATTTCCAGACCGCGGGCGGCAGATCGTTGTGCTCGAAGGTAATCTCCCAATCATCGAGCATGGCGCACAGGGTATCGACGGGACCGTCCACGAAGGCCCGTTCCTCGGCGGTCAGCGTGGCTTCCGGATAATCGATGAGCTGCTTCCACTCGGGCGCACCGCGGAACAGTTCGGCATCCCACCAGACCGTGCCCGCATCGATGGCGGCGCGCTCGGTGCTGGACATCGGCGGCAGCACGGCACGCACATAGTGCAAAAGCGGCGTGCTGACCAGCCGGTGCCGCAACGGCGTCACGTTGAACACCAGTGCCGCGACTATCAAGAGCCCCCAAAGGACCACGCCGGCCACACCACCGAGCGCACCGCTCAGCGTGGCGACAAGCAGCACCGCCGCGGCGACGAGGGTCGCCGTCGAACGGCTGGGACGAGCCGTGGCGAGCAGATAGACCGTACCGGCCAGGACTACCAGCCAGAAGATGAGTGTCATGCGGTATTCCCCGTTTGGAAGGTGTATGAACGCCTATGATACGTCAGCGGCTCGTAGCCGGCCTCTGCCAGGCGAACACTGCAAGGACGATATGGACGCCGTGTGCGAATTACGCCAAAGTTGGCGCTTTCCTGCCCTCGTGCATCGCTCCCTGTCACCCTATCGGACAAACGAGGTCCGCGCTTGATGCCTGGTGGCAGGCGGCCGACCTATTCGTCGCCCAATCGCGAGGCGGTGGGTGCAAGGCTGTGGGCAGAGGCGCACCGCCGGACCACACCGCCTGTCAAATCGAACACTGTCTCAGGAATGACGACCATGCAAGAAGCCTTTGCCCAGATCATCGAAGCTGTCGGCGAGGACCCCTCCCGCGACGGTCTCGTCGATACACCCCAGCGCGCGGCCCGGGCGATGGCCTATCTGACGCACGGCTATGGCCAGACCCTGGAGGAGATCCTCAACGGGGCGATCTTCGAATCGGACAGCGACGAGATGGTGATCGTGCGCGATATCGAGCTCTATTCGCTGTGCGAACATCATCTTCTGCCGTTCATCGGCAAATGCCATGTAGCTTACCTGCCACGCCGCAAGGTTATCGGCCTGTCCAAGGTGGCCCGCATCGTCGACATGTATGCCCGGCGGCTGCAGATTCAGGAAAACCTCACCAAGCAGATCGCGGACGCGGTGAACAGCGTGACCGACGGCCTCGGGGTGGGGGTGATCATCGAAGCCCACCACATGTGCATGATGATGCGCGGGGTGCAGAAGCAGAACTCGTCGATGACCACTTCATCGATGCTTGGCAGGTTCCGTTCCGACATCAACACCCGCAACGAATTCCTCATGCTTGCCAAGGGTAACTGACGGCTGCTCGTCGCCCGCCTGCTGCATCTGCCACAGGGCGGCGTAAAGTCCATCCTGCTCCAGCAGGCGGCCATGCGTACCACGCTCCACGATCAAGCCGGCATCGAGCACCAGTATCTCGTCGGCATCCACGATCGTGGACAGCCGATGTGCGATGACCAGCGACGTCGCCCGCTGTGCCACGGCGTTCAGGCCACCGAGAATGGCCTGCTCGGTGCGTGAGTCGAGGCTGGATGTGGCTTCATCGAACACGATGATCGGCGGGTCTTTCAGGATCACGCGGGCGATGGCCATGCGCTGCTTCTCACCACCGGACAACTTCAATCCGCGCTCGCCCACCACCGTGTCGTAGCCTTCGGGCAGCTGTTCGATGAAGGGCGCCAGATTCGCCCGCTGCGCGGCATCGCGAATCTCATCCATGCCTGCCCCCTCGCGTGCGTAGGCCAGGTTGTAGCGGATGGTATCGTTGAACATGACGGTATCCTGTGGCACCACACCCAAGGCTTCGCGCAGGCTTGCCTGCGTGCACTCGCGCACATCGGTGCCGGCCACTCGAATCGCGCCTTCATCCACATCGTAGAAGCGAAACAACAGGCGTGAAAGCGTCGACTTGCCCGACCCCGACGGCCCGACCACCGCCACCTTCTTGCCGGCCGGCACGCTGAAGCTGACACCGCGGATGATCGGCCGTTCCGGCAGGTAGGCGAACTTCACGTCATCGAATTCGAGTGTGGGCTCGGCAACCCGAAGCGTGCCGGCATCCGGCTGGTCCTGCACGTCCGGGACCTTCTCCAGCAGCCGGATCACCAGATCCATGTCGGCCAGGGCATACTGCAAGCCGCGATACACCACACCGAGAAAGTTCAGCGGTACGAACAGTTGCAGCATCATCGCGTTTATCAGCACGATATCGCCCAGGGAAATGGTGGCGGCGGCCACATCTCGCGCTGCCAGCAACATGATGCACGTGACGCCGACGGCCACCAGCGCCGACTGCCCGAAGTTCAGCGTGGACATCGTGACCTGGCTGCGCACGCCGGCATCGGCCCAACCGAACAGATGCGCGTCGTAGGCATCGACCTCCAGCTTCTCATTGTTGAAGTACTTCACCGTTTCGTAGTTCAGCAGGCTATCGACCGCCCGGCCGTTGGCCAGTGAATCGAGCCGGTTCATCTCATGACGGAATTGCATTCGCCAGCCCGAAAAGAGCAGCGTGAAGGTGATGTACGCCACCACGGTGAGCAGCACGACCACCGCGTAGCTCATGCCGTAGCCTGCCAGCAGGATGCCGGCCACCAGCAGGAACTCCGCCGCGGTGGGCACGATGTTGAACACCAGCAGGTTGACGATCGAGCTCAGGCTCGCCGTACTGCGCGACAGGTCGCGCGAGATGCTACCGGTCTTGCGCTCAAGGTGATAGGCCAGTGACAAGCCGTGCAGGTGCTGCATGACCTGCGTCGACAGCCGGTGCATGGCGCGGTAGCGAACCCGTGCGAACAGCGAATCGCGCAGCTCGTTGAACAGGGAGCTGGCCAGCCGCAGCGCACCGTAGGCCGCCACGAAGCCCATCGCCACCAGCAATGCACCCTCGGCCATGTCGCCGGTGTCCAGTGTGTCGACGATACGCTTCAGCGTGAGCGGTACTGCCACGACCGCCAGCTTGCTGATCACCAGGCAGCCCAACGCCAGCATCACACGGCCGCGATACTCCCACAGATAGCTCGACAGCTTGCGCAGGTTATCGACATCGCGCCGGTTGCTGTGCGGGGCTTCCTGTCTGCCGGACATCGCTTGGGCGTTCAGTTGGGTGAGAGCGCAGGTTTGGGTGAGAGCACAGGCGAGGACCACGACCGCTCGAGCCGCGCCTGATCGGGAACCACGAACTCCAGTGCCTCATCGACCAGCGTTACCGCATCCTCGGTACGAGACGCCTGTTCGCTCAGATGCCGACGCCAACGCCGTGCACCCGGCCTGTCCTGGAACAGGGCCACCAGATGCCGGCTCAGGGAACTGGTGCGTGCCCCACCTTCGATCTGCGCCTGCATGTACAGCGCGTAGTCGCGCGCTACCGCTTCCAGTGCGGGCGCGACACCGGTAACGTTCGGCAACCGGTTTGCCGGAGCGCTCGACGATTCGTCCGGTGCTCGGCCACTCAAGCGAGTGACGCCGTCGGGCAAGTCGGGGTACAGGCGCGCATCGGCGTCGGCCAGAAAGGACGGGTGGTAATACGCCTGCCGACCGAGCATGACCCCATCCACCTGCCGCAGGTGATCGGTGATGGCCGGCCAGTCGTCGATGCCGCCGTTGATGGTGATGTGCAACTCGGGGAAGTGCTGCTTTACACGGTACACGTATTCATAGCGCAACGGCGGCACCAGGCGGTTCTCCTTCGGGCTGAGTCCATCCAGCCAGGCCTTGCGCGCATGGACCACGAAATACCGGCAGCCTGCGTCGGCAACCGTTTCAACGAACTGCTGCAGCGCCTCGTAGCTGTCATCCCGGTCTATGCCGAGCCGGCACTTGACCGACACCGGAATCGCCACCGCCTCCTGCATCGCGCGGACGCAGTCGGCCACGAGCTCAGGCTCCGCCATCAGGCAGGCGCCGAACCGCCCTGCCTGCACCCGATCGCTCGGGCAGCCGACATTCATGTTGATTTCGCTGTAGCCGAAGGCTTCGCCGATCCGCGCCGCCTCTGCCATCTCGGCCGGATCACTGCCGCCGAGTTGCAATACCACCGGAGCCTCGAGCGGATCGTGGCCGAGCAGCCGTTCACGGTCGCCGTGCAACACCGCGCGGCTGGTCAACATTTCCGTGTACAGCAGCGAATGCCGGGTGAGCAATCGAGCCAGGTGGCGAAAGTGGCGATCGGTCAGTTCCATCATCGGCGCGATGGCAAGCCGGCGATGGCGTTCGTCGAAGGTCATGAACGGTGGGAGATTCCGAGTTACCGAAAGATTGGCCACCGGCCCGAGCCGCGCAGGATTTGACGGGAGCACCCGCGGCCATTGTCACATACGTGCCGCCCGGTGGCGGAGTTAAATGACGGCACGATGCGTTTATACCCGCCGACCGGCCGTCCGGACCATTTGCCGGTCTGTCCGCTTGTGAGAGAATCGTCGCACAATGGCCTGTCATCGGCCGGTCATCGATTGGCTCATGGGCGTTAGCCACCGGCGAAACCTGCGCGAAATGCACAGGACGTACCGGTGGCTGCCATCGTCATCACACACCGTCATCAACCGGGAAGTATTCATGAAGACACGTGCAGCAGTAGCGTTCGAGGCCGGCAAGCCACTGGAAGTGGTAGAGGTGGACCTCGATGGACCTCAGGCCGGCGAAGTGCTGGTGGAACTGAAGGCCACCGGCATCTGCCACACCGATGAATTCACACGCTCCGGCGATGACCCCGAAGGCGCCTTCCCGGCCATTCTCGGGCATGAGGGTGCCGGCATCGTCAGGGAAGTCGGCCAGGGTGTCACGAGTGTAGAGGTCGGTGACCATGTGATACCGCTGTACACGGCCGAATGCCGCACCTGCGAATACTGCCTCAACCCGAAGACCAACCTGTGCCAGCGAGTTCGCGAAACCCAAGGCAAGGGCGTGATGCCGGACGGCACCTCCCGCTTCAGCTACCAGGGCAGGAAACTGATGCATTACATGGGTTGCTCCACCCTTTTCCAACTACACCGTGTTGCCGGAAGTCTCGCTGGCGAAGGTACGCCAGCGACGCCCCGTTCGAGAAGATCTGCTACGTCGGCTGCGGTGTGACCACCGGCGTGGGTGCCGTCATCTTCACCGCAAAGGCGGAGGCAGACTGCACCGCCGTTGTGTTCGGCCTCGGCGGCATCGGGTTGAACGTGGTCCAGGGCCTGCGAATGATCGGCGCGAAACAGATCGTCGGTGTCGACATGAACCCGGCCAAGCAAGCGCTGGGCGAGACATTCGGCATGACGCACTTCGTCAACCCGAAAGACCATGGCGACGATCTGGTCGGGCACCTGGTCGAACTCACCGGCGGCGGCGCGGACTACTCCTTCGAATGCATCGGCAATGTCGACGTCATGCGCCAGGCCCTGGAATGCTGCCACAAGGGCTGGGGGGAGAGCATTATCATCGGCGTGGCAGGCGCCGGCAAGGAGATCAGCACCCGCCCGTTCCAACTGGTCACCGGGCGCTCCTGGCGAGGCACCGCCTTCGGTGGCGCCCGCGGGCGTACCGACGTGCCGAAGATCGTCGACATGTACATGGACGGTCGTATCGACATCGACAACATGATCACACACACCATGCCGCTGGACGACATCAACGGTGCCTTCGATCTGATGCACTCCGGTGAGAGCATTCGCAGCGTAGTGCTCTATTGAGCACGGGGGCCGATATGGAACAGAAAGCGAGCTGGGTCAGCTTCGGCGGCCGCCTGAGCGTGCACGAGCACATCAGTGACGCATGCCAGTGCCCGATGACCTTCGCAGTCTACACACCGCCTCAAGCCTCGCAGGGGCCGGTGCCGGTGTTGTGGTATCTGTCGGGACTGACGTGCAACTGGTCGAACGTGATGGAGAAATCCGGCATTCAGAGGGCCGCCGCCGAGCACGGCATCATGATCATCGCGCCCGATACCAGCCCGCGCGGTGATGACGTGGCCGACGATGATGCCTACGACCTCGGCCAGGGGGCCGGCTTCTACCTCAGCGCAACCCAGGCCCCCTGGTCGGCGCACTACCGGATGGACCGGTACATCCTCGACGAGCTGAGCACGGTGGTGGCCGATAATTTTCCGGCCGACATGCGGCGGCAGGGCATTACCGGTCACTCGATGGGCGGGCACGGTGCATTGACCCTTGCATCTGAAGAACGCCGAGCGGTTCTCTTCCGTATCGGCCTTTGCACCGTGCAGCTCACCAAGCAGAGCCCCATGGGGCCAGAAGGCGTTCACGACGTACCTCGGCGACGATCGCGACGCCTGGGCCGCCCACGATGCCGAGCAACTGGTTGGTGTGAAACCGTCGTCGGCAACGATCCTCATCGACACCGGCGATGCCGACCAGTTCCTCGACGAGCAGCTGATGCCCAAACGGTTCATCGACGCCTGCGAAGCCGCCGGCCAGGCGGTGAAATCGCGCCTGCAGCCGGGCTACGACCATTCGTACCACTTCGTCGCAAGCCTGGTCGGTGAACACATGGCGCATCATGCGCAAGTATTGAAGGCCGTCTGACGAATAACGTGTCTGCTCTCATGGTTCGCTGATTGTTTACCGTTAGCGCGATCAACCTGCCGTGCGCCCGGCCGCTATGCCTACTGGAGGCGCAGTGGCCGTCGCCGACCCGGGAATTGCTCGCGGTAGCAGGACGGACGGCAGTGGGACTTCGAGACCCTCCGAATCGGCCATCGAAAGTACCGGCATCGGCCTGTCTATCGTGCAGAAGTCTGTCGAGACGGTCGGCGGCTACGTATCGGTCGAGTCGGAACTTGGCAGCGGCTGCAGATTCAGTTTCGACTGGCCGAAGCGAATCGGCGAGGCGGAGGCCGCCTGGCAAGGGTGCGTGCCGAAAGCCACCGATGAGCCCCGACGGCTGGCTGCCTGACCGATTGCCCCTCCAGGGCTCTTGATCATTCAGCCCGTTCAGCTCTCCTGTACGAGTTGATGGCACGCACCGACGCGTTCGAACGTGCTTCCGAACGCCACTGACGTCGGCCCACCGGCACTTGCCGGGGGACAAAGTACCATTGACACCTCTACAGGGCTACCCGAAAGTCAAGTGCACGGGCGTGCCGATTCCGCGCGACCCCTTCATTCGACACTCAGCGAGGAGCCCCACTTGGCCAAGGCCATACATTCGATGATCCGCGTGCTCGACGAGCAGCGCTCCGTTGACTTCTACCGCCAGGCCTTTGCCCTGAAGGTCGCCGACAGGCTCGACTTCGAGACCTTTACGCTGGTCTACCTGAGCAATGACGAGAACAGCTTCGAGCTCGAGTTGACCATCAACAAGGACGCCACCGAGCCCTACGACCTCGGCAATGGCTACGGTCACTTCGCACTTTGTGTCGATGATCTGGAGAGCGAGCACACTCGCTTCAAGGCCCTCGGCTACGAGCCACGCGACATCGTGGCATTCGAACCCGACGGCAAGCTGCTGGCGCGGTTCTTCTTCGTCGATGATCCCGATGGTTATGCCATCGAAGTGCTGCAGAAGCATGGCCGCTTCCAGTAACCACGCCCACACCGCATCACTCAGCCGGATAGCGGAGCAACCCTTCAAGGAAAACAGGCGAGCATGAGCACACTCTCCACGAAAGACATCACATTCGTACGGAAACAAGCAGTCGAGTATCGTCTGAGCCGCCGGGAATTGCTGGCGAAAGGTCTTGGCCTGGGTAGCAGCTTCCTCATCGGTAGTGGCTTTCTCGCCGCGAGCAGCGCCTCATGGGCCATGGAGGTCAAGGCACTGGAGCCGGCTGCGATGGCCACGCTCGTGCAGATGGCACGCGACATCTACCCACACGACCACTTCGGCGACGAGCTGTACGCCCAGGCCGTCAAGGGGCACGACGAGATGGCTGCCCGTGATGCACCGTTCAAGGCCATGATCGAAACGGGTATTGCAAGCCTGAACACCGCTGCGAACACCTTGGGCCATGCCGATTACCTGTCCACTGGCTGGGAATCGGAACGCGTGGAGATCTTGCGCGGCATCGAGGACGGAGAGTTCTTCCAAACCATCCGTGGCGGCTTGGTTGTCGGGTTGTACAACCAGAAGCCGGTGTGGAAGCTGCTCGGTTACGAAGGCTCGTCATACGACAAGGGTGGTTATCTGGAACGCGGCTTCGACGATGTCGCCTGGTTGTAACGCAGGTTTCAACACCAGCCGGCGCACACCCGCTAACCCCCTGGCCACATCACCTGGAACTCTCTCATGACCGCTCCTTACGACCTGAAAGACAATTCCGTGATCGTCGTCATCGGCACCGGAGCCGGTGGTGGCACCCTGGCCAATGAACTGGCGCAAAAAGGCATCGGTGTCGTCGCCCTCGAGGCGGGTGGCCGGCATCTGCCCAAGGACTACCTCAACGATGAATGGGCAAGTTTCGGGCAGCTCGCCTGGACCGACATGCGAACCACCTCCGGCAGCTGGCGAGTCGCGAAGGATTTCCCCAATCTTCCGGCTTGGATCGTCAAGGCAGTCGGGGGTTCCACGGTGCACTGGGCAGGAGCTTCGCTGCGCATCCAGGCCCACGAATTCCGTGCCCTGAGCGAGTATGGCGCCGTCGAAGGCGCCAACCTGCTGGACTGGCCGCTGACCCTGGCCGAGCTCGAGCCCTATTACGTGCAAGCGGAAAACAAGATGGGCGTGACCCGTACCAACGGCATTCCCGGCCTGCCCGGCAACAACAATTTCAAGGTGATGAAGGCCGGCGCGGACAAGATGGGCTACAAGGAATGCCATACCGGGCGCATGGCGATCAATTCGCAACCGCGAGACGATCGTGCCGCCTGCCGGCAACTCGGGTTCTGCTTCCAGGGTTGCAAGATGGGTGCGAAATGGTCGACCGCCTACACCGAGATTCCCAAGGGCGAGGCCACCGGGAACCTCGAGGTGCGCTCCGGCGCACACGTGCAGAAGATCGAGCACGACGATAGCGGCAAGGTCACCGCCGTGATCTACGTCGATGAGCAAGGCGCGCAGCAGCGCCAGATGGCGCGCGCCGTATGCGTGGCCGGCAATTCGATCGAAAGCCCCCGCCTTCTGCTCAATTCTGCCTCCAGCCTGTACCCGGACGGCCTCGGCAACTCATCCGGACAGGTCGGGCGCAATTACCTGCGCCACCTGACCGGCTCGGTCTACGGCTCGTTCGAGAAACCGGTACACATGTACCGCGGAACCACCATGGCAGGCATCATCAGCGATGAAGCGAGGCTCGACCCCTCACGAGGTTTCGTCGGGGGTTACGAACTTGAAACGGTTTCGGTGGGCGTGCCATTCATGGCGGCCTTCCTGAACCCCGGTGCCTGGGGCCGCGAATTCGCCTCGACCATGGATCAGTACGCACATATGGCGGGCCTGTGGATCGTCGGCGAGGACATGCCGCAGGAAAGCAACCGCATCACACTTGCCGACGACAAGGACGCACACGGCATGCCGGTGGCCAATGTGCACTTCGACGATCACCCCAACGATGTGGCGATGCGCACCCACGCCTATCAGCAGGGCATGGCACTCTACGACTCCGTGGGTGCCACCCAGACCCACCCCACACCGCCCTACCCGTCTACCCATAACCTCGGCACCAACCGTATGAGTGCGAAGCCGGCAGACGGCGTGGTCAACAGCTTCGGCCAGAGCCACGACATCGCCAACCTGTTCGTCTCCGATGGTAGCCAGTTCACCACCGGCGCCGCCGAGAACCCCACTCTGACCATCGTGTCGCTGGCCATCCGCCAGGCGGACAAGCTGGCCGAGCTGATGAAAGGCAAGACCATCTGAGACGCCGCTGATATCGATCCTGCTACCGTAAGCGAGGCCTGGGCCAGCCCCGCGGCTTCGCCATGTAACCGTTATTCGACGAATAGCCGACGGCGGTAATATTACATTAAATCAAGCAATTAAATGCCGATGTAACCCAGCAGCCTGTTGGCGACCTTCTTACTAACCTGCCTCGCTGGGGGGGTTTTATTTTAAGGTGGCCTCCGTGCTGAAGGCGTCAGTCCGTTGGCAGGGCAACCGGGTTTGCCCTGGCGACAATGTGCAGCATCAGCGAGGTGACGACGATCTGACCCGATAGCACGACTTTGAACAGAGGCAAACTGGGAAGCGAACTGAATGCGAATACGTATCATCACCTCGGGACCGACACTGTCGGCCGCGAGCCGCGCCTTCGTCTATCGGCACATCAACACAGTCTTCCACCGCTATCGAGACCAGTTGCAGCAAGTCGACATCATGTTGAAGGTCACAGGTTGTTCGACCCAAGGTTGGGACATACTGGCCTTGGCCAAGGCCCGACTGACCGACCGTCGGGAGATCACGGCCAAGGTGGTGTGCAAGGAACTCCAGTCGGCAGTCACGAACGTCTCCGAACGAATGAAGATCGCCATACGTCAGGCACTGGGCAAGCACATCAGCCCACCGGTGGATACGGCCTGTATGGCGGTGCTTGAGTAAGTTGACGGCACTTCAAGCAGCCTGCCAAGCCTCCGAGCGCAACGGCAGTTCGTTGAGTTCCGCACGAGCCTCTCGCCAGGACGGATAGTGCCGATCGAGAATTTCGATGAACCGCTCGCTGTGGTTCGGGGTGTATCGGGCGCGCGCGCTTGGACGGCAGTACAGTCGGGCAAGCACGGGGGCCGTATCCGCGCTTCGACAGAGGCCGCCGCGCGCGCCGACGGACACCTCGGAGAACAACTTTCAGTACGCAAGAAGGGCTGAGCGACGGGTTGTCATCACCTATACGAATGTGGTGCAAAATGTGACCGCGGTCAAATGGTCAACACGTGTTGACCATTTGACACAGTTCACATTTTTCAATCGATGATTTCGTCATTGGACAACAGTGGCGTCATTGACAACTGAGCCTATCCCCGTCGCTGCCCTGATGAACTCGATCTCAAGCTACCTTGCCGTGGCAATGATCGGTGCAGCGGTTGCGGCGCGAGTAGGCTTGCAGATGGACCTCAATCAACACTCAGTTTGACTTCAGTCAAGCTGTTCCAATCATTGTTGGTGTTCCCACGGCCGGTGATCCTGATGTACTTGGCCAGAGCGATGAAGTCGACCACATAGGTTTCGAGTTCGAGTGTGGTTCCACTCGACGATCGTTGGGTCAACACGTCGACCCAGTCATTACCATCGACGGAGACACTGACGTCAAAGATCGCCGAGCGCTGGTCACCCAGATAGAAAGCGATCGATACACTCTGCAGACTTCTGGCGCTCGCCAGACAGTACTGGATGTACTGCCCATCGCCCTGCGCCGACCATCGTGTGCTCAGGTCCCCATCGACTGTATTGCTGGCAACGTTGCCGTCGTCATCGGAGGCCACGATCAATTCGCACCTGTTCCCACCCCCCGGTGGTGCCACTTCTGCAGACCAGGCCGTGAAGGCCGCGTCGATGCTGGCATGCTCGGTGATCTCGTTACTGGTCACGTTCGCAGGCTGACCACCTCCGATACCGTAATCGTCCGCCGTGTTCAAGGCTTCGGCGGCTGCGAAGACATGATTGTCAGTCAACGCAACGTTCTTGAACGGTTCCTCGAACAGTGAGAAGAGAGTGAACGCCTCTTGGGGGCCCGGCGTCTTGACTGTGTCGGTGACACTGAACCCGGTCTCCCAGACCAGATTATTCGCGATCGTACCGTTGCCTGAACCCAGGCCGATACCTGAGCCGGTGGAGCGCCCGACGCGGTTGTTCGATACAACGAAGTTATCGGCCTTGTCAGGCCCGCCGAGCCCTGCCGCGACGGTGATCGCCGCGCCGAAGCAGCAGTTACCTTGACCGCCATTGGTAAGCAGGTTGAACCCGGTGTCGTAAGCGAAGTTGCCGTCGATGAGGATGTCCGTAGGGCCGGTTTTCACATCTATGGCCTCGGCTCCCGTACGCTCGATTCTGTTGCCTTCGATGAGTACGCCTTGCGAGGTATTGATCGCGGGGTCGCAGTTTCCGCAGCCGACGTAGATACCTTCTCCGCGCGCCACGGCCGGTTCACCGATATCATGGATGTAATTGCCGATTACCGACACGTCTCTCGCCAGCGAGACGTTCAGACCGTACTCCTTCTCGACGCCGTAAATCTCGTTGCCGATGAAATCGACGTTGTCGATGGCACCTGTGTTCGGATCTCCCTTGTATAACCTTCCGGTACCAATACCCCACACGGCACTGCCGATACCGTCGAACGACAACTCGGCCACCGTAATGTGCGAGACGTTCTTCAACCGCGCGATGAAACCACCTTGGCCTGAGTACCGGATGAGCGCCTTGCGTGCTCGGCCCGGTGCAGAGCGAAACACGATCGGTGCGCTGGATGTCCCTTTCAGACCCGACACCTCCCAGGGCGATGCGTAGGTTCCGGGCAACAGGTAAACTACGTCTCCTGCACCGGCCAGAGCGGTTGCACGTTGCAGCGACACCGGCGACGATTCACTGCCGCCTGTACCAGACGATGACCCGTTCGGCGAGGCCCAGATGTATTCGCCGCCGCCCCGAGGAGTTGATGCCGGCAATGTCGGGTAGCTCCAGTCGAGAAGCGAACTCGGTGGCGGGACGTCTTGGGCAAACGCTTGTGCGCCCGCGAAGCAAAGAATGAGTATCAGTAAACGCGATACCACAGATTTGCTGGTAATCTGCAAGAAAGCCCCTCCAAGACGTCAATGAACAAACCGGCTGGCTGTTGTATTCAAATGTACCACAAATGTGGGATATAAATCACAAATTTGATTTATAATTCCGTTCACAGAATCATGTCAAGACAGACAGGTCTGTTGCATGAGTACAGATCTCACACACCGTCCCGACCCCTGCCCGCCGAACGGATCGTCGTCACCGACGTGAGTCCCGGAGATCACCCGGCAATGCCGATACCGGCACGATCGAGCCCAAGGGGGCTTCCATTTGGCGGGCCAGCAGATCCCGCATCGAAGCCATCGGCAGAGCGTCAAGCTCGGCAGCGGGCAGCATGCCGGCAGAGAAATTCTCTTGAGGAAACCGGGCCAGCAGCTCGGTGTTCGCGGATATCACATGGATGGGAACGTGCGATGAGCCTGCCCAACCATCGATGACATAGGCCGGCTGGTGATCACCGAGCACGATGAACAAGGCATCGTCTCCATGCCTCTCGATGTAATCGGCCACCAGTTGCAACGTGCTCTCCACTGAAAGCCCGTACATGCGCCGCACCGGCTCCGGATCGGCCCAGTCGAGCGGCTCGCCGAAGCGCTGGCTACCATCGAAGATCGAGCCGTCGCCTACATCTTCCCAGGGCACGGGCTTCGCCAGCGGCGTCCATGGCGCATGTGACCCCAGCAGGCCGATTTCGGCGGCCAAAGGTCCGGGCGCGGTATTTCGTACCAGGCGATGAAAGGCAGACAGAGTGTACTGATCCGGCATGGTGATGAAGCCGAAATCCCGGCCAGCGTATTGCAAGGCATCCCGGTCGAAGAAGCGGTCGACATCGTACCAGGCACCTTCCACCCAGTGGTCGCTGACCACGGGTAGCACCACTGACGTACTCCAGCCGGCGTCCCCCAGCAAAGACCAAAGCGACTGCCGGTCCGAAGTGATCAACCGATCGAAGCGGGCCTGATTCGTCAGCATCAGCCCGGACGCGAAACTGGCCTGTGCCAACCAGCTTCGCCCGCCTCGAATGGGTGAGTCGATGTACCCGCTGACCGCACTTACACCGGCATCGTGCAATTGATCCTGAATGCTTCGCAACCGATGGTCGGCATCTTCAGCGAAGCGTGGGGATTCGGTGAAGCTACGCCCATAGGATTCTACAAACAGAACGATGACGTCGATGCCGTCCAGTGCGGTAAATCGAGGTGCCGGGCCATTGCTCAACGGATCGGATCCCAGCGCCTCCTGGAAAGCCAGTTGATCCTCGACCGCTTGACGGGTGCGGTCCAGTCGCTCGGCCATCGTGCTGGCGCTGATCGATATGACACGCAGATCCCGCCCGGTCGTGCTCTGCAGTAGAAGCGCTGCAAGCCCGATCCCCAGGATCACTCCGAACGTCAGGGTTGCAGTACGCCTGCGCGCCTGTTGCAGCTCGCCGATGCGCCCGAGCCCCCGATAGAGCAAGAACAGTAGCAGCATCAACAGACCGACAGCGGCCAGCGCGATGGAGATAGCTTCGACCAAGCCTACGGAGTCGGCTGCCAACGCCCATCCCTTGGTGACGAGGTGCCACTCGGTCAGCGGGCTGAATGAGCGCCCGAAAGCCAGCCGCGAGCCGAGATCGCCCAACCCGAGCAGGACCAGCAACCCTGTCAGAAGCACCACCGTGCAGCGTAGCCACCGGCCGGGCCGTTGCTTCGTCAGCAAAAGTAGAAGCACCCAGGCGGGTAGCTCCAACGGCAGCCGCAGGAAATGTTCGAGGTTGAACTGTTCCGGATCAGCCGGCAGCAACAACAGGATCTGAAAAAGCAGCAGCGTGAGAGCGATCGGCACGACTGTGCGAACCAGTGCAGCGTTGCTTGGCGTGCGAAAGCGCATGTAAGTGGTGTCTCTGAGTCCGCGGTTGGCCTGGCCGCGTCGACTGGCTGGCGAAGAGAGTGTGACCAACTTGCAGGGGGGGAAGTTCGATCCGTGCTGGTTTTCGGGCCAGAACGTGTTCCCCGGGACCGGCGCGCACGGTGCTTCCGTGACACCGTCGTGCTCGGGATCACTTCGCTCAACGTCCTGAGCACCGGTTCGCACTGAAGGCCCTGCTGATACTCTCCGTCCTCTTCAGTACTGAGGTGGTGAGCGCCGACACGGCGGCTCTGGCAACTGCATGATCGAGAGATGTCTTGTAACCTGCCCCTTCGGAACCCCAACGGAATCGAACCATGAGTCTGCCGCCCGATACCGATGAAGCCAACGGCCGACGAATCGCCATTCTGAGTGCCATGCCGGAGGAGAACGCATCCCTGGTCCAGCTGATGAACGAACAGGCGACCGACTCTTGCATGAGCACGGGCACCGACGATGGTACCGACAAGGGTGGGTACTCGGTGGATGTCATTGAACGCGGTATGCGTCGCTATCACTGCGGCACTCTCTGGGGGCATGACGTCGTTGTGGTGTTCTCCCACTGGGGCAAGGTCGCCGCTGCAAGCACCGCAAGTTTTCTGATCAACTCGCTGGATGTTCGGGAGATTGTCTTTACAGGTGTGGCCGGTGCACTGGACTCCTCACTCAACGTAGGCGACATCGTGATCGGCGATGAACTTTATCAGCATGACATGGATGCCAGCCCGATTATCGAGCGGCACGAAATCCCTCTATTGGGTATGAAGGCATTACCGACTTGTGAATCGAGACGCCCACAGCTGGTGTCGGCAGCGCAGCGTTTCGCGAAAGACTCCTTCGATTACACGATATCCCAGGCAATCAGGGAACAATTCGATTTAAAAGATATAGCCATTCGTGTGGGCAGTATCGCCAGTGGGGATCAGTTCATCTCTGA
>CBDCAW010000042.1:0-12599 GCA_965214025.1 Granulosicoccaceae bacterium
GAAGACCTCCCGGAAGACTGCGTGGACAATCTGCAGAAGATCGTGCAACGTGCGCAGCGATTGTCCAGCTTGCAGAATGACCTGTTGAACTACTCGCGCGCAGGCCATAGCGAGGAAACCCTGGAGCTGGTAGACCTGAGCGTCATGGTCGACGAGCTGTCCGACCTGCTCGATCCCGACGATCGCTTCTCTATCGAACTGGTCGATCACATTCCGTCTGTCTACACGTTCGTGACACCGCTGAGGCAGGTGATACTCAATCTGGTGACCAATGCCATCAAGCATCACGACGCCGATCATGGCAGAATCGAGATTCTGGCAGTGCTTTCCGATGATCGGTTGGTGTTGTCCGTGCGCGACGACGGTGCGGGCATCGAACCACGCTTCCAGGCTCGGATCTTCGAGCTGTTCAAGACCTTGAAATCCAGCGATACCGTTGAAGGCAGCGGTCTGGGCCTGGCGTTGATCCAGAAACTGGTGGCTCGCTACGGTGGGCAGGTGCGGGTACAGTCCGACCCCGCCGTCGCTCGTGGTGCGACCTTCTCGTTCGACTGGCCCGTGCAGAGCGCTGCACGCCGGCAGCCTGCCGACCCCGAGACACAGATGCCGCGATAGCGTTTGCGCTTCGGCGACCGGTCGGCATTCATGAATGCGTCAACGATGCAGTTTCAATGCAGCTTCACCAAAGGCTTGGTACGCCGTACCAACAGACGCGCCAGTGCCAGCACACCGGTTCTGAGCGTGCCCATCAAGGCCTTGTGATGCATCAGGTGGAGGCCGATGTACATCGTGCGAGCGAAGAGGCCTCCGACCAGCCACGATGACTTCGACAGCGGCCCCGTGACATTTCCGACGGTACCGTCGCTCCCCAACGACACCAGCGAACCGCGATCACGGTATACGTAAGGTTTCTCGTCCGGCGTCCTGCCCTGGTCTCGACTGACCAGACGCTTCAACAGGTAATCTGCCTGCTGGGTCGCCGTCTGCGCCCGAGGCGGTATCCGCTGGCCTTCTTCGTCCTCCAGAAACGCACAGTCACCCAGTGCGTAGATCTCCTCTTCGCCTTTCACGCGCAACTGCGAGTCGACCTCGAGCAGGTCGTTGTCGGTGGTGGGCAGACCGATCTGGGTAAGAAACGCCGGCGCCTTGATACCTGCGGTCCAGACGCACAGGTCGGCAGGGTAGCGCGTGCCGCTCTCGTCCTCGACATGGTCGGCGGTGACGGACGCTACCTTGCAATCGGCATGCACCGTCACGTTGCGTGACGCGAGCATGCTGGCAGCCTCTGCTGCCACCTTGTCCGGCAAAGGCGGCAGGATACGCGGAGCACCTTCGAGCAACGTCAGCCGGACATCCTTGTCGGGGTCGAGCTGCCGAAAGCCGTAGGTCACCAGCATCTTGCTGGCTTCGCGCAGTTCGGCGGCCAGCTCCACGCCGGTGGAACCGCCACCGATGATGACGATGTCGATACCCGCCGCGGCACCCGCACGCTTGCGCTGATCCGCCCCTGCCAGGGCCTTGAGCATGCGATACCGAAAGCGCTCGGCACCCGGTGCGTCGTTCAGCGCGATGGCATGCTCTTCGGCACCGGGTATACCGAAGTAGTTCGCCGTACTGCCCACCGCGATGACCAGGCTTTGATAGCTCAGCCGTCGTTCCGGTAACAACGGGTCGCCATCGTTGCCGAGCACTTCGCCCACGGTGATGTGCCGCGCATCCGTATCCAAGCCTGTCATGGCGCCCAGAATGAAATCGAAACCGTTGTCGTGCCCGAGCATCAGGTAGGAAAGACCTTCCTTGCCGGCATCGATCGTACCGGCGGCCACTTCGTGCAGCGACGGTTTCCAGACATGGTCCAGCTGCGTATCCACAAGTGTGACCTTGCCGCGTCCGAGCTTGCGGCCCAGCTTGCAGGCAAGCTCGAGGCCGCCCGCACCGCCGCCGACGATCAGGTAGGCACGACGATCCTCTTCGGAGTCGACGGTTTCCGGGTCAGCGGTCTGCAGGGCTCGGGACGCGTCGGCATCGCGGCTCATGGCATCGACGTCTGATACGGCTACGCGTTCTGTCGTTTGTTGCATCATGGCGTTGTTACGCTAGTTTTCGGAGCGGAGATCGGCTCGACGATACTCTGTACTCGGGTCAGCACTCGGGCATGTTGACGGCAATGCCGCCTAACGAGGTTTCCTTGTACTTGTGATTCATGTCGATACCGGTCTGTCGCATGGTTTCGATGCAGTTGTCCAGCGGCATGAAATGCTTACCATCACCTCGCAGCGCCAATGAGGCGGCCGAAACGGCCTTGATCGCCCCCATCGCGTTGCGTTCGATGCACGGTACCTGCACCAGACCACCGGCCGGATCGCAGGTCATGCCCAGGTGATGCTCGAGCGCGATCTCGGCAGCATTCTCGATCTGCTCGTTGGTACCACCGAGTGCCGCACACAGGCCGGCCGCCGCCATGGCCGACGCTGACCCCACTTCCCCCTGGCAACCGACCTCGGCACCTGATATGGACGCGTTCTGCTTGATCAGGGCGCCGATGGAGGCAGCCGTGAGCAGGTAGGTGATCACGCCTTCGTCGCTCGCACCCTGGCAATGATCACGGTAGTAGCGCATGACGGCAGGTGCCACACCGGCCGCACCATTGGTCGGCGAGGTGACCACCCGACCGCCGGCCGCGTTCTCTTCATTGACGGCCATCGCGTACACGGCCAGCCAGTCGTTCTCGGCGTGTGGTTGCACCATGTTGCGCCCGCGCTCCGCGATCAGCTGTGCGTGAATCGAGCGGGCGCGGCGCTTGACCTTGAGACCGCCGGGCAACTCACCGTCCATGCGCAGACCACGATCGATGCAATCGTTCATCGCCTGACACAAGGTATCGAACCGCGCGTGCAGTCGCGATTCATGACCAGGCTCGCCGATTGCCGCGTCCGCATCATCCGACCCTGAACGCGCCGGCGATGGCGCAGATGGCCGGGCCGATGAACGGGAATGAGCGATTTCGTTGGCGAGTTTCATCGCGGCGATGCTCAAGCCGGATTCGTGGCCCATGCGTAGCATTTCGGCGGCAGAACCGAACGGATAGGGATAGCCGTGTTCGACTTTCGCGGTCACCGCATCCGTGCCCTTGCTTTGTTGCGTCTCGGCAAGCTCCGCCGGCGTCGTGACGAAGCCTCCACCCACCGAGTAGTACGTCTCTTCGACCTGCAGGGTATCGTCCGCATCGAAGGCCTTGAACACCAGACCATTGGCATGCCCCGCCAGCGCTTCACCGAAATCGAACACGAGGTCCGTGTCCGGATCGAAGGCGATATCACCCAGGCCCACCGGTGAGATACGCCCCTGTCGGCGAACTTGCGCCTCCAGCCGCTCGGCATCATCCGGGTCCAGCGTGTCTGGCAGGAACCCGATGAGCCCGAGAATCACGGCGCGATCGGTGGCGTGCCCCTTGCCCGTGAAGGCCAGTGAGCCGTACAGCGTGACCGTGATCCGAGCAACCGGTGCGGGCATCACAGTCGACGCCGATGCCGAGCGGCTCTCATCCGGCATCTGCATCGCGTCACGCAGGCTATCGAGAAAACGGGCGGCTGCCGTCATCGGCCCCATGGTGTGCGAGCTGGAGGGCCCTACCCCCACCTTGAAGATATCGAAGACACTCAGGTACATCGTCAGAAGCCGGTGGCCAGTTCACGGTTGACGACGTTCAGCAGATCCCACACGTGCGGCAGGAACGAGCGCCAGATGTCGAGCTGAAAATCGGTGTCGCTGTCGCGATGGATGATCACGCTCACCCCATCCAGCACGGTACGCCTGGCCGCGCCGATAGCGATGTCGCGCAGATCGATCGGGCACCCGGCCGAGAGCAAGGTAGCCGCCTGTGCACCGGTGACCGACAACCCGATCTCGCGATCACTGATGTCTACCAGGCTGTGCGGCGTCTGATCATAGAGGGTCGCGAACGCCTCACTTATCGCCGGTGCGTGGGCCACATCGGCATGCAGCAGCCACTCGTCAGGTCCGAGGCACACGGCTCGTCGACCGTCCTTGCCGTTCGCCTCGCCGATCACCGCCGGCAGCTCTGTACCGAAACACTCTGACGCAGCCGCACGATCATCCGCTGCGATACGCAGGGTGAAGCGGGCGATATCGGGTGCGAACGACAGGCTCACCGGCCCCTCGGTCGCGCCTTCGGCCAATCTCGATTGCAAGCTCGATGGCTCAGACATGAAGGTTATCTCCGGGCAGGGTGACGGGCCATGACGGCACGGCCCCGAGGGGCGCTGCCTCGATCAACGCGTACATCACAGTTTCAGCCTTTCGCCGTCAGGGTCGTAGAACACGGTACCGCTCACCTTCGCCTTCACGGTGCTCTCGGGCATCGGTATGTGAATTGTCTGATCGGTCAGGTCACGACCTCCCTCAATCAGGGCCAACGCGATCGAGCGCCCCAGTGTCTCGCTCCAGTAGGAGGAGGTCACGTGGCCGATCATCTTCATCGGCATCGCCTGGTCGGGATCGGCCACCACCTGCGCGCCTTCGCTCAGCACGACCTTCGGATCTTCGGTGAGCAGGCCCACCAGCTGGCGCCGGTTCGGCGCCACGATATCCTTGCGCGACAGAGAGCGCATGCCGACGAAATCCGTCTTGGTCTTGCCGATGGCCCAACCCATGTCCGCATCGGTGGGGGTAACGGTGCCGTCGGTGTCCTGACCGATGATGAGGTAGCCCTTCTCGGCCCGCAGCACATGCATGGTCTCGGTGCCATAGGCACAGATGCCGTACTGCTGACCACGCTCCCACAGCGTTTCCCAAACGGTTCGGCCGTGCCGTGCCGGCACGTTGATCTCGAAGCCGAGTTCACCGGTGAAACTGATGCGGAACAGACGAGACTTGATGCCTGCCACGGTACAGTCGGCCATCGACATGTGTGGAAAGTTCTCGGCCGCGAGATCCAGACCTTCCACCAGCGGTTCGAGCAACTTGCGCGCGTCGGGACCATTCAATGCAATGGTGGCCCATTGCTCCGTCGTCGAGGTCACCCAGACCTTCAGGTCGGGCCATTCGGTCTGCAGGTAATCTTCCATCAAGTTCAACACCCGTGCGGCACCACCGGTGGTGGTGGTGACGTGGAACTTGTCTGTGCTCAGACGCCCGATCACACCGTCATCGAGAATGTAGCCATCCTCGCCCAGCATCAAACCGTAACGGCAGCGACCGGGAGCGAGCTTCGTCCAGGCATTGGTATACATGCGATTCATGAATTCCACCGCATCGGGTCCGACCACTTCGATCTTGCCGAGTGTGGACGCATCGAAGATGCCGATGGACTGACGCGTGGCCCGGCACTCGCGTGCCACCGCCTGATGCATGTCCTCGTCCGCCGTCGGGAAGTACCGGGCGCGTCGCCACAGGGCCACCGGCTCGTACACCGCCCCGTTCTCTTCGGCCCAGTCATCGATCGGCGTCCTGCGGGTCACCTCGAAATGAGCCCCCCGGTGGTAGCCTGCGAACGCACCGAAGGTGGTCGGTGTATAAGGCGGTCGGAACGTGGTCAGGCCGACCTTCGGCGGCGGCTTGCCGACCGCATCCGCGGCGATCATCAGGCCGTTCATGTTCGACAGCTTGCCCTGATCGGTGGCCATGCCGTTGGTCGTGTAGCGTTTCACATGCTCGATCGAGCGGAAACCCTCACGCACCGCCAGCCGGATATCCTTGGCAGTGACATCGTTCTGGTAATCGACGAAAGCCTTGGCCTTTGCCGGGCTGCCGTTCGTCGGCAGCTCGGTATGATTCACGCCACCACCATCGCGCTCGTCGGTCACCGAACGGCTTCGCGCCGAGGCGGAAAAGCCGGCAGCCGCCGCCGCTTTCGCACCGGCCCTGGCACCGTCGTCCAGCGCCTTGCCTATACCCCAAAGCCCCCGACCCGCACCCGCGATGTCGCAGGCTTCTGCCTGCTCACCGGGCAGGAACGCCTCGGTGCGTTCATCCCACTGCAATGTGCCCTTGGTGTGCGAGAACAGATGCAGCGATGGCGTCCACCCACCGCACATCAACAGTGCGTCACAGTCGATGCTGCGCCCGGCGCCCACCGTGCCTTCTGGCAAAATCGGGTTCACCTGCACCGAGCTGACGCGCAGGCTCCCCCGGGTGCCCGTCACCGTATGGCCCGGCAAGACGTCGATTCCACGGGACTTCGCCGCATCGGTGAGTGCCGCCACCACGTCTCGCCGCGTATCGACGATGCCGGCGATCGTCACGCCGGCATCGGCAAGATCGAAGGCCGCGTACCAGGCACTGTCGTGCGAGGTGATCACCGCCACCTGATTGCCTACCTTGACCCCGAAGCGATTCAGGTAAGTCTGCGCGGCGCCCGCCAGCAACACACCCGGACGATCGTTGCCATCGAATACCAGCGGCTTCTCGATCGCCCCCTGCGCGAGCACGACCTGGCCGGCGCGCACCCGCCACATCCGCTCCCGGGGGGCATGTACCGGTGGTTCTGCCAGGTGGTCGGTGAGCTTCTCGCACAGGGCAACCATGTTCTGATGGTAGTAGCCGATCGCGGTGGTGCGTGTCATCAGGCGCACGTTGGCCATACCGACGAGTTCATCGCGCGTAGCTGCAAGCCACGACCAGGCATCGCGCCCGTCGATCTTCACCGAGGGCTCGGACAGCAGCGTGCCACCCGCCTCCGGCAGTTCGTCGACGATGACCACCTCGGCACCGCCCTTGCCGGCTTCGAGTGCTGCTGCCAGACCTGCAGGCCCGGCACCGACGATCAGCACATCGCAGTGCAGATAACGCGACGCGTAGTGATCAGGATCTTCCTCGCTCGGTGCCCTGCCAAGACCTGCGGCCCTGCGGATGAACGGTTCGTACACCTTGAGCCAGAACCCCTTCGGCCACATGAACGTCTTGTAGTAGAAGCCGGCCGAGAACAACAGGTAGAGCCGATCGTTGATGGCACCGACATCGAACGTCAGCGACGGCCAACAGTTCTGGCTCTCGGCAGTCAGGTCTTCGTGTATCTCCTGGATCGTGGCGCGTGTGTTCGGCTCGAAGCGACCCTGGCCGGAGCGGCGCGTACCGACCAGCGCATTCGGCTCTTCCGACCCTGCACACACCACACCGCGCGGCCGGTGGTACTTGAACGAACGGCCTATCAGGTGCACACCGTTGGCCAGCAACGCCGAGGCTATCGTGTCTCCCTGAACACCCTGGAACCGCCTGCCATCGAACTCGAAGCTCACCGCCTTGTCGTGATCGACGCGGCCACGGCCCTTGATGCGGAACTGTGTCATGGTTGGCCTTTCTTCAAAGTGTCATTCGCCAACGTTTCCTTGTTCATGACCTCTTTCTGCAGTTCCTTGAGCGTGTCGAGATCGGGGCGTGGTTCCCCGGCGCGATAGGTGGTCAGGAACTTGTCACTGACGGTGTCGCGTACGGCATTGAAGAAGCGGGCACAACCGTGAACGTGGCGCCAGCGCTCGAAGTGGGGGCCACGCTTGTTGTTTCGAATGAACAGGAAGTCGCGCCACTGTTCGTCCGACAGTGACGAAGGATCTTTCGGGCGTTCGATGTGCGCCTCACCGGCGTAGACGAATTCCAGCTCGGGCAGTGTCTTGTCGCAATACGGGCAGTGAATCAGAAGCATGATCGTATTTCCTTGTAATCAGTGCGCCACGGCCGCCGCGGCGGCTTCATCGATCAGCCGGCCCGTGTTGAAACGCTCGAGCGTGAACGGCGCATTGATCGGGTGCGGCTCATCCCGGGCGATGGTGTGGGCGAAGGTATGGGCTGCCCCCGGTGTGGCCTTGAAGCCGCCGGTGCCCCAGCCACAGTTCACGTACAGGTGCTTGACCGGCGTCTTGCTGACGATCGCCGAGCGATCCGGCGTGACGTCCACCGTGCCACCCCACTTGCGCAGCATGCGCATGCGGTTGAAGATCGGGAACACCTCGCAGATCGCCGCGAGCGTATGCTCGATCAACGGCAAGCCACCGCGCTGGGAATAGCTCACGTACTGATCGGTTCCCGAACCGATCACCAGCTCGCCCTTGTCCGACTGGCTCAGGTAGGCGTGCACCGCGTTCGACATGACCACGCACGGAAACACCGGTTTGACAGGTTCGCTGACCAACGCCTGCAGCGGGTAGCTCTCCAGAGGCAGGCGTACTCCCGCGGTTTCCAGAACCACCGAAGTATGGCCCGCCGCCGAGACGCCGACCTTGTTCGCCTTGATGAATCCGCGGCCGGTCTCCACCCCTTCCACGGCCCCGTCGGCACCGCGGCGAATCGCGGTGACCGGGCAGTTCTGGATGATGTCGACACCGAGCGCGGAGGCTGCGCGGGCGTAGCCCCAGGCCACGGCATCGTGGCGGGCGGTGCCGGCACGCATCTGCAGGGCGGCTCCCATCACCGGGTAGCGGGCGTTCTTCGCAATGCTCAGCGGCGGGCAGAACGCCTTGGCCTCCTCAGGCGTGAGCCAGCGATTGTCGACACCGTTGAGCCGGTTCGCGTGCACGTGGCGCTGAAAGCTCTGCACATCGTGAACGTTGTGCGCCAGCATCA
Source organism: Granulosicoccaceae bacterium (assembly GCA_965214025.1). Lineage (GTDB taxonomy): Bacteria > Pseudomonadota > Gammaproteobacteria > Granulosicoccales > Granulosicoccaceae > Granulosicoccus. Next base: position 8,578 of record CBDCAW010000042.1, read on the forward strand.
TCACACCGCGCTGCGAGAACATGACGTTGTAGTTGAGCTCCTGGCTCAGTCCCTCCCACAGGTCCAGGGCATGATCGAACAGCCGGGCACTCTCGTCGTACAGGTAGTTCGAGCGGATGATCGTGGTGTTGCGCCCGGTGTTGCCGCCACCGAGCCAGCCCTTCTCGATCACGGCCACGTTGGTGATGCCATGCTCCTTCGCCAGGTAGTAGGCGGCGCCGAGACCGTGCCCACCGGCACCGACGATGATCACGTCGTAGGCCTTCTTCGGCTCGGAATCCGGCCACTGTTCCTGCCACTTCCTGTTGCTGGAAAATGCGTTTCGCAGCAGTGAGAATCCGGAAAAATGCGTCATTGATCGTTCTCGAAAAAGGTCTGTAGTGGAGTACGAGATCAGCGGCGACGTATACCTGTACCGCAGACCATTGTCCAGCCGCCGGTGATCCGACAGGCGGTCTTCGCCTGTTGGGTGTCGCACTGGATGAAGTGAACGACGAACACGAGGAGCCCTCCGGGATCGGATGCCAGGGGCCGCAAGGGTGCCGGGTGGTAGCGGATCGCATCCGGTTGGCGTCGTACGGGCTATGCTACTGCCTGGTCCGGCGGGCCGTTGCCGGTAGAGCTTGCCGACACCCATGGCAAGGGCGGTGATCGCGGGCCCTCGGGATTCACGAAGCAATCAGAGCATGAACAGATCCATCGGAGTCCTCTTCCAGGCACTCGACACGCCTTCGAGCGTTCTCGGGGCGGTGTTCGTCGGCGCCTTTCTGGAAACCACGATCCTGCCCATCCCCTTCGAACTGCTGCTGGTGCCGTTGATGCTGCGGTTTCGGGAGATGGTGTGGCTGATCGTGTTCGCCGCGCTGGCAGGTTGCATGGCCGGGGCATACGCGGGGTATGTGGTCGGTGTGTTCGCCTTCCAGACGCTCGGTCAGGCGGTGTTACAGGGCCTGGGCGCCGAGCAGGCCATGGACGCTTTCACGGCTCGTCTGAATGCCAACGGATTCTGGTCCATCTTCCTGGTCGGCTTCACACCCGTGCCGGTACAGGTCGCCACGCTCGGTGCGGGCGTCACGGCTCTGTCGATAGGCACCTTCACCCTGGCCATGGTCCTGTCGCGGGGGCTGCGTTACGGTGGATTGGGTACGCTCGTCCACTTCTTCGGCGAAGGCACGCAGCGCCTGCTTCGGCGGTATAACCGGCAGGCGCTGGCAGTGGGGATGCTGCTGCTGGTCATCGTCCTGTATCTTCTGTTCTGGCCGGACAACGCGAACCCGGGTTCTTCGTGAAAGCGGGCATCAGTGGTCCATCAGCGTCCTGACCCAGCGTGCCGAGTCATATCGCACAATTATCGATCAAGCGTGTCCGCCCTATCGTGGCGGCAACCAGAACGCGATGCCATTCTGGCCTGATCGCCAGGTAATCGACCGACTCGAAACCCGCCGCGAGCAAGTAGTGCCGGGCTTCATCGCACATCGTCGAGTGATCGGATGCGGGACTTTCGATGGTCGAAGTCGAGACTGCCATCTCGCGCGAAGCAGGTACACCCGGCAATGAGACTCCGGATGCCGCGAGGCGAGCTGCAACATCGAAAATCACCCTGTTCAGCAGACGTGCCGTACGCAGCTCCTCGGCACTCAGGTAGGCATTGCGTGAGGACAACGCCAGGCCGTGCTCATCCCGCCGGGTAGGCGCACCGATGATCTCGAGGCGCATCGCATGCGTTTCGACCATGTCGCGAATCACCTGCAGCTGTTGATAATCCTTCTCGCCGAACACGGCGACATCCGGATCCACCATCGCGAACAGTCGATAGACGACAGCGACAACGCCGGCAAAGAAATGGGGGCGGTAGTCGCTCTCCAGGCCGTTCGCGGCCGGGCCTGGATGCACTACGTCCGGTTCGATGCCATCGTGCACCTGATCGGGATACACATCCTCCAGGCCCGGCAGGAACGCCATGCCGGCACCCGCGGCTTCGAGCATGGCCAGATCCGTCTCGACCTGCCGCGGATAAGTATCGAAATCCTCCCCGGGACCGAATTGCGCCGGGTTGACGAACAGGCTCACCACGGAATGAGAAGCCTGTTCTCTGGCAATATCGAGCAAGGACAGATGCCCCTCGTGCAAGGCACCCATCGTCGGCACCAGCGCGATACGTCCCTGCACGGCTGTGCGCCAAGCCTGGAACTCTGACAGGGATCGTGCAACCCTCACCTGGTGTTCCTACCGATTGATGATGGCGGGTTCACGCTCATCGTGATGTGGAAGGGTCAGCGCGCTTCCCGGATTCATAGACATGAGCATCATCCGGAAAACGCCGGGCACGGACATCGCGTGCGTAGTGCGCTACGGCACGCTCGATTTCCCCGGACAGATCGGCATACCGTTTCACGAACCGGGGAACGCGATCTCCGGTGATGCCTAGCATGTCCTCACTGACGAGAATCTGCCCATCGCAGGCAGACGAAGCCCCGATGCCGATCGTCGGTATGTCGATGGCGCGCGTGATCTGTACCGCCACGGATTCGATGGTGCCTTCGATCACGAGCGAGAACGCACCGGCCCGCTGCACCGCTTCGGCATCGGCAATCAGCGCCTCGACCTGCTCTTCGGTCTTGCCCTGTACTCGGTAGGTCTCGCCTTCATCGAAAGATTGCGGCATCAGCCCGATATGCCCCATCACCGGAACACCGGCATCGACCAACAGCGCGATGGTGGCGGCCAGCGCCGTTCCACCCTCTACCTTGACCGCATCGGCACCGGTTTCCGCCAGCACACGTCGCGCGTTCCTCAACGCCGTATCCGGGCTACCCTCGTAGGTTCCGTAGGGCATGTCCACGACCACACACGCCTGCCTGGCCGCGCCGGCCACCGCTTTGCCATGGTTGATCAGCATCTCCAGAGAAACGCCACGCGTGCTCTCCATGCCGTACAGCACCATGCCCATCGAATCGCCGACCAGCAGCAGATCGCAGCTGCGATCCAGGATTTCGGCCAGACGCGCCGTATAGGCCGTCAGGCACACCAATGGCTCCGCACTGGCCTTGCGAGCCCGAATCTCTTCGACTGTGGTTCGTACCGATCTACTCATGAAACTTCCGCATCGTTGGCCTGGCTCCATTATGGCACTCCGCCCGGGGTTGCTCTCGTCGGCCCTTGCCGGGTCGTCGAACCCGTGCCACAGCAACGGGCCGCGACCCACACCCGACAAGCCGCGCTTGCCTCACTGGCAAGAATATCTCGTTTGAGGAAGGCAACGCGGACCCTATCTTCAAGGTATCAAAGGTGAACGTGCCAAGGCGCGTTCACCGGCCATCGCCAACCGAGGAGAAAAGACTTGAACGCTTTCGCCAACTTCAGCAGCTTCATGCAGCAACACGCCATCATTTCCAGACGCATGGCATTGCGCGAGAAGTTGTTGTTGCAAACCGATGCCGTCCTGGCCCGCAAGGGCTATTCACGAGAGCTGATCGAAACAGGCCTGAGTGCCTGGCCCTGGCAGGTGGCAGCCGATGCGAGCGCGTCCGATGCAGGGGCCGACGCACACGCCCCGCAGACGCAATCGTCCGCGCGATCGTCGGACTGCATCAGGGACGCTGCTCGGGCACTCAACCGGTACAACAAAACGTCGCCTGTGAACGATACGAGTTTGAGCATCGGTTCAGGTTCCGGCGCTTGCGACATCACAACCGGAGATGACAACCGATTTGCCGCCTGACGCCGGGTTCGACAGGCAAGTCACCTTGGGAGTTCGCCGGGGAGACTACCGGGTAAAGCACCCTTGTAAAGTTCAAGTCATCCTTCGGTCACGATGAGCGGCTGTTCGAAATGGTATTCCTCCACATTGACCGACTCACCGATCCAGTCCACCACGCCGAATAGCGCTTCGCGCTCCAGTGGCGTGAGCACTCCATGCCAGACGTTTCGAAGTATGTTGATGCCTTGGGTAGCCTTGGCAAGAAACGCGCGGGGCGCTACCGGTTTGCCGCCCTCGTCCCGAGCGACGATCGCCAGATACG
>CBDCAW010000043.1:0-42158 GCA_965214025.1 Granulosicoccaceae bacterium
CCCAAGATCGAAGACGCAACTGGTGATCAATGTGTCGTTTCGCAACGAGGCCGCGTTCGATCAGCGCTACCCGGTGCTGGTGGCGCGCTTCTCCGATTCGCTCGGGCGCCCGATGGCGCGTCGCGATTTCAAGCCTGGGGACTACCTCGACGATTGGCGGGAAACCGACGTAATCGAAGCCGGAAGCAGGCTCGACATCAACCTGGAGATCGATGATCCGGGCGAAGCCGCCGACTCCTTCGAATTCGACTTTCGCCCCAGCGGTACCTTGTAACCTGCTGCAGACCCCCGCACGGCCCATGCAGGTGCCACACTTGCAAAATAACGCAGGTGCGGTGCAACGCCTGTTCGAAAGCACCAAGGTGTGAACCAGTAGCTGTCGCAAGCACTTGCAAGAACAAGGAATTGTCTGTTTTTCACTTGTGGCGAAGTACTTTCGCACGAATTGTCAAGCGTTGCTCGAGCGTTTGGTGAACCTTTCGTGTGGTACGAATGGTTCGTCAATCAACGCCCTTCGGCGGTACTTTTCAGAGTCGATCTGTATTAGCATATTCGGCCCGCGATGCTTCGCTACCGGAAGTTCGAATGCTGGAAATTGGAACTCACCGCCTGCGTAACAATGTGTTCCTCGCGCCCATGGCAGGCGTCACAGATCTACCTTTTCGCACTCTGTGTGCCCGCGAAGGCGTCGGCTACGCCGCCTCCGAGATGATCTCCAGCGATACCACGCTGCACGCCACGGCAAAGACGCGCCACCGGGTTCAGCGGGCCGAGAATGGTCTGCCGCACGCGGTTCAGATCGCCGGGGCGGATCCGGATGCAATGGCCCAGGCCGCCGCCTACAACGTGTCGCAGGGTGCCGAGATCATCGACATCAACATGGGTTGCCCGGCGAAGAAGGTGTGCAATCGCCTGGCGGGTTCCGCGTTGTTGACGAATCCGGACCAGGTAGCGGCCATACTGTCCGCCGTGGTGCGCCGTGTGAACGTACCGGTCACGCTCAAGATACGTACCGGTCCGTGCCCGGCAAACCGCAACGGGGTGGTCATCGCACGCCTGGCGGAACGCCTCGGTATCGCAGCACTTGCCGTGCACGGACGTACACGTGCCGACCGGTTCAAGGGGCAGGCCGAGTTCGACACCATTCGCGATATCAAGGCTGCCGTGGGTATCCCGGTGATCGCCAACGGCGACGTCGCGAGCCTCGACGATGCCCGGCGGGTGCTCGAACATACCTGCGCCGACGGCATCATGGTGGGCCGCGCCGCGCAGGGTAACCCCTGGTTGTTCGCCGAGCTCAGTGCGGGGCTTGCCGCTCAGCCGGTGCCTGCCAGGCCGAGTGCCGAGGCCATTCACCGCACGCTACTCGAACACCTGCAGGCGTTGCACACGCTCTACGGCGAATACCGTGGCGTACGGGTGGCGCGCAAGCACATCGCCTGGTACGTCAGTGGCCTGCGAAGCGCCTGCGAGCTACGCCGTCAGGTCAACGCCATCGAGTCGGGTAGAGAGCAATTGGCTTGCGTCACGCGCTTCTTCGAGCGTCCCGAGCAATTCGACACAGGGATATCCATTTGAACACGACAACGCGTACCAGGCCGCAAGGCAATCAGCGCAAGGATGCCCAGACAAGCCCGCCCAAGACGTCGGCGCCCGCGGCTACCGCAGAGGTAGCCGGTCCGGCTACGGACGGCAAGCCTGCCGAGCCTGTCGCGGAGGCACCGCCAGGCGATGGTGTTCGCCCCGATACGCCGATATGCCGTTGTATCCAGTCGGAAATGGAGCGTTATTTCGACATGCTCGATGGCCAGGCCCCGCACGATCTCTACCGCATGGTCATGCAGCAGGCCGAGCGGGCACTGCTCGCCTACGTCATGGAGGAAACCCGGCACAATCAGAGCAAGGCGGCAGCCTGGCTGGGTATCAGCCGCGGTACGCTGCGCGCCAAGCTGGCCGACATGCCGAAGAACGGCCCGCGCCGCTCATGACGCAAACGTTCGAACGCTATGCGTTGCTCAGCGTATCCGACAAGCGCGATATCGAGACACTCGCCCGAGCCTTCGTCGATGCGGGCATCGGCCTCCTGTCCACAGGTGGCACCGCGTCGCTACTGGAACGGGCAGGCTTGCCGGTACAGGATGTGGCCGGTTACACCGGAGCGCAGGAAATGATGGCGGGCCGCGTCAAGACCCTGCACCCGTTGGTACACGGCGGCATACTCGGCCGGCGGGGTATCGACGACGAAGTGATGCGTGAGCGTGGCATCGTGCCGATCGACTACGTGGTGGTGAACCTCTACCCGTTCGAGCAGACCGTGGCCAGCCCGGATGTCAGCTTCGACGACGCGGTGGAGAACATCGACATCGGGGGGCCGGCAATGGTTCGCGCGGCTGCCAAGAATCATGCGTCGGTGATGATCGTGACCGATCCCGCACACTACCCGGCCGTCACCGATTCACTGGCGGGCAAACCCGGCGATGCAGCGGCCCTGCGCCAGGATCTCGCCATTCGTGCCTTCGAGCACACCGCACGCTACGACGGCATGATCGCCGACTGGTTCGGTCGCCGTGTGAACGTGGGCCCGGATGCGCCGGCGGCGGATTTTCCGCGCACGCTCAACCGTCAGCTCGACCTGATCAGCCCGTTGCGTTACGGAGAGAACCCGCATCAGAAGGCTGCCTTCTATCGCGACAGGAAGGCAGGCGATGGCTCGTTGGCCACCGCTTCATTGGTGCAGGGCAAGGCACTTTCGTACAACAACGTCATGGACGCCGATGCGGCGCTTGCCTGTGTTCGGCAGTTCGAGGAGCCGACGTCGGTGATCGTCAAGCATGCGAACCCCTGTGGGGTGTGCAGTGCTGATTCACTGCCCGTTGCCTACGACCGGGCTTACCATACCGATGCGACCTCCGCCTTCGGTGGCATCATCGCCTTCAACCGGCCACTGGATGCGGAAACCGCCCGCGCCATCGTCGAGCGGCAATTCGTGGAAGTGATCATCGCCCCGGGCATGCTCGAAGGCGTGGGCGAGGTGTTGGCAGGCTTTCCGAATGTGCGGTTGCTCGATTGCGTGTCCATGGAGGCCGGGCCTGCTCCATGGCAATACAAGCCTGTATCCGGTGGCATGCTGGTGCAGGATGACGACGCGCTCAGTGTCACCCGAAAACAGTGCAAGGTGGTCAGCAAGCTTGCGCCAACGGCACAGCAGTTCGAAGATCTGCTGTTCGCCTGGAAGGTGGCCAAGTTCGTCAAGTCGAACGCCATCGTCTACGCGAAAAACAATGCAACCGTGGGTGTCGGTGCCGGGCAGATGAGTCGGGTGTATTCCGCTCGTATTGCCGGCATCAAGGCGACCGATGCGGGGCTCGAGGTGCCGGGTGCGGTGATGTCCTCAGACGCCTTCTTTCCGTTTCGCGATGGTATCGACAGCGCCGCCGAGGCGGGCATCAGTGCCGTGATACAGCCCGGTGGCTCGCGGCGCGACGACGAAGTAATCGCCGCTGCCGATGAGCATGGCATGGCTATGGTGTTCACCGGGGTGCGGCACTTCAGGCATTAGCGTTTTTCCATGCACGCCTGCAGAGAAAAGAATGTCGGGTTCCACACTGGCGAATCAGCATGAAGAATAGTTCCATCGAGGTTCTCGACACGCCGGTCTGCAGCCTCGGTGAATGTCCCGTCTGGAACGGTGACGAGAAGTCACTCTTCTGGACCGATATCCACGGCTCCATCCTCTATCGTTACTTGCCTGACACGGGCCGTATTGCAAGCCAGGAAATGCCAGATCGGCTTGCGTCCTTCGGCTTCCGGCAGAACCGCGGGGTGATCGGAGCATTCGCCTCGGGAGTCGCCCTGTTCGATCTCCCGCAGATGCAACTGACCTGGCTGACCCGTTTGGGTGATACCGATTCGCGGCTTCGCTACAACGATGGCAAGACGGCGCCCGACGGGAGCTTCTTCGTCGGTACGATGGATGAGAGCTGCACCGAGCCGCTCGGCGGCCTGTGGCGTCTTGGTACGACGGGTGCACCCACGCTGGTCGTACCCGATGTGTGTATCTCCAACTCGCTCGCCTGGTCTCCCGATTGCCGAACCTTGTATTTCACCGACTCGGTGACACGGCGAATCGATCGATATGCGTTCGACCCGATCGATGGTTCCATCGGTTCTCGCGAATTGCATGCCGATCTGTCCGATCAGTGCGGCGTGCCCGACGGATCCACGGTCGACCGGGAGGGTGGCCTGTGGACGGCGCTCCACGGTGGAAGCTGCCTGGTGCGCACGTTACCCGATGGAAGCGTCGATCGCATGCTGTCGCTACCGGTGAAGCAGCCCACGTGCTGTACATTCGGTGGTGAAGGCTTGTCAACGCTGTACGTGACGTCGGCTGCGGAAAACCTGCCTGCCGACCCCGCTGCCGCCGACGGTCGTCTGCTGCGGATCGAAACGGGATTCTCCGGTATCCCGGCAGCGATCTGTGCCCTGTAACGTAGTCGGCACGTCATCATCGCGCAGGGATCATGCAGGTAGCGGTAGTACTTCAGGGGTTCATCCTCGGCTTCAGCTTGATCCTCGCCATCGGTGCGCAGAACGCGTTCGTGCTCCGGCAGGGGCTGCGTGGCGAGCACGTCGCCCTTGTCTGTTTCGCCTGCGCGTTCTCCGATGCCTTGCTCATCAGCGCGGGGGTGGCGGGCTTCGGCGCGATCGTGGCCAGGGCTCCGTGGATCGATCCGGTGTTCCGGCTTGCCGGGGCCGCCTTTCTCGTCGTCTACGGAACACGCGCCCTGCTGGCGGCCTGGCGCGGCGCGGGGGATTCGTTGGAACCTGCCGCCAGGGTTGTCTCTGACTGGCGCACTGCCCTTACAACCTGCCTGGCATTCACCTGGCTGAATCCGCATGTGTATCTCGACACGGTGGTGCTGCTCGGATCGGTATCGAGCCGCTACCCGGAGCAGCGGCTGGCCTTCGGGTTCGGGGCCGTGTTCGCCTCGTTCACGTTTTTCTTCGCGTTGGGCTACGGAGCGCGGCTGCTGCAGCCGTGGTTCGCCAAACCCGTGGCGTGGCGCGTATTGGATACGCTCATCGGTGTCGTGATGCTTGCTCTGGCGATCAGCCTGTTGCGTGCACTGTGATTTAGCGAAATCGACTCACGTCACCAGTCCGCCCAGCATCGAAAACGCGGGTACCGGCCCGCTCCCTGCCGCCCGTGCGACCAACGCCGTCATACCTGGCCCTGGTATAGCCGACTGACCCCTACATCGGAATCGGATACCGTCTATGAATATCGGCGATACCCTGCATCACCTCGTCGCTCAAGGAAAGCTCGGCAGCCTGCAGGGAATTCTGCAACTGTGGCATCGTTGTGGCGCCGATGATCACCGACGTCATGAACGGGCGGGTCATGCAGAAGGCGAGGGCCATCTGTGCCGGGTCGAGCTCATGCCTGCGAGCCAGTGAAAGATAGGCATCCAGAGCTGGCTTGCTGTGCTCGCTGTAACGTCCGGAGAGCGTGTCGTTCATCGTTCGCCGTGAACCAGCGGGGACCGTACCGCCGGCATACTTGCCGCTGAGCAGCCCGGCGGCCAGTGGGGAGAACGCGAGCAGGCCGACGTGCTCATGATGCGCCACCTCTGCCATGTCGAGATCGAACAGGCGTTGCAGCAGGCTGTACTCGTTCTGCACACTGACCACGCGTGGCAACTCGTGGATTTCCGCCAGGCGCAGGAACTGTTGGGTACCCCAGGCGCTCTCGTTTGAAGAGGCCCACGTGCCTTACCTTGCCCGCCTGCACCAGTTCCCCGAGGGTCTGCAGGACTTCAAGCAGATTGGCTTCGATCCTTCCGGTTTCGGGCTGGGTAGCGGGGTTGTATTGCCAGGATTGGCGAAAGTGATAGGAGCCACGATTGGGCCAGTGCAGCTGGTACAGATCGATGTAGTCGCTCTGCAAGCGTTGCAGGCTGGTCTCGACGGAAGTCAGAATCTTCTGGCGATCGATGTCGCGCCCGCCCTGTATCCATTCCGGGCCTGCGCCGGTGACCTTGGTGGCCAGTATCACGTCACTGCGTCGGCCTGAGTGGGCGAACCATTCGCCGATGATCTCCTCCGTGCGGCCCTGCGTCTCAGCAGAGAGCGGGGTGGTCGGGTACATCTCGGCGGTGTCGATGAAGTTCACGCCCTGATCGAGCGCGTGATCGATCTGCTCGAAGGCCTCTTCGGCTGTGTTCTGCGTTCCCCAGGTCATGCTGCCGAGGCAGATCTGGCTGACGTTCAGGCCGGTGCGGCCCAGCGCTCGCACGGGCATGCTCATCGGGATGATTCCAATGGCAGGTCATCGCTGGCCGACAGGGCCCAGTCCCAATAGTGTTCTCGCAGGCGGGCGGTGATCGGGCCGGGCTGCAGATCACTGCCCTCGACGCGCACCACCGGCATGATCTTGGTCAGGTTGCCACTCATGAATACCTCGTCGGCTGCCTGAAAATCCGCCAGGGTGAGCGTGGTCTCGTGCACGGCGATGCCCGCGGCTCGGCACAGCGCGAGGCAGCGCTTGCGCGTGATGCCATTCAGGAAGGAGCCATTCGGCACCGGAGTGAACACCTCGCCATCGCGTACCATGAAAAGGTTGCTGGTGGCCGATTCCGCCACGTTGCCAAGTGCATCGGTGACGATCGCGTTGCTGTAACCACGGCTGATCGCTTCACGAATCATGCGCGCGTTGTTCGGGTACAGGCAGGCGGCCTTTGCATCGACCGTGGCGACATCGAGCGTGGGCCTGCGAAAGCGGGTGATGCCCAGGGTGGCCGCGGCGGCGGTATCCGGCATGGGGATCACTTCCAGGCACAGGCAGAAGTCGGTGCTGGCGGGGTCTGCGCTGATAAAACCTTCACCGAAGCCGGTTGACCAGTACATGGGGCGAATGTAGACCGCCTCACTGGAGGGAATACGCGCCAAGCCCTCATGGGTCAGCTCGATGATCGTGGTGACCGGTAGCGAAGGCGTCATGCCCAGGGCACGGGCAGATCGGTCGATGCGCTCGGCGTGGGCGTCGAGATCGGGCGTGACGCCTTCGAAGCGGCGGGCGCCGTCGAACACCAGTGTGCCGAGCCAAGTGCCATGGTCGGCGGAACCGAGAATCGGGACGTTGCCGTCGTGCCATTGCCCGGCATGCCAGGTGAGGATGGTGCGGTTCGGATTCATGTGGGTTTACAGCGAGACGACGAGAAGTTCATTACTGTACCGTATCTCGACGACAGCGAAATCGCTTTGCGGGCGGCTGACTTTCCAAGCCCTGACTGCCATCAGCGCTGCAACTTCATCTCGATCTTCGTACCCGGCTCGAGCCCGTGGCGTTCGAACCAGCCCTGGTTCACTTCGAGTGCATACATGGCCGGGGCCTTGGACGGAAACAGCTGATTCGGCCCGACGTCCATGTTCTGAATCTCGTTGATGACGAGTTCCTTGGAGATGTAGGCGATCGACAGTGGCAGCAGCGTGTTGCGCATCGTGAACGTCAGATCACGTTCATCAGGATAGGCGAACAGCATACCGGCGTTCTTGTCGAGCGCCTTGCGGAAGCTCAGACCCATGTAGCGCTGCATGCTGGTGCTGGCCACCTCCGCACTCAGCATCTGATCGCCGATGAGCAGCTCGATGGTGGGTAGCGGGGGCTGAGGTTTCGACGATTCGGCGTCGACTCCCTTGCTCATCAGCATGCTGATGAGCAAGGCTACGAGCAGACCCGATGCCAACCAATGACGGTGTGGATCGGCAATGGGTCGCAAGTGTTCTGACGAAGTGTCGGGGGTGCGCATGATGAGCCCTTTCAGGGTGAGCCTTGCCTGCCCGGCATGGTATCAGTCTTGTCCATCTGGCCTCGCGTGAGGCACGAAGGCAGGCCTATTTTCCTTCTCTCAGCGCGCGAAGGCGGGCCGAAGCCATGCGTACCTTGGGCCGAACGCCTTCCCACATCAGGAAGGCGTCGGCGGCCTGTTCCACCAGCATGCCGAAGCCATCGCTGATCTGGCTCGCGCCGGCCTCACGGCTCCAGCGCATGAACACCGTATCGCCTCTGGCGTACATCATGTCGTAGCTGAGTGCGGCATGGGAGAAGGGTCGCTCCGGTAGCGGGGGTAGCTCGCCGGCCAGGCTGAGGCTGGTGGCGTTGATGATCAGCCCGTACGTCGCCGAGCCGTCCATGGTCTCGTAGCCGCACCCGGAGAGTGTGCAGCCTGCGGCGTCGGCGTGATCAGAGAAGTCGGCGGCCAGATCGATGGCTCGGCTGGCGGTGCGGTTGACGATGACGACGGATCGGGGCCCACGGTCGAGCAATGGGCCCAGAGCGCCCCTGGCCGCACCGCCGGCACCGAGAATCAACAGGTGCTGACCTGCCAGCGAGAAGCGGAGGTTGCGCTCGATGTCGGTGCACAGACCGGAGCCGTCGGTATTGTGCCCGACCCGTTGACCATCTCGGTGCATGAGGATCGTGTTGACCGCCCCGGCCTGGCGTGCAGCCGGGGTCAGGCGCTGGCACACGGCCAGCGCCTGTTGCTTGAAGGGCAGGGTGATATTGCAACCCTGCGCGCCCGAGCTCTGCCAGTCGAGCACCGTCTGCTCGAAGTTGTCGGCCGTGGCTTCGGTGCGGGAGTAGTGAATGCGCCGCTGGGCGAGCTCTCCGAACAGGTTATGAATGCCTGGCGAGAGGCTGTGTGCCACCGGCTGGCCGATCACGGTGTAGCGAGCGATCATGTTTTCCCTGGGGTCCGTGTAATAATGAGATGTCGCCTTGAGCCGTTCCTGCACTCGTCCGGCAGAGTACACCGATTGGCAGGCCAGTATCGTCCACTGAGTTCTGACTCCTGACGTTGATGGACCACTAGTAGTGGTAAGTTGGAAGCATTCTTTCGAAAAAAGGCTGAACGAATCGTGACTGAAAATGCCCGCTATGGCCTACGTGCCGATTTTCCTGCCAACCGGCCGCGGCGTTTGCGCAAGAACGTGTTCGCCCGTCGGCTCATGCGTGAGCATCGGCTGGATGCGAGCATGCTCATCCAGCCCTACTTCGTCGTGGAGGGCACCGAGCGGCGTGTGCCGGTGCCGTCGATGCCAGGCGTGAGCCGGCTCTCGATCGACCAGCTGCTGATCGAAGCCGCTGCGGTACACGCACTGGGAGTACCTGCCATCGTACTGTTCCCGGTAACCGACGATGCGGCGAAAACACCGGATTGCAGCGGATCCTACGATCCGGAAGGCCTGGCACAACGCGCGATTCGTGCGCTCAAGGGCGAATTGCCGGAGCTCGGCGTGATCACGGATGTGGCACTCGATCCGTACTCACCGCACGGCCACGATGGTCTCATGAACGAGGCGGGCTACATCGTCAACGACGAGACGGTGGAGGTGCTCGTGCGTCAGGCAATCTCGCATGCCGAGGCGGGCGCTGATATCGTGGCTCCTTCCGACATGATGGATGGTCGGGTGGGAGCGATTCGCCAAGCGCTGGAGTCGGCCGGTTTTCCGCATGTGTGCATCCTGAGCTACGCCGCCAAGTATGCCTCGGCATTCTATGGCCCGTTCCGCGATGCGGTAGGCGCTGCTGCGGCACTGGGTAAGGCAGACAAGACCACCTACCAGCTCGACCCCGCGAACGGCAACGAGGCGATGCATGAGATCGCAGCCGATCTCGCCGAGGGCGCTGATATGGTCATGGTCAAGCCAGGCTTGCCATATCTGGATGTCGTACGTCGTGCTCGTGAAACGTTCGCGGTGCCAACCTACGCGTACCACGTGAGCGGTGAATACGCGATGCTCAAGGCAGCAGCCGGCCACGGCTGGCTCGATGAACGTGCCGTGGTCATGGAATCGATGATGGCATTTCGGCGCGCCGGGTGCGATGGCGTCCTCACCTACTATGCCCACGATGTGGCGCGGTGGTTGGCCGAATCGGCCTGATCGTCGTGGCCGTCCCGATGGATGGATGAAAGACACCGGTAGCAATCGCTGGCCGGATCGGCAGTTTGTTCTCGCGCTGGCGTTGGGCCCGTTGTGCTGGGCCGGCGCTGGCCTTGCAGGCCTGGCCCATTGGCCACACCTACCGGTTTTCCAGGTTGATCACTGGTCGGATGGCGTCGATTGGCGGCAGGTGATCGTGGTGGTGCTGATTGCACCGCTGCTGGAAGAGGTCGTGTTTCGCGGTGGAATTCAGCACTGGCTCAGCCGATGGCCGACGCTTGCCGGTAGGGCAATGGGTATCAGTCTGGCCAATGTGTGCACGTCGGTACTGTTCAGCGCCACCCATCTGATCAACCAGTCACCGCTGACGGCGGTGGCGGTTTTCGTACCTTCACTGGTCTTCGGCTGGGTCTTCGATCGTTACGCTCGTATCCTGCCGTGCGTCGTGTTGCACGGTTTCTACAATGCCGGCTACCTGCTGTTCATCGCTTGACATCATCGCTTGACATCAGTGTTCCGCAACACCTTTCGCGCCGGTGGCGCTCAGAGCACCGCCGGCGGAATCCGGAATCCGTCGTTGTCATCTGGCAGGGCCGCTGCAGTGATCGGGACCCTACCGGGTATCGGCCTGATCCTTCAGTGTGAAGCTTGCCACCAGATTGCTCAACAGTCGTGCCTGTTCTTGCATGCTGTTGGCTGCGGCTGCTGCCTGTTCCACCACTTCGGCATTCCTTTGTGTGCCGCTGTCCATTCGCTTCACCGCATCGGCCATCTCTCGGATCTGTTCCGCCTGGGAGGCAGAGGCGTGAGCGATATCCTCGACGATGGTGGTGACCCTTCCGACAGCAAGCACGGCTTCGCCGATGGTTTCGCCGGCTCGGGTGACGCGGTCACTGGCCGCTTCGGCCTGGTCCACCGATGCCTTGATCAGGCTGCCGATATCACTTGCAGCCGTCGATGAGCTGTGAGCCAGCGTGCGCACCTCACTGGCAACCACCGCGAAACCTCGCCCGTGCTCACCGGCACGGGCCGATTCTACGGCCGCGTTGAGTGCCAGGATGTTGGTCTGAAAGGCGATATTGTCGATCAGGCCGATAATGGTGGCGATGCGGTTCGACGATTCGCGTATATCGTCCATCGTGTTGATGATCTCGCTGACGGCCTTGCCACCCTGCGAGGCGATCTCAGCGGCTGAGCCCGCCAGCTTGTTGGCCTCTCTGGCGCTGTCGGCGTTCTTTTCGACGGTCGTGGTGAGCTCCAGCATGTTCCCGGAGGTCCGTGTCAATTCGAGGGATTGAGCCTCGGTCCGGGACGAGAGATCGTCGTTGCCGGCTGCCAGTTGCGTTGACACGCCGCTCATCGAGTCGGTACCACTGCGTACCTCGCCCACGATACGGTTCAGACCATTGCGCATTTCGAGCAGTGCGGCCAGCAGGCTGGTCGTATCGCCGGCCCGCAGGTTGATAGGCACGCTGAGATCTCCACGGGCAATGCTGTTCATGGCTGTCTGCGCATAGCGCGGCTCACAGCCGAGTTGGCGCCAGATCGAACCGATGACTACCCAGGAGATGATGCCCAGCACGGCGCAGATGATCAGAGCGCTGGTCACAAGCACTTGCAGGCTGCGGCTCACACCCAGCTCGACCCGGTGTTGCGAAGCTTCGAAGTCGCTCAGGGCATCGGCCCGTGCGGTGACCAGCGCCACATCCAGCGTTTCCTTGCTCGTCTGCATCAGATCGATGATCGGCGCGGGGTCTGCCGCGCTGCCGTCGTCGGCCATGATCTGCACCGCACGGGTGGAATGGCCGGCGTAGTCGCTCAGCAATTCATCCAGGTGGCGACCGGTGTCGGCGAGACCCTCCAACGCGGCGATGCCGGCGGTCAGTTGCTGTAGTTCTGCGCGTTTCTCGGTAGCCTGTTCGAGGCGCTCGAGGTCGGCTTCGAAGGCCGCGCTCTGATACAACGCAGCCAGTTTGTCCACACCATGGAACAACTGGGTGGTCAGATCGAGATTCGGGAAGCGGGTGTCGCCCAACGATTTCACGACCTGAGACGTACCGTTGGCCAGCCAGACGGCAAAGGCGATGCCGACGGCGAAAAGGCCTGCTGATACCAGTGGCAACAGCCAGATACGCATGCGAAGGGTCATCAACTTCTCCTCGGAACCCGAATGGCCGTCGCGCCGTGAGGTTTCGCCTTACAACCGCTGTTTGGCCGGAATTGTTGTTTGCGGTGCCAGCGTCGATGCCGGCATCGTGAAGGTAACCGCTTCGCTCGGGCACGCTTTCAGCGATTCGTCAGTACCGCCCTGCTTGGTTTGTTCGCACAGTCTTTTATCGATTGCACGGACCACCCTGTTTACATCGGTCCACCGCTTGTCATCGAACTTTTCGTATCGCCTCGACCGCGTCGATCGGGACGCTTGCTACAACGAAGCCGATGCCACGCTCGGTACGCGATACCTATCCGGTGACATCGGCCGGCGCATCGAATTCTTTCGGCGGTCATGCCTTCTCGGAGAAAACCACCCGCGAGCTGCCAGTCGCGGAATTCCACCGGTATGACTACCTCTCTCGGTGGCGAGGGTCCTTGCAGGTTCGAAAACGCAAGTATTACGCCATACTCCGAGTGAGGAATCGTTAGTCGTTCCAGCTTTACGGCGACTTCAGCGCGAGCCATGTTCGAGAAAGAAGCGCACCATTTCTGCTGATGCATCCGGTCCGTTCGCATCCGTGTACGAACCACTGGGGTCACCGCCAGACCAGCAGTGGGCACTGCCTGCCAGGTTCCAATACTCACAGCCGACAGCTCGCGAGCCGTCGTCGCGGGTGTAGGTGGTCACGCTGTAACGTCGACCGGTAGCCATCGTGGCGCTTTTCGTATTGGCTTGCCAGCCCGCCCCGTGCTCCGCGTTGCCGTTGCGCGTGAGCCAGTCGCCGACGATGCGTTCGGCGTTGGCGGGGTTGACGGTTCGGTCGCGATCACCGTGGAACACGATGGTCGGCAGCGGCGAGCCATGATCAGGAGGTGTGACGGTAGTGGATGCGGCGTTGATCTGGCCATCGGCCGGCGAGAAGCCCTTGAACGGAGACCGGGCCGACTGATTCGCGGAGAACCGGTTGCCGGGCATTCGACCGCCGGATGAACCGATGCCGTGACCCGCCTGGCCTTGCATGGCTCCGAAAGCCTCGGACATCGACGACGCCACGCCGGTGGGCAGGCCGGAATGAACCCCGACGGCTGCGAACAGCTCGGGATACTGCTCCGCCATGATCAAGGCCATGGCTCCACCGGCTGACAGGCCGGCGATGAATACCTGGCCTGAATCGATGGAGTGATCTTCGATGATCTGCCTTGTCAGGCCACCGAGCAACGCGGGTTCGCCGCTACCCCGATGCTGATGTGCACGTTCGAACCAGTTCCAGCAGCGATTCATGTTGGCGTTCGCGCTCTGCGTCGGGTACAGCACATACAGCCCGGACTCCCGTGCGATCGCGTTCATTGCAGTGCCGGCAGCGAAGTCACCGGCGTCTTGCGTACAGCCGTGGAGCATCACCAGCAATGGAGCCGTTCGACCGGTGGCGAGCGCCGGCTTGTAGAGCTTGTAGTGAAGTTGACCATCGACACTCTTGTACAGGCCGTCGACGAAGGCATCAGCCGGTGCAGTTTGCGGCCTTGTACGTGAGCCTGAGTCACGGCTGCTCAGCCCTTCCTCCCGGTCGTCAGACAGGTCATCGGGGTCAATAGATGCAGTACGGGTGGAGTCGGTTGCCGACACTTCGGAGTTTGAATCACGCACCGGTGAGCGAGTCGCAGGTTGTACTTCGGGATTCAGGATACGAATCCTGGATCGACTCGCAGGTTGTGCGGGCGCTTCTGCACGAGTCGTGTCTCGATGGGCATGGGCGCCACTGTGAGGTGCCTTGTACGCAGAGGCTCCGGCTAGCGTGGACTGGATCAGTGCCGTGGCAGCATTCGGGTCGCCCGAGCGGGTCAGGCGGCTGACTTCCTTCATTACTTCGGCAGAGAGAGTTGTCATGGGTTTCGTGTAGGGAGAAGTGGGCACTGTCGGGATGACAGCGCCGCAGGCAGCGGAGCAGGGCAATGCGGCGCAGCGCCGGTATCATCTGCATCTGCCGTTGACAAAGCTATGTAGGCCGAATCCGCTGAATCAACATCTTGAAAACCAGGCAGGCCACCCATGTGGCGCCATCTGTCTACCCCACCTGTATCGTTGTCATTTTTCCATTCGGCATAGCGCTACCGCATCGGATGAGCTATTTTCGCCATTTGCTGCATGTATTGTAGATCCGGTCAAATCAAGCCCATGAGTCGTAACAACGCGAGCCACGGCTGATTCACATATTCGATTAACCCAGGACAACTTCTGCCTGGCAACGGCATGGTCCACTTCGTAGTCGGTGAGACCTCTTGCCGGTAAGTATTCCGACTTGCCCGGGAGGGTTCGTGAATGAAAGATGAAGACGTGAAGGCGACCATACCGGTCAGTGAAGAGAGGCTGTCCGTTGGTACCCGCGTCGTGGAAACGGGAACGGTAAGGATCGAGAAGAAGGTTTCCAAACATCTGGAAACCGTAAGGCTGCAGTTGTCGGATGAGTCGGTTGTAGTTGATCGAATAGCGTGCGATCGCGTCGTCGAGGGTGACGATCCGGGTATTCGTCAGGAAGGTGCGACGACCATCATACCGGTGCTGGAAGAGCGTCTGGTTTGGGTCAAGCAGCGTGTTCTTGTCGAAGAGGTGCATATAACGAGTGTTGCCGAAACCCGGAATTACCTTGAGGAGGTCGGTCTGCATCGTGAGGAGGTCGAAGTGGTACGAAGCCCGGCCGAGCCGGAACCCGGTGAAGTGGTGCGGGAAGATGAAAACAGCTAGCAGGAAGATCGTGCGTACCTGGTCAGTTTTCGAACGAGATCGGGTGTGCCGGTTCACGAAGCATTCCGACGAGGGGTGTGTGTAGGTAAAAAATTAATTGAAACAAGGGGAAAACTATTATGAGTAACACGGTAATCGGTGTATACGACGATGACGCGAGCGCCAAGCGGGCGTATACCGAGCTGACTGCTGCAGGCATTGCCGACAAGAACGTTCGTACGGTATCCCCGCAGGATATGCGTGATGGCAAGACGCGATCGGACTATCAAGACAACGACCAGTCGATGGGCGAAAAGGTGTCGGATTTCTTCTCCTCCATGTTCGGTTCCAATGAAGAGGACAAGGTCGGTTCGCGCTACCTCGAGGCGGTACGTCGTGGTGCCACTTTGGTAATCGTCGATGCCGACAACGACAAGGATGTGGATCGGGCGGAGTCGATCATGACCGCCAACAAGTCGACCGACATCGATCAGCGCGGCAAGCAGTGGAGCGAGAAAGGCTGGTCCGCCTACGACGAGAACTCCCCGGTATACGATGATGATCAAGTGCGTGCCGAGCGTGAGGCGATGGGCGGTGAGAGGACTCTGACCGAAACTCAGGAAGAGCTGAACGTCGGCAAGACGCGCAAGGATGCCGGCAAGGTCAAGGTGTTCCGCAGAGTCGATGAGGAGAACGTAAGCGAATCTGTCGACCTGACGGAGAAGCGTGCCAAGGTCACGCGTCGGGCAGTCGACCGTCCGCTCGGTGCCGGAGACATGGACGCCTTCAAAGAAGGGTCTATCGAGGTAAAGGAGTACACCGAAGAACCCGTCGTCGAGAAGAAGGCGCACGTGACCGGTGAGGTCGATGTCTCAGCCGAAAAGGAAACGCACACCGAAACGGTAAGCGATACCGTCCGCTCCACGACTGTCGACGTGGATGATTCCACCGGCCGCAAGGTTGATCAGAAGCGGAAGAAGGCAGATAGCGAGGCCTGATCTGAGGGACTTCGAGACTGGAAGCGTGCCGGCGTAGTTTGCCGGCACGTCGTCCCGCGAGCGGCCTGATTGCGTGGGCCGCACGTATGTCTCGTCAGGGCTTCAAATTATCAGTACGAGTCAGGTGAATGTACCTTCGGAACGTTCAAGCACTTACTCGAGCCAGTTTCTGACGGGAAGATAATCTGTGTAAAGCGCTGCCTCCGGGGTTCCGGAATCGGGTTGGTAATTGTATTGCCAGGCGACCTGAGGAGGCATCGACATCAGTATCGACTCGGTTCGACCACCCGATTGCAAGCCGAATAGCGTGCCTCGATCGTACACCAGGTTGAATTCGACGTATCGTCCGCGGCGGTACAACTGGAACTGGCGCTGGGCCTCGGTGTATTCCATGTGCCGACGGCGCGAGACGATGGGTTCATAGGCCGGGTAGAAGTGCTCGGCCACGCTGCGCATCAGGCCGAAGGCGTGCTCGAAGTTCTCGCGATGGTAGTCATCGAAGAACAGGCCGCCGATACCACGAGCTTCGTCGCGATGCTTGATATGGAAATAGCGATCGCACCACTGCTTGAGCTCGTCATGCAATTGCTCCCCGAACGGGTCACAGGCCGCTTTCGCGGTACGGTGCCAGTGTTGGCAATCCTCGACGAATCCGTAGTAGGGTGTGAGATCGAAGCCGCCACCGAACCACCACACCGACGGGCTGCCGGGCTTGTCAGCGCGAAAGAAACGAACATTTGCGTGGGTGGTGGGTACGTAAGGGTTGTGTGGATGCAATACCAGCGATACGCCCATGGCCTGCCAGCTTCGGCCGGCCAGTTCCGGCCGCTGCGCGCTCGCTGAAGCGGGTAGTGTGCTACCGGACACTTCCGAGAAGCTCACACCGGCCTTTTCGAACAGCGTACCGCCGGTCAGCACTCGACTGCGTCCGCCGCCACCTTCCTCGCGTTCCCATGCATCGGTAACGAAATGGGCGCCACCGTCCAGGGATTCGAGTTGTGCACTCAAGGTATCGTGGAAATTGATCAGGAACCGCTTGACCGCATCGGTATCGGCCGGCACCTGAGACATCTTTTCAGCGTGTTCGAAAGCGCTCATGAAGAATCTGTGTTGTCATCCCTGTGTTGTTCTCGCCGAGTGTCGTCATCGAAGACGCTCCCCGGTGATGATGTCGAAAATGGGAGTGGCGCTGCCGAGCCCACCGAGCGAGCCTGCCACGATAGCATCGATGCCGTCGCCGAATCGCTGGTGAATGGCACTTGCGTTCATCAACGGCGTATCGCCACTGGTGTTGGCGCTCGTAGATACCAGTGCATGGCCCGCGGCGGTGCACAGGGCGCTCACCACCGGGTGCGCACTGATCCGTACGGCCACTGTACTGCGCCCGCCACTGATCAGCTCGCTGACCCCGGCGCCTGCCGGCATGATCCACGTGACCGGGCCCGGCCAGCTCGCTTCGGCGCGTTCGCGTTCGTGACCTTTCAGTGGTGCTATGAAGCGTTCGAGCTGATGCCAGTGGCTGGCAACCAGTATCAGACCCTTGCCGGCTGCACGCTTCTTCAGGGTGAGTATTCGCTGCACGGCAGCGCTGTTGCCCGGGTCGCAGCCCAACCCGTAGACCGCTTCGGTGGGGTAGGCGACAACACCACCATCACGGATCAGAGCGGCCGCGGTAGCCACGCTGCCCAGGACAGGGGTGCTCAAGATCTGGTTTTCAGCGAGATGATGCGACCACCTTCACGGCCTGACCGTCGGAGCCGGAACCGGACTCATCGCCTTCACCGGTATCGGACCCGGCCTTGCGTGCTGCCTGCTTCTTCTTGGCCGCCGCTTTCTTGCGCGCCGCAGCGCTCTTCTTCTTGCTTTTCTTCTTCTTGGTCTTCTTCTTGGCCGTAGCCTTCTTCTTCGAGTCGGCGTCGGCTTCCTTCTTGGCGGCAGTCTTTTTCTTGCCACGACCCTTCTTCTCGGGCGCTTCCGCCAACAGCTTCTCGCAGGTTTCCAGATCCAGCGCCCCCGGTGTCTCCTTCATCTCCTTCGGAATCTTGGCGTTCTTGTTGCCATCGGTGATGTAGGGGCCCCAGCGGCCATTGAGGATCTGAACATCAGTGCCTTCGAAGTGCTTGACCAGACGATTCGCATCGATCACCTTCTTCTCGGCCACCAGTTCTAGCGCGCGTTCGAGCGTGACCGTGTAAGGGTCGTCATCTTTCAACGAGACGAACTTGGCGTCGTACTTGATGTAAGGGCCGAAGCGGCCGATGTTGGCCGAGATCTTTTCGCCTTCGGGTGATTCGCCCAGTTCGCGAGGCAGATCGAACAGCTGCAAGGCCTCTTCCAGCGTGATGCTGTTCATGCGTTGCCCGGGCCGCAAGCCTGCGAATGAGGGCTTGTCTTCGTCCTCGCGAGTGCCTATCTGCACGAAAGCGCCATAGCGGCCGATACGCACGGTGATCGGCTTGCCGGTCTTCTCATCGATGCCCAGCTCGCGGGCCTGAATCGCCTCGTCGCGCGAGACGTTCTCCATCTTGTCGTCAAGCGTGGCCTTGAACGGTTTCCAGAACTCGCCGAGCAACGGTATCCATTCCTTCTCGCCGCGCGATACTGCATCGAGTTCATCTTCGAGGTTGGCGGTGAAGTCGTAGTCGACGTAGTGTTCGAAATGCTGAGTGAGAAACTTGGCGACCACGCGCCCCGTGTCGGTAGGAAAGAACCGTCGACTCTCGATCTCGACATACTCGCGTGATTGCAGAGTGGAAATGATCGATGCGTAGGTCGAAGGGCGACCGATACCGAGCTCTTCCAGTGTCTTCACCAGGCTGGCCTCCGAATAACGTGGCGGCGGCTCAGTGAAGTGCTGGGTGAGCTTGATATCCTGCAGCGGAATGCGATCACCTTCCTTGATCTCGGGCAAGGTCTTGTCGTCGTCGTCTGTCTTCTTGCTGTCATCGACATCCTCGCGGTACACCTTCATGAAGCCGGGATGGCGGATGGTGGAGCCATTGGCGCGAAACAGGTTGCCCTCGCCGCAGGCGAGATCGACCGCGACCTGATCGATCAGCGCGTGAATCATCTGGCTGGCCACGGTGCGCTTCCAGATCAGGTTGTAGAGCTTGTACTGATCTTCGTTGAGGAACTGCTTCAACTGCTCGGGTCGGCGGTTCACCGAGGTGGGGCGAATGGCTTCGTGAGCTTCCTGTGCATTCTTCGCCTTCGACTTGTAGACGTTTACGCTGTCGGGCAGGTAGTCGCGGCCATAGCGCTGCGGAATCATCTCGCGCAGTTCATCAATGCAATCTTGCGAGACCGTGACCGCGTCGGTACGCATGTAGGTGATCAGACCTGTCTGACCGTCGCCGATGTCTATGCCTTCGTAGAGGCCCTGGGCGATACGCATGGTGCGCTGGGCACCGAAGCCCAGCTTGCGCGAAGCTTCCTGCTGCAAGGTAGAGGTAGTGAACGGTGCGGTGGGGTTGCGCTTGCGTTGCTTCTTCTCCACTTTCACGGCTTGCAGTTCGCCGTTGGCAGCACGTAGCAACGCATCCCGGGTACTGTTGGCGAGCTCGCCGTTCTCGATCGTGAACTGCTTGACCTTCTCGTCGTTCAGCAGGGACAGACGAGCTGTGAATGGCTGCGTTTCCTTCTCAAGCTCTGCCACCACGCTCCAGTACTCGCGCGGCACGAAGGCTTCGATCTCGTTCTCGCGTTCGCAGATCAGGCGCAGTGCCGGCGTCTGTACGCGCCCGGCGGAAAGACCACGCCTGATCTTGCGCCATAGCAACGGCGACAGATTGAAACCCACCAGGTAGTCGAGTGCCCGCCGTGCCTGCTGTGCATTGATGAGGTCGTAACCCAGCTCGCGTGGATTCTCCACGGCGTTGCCGACCGCGCGTTGCGTGATCTCGTGAAAGATCACCCGCTGCACGCGCTTCTCCTTCAAGGCGCCGATGTCGCGCAGGTGCTCCACGAGATGCCAGCTGATGGCCTCCCCCTCACGGTCGGGGTCAGTGGCGAGCAACAGTTCGTCTGCGCCTTTCAGAGCCTTGGTGATCGCGTTGACATGCTTTTCGTTGCGCTCGATCAACTGATACTTCATCGCGAAGTCGTTATCGGGGTCGACCGCACCTTCCTTGGGCACGAGATCGCGCACGTGTCCGTACGAGGCGAGCACCTTGTAATCCTTGCCGAGGTACTTTTCGATGGTCTTCGCCTTGGCGGGCGATTCGACGATGACGAGATGTGTGCTCATGGTTCCTTGACGTTGCCGCGCTTGCTGTCAGGGATCTGGCAGCGGCCACCGGTTCTTTAAGGTCTTTCAGGCTCGAAGACAATACGCTTGCGGCCGATGCAGCACCACCCTACTACAACCGATACGGGCTTTCACAGGGTCGACAATGGCATTGAAGGTCGTTATCGCGTGCGGTTCGCGTCGTTGCTAAGATCCTGCCGGCTCGTCATGTGCTCGTGTGGCGGAACTATGGTTCCACCACGGCGTTGATAACGAGCTCCGGCAACGCCTGCCACCGCAGTGTCCAGCTCCAGCCGCGTCAATGCACGCGCCACCCGTGCAACCGGCAGGCCAGATCGGTCGACCAGGGCATCGATGCTCATCGCATCGAACCCCATGCAGGCGAGCAGGGTGGCCGCGTCAGGGTCGTCGACGTATGCGTGCAGTGCTTCAGATGCGGCAGCCTTCCGCTCGGAGCCCGCGACCGTGGTGCCGGCGGCATCGAGGTCCAGTGATCGTTGCAGTGCCGGTTGCAGCGCCAGCAACACATCATCGACCGATTCCACCAGTGTCGCTCCCTGACGCAGCAGCTCGTGGCAGCCGCGAACCTGTGGGTTGGCCACCGAGCCGGGCATGGCCATTACCTCGCGGCCCTGGGCAGCGGCATGGCGCGCGGTGATCAGGGAGCCGCTGCGCAACGACGCCTCCACCACGACCACGCCCAGAGTCAGCCCGCTGATCAAGCGATTGCGCCGCGGAAAGCAGCCCGGGCGCAACACGCTGCCGACCGGGAATTCTGTCAGCAACGAACCACCGTGGGTGATCGCGGTAGCCAGTTCGCGGTGGGCCGCCGGGTAGATGCGGTCGGGCGCGGTCGCCTGTACGGCGACGGTGCCGCCGCCGCCGTCGAGCGCACCACGGTGAGCTGCCGCATCGATGCCGCGTGCCAGACCGCTGACCACACCGATACCCGCATCAGCGAGCGCTGCCGCCAGCCCGTGGGCCTGCGCCAGCGCTGGCCCGGTGGCCTGGCGGGAGCCGACGATAGCCACCTGCGGCCCGGTCAGGCTTGTCAGATCACCGCGCAGGTACAGCAACGGTGGCGGATCATCGGTAGCCAGCAGGGATTGCGGATAGCGTGGATCGTCGAGGCCGATGAGATAGCGCGCCGGCCCGGCCTGCTGCCAGGCCAGCGCGGCTTCGAAGGCGGTGGATGAGGACGCGGCTCGCAGGGCGCCGAGCTGTGCCTTTGACCAGGCCTCGGCCGGCGGACCGCCGGCTGGATCACCCGGTTCGGATACCGGCGCAGGGCACTGCAGGGATAGCGCCGAGCCAAGCGACTGCAGTAGCGCACGCCCCAGTGCCCCGGGTTCTCGGTAACGGGCCAGCGCCTCGCGACGATGGCGGGCCGTGATGCCGCGTGCGAGCGCATAGCTCAACCAGACGGTAACGGGAACCTGGCTGGAAGAAACGGGGCTGGAGACGGATCTGGAAACGGGCATGAGGCGGACCATCCTTGTCGCTGGGTTATCTGTCGCGAACCTGTCGCGCAGCCACCGCTGTACCCGTCATCCAACATGCCGGTGCCGTTCGGTGGTTCTGTTCGAGCCGACATCCTTGCCGACTCGTTCAGCCATGACCATCCCCCGTCAGAAACGTACCGCGCCTGCCGACCTGCAAGTTCGAACTACTGGCAGACTGGACTGGAACTACAAGCCGGTGACGATATCGTTCGCCATGATCGGCCGGGTGGATTCCATGACCAGCGCGTAGCTTACCTTATCGAACGTCTGGAAGACCATCACCACGCCGGTGCGATAGTTCGGCAGCTCCACGCGTTCGAAACTTCGTCTGCCGCGCGTATCGACAATGGAGCCGCCGCGAGTCTCGATGGCCAGCACATCGCCGACCTGAGTGCCGGATCGCTCACCGAGATTCAGCACCACGACCTGATCGCGACCGGTCTTGGCGATCGCGTTCACCAGCGACACGATTCGCCCGTCGCCCTGGATCGCCGGCAGGCGAGGAACATAGTTGAAGGTGGCCTGCTCACTGCCCGCCGGCAGCAGGATGTCGCCGGCGATCGTCTCCATACGGTTGCGGGTGATGGCAAGCGTCGACGGATCGCCGAGATTCTGCAGTTGAGCATCGGCGACGTGCGTCACCTCGAAGCCGAGCACCTCGCGGGTCATCGGGTCGCGCAACGTCTTGCTGCGCCGGAACACGCCGTATTGCGTGTGGTCGCGGCTGCTGAGCCCGCGGGCATAGATCTTGTGACCGACCGCGCTGATCAGACGGTTGTCATGGTGTGCGACCACGTAAGGTGCATCGCTGATCTCACTCTCCGCCACCACGCGTGGATGTACCAGGAACTGGCGGATCGCCTCGCCAGGGATCGTCGGAATCGCCTTGTTGAGCGATTCGGTGCGAATCTGTGGTGAAAGTCGCGAGGTGCCGTTGGCGACACCGCTGCCGCCCGCGCCCGTCCTGTCACCGTTGAGCGGCACACGCTGGCCGTTGCGAGATAGCACCAGTGTCGGTTTCCCGTCGATGTACTGCAAGGCAATCTTGTCCCCCGGGTATATCAGATGCGGATTGGCGATCTGCGGGTTGTAGTCCCAGATCGTGGGCCAGAGCCAGGGCTGCTTCAGGAATCGATCGGAAATGTCCCACAGGGTATCGCCCTTGATGACCGTGTACTGCTCGGGTGCGTCATCGGCGATCAGGTCGAGCGGCACCGGGGCTCTGGGCACCACCGTGGTGTAGCCGGAGCTCTTCTCGGGGTTGCCGAAGCGAGACTGCACATCGGTGTCGGCGTGAATGGCGCGGGGGCTCTGCGGCCCCTGCGTGGCGCAGGCGCTCAGAACGAGTGTGCCCAGTGCGAGGGCGATCACGAGACGTCCGCTGTGACAGCGTGTGGCAGTCTGGGTCGATCGTTCAACCATGGCGGGGCAAACTCCTTGTGCGGATCGTGAATGAGCGCGTCGAGGCAGGAATCGGCGGATGTATGAAAACCTTGACCTGTCAGGGATGCGCCGGCCCGATCGGATTGCCCGCATACCCTGATCCATCAAGGGTGAACCGGCCCGATCGGATTGCCCGCATACCCTGATCCATCAAGGGTGAACCGGCCTGATCGGATTGCCCGCATACCGTGACCGATCAAGGGTGAACCGGCCTGATAGAATCCACGGTTGTCCCGCTTTCGCCGAATCCATGCCGTGTCCCTGCTCGATATCCTCCTCTATCCCGACAAGCAACTCCGCAGGCAGGCCGCGCCGGTGGCCGAGGTCGACGCGCGTATCGACAAGCTTGTCGGCAGCCTGTTCGAGACCATGTATGCCGCGCCGGGAATCGGCCTGGCCGCTACCCAGGTCGACGTGCACGAGCAGGTCGTTGTCATCGATGTCTCGGAAGACAACGATTCGCCACTGGTGTTGATCAACCCCAACCTGGTCGATAGCCACGGCTCGGCCGAGACACAGGAGGGCTGCCTGTCGATTCCGACCATCTATGAGACGATCGCGCGGCCTGCCAACATTCACGTGCAAGCGATCGATCGCCACGGTAATCCGTTCGAGCTGGAGGCCGACGGGCTGCTGGCGGTTTGCATCCAGCACGAGATCGATCATCTGAACGGCAAGCTGTTCGTCGATTATCTCTCGCCGTTGAAGCGCAATCGCATCCGCAAGAAGATGCTCAAGCTGGCGCGGGATGAAGAAACCGACGGTCCGCCGGCATGAGAGGCGTCTGCCCATGAATCCGGATCGGCTACGCGTCGCGTTCGCTGGCACGCCTGAGTTCGCGGCCGTTGCACTGGCCGCGCTCATCGCCAGCGAACACGAACTGGTCGGTGTGTTGACCCAGCCGGACCGGCGTGCCGGGCGCGGCCGACAACTGCAGGCCGGCCCGGTGAAGGAGCTGGCCCGGACGCACGGCATCGAAGTGCAGCAGCCGTCGTCGTTGCGCGACGCGACGGCGCAGGCGGAGCTGGCCCGGTTGAGGCCGGATGTGCTGGTGGTCGCGGCCTACGGCTTGCTGCTGCCGGCTGCGGTGCTGAGCCTGCCAGTGCTCGGCTGCCTGAATATTCACGCATCGTTGCTGCCGCGTTGGCGTGGCGCTGCGCCGATCCATCGCGCCATCATGGCAGGCGACACCGAGAGCGGCATCACCATCATGCAGATGGACCAGGGGCTGGACACCGGTGCCATGCTGCACCGTGTGGAGCTTTCGATCGGTAGCGACGAGACTACCGGGGAGCTGCACGATCGCCTGGCCGGTGCAGGTGCCGATGCATTGCTTACCGCGTTGCCGCTGCGAGCGATGCATCGGCAGGTACCGGTGGTACAGCCAGACACCGGTGTGACCTATGCGGCGAAGGTAGACAAGAGCGAGGCGCCACTCGACCTTGCGTGTCCGGCCATCGAACTGCATCGGCAGGTGCGCGCCTTCAATCCGTGGCCGGTGGCCGAGGCCACGCTCGACGACGTGCGCCTGCGGGTCTGGCGCAGCCGGCTCGTGGCAGGTCCCGACGGGCAGGCTGGCAGGGGGGTGGCGGCACGACCGGGTACCGTGCTTGCGGTACTGCCGGATGCCATCCGCGTTGCCACCGGCCACGGTGAGCTCGATCTGCTCGAACTGCAGCGACCGGGCAAGCGGCCCATGCCGGCAGCGCTCTTCGCCCAGGGTGCCGAGCTGACCGGCAGGGTGTTTGCCGTCTCGGGGAAAGCCCATGGCCACTCCTGACGTTCGCGTGGTCGCCGTTCGGGTACTGGCCACTCTGCTCGATGGCGGCGGGTCGCTGAGCCGCCTGTTGCCCGGCGCGGCCGACAGTGTGCCGGCGGCAGACCGTGCGCTACTGCATTCCCTGTGTTTCGATCTGGCGCGCTGGTTGCCCCGGTTGGAAGCCCTGCTCGAGCCTCTGCTCGACAAGCCGTTGCGGCGCAAGGATGAAGATGTGCGCCTGCTGCTGCTGCTGGGCCTGTTGCAATTGACCGAGCGGCGCATGCCGGTGCACGCTGCCGTCGATACTGCCGTGCGGGCGGCTGGCAAGCTACGCAAGCCCTGGGCACGCGGGCTGGTCAACGGCGTGTTGCGAAACTTTCAGCGTCGTGCTCCCGCGCTGCTGCAGAACCTGAGCCCGGCGGCGGCCCTGGCTTGTCCGGAATGGATGCTCGCGCGGTTCCAGCACGATTGGCCGACGCGATGGCAGTCGATCGCAGAGGCAGGCAACCTGCAGGCTCCGATGGTACTGCGGGTGAACACACGTCGGGGAAGCAGGGCAAGCTGGCTGGCACGAGCCGCGGAGGCGGGCATCCAGGGGTATCCGGTGGTCGGGCTGGACTCGGCGGTCCAGCTGGTACAGCCACAGGCCGTCGAGGTACTGCCGGGTTTTGCCGACGGTGCGATCAGTGTTCAGGATGGCGCTGCCCAGTACGCCGCCGGCGTATTGCGGCTCTGGCAAGATCGCCACGGCGATGGCAATGCATCATCCGCGACAGGCGGGACTGCCGCCCGGCAAGAAGGCGCTGCGCGATCGGGTGCACGGCTGCTCGATGCCTGTGCGGCCCCCGGTGGCAAGACTGCTCACGCGCTGGAGAGTTTCCGGTCGCTGCCGACCCGCACTGAGCTGGACGACCCGCCGACGGTACGCCGTGAGGATACCTGGGACGAGGTGGTCGCGCTGGATCACGATGCGGAACGGCTGGCGCGCGCACGGCAAACACTGGAACGTCTGGGCCTGCTCGATCGGGCCACCCTGATCGCCGGCGACGCGGCCGATACCACTCGATGGTGGGATTCTCGCCCCTTCGATGCGGTGCTGCTCGATGCGCCCTGCAGCGCGAGCGGGGTGATCCGGCGTCACCCGGACATCAAGCTGTTGCGCCGCAGTGACGACCTTCACGCACTGACGGCCTTGCAAGCCCGATTGCTCGATGCCCTGTGGCCGGTGGTCGCACCCGGTGGCTGCCTGCTCTATGTCACCTGCTCGGTATTCAAGGCGGAGAACGAGCATCAGGTGGCAAGCTTCATGGCCCGTCACGATGATATCGAGCTGTTCGATCCCTGCACCCTCGCGCCGATGCAGGCGTCGGACGGGCAGCCCGACGGGCCATGGGGTGAAAGGCGTCCCACAGGTCGTCAACTGTTTCCCGGCGAGGGTGGCATGGACGGTTTCTTTTACGCGTTACTCGGCAAGGTTCGTTGAGCTGCCGGCGGCGAATCTCTCTGGCGATGGTCGTGGCAGGGTTTTCCCTGATCGCACCGTTGACGTTCGTGTCGGGGTCGGTCGCGGCCCAGGGGTTCGATGTCGATGACGGGCATGTCACCATTGATGAGGCGCGGCTGACGCGTGTGAATGCCGGATGGCAGCTCGATGCCCGCGCCGAGATCCGCCTATCATCCGTCATGCGGGCAGGGCTCGATAGTGGGGTGCCGCTGGAGTTCGTGGTCGATATCGCACTGCGCGAACCTCGTGACTGGTGGTTCGATCGCACCGTTTTCCTGTTCGAGCGGCGGTACACCCTCAACTACTATGAACTCACGCGCCACTATCGCCTGCAATCGAGCCCGACCGAGATGATCAAGGGTGAGCCCGGCGGAAGGGAGCTGCGGGCCGAAGCCGGCGAGACGGCGGACAACCGCAACTTCCGTTCGTTGCTCGTAGCCCTTGATGCGATGGGTACGTTGCGCGGTATCGCATTGCCTGCCGCCAGGCCGACACGGCCGGGCGAGCGTCGTGCGAAGGGGGCTGGCGGCAAGAGTGCACAGGGTCAGCCGACGGGTCCGCTGATCGGGGAACTGGCGATCCGCCTCGACGATAGTGCACTGCCCTTACCCTTGCAGCCGGTGTTCTCATCCACCTGGCGTCTTGCCAGCGAGGAGTATGTGTGGCCAGTCAACTGAATAGCCGCACCCTGACCAGTGCTGTCCTGATGGGCCTGCTGTTCGTCGCGCTCATCGGGTCGCTCTACATGCTCGGCACCATGGCGCTGGCACTCGATCGATTCGGGCACTATTACCATTGGCTGTTGCTGGTCAACGGGTTGGCACTGAGTTTCATTGCCGTGCTCGTCGGCCTGAATGGCTGGCGCCTGATTCGCGAGTTCCGCCAACGCGTGGCAGGCTCCCGGCTCACCGTCAAGCTCATCGTGCTTTCGGTGCTGCTGGCACTGGTACCGGTGACGCTGGTGTACGGCTTTTCCATTCGCTTCCTGCGCGCGAACATCAACAGCTACTTCGATATCGCCATCGAGCAGGCGCTTGATGATGCACTCGAGCTTGCGCGTGAATCACTCGGCGTGCAGATGCGCACACTGCAGCGTGAGACCATCAACATCGCCCAGCAGCTGGTCGAGGTCGACGAGCGTGTGGCGGTGCTGGCGCTCAATGCCCTGACCAGTGATAGCGAGGCTTCCGAGATGACGCTCATCGGCCCGGACAATCGGGTGGTGGCGTCCACCGGGCTACTCGACCAGATATCCATCCAGCCGGATCGTCCCGATGACGATCTGATCTCGATGGCGCGTGAGGGAGAATCGTATGTCGGTGTGGATCCGGTCGGCGACGGTGAACTGTACATCCGCGTGGTCACGGCGGTGCTCTCTGAAGACCCGACGCGCAATAGCTCTGTATTGCAAGCCCTGTACCCGATCGCCACACGTTCGGCTAGTCTTGCCGAAAGCGTGCAGTCCAGCTACCAGCAGTACCGCCAGCTGGTGTTCCTGCGCCGGCCGTTGATCGTCAGCTCGATGGTGACCCTGTCCCTGGCCCTGTTGCTGTCGGTGATGATGGCGGTATGGTTCGCGTTCTACGCGGCCCGGCGCATGATGATGCCGGTGCACGATCTGGTGCAGGGTACGCGCGCGGTGGCCGAGGGTAACTACAGCACCCGGATCTACAAGCGCAGCAAGAATGACGAGCTGGGCTTTCTCGTGCAGTCATTCAATTACATGACTTTGCAGCTCGAACAGTCGCGGAACGTGGCCGATGAAAGCCAGCGTCAGGTGGAACGCGAGCGTTCGTACCTGGAAACCGTGCTTGCGCAGATCTCTTCCGGGGTCATCACGCTGGGCCCGGATCATGCCGTGCGCACGATCAATGTGGCGGCGCTCGACATCCTCGGCGCGGAGCTGGCCGGCCGCCTCGGTGAACCCTTGCTGGCAGCCGGTCAGGAGCCGAGTGCATTTGGCCAGTTTGGCGAGCAGATCGCCACACATCTGGGCAATACACTCGTCGATGACTGGACGGCCGAGGTCGAGATCATGAATCAGCATGGCAGGCGTTACCTGTTCTGCCGTGGCGCTGGCCTGTACGACGATGCAGGCGTGGGCACTGGCATGGTCATCGTCATCGACGACATGACCACGATCATCAGTGCGCAGCGTGACGCGGCCTGGAGCGAGGTGGCGCGCCGGCTCGCGCACGAGATAAAGAACCCGCTGACCCCCATTCAGCTATCCGCGGAACGGCTGCGGCACAAGTTCCACGATCGTCTCGAGCCCAACGATGTCGATCTGCTCACCCGTCTGACCAAAACCATCGAGAATCAGGTCGATGCGTTGAAATCGATGGTCAATGCTTTCGCCAACTATGCAGCGGCACCCCGTCTGAGCTTCGCGAACACCGACATGAATGCCTTGCTGAGCGAAGTCGTCGAACTCTATCGCGATGGTAATGCTCCGCCGATCGCACTGTCGCTCGACCCGCGCCTGCCGGCTATCCCTGTAGATCTGCCGCGCATGCGCCAGCTCGTGCACAACCTGATCAAGAACGCCCTGGAGGCGCAGCAAGGAGCGGTGCAGGCCAAGGTGTCCATCACCACGCGCGAGATACAGAGGCGCCAGGGGCATATGCTGGAAATCGTGACCCAGGACGAGGGCCCGGGGTTTCCCGTCGACCTGCTGGATCGCCTGTTCGAACCGTATGTGACGTCCAAATCGAAGGGCACCGGCCTGGGCCTGGCCGTAGTGAAAAAGATCGTCGAGGAGCACCATGGTAGCGTACGGGCGGAGAACCGGTCGCAGGGAGGTGCCATGGTCACCGTGCGCCTGCCGTATCCGAGTGTGTTGCAGATCAGAGGAAATGCCGCGTGAATCGATCCGTTCTGGTGGTGGATGACGAACCCGATATCCGTAGTCTCCTGCAGGAAATCCTGGAAGACGAGGGTTACGCGGTGGCAGTGGCCGAAACGGCCGCCGCCGCCGAGGCCTCGATCGCGGAGTCGGTGCCTGACTTGGTGCTGCTCGACATCTGGATGCCGGATGTCGACGGCGTCAGCCTTCTCAAATCCTGGAAACTGGGCGACAAGCTTGCATTTCCAGTGATCATGATCTCCGGTCACGGTACGGTGGAGACGGCGGTGGAAGCCACCCGTCTGGGAGCAGTGGACTTCATCGAGAAGCCGGTATCGCTGGCGAAGCTGCTGCTGACGGTCGAAAAGGCGTTGACGGATAGTTCCGCCGCCAACGATCGGCAGGCCGGACCGATGGCGGTGGTGAACCGCCTGCCGCTGCTGGCCGGCGACACCGATTACGTGAAGCAACTGCGGGCGCGGCTGACCGACGCTGCCGGGCGCATGGATACGTTGCTGCTGGTGGGCGAGTCCGGCAGTGGGCGGGTGCTGTTCGCGCAGAATGTTCACGATCGGAACCCGGCCATCGCCGGGCCTTTCATCCAGTTGCGCTGTGACACCATCTCCGCTTCGCAAGCGTACCGGGAGCTGCTCGGTGACGAGAACGACGGCTCTGTGAGCATGGGCTTCCTGGAATCGGCAGCAGGCGGTACCTTGTTCCTGAGCGATGTGGAATTGCTGCCCGCCAGTGCTCAGCAATGCCTGCGCCAGGCTATCGAGCAACAAGGGTTCGTGCGAGCGGGAGGGCGAGAACGGGTACCGTTTCGCTGCCGTCTGATGGCATCTTCGCGGCTGGAATTGTCGATCGCCGTGAAACAGGCGGCATTGGATACAACCCTGGCGCGTCTGCTGTCAGCCGACACCCTGTACATCAGGCCGTTACGTGAACACCCGGAAGATATCCCGGCGCTGCTCGAGGAATTCGTCAACTGGCATGTCGAAGAAGAGGGGTTGGCCTATCGTCACTTTACCGTGGCTGCGCAGAATCGCCTGCGCAATCTCGACTGGCCCGGTAACCTGCTCGAGCTGAAGAATCTGGTGCAAAGAATACTGTTGCTGGGAGGTTCGGCCGACATCGAGGTTGCCGAAGTGAATCGTGCGCTGGGCACCGTTTCGGGCAGCGATACGACGATTGCACTACGGCATGACCTGCCGCTACGCGAAGCCAGGGCAGATTTCGAACGGCGTTACCTGCTTCGTGCGCTGAAGGAGACTCAGGGCAATATCGGTGATCTCGCCAGGCACGTGGGTATGGAGCGCACACACCTCTATCGCAAGCTTCGCAGCCTGGATATCGACCTGGACAAGGCACGGGAATAGCAGGTGGCCCGCACGGGCTTCGGCAGCACGGCGAAATTTTTTCAACGGGGAATCCGGTCGGTAGCGGAAGGGTAAGATTCAGCGGCGTTACGGCAAGAGCAGGGCAGAAGCCGAGCGAGAGGTCGATGAATGGCTTGCAAAGTTGTAGCCGTACGGTGCGCGGCGTATGTCTGGCGGGATCAGGATTTTCCCGTAGTGGTGCAGTAAGCACCGGTTCCACGCCGTCGAGGTGGTCGACGGCAAGCGTCGGCCGCTGTCGGTCGATGAACGCATGCATCGAGCCTGGCTTCCATGGAGAGGCGATCCACTCTTGTACTCCTTCTCGTTCCACTTCCTGACGCTGCTGACTCTGTCGGCCACTGCCCTACCGATGACGTCCTGGCGCTATTGGTGGGTCCGGGGGTTGGATTTTCCGCGTCTGCAGCTCAGCGCCGTTCTGGTCGGATTGATCCTGATCTGGTTCACGATTCCCACGTCGCAGTCACACTCGTCGGTGCTGCTGGCGTTGCTTGCCGCTCTTGCCTATCAGCTGTGGTGGATCGCCCCTTACGGCGAGTGGCACGCGTACGACATCCAGAGTGCCACCGACCGGGAATCCGCCACCGGCGACCACATCAAGCTGTTGACCAGCAACGTGCTGATGCACAATCGCGATGCTTGTCGCCTGCTGAACCTTGTCCACATTCACGAACCGCATGTGCTCTGCGTGCTCGAATCCGACCAATGGTGGCAGGAGCAGCTCGATGGCTTGTCGGGGTATCCGCACCGGGTTGCTCATCCGCTCGACAACCTTTACGGCATGCACGTCTATTCACGCCTGCCGCTGGAAGATGTGAGTACGGAATTTCTGGTGGAGGACGGCATACCTTCGATGCACATGCGCTTGTGCATGCCAGGAGGCGCCAGAGTGTCGTTTCACGTGGTTCACCCAACCCCGCCGGCACCTGGTGAGAACGAACGCTCGACGGAGCGTGACGTGGAGCTGGTGTTGCTGGCGAACCGTGTGAAAGACAAGGAGCTACCCGTGCTGGTCACGGGCGATCTGAATGATGTGGCGTGGTCACCGACCACTCGCCTGTTCCGGCGCCTCAGCGGTCTGCTGGATCCGCGTATCGGGCGGGGCATGTACAACACGTTCTCCGCCGAATATCCGCTACTGCGCTGGCCGCTCGACCATGTGTTCGTGTCCACCCATTTTCGTGTTACCGGCGCACAGCGGCTGCCTGCCATCGGTTCAGATCACTTCCCGATCCTGATGGAACTGGTGCTGGTAGGTAGCGAGGGGCAGAGTGCTCAGCAGGGAACTGCCAAGGCGGACGACCAGCTGAAGGAGGAGATACTGAAAACGGACGTACTCGAACGAGCTGCAGGGCCGAACAGATTGCAGGATGATCAAACCGGTGAGAGCCCACGGTCAAGGAAATGACAGCGCTCAAAGGAATGACAGGACTGTATTGTCGAGGTGAAAGACTTCGACATGGCGTGAGCTCGGTCGTGGCTGCCGACGAGTCGCCGGTGAGCGGGAGTACTCGCTACGCAAGCACTCCCGGCCAAGCATACGAACGGGGGCTTGTTTCCTGCAAGCCTCCCCGCATCAATACTGCCTGGGGCTACGCGACGCCCAGAAAGCTGAGAACGGCAACGATGACCACGATCACGCCGATGATAACGAATATGTTGCGACTCATACCTTGTTACTCCTTGGTTTCTCGAAAGGCTGCTGCCTCTGCAGCGACACGTATCGAAGC
This sequence comes from Granulosicoccaceae bacterium, assembly GCA_965214025.1. GTDB lineage: Bacteria > Pseudomonadota > Gammaproteobacteria > Granulosicoccales > Granulosicoccaceae > Granulosicoccus. The sequence continues at coordinate 32,243 of CBDCAW010000043.1, forward strand.
CTAGCATACGTATTCGACAACGATATTGTAGAATTCGCCAGGCTGCACGCCTGTACGCGCAATTGTAGTTAGGTGGTTCGATGCGTGGTCGACACCATGCCGCCCCGTTCTCAAGTCACGGACAAGTTTGCAAAGGGTGTCTCCGGCGGTTCACGAAGCGGGCTGCTGCTGTAGGCTACCTTTTCTCATCTTCGACACGGAAAACCGATCATGTCTTTCAAGCGCCCTTATTATTTCTACCGGTCGCCAGTTATCTGCAGCGGTCTGTCTTCATGAACTGGTTCACCACGGATTGGGCGATCGTTTTCAAGATCCTTCTGACCGTGATCGGTGTGTTGAGCGCTGTCATCGTGTGCATCCGCATCAACGGGCTACGTACTCTGTCGAAGATGTCGAGTTTCGATTTTTCAGTGACAGTCGCCGTCGGCAGTATCGTTGCCGCCACCGTGGCGTCGAGCGAGCCAGCCTTGTTAGAAGGAGTGGTCGCATTGATCGGCCTGATCGCGTTCCAGCGTCTGGTTGCCGAGATGCGCGTACGCTTCGGCGCCTCCGAATATGTGGACAACGAACCTCTTCTACTGATGTTCGAAGGCAAGCATCAACACGACGCGATGGTAAAGTCTCGCGTCACCGAAGCCGACATCGCGAGCAAGCTGCGCGAAGTCAACGTTCATCGACTCTCCGATGTGTATGCGGTGGTGCTGGAAAGCACCGGGGATCTCACCGTGCTTCATGGGGAAGGCGGGCACAAGCCGGATGAATCCCTGATGCACGGTGTGCGGCGATATCCCTCGGTAGCTTGATCAGCTCAGTACGCTGACGCTAGTGCCTTTGTAGGCAGGCGTCTTGGACTTCAACTCGTACTGATCAAGTGGGATGAGGGCATTGGTTTCCGGGTAGTAGGCGCCTATGCAACCCTGCGGCAGGTCGTAGGCCACGAGCTTGAACCCGGTGACGCTTCGTTCCACGCTGCTGTCGACCTTGCAGGCAAGACCGATCCGTTCACCTTCGATCAACCCTGCGCGCCGGATGTCTTCCGGGTTCATCAGCACGATGCGCCGATCACCGTCCAGTCCGCGCAGACGATCGGAGAATCCGTAGACGGTGGTGTTGAACTGATCGTTCGAGCGTAAGGTAATCAAGGTGTATTCATCGGCGCCCAGAGGCCTGGCAAGGGCGGACAACACGGTAGGGCAGGTGAACTGGGCGCGTTCGGATTCCGTCTGCCACCGGCGTTCACGTGCCGGGTTGCCCCGGTAGAACCCTCCGGGGGTATCCAGGCGCTCGTTGAAGGCACGAAATTCATCCGGATACGTGGTTTCGATCAACGTGCGTACCGTCGAGTAGTCAGCCATCCACTCGTCCCATTTGACACGAGGGTTCGGCGGTAGCGTGGCCTTGGCAAGCCCGGCAACGATCGCCAGCTCTGATTTCAGTGTATCGCTTGCCGGTGTGCGCTTGCCGATGGAACCATGGATGTGGCTCAGGCTGTCTTCCATCGACACCATCTGAGAGCCGCCGGCCTGGTGGTCGTCTTCGGCTCTCACCAGGCAAGGCAGTAACCATGAAGACTCGCAGGTCAGCAGATGTGAACGGTTCAGCTTGGTCGCGATCTGCACGTTCAGCGACAGGTTCGACCAGGCCGGATCCGTACGCCCCTGGTCGGGAATCGCCCTGGCAAAGTTGCCACCCAGGCTCATGAAAGCCTTGATGGAACCGTCCATCACTCCCTCCATCGCTTCCACGGTGGTACGCCCGGTGGTTCTGGGCGGCTCGAAGTCGAACAGTTCCGCCAGCTTGTCCAGTGGCACCAGCTCCGGTTTTTCGGAGATGCCCACCGTACGCTGCCCCTGAACGTTGGAATGCCCTCGGACCGGAGAAATGCCCGTGCCTTCACGGCCGATGTTGCCCTTGAGAAGCAGCAGGTTCACGAGCATTGCCGGGCCGCTTTGTGGTGAACCGGATTGTCCGCCCGCGCAAAGCCTGCGGGGGCTGCGAAGCGATTGTGCAATCGCCTTTGCCATCGCGCCCCATCGAGCGCGGCAGGCCCGGTCCCGGTCTATTGGCGCATGTCCTGGTCAGCAAATACGCTGATCACTTGCCTCTCTATCGCCAAAGTCAAATCTACGCCCGAGAAGGGATCGATCCGGACCGCTCGACCATGGCCGATTGGGTTGGCCGTTCCACTGCGTTGCTGGAACCACTGGCCGATGAGATTGGTCGGATCGTCCGACGCGGCGATGCGCTGTTCGCCGACGATACGCCTGTGAAGATGCAAGCGCCGGGACACAAGAAGACCAAAACGGCGCGGGTCTGGACTTATGTCCGCGATGAACGGCCATGGTCGGGGTCATCACCGCCCTGCGCCTGGTATCAGTTCACCATCGACCGCAAAGGCGAACATCCCGTCAGTCACCTCGCAGGCTTCAAGGGGTGGGTCCATGCAGATGGATACTCCGGCTTCAACGGAGTGTTCGGCGACGACAAAGCCGACGAGATGGCCTGCATGGCGCACGTCCGACGTAAATTTGTCGATGTCTTCGCGTCCCAGGGCAACGCTATCGCCGAGGAGGCCATCCGCCGGATCGCGGAACTTTATGCTGTGGAAAAAGAGACGCGAGGCAAATCCCCTGACGCGCGTGTCGCGCTGCGCCAAGCACGGGCAAAGCACATATTCGACGATCTGGAAGCTTGGTTACACGCCCAGCTGCCCAAAATCTCGGGCAAATCGCCACTGGCTCAGGCCATCCGCTACGCCCTTGGCCGGATGCCGAAGGCGCGGGCATACCTTGAGAATGGGCATCTGGAGGTCGACAACAACACAGCCGAGCGCGCCGTCAAACCTGTTGCCATCGGCCGCAAAAACTGGATGTTCGCTGGCTCTGAGGGTGGCGGCAAAGCCATGGCCATCGCCTACACCCTGATCGAAACGGCCAAGCTTAATGATGTCGATCCGCAAGCCTGGCTTGCATGGGTTCTTGGTAAGATCGCTGACCACAAGATCACACGTCTCGACGAACTCCTCCCCTGGCGTTACGCTGCTCAGGCAGCGTAACAGGCACCATCCAAGGGCAAAAGGACGGGTTCAACGGACGAGCACGTTTCGGGGGATATGATGAGCAACTTATACTGGCTTACGGAGGCGCAGATGGCGCGCCTTCGGCCTTACTTTCCAAAGAGCCGAGGTCGTGTCCGCGTGGATGACAAGCGTGTGCTGAGCGGTATTATATTTATTAATCGCAATGGCTTAAGGTGGTGCGATGCGCCTGCCGAGTATGGCCCGCCAAAGACGCTGTATAATCGCTGGAAGCGTTGGAGTGACATGGGCATCTTTGCTCAAATCTTGATGGGGCTGGCTGAGGAGGCTCCCGACAACAAGACCCTCTCGATTGATGCCACCTACCTCAAAGCGCACCGTACGGCATCCAGCCTGCGATTGAAAAAGGGGGGCGTGGACGTCTGATCGGCTTGACCAAGGGTGGCATGAACACAAAGCTACACGCGGTAACAGATACCAGCGGTCGCCCAATTCGCCTCTTCATTACCGCAGGGCAAGAGAGCGACTACACCGGTGCGGCGGCCCTAATGAATGGCCTGCCGGAAGCCGAGTGGCTTCTCGCTGATCGAGGCTATGATGCCGACTGGTTCCGCGAAACCCTTGCAGACAAAGGTACAAAGCCCTGCATTCCTGGCCGCAAGTCGCGCAAGAAGGCCGTCAAGTACGACAAGCGACGATACAAACGTCGTAACCGCATCGAAAGGATGTTCGGCAGGCTCAAAGACTGGAGTTGGAGTTCCCCCGGTTTGATGGACACTTTTTCACTGATGAAGGAGAGTGTTTTTCATGCCGAGAACGAGGAACCCGTACCCGACGGAATTCAGGGAACGATTGGTTGCGCTGGCGCGAGCTGGTCGCAGTGTTGAAAGTCTGGCGCGCGAGTACGAGCCCTGCGCGGCAACGATCCATGAATGGGTTAAACAGGCCAGTGCGGATGGTGATGAACGAGATGATCGCCTGACGATCGCCGAACTGGAAGAGTTGCGCCATCTTCGCCGCGAGGTGAAACAGCTTCGCCAAGAACGAGATATCTTGTCAAAGGCCGCGGCTTGGTTTGCACAAAACAACGTGACATCGCGGAGGTCTTCAAATTCATGACCGCGAACCAAGCCGAGTATTCTGTCCAACTGATGTCGCGCACCTTGGGCGTGTCCCGCAGCGGTTTCTATGCCTATCACAGCCGTCCGCTCAGTGCTCGGCAGGTTGCCGATGATGCGCTAACTGACCGGATCGCCACCATCCATGAGGTATCGAAGGAAACCTATGGAGCGCCACGTATCCACGCTGAACTGGCTGAGGACGGCATACATGTGGGCCGCAAGCGCATCGAGCGATTGATGAAGACCAAGGGCTTGAGGGGCGTCAGCCGCCGTAAGTTCGTGGTCACGACAGAACGCGATCCGCGTGCCCGACCCGCAAGTGATCTGGTTGACCGCAACTTCTATGCGGATGCACCCAATGTACTTTGGGTTGCAGACATTACCTACGTGCCAACCTGGGCAGGCTTCCTATATCTCGCGGTGGTCTTGGACGCTTTCAGCCGCCGGATCATCGGCTGGGCCATGGGCAATGATCAGAAGGCGCAGCTTGTCATCGATGCGATGAACATGGCTGTCACACAACGCAAGCCCGACAGCGTCATTCACCATAGCGACCAAGGATCGCAATACACGTCGGTGGCTTTTGGCCTGCGTTGCAAAGAGATGGGCGTGCAACCGTCGATGGGATCGGTCGGTGACTGCTACGACAACGCAATGTGCGAGAGCTTCTTCGCCACGCTCGAATGTGAATTGCTGGATCGTCGAAAGTTCAAAACAAAAGCTGAAGCCCGCGTGGCCTGCTTCGAGTTCATCGAAGGCTGGTACAACCCCTCGCGCCGCCATTCGGCTCTGGGCTACAAGTCACCCATCAACTACGAAAGGGCCGCCGCTGAAGGGCTGGAATCTCTAAGCCCATAACCGTCCACGAACGGTCGATGCCACGGAAGTTCTGCTCCACCTCACGAAAAAACAGTTGACCTTCAGGTGTTGGGACCAATCGTCTGCGGACCCGGTCAAAGAGCGGAAAACGGACCGCCGCCTCCAGCTCTGTGATCAATCGCGAAACCGCGGGTTGCGTGACCTCCATCAGTTCCGCCGCCCGCTACGGTGGAGCCAGAGATCATGACCGCGTTGAACGCCTCAAGCTGACGATGCTGCATATATCAGGTTTTCACATAGAACTTATTACCTCTCATCAGTATTTCTGTGCACCTCATCGTGCGATATTTATTTGTAATCACGAGGAGCCTGTCTAAATGCGCGATGCCACGCTTACGGTCCACCATCCTGACGTTTCATTGGAGAAGTACGACTCTCTCGCCGTTTCAACCCATCGCGCCTCGGGGCATCGTATTCGAAGATGCTGCTGCTTATTCTCGTCGCGGAAAGCGCAGCTTGAACGGCTATTCCTACGGGATGCATGGCACGCCGACGACGCGCGTGCTGGAAGCACAGCTTAGTTCTCTTGAAGGTGGGGCCAGGACCGTACTGGTGCCTTCTGGGCAAGCGGCAATTTCGGTGGTGTTTCTGACGGTCCTGAAACCAGGCGATCACATTCTTATTCCTGACACTGCTTATCCGCCGGCCAACGGGTCTGTGCCGTAATTTTTTGGAGCCACTGAACATTGCCTGGTCGATTTACCCGCCCGGGATCGGCGCAGGGATCGAAGAGTACATCCGCGACACCACCCGTTTGATCTGGACGGAATCTCCAGGCTCCACAACAATGGAGGTCGAGGATATTCCCGGCATGACGAAGGTTGCCAAGGCGCGGGGCATTCTCACTGGAATTGACAACACTTGGGCGACATCGCTGCTGTTCAAACCACTGGCCCATGGCATCGACTTTTCGTCACAGGCGCTGACCAAATATCCTGGCGGCCATTCGGACCTTCTGATGGGTTCGATCACCGTGGCGGAGCCTGAACTGCGCGCCCGCCTGCGGGATACGATGCGAATGCTGGGCCTCGGGGTTGCGCCCGATCAGGTGACATTGGTTCTTCGTGGGCTCGAAACAATGGCCGTACGGATTGCCCATGTTGGCCGCGTAGCGACCGACATGGCGGAGGCGCTGGCAGAACGTGGGGTAGGCGAGGTCCTGTTCCCGGCCCTTCCGTCCAGCCCCGGCCATGAATTCTGGAAGCGTGATTTCAGCGGGTCCAGCGGGGTTTTCTCCGTCGTATTAACCGAGGAGGCGGAGCCGCAACTCTACGCCGCGCTGAACGGGTTGAGGGTCTTTGCCATCGGTTCGTCGTGGGGTGGAAGCCGGAGCCTTGTCGCGCCGATGAGCGTGGCGGGTGCCCGGCAATACGATCATCCGCGCAATTCTCGCACCATCGTCTGCTTCAGCGTCGGCCTCGAGGACGAGACCGACCTACGAGAGGACCTCGATGCATTCTTCGACAATCTGGCGTGAAGACCGGCCCCAATCGCGAGGCGACCCGCACAACATCACCAGAGAGGATACCCGACAATGTTCAAAGAACTCCTATCAACCGCCGTGCTGACCACAGCACTCTCGACGCCCTCCTTGGCGCAATCGACGCTTGAAACAGTACGCGAACGCGGCAACATGATCTGCGGCGCTTCTGCTAACAACCCCGGCTTTGGCGCGCCGGACGAGAATGGCTATTATCGCGGGCTGGATATCGAAACCTGCCGGGCCGTGGCCGTCGCAACGCTTGGCGATAAGGACGCGATCGAATTCGTGCCCCTCACCGGCCAGCAGCGGATCCCCGCTCTTCAGACCGGCGAGATCGACATGCTTCCGCGCACGATGACCTGGACGTTGCAGCGTGATTCCAACGGCATCAACTTCACGACCCCCGAACTACTATGAATTCACCGGCTTTCTTGTGCGACGATCACTGGGCATCGACCGGGTCGAAGATATGCTTGGCGCTTCCGTTTGCGTCCAGACCGGCTCGACGACCGAGGTGGTCGTAAATGACGCTTCGGTCAAACATAACCTCGACTTACAGGCCGTCGTGTTCGAAAACTCTTCCGCCGCGAGACAGGCCTATTTTTCCGGGCGCTGCGACGCGATCATCACTGATGCGGGCGCACTTGCCTCGGTACGGGCGACCATGGCGAGTAATCCCGACGATCACGTCATCTTTCCCGCGACCGTCTATGCTGACGCATTGACGCCCGGTGTGCGTGAAGGCGATGTTGAGTGGCTGGATATCGTGAACTGGTCCATTCAAGCGCTTATCGCTGCCGAGGCCTTCGGAATCACGCAGGACAATATCGACAGTTTCCTCGATAGCGAAAACCCGCGTGTTCGTCGCTTCTTGGGCACCGATCCAGGCAACGGTTCTTCTTTGGGGCTGGAAGACGACTTCGCGTATCAGATCATCAAGCAGCTCGGGAACTACGGCGAAATCTACGACCGAAACGTGGGAAAGGACAGCCCGCTTAATATCGAGCGTGGATATAACAGATTGTTCACCGACGGCGGCCTGCATTTCCCTCTGGCATTCCAGTAGGCCCGGTCGATGCTGAGCCTCTGGTATTCCGCCCATATCCGTGGCTGGGCCGCTCAGGCCGCCCTGTTGGGCGGTCTGATTGCCGTGCAATTTGGTGGCTGACCGGAAATACCGTTCAGAACATGGCGGCGCGGGGCATCCGCACAGGGTTCGAATATCTCTGGCGGCCCGCACGCTTTCCCATTTCCGAGAGCGTCGTGACTTACACGCCGTCCGATACGTATCTATCGGCCTACGTTGTCGGCACGGCCAACACGCTGTGGATATCGTTTCTAGCCATCGTGATGGCCACTTTCCTGGGACTCCTCGTTGCGTTGGCACGTCGTTCCGGTAATCCGTTGTTGTCTAGAATCGTAAGTATTTTATCGATATTCAACGTAAATATCCCGCTGCTGGTCTGGCTCCTTTTCTGGTACACAATCGCGACCACGACGTTCCCTGCGCCGCGTGATGCGCTGAACCCCCTGCCTGGAATTTTCTTCAGCCAACGTGGCATCTACGCACCCAATCTCGAACTCGCACCGGGCGGCGGGCAATTGCTTTTGTTGTCGGCGCTCATCGTTGTCGCGGCGTTGACAACGGCGTTCCGCGTGCGGCGTCCCGCCGTTCCAAGACTGACTTGGCTCGGGATATGCATTCTAGTTGCAGTGGGCCGCGATTTGGGCGTTGGCCGCGGCGATGGACTACCCCGCCAGTATTAGTCGGCCGGAACTCGTTGGCTTGAACATCCGCGGCGGCGTAAGCGCGTCCCCGGAATTCATGGCAATCCTCGTTGGTCTCGTCATCTACACCTCGGTTTTCATCGGTGAGACGATCCGCGGCGGGATTGACGCTGTTGGAAAAGGCCAATGGGAGGCCGGACGGGCAACTGGACTGACGGAACGTCAGATCATGTTCCGAATAATCCTGCCCCAGGCCATGCGCGTTATCGTTCCTCCGATGACCTCGCAATATCTTGCGACGGTCAAGAACACGACACTCGCAATCGCGAGTTGGCTATCCAGAATTGAGCGGGATCATCTACACCATCATCAACCAGACCGGTCAGGCGATCGAAAGCCTGCTGGTCCTGCTTGCCGTCTTTCTGACGATCTCCCTTTCGGTGTCGCTGTTCATGAACTGGTACAACGCGCGCGTCGACTTTGGTGACGAAATGACGGACCATGTGACCTATCCCAACGTCGCCCCGCGCGATCCACCGAAAGGGCAACGGCGACCCCTCTGGAAGCTCCTGTTTGGGGACATCACCTCCGCGTCGCTGACACTTATTGCCACGCTCATCATCATCGCGCTCCTTCCGGCGATCAACTGGGGCATCGTCGATGCGAATTGGACCGTTAGCGATCCAAGCCAATGCCGCGAAGGGGGTGCCTGCTGGGCCTTTATCCGCGCGAAGTCACGTTTGATATTGTTCGGCCTCTACCCGCCCGAAGAGCAGTGGCGCCCCATGATAGTCATTGGGATGATCCTGGCGATGGTCCTCGCGTCACTGTCTCCTCGGGTCTGGGGGCCGCGTATCCTGCTGCTCTGGGCGGTGGCCATCGTGGTGATGCTGATCGTTCATGCGTGGTGGTGTCCTGGGGCTCGAATCCCTGCCCACAACCCGAGTGGGGCGGCCTCCCGGTGACGTTGCTGCTTGCGGTTCTTTCGCTTGGGGTGGGGTTTCCGCTGGCGGTCCTGATGGCGCTTGGTCGCCGGGGTCGCCTGCCCATCGTCAAGGGCGTTTGCATCTTCTTTATCGAAGTCGTGCGAGGTTTGCCGCTGGTCGGTCTGCTCTTCATTGCAGCGATCTTGCTGCCCCTGTTGCTGCCGCCGACCTGGACCGTCGACAAGCTCGGCCGGACGTTGGCTGCGTTGACCATTTATGCCGCCGCCTATCTCGCTGAAGTGATCCGCGGCGGTCTGCAGGGTGTTGAGGACGGACAGATCGAGGCGTCCGAAGCACTCGGCGTGCCCTATTGGAAGACGGTCTGGTACATCGTTCTGCCGCAGGCGATCCAGAATGTGATCCCGCCTCTCACGAATACTGGCGTCGTGATGGTCAAGAATACGTCCCTGGTCATCCTTGTCGGTGTTTTCGACATGCTCTCGGCGGCTCGGAGTGCGGCGACGGACCCCGACTGGCCGTTCCCGAGTACCGAGGCTTACCTGTTCGTCGCCGCGATCTACTTCGCCATCTGCTTCGGCATTTCCATCTACTCCCGGTACCTCGAAGCCGGTATAAATGCGAGGAAACACGGATGACCGTCGCCATCAACATCGCCGGGCTCGACAAGTATTTCGGACAGTTTCAGGCACTTCCCGGATTGAGCTGGAAGTCGCAGAAAAAG
>CBDCAW010000044.1:0-45612 GCA_965214025.1 Granulosicoccaceae bacterium
CACGATCGTTCAGGAAACGGGTGATCTCCGTGTTCTCTTCGGCCGCCAGTGCCGTGACATCGTGGCCGAGCTGGCAGAGACGCGTGATGAGCTGGCCGCGAAATCCCCGCAGGGATTCAGGTACGCCGCTGATGATGGCGATCTTCATCGTAGGGAAGGGAGCCGCTCCTTGGGGTGTGGAAGCCTGGAAGATGAAGGGCGCTGAGGCTGATCGCATTGCCGGCCCGAGTTGTAGTTCCCTGATTTTACGCTTTTCGCAGCTTCTCCGTTACATCCTTGTGATGTTGAAGTGCCCGCGCCTCCCCGGCGCAGGCGGGCGATGACTGGGTCCGACCGATGCGAAGGACGATAGAGCCCACAAGCGTTGCTGCGAGAATGCGGCGTAATGTCTTTACCTTATGGCGAACATCCCCTTGCTCAATCATGCTTCGAACCTCACGTTTCTCAACGATCCTCATTCGAGAATAATGGTGATCAAGGCAAGGTGATCTCATGCATTTCAATCCTGCGACTCGACAGTCGGGTTTATCGTGGCTGGCCAGAACTCCGGCTCCCGCGATGGACAGGCAACATGCACGCCACGGCGATTCGAGCAAGCCATTGCCCACGTCCCTGCTGAACGAAAGGCTCAACGATAATCAGGCCAATTGTCTGGAACATGCCGTGCGCGAGGCCAGGCCGGGTCAGGATGAGCTGGTGTTCCTGAGCGACGAGACGAATGCGGACGGCAATGATGCGGGGCATGTTCTGATTCGCGACAGGCAGACCGGGCGCGTCTGGGATCCGAGCGGCAAGGAGCTTCGCCCGCCGGATGATTCCGCGCAATGGGAGCACGCGGACGTGGACAGCTGGATCGAGTCTCGGAAGGAGGGCAATCTGGCGGCCTGGCTACCTGAGCCCTATGCCGAACTGGGCGCGGCGGACGCCTCGCAGGTCAAGGATATACTCACGCTCCCGCCGGGTGAGCAACGCCGGCAGGCGATCGCGGAATCGGGTGATGAGACGCTCCAGGAACTGCAGGGCAGGTCGTTCGCCGACGAAGAGTTGTCCAAGCCATCGAAGAGTGTCGAGGCGCTGTACGACTCGCTCGGTCTCGAGCCGAGCGATATTCCCTGGGAGTACGGTCGCAAAAAGCTGTCGAACACGGCGGTTGTCGGCGATCTGGTTGATCGTGCCTTGACCGGTTCGGAGAGCAAGTACCTCACCAAGGAAGATTGGGGTGTGCTCGAGCGCGTCTGGGAGAAGTTATCGGGAAAGGAAGGCAGCAGCATCTCCTCCAGTTCCAATCTCGGGGAATTGAAGGCGAGCGTTGACGCTACCAATACGCGCGCCGGCGGGAAGCGCAAGAAGCCTACCGGCGAATACAGTGCACTGACCGAAAAGGATGCAACGAAGGCTGTCGGCGGGAAGGCGAACAGCGTCTCGCGTAACCATCGGGTGTCGCACCACAGTGTCAAGACCACTGTGCAGACCTACAACGGTCTGTATCAGGAACCTGAGAACGGCAGCTCGTTCATGGAGCGTTTGAGAAAGGAAGATCCGAAAGCGGCCACGGAGATCGATCGGTCGTTTCGCGACGTCGTGAAGACGACCCTGGGTGTCGGCGACAACGACCCCAAGGCGGCGAAGGAGATCGACAGGCTGATGCACCAGATGCGTGCCCCGGCGGGCCTGAGCAACGCGGACGCCAAGACGATGGTTACCCGGATCGCCGACAACGCGCACAACCTGCGCTACGGTGATATGAACAAGAATTCGGCGATAGGCTCCCACTTCGATGGCAACCTCAATGGTGGCCTCGGCACACTGACGCCGCGAAGCGAGGACATCAAGGCGCAGCTCGAGTCCGCTGCCGAAACGTTGAAGGACGTGAAGGGTATCGATGGTGCCGATAAGGTAGCCGAGTTTGCCTCCGATGCCATGAACGACACGGTGTCGTTGTTCAAGGACATCCAGACGCAAAACTCCAGCGAGGCGGCCAATCGTGAAGTCGAACTCGATATCGATCCCGAGGTCAGGGAGAAGCCAGCCAAGCCCGGGGAGGCGCATACCCCTGAGAACTCCCGTCTGTGCAAGCGTGGCGTGGAAGGGGCATGCGGGATAGACGGGTTCAACGACGATCATGTCGGCGAGGCCAACGAGGCGCTGAACGAGGAGGTAAAGGCGAGGCTCAATCCCGATGGGGAGCCGATGCTGCACGAGAGGGTCGCCGATGAGATCAACGAGCTCGTCGCCGAAGGCAAGAAGAAGGGCTGGGATACGAAACAGACGGCCGAGGCGGTTGATCAACGGTTGCGCGAGGTGAGCGACGAGGTCGCCGGACACGTTGAAGACGCTCACGGGGCAGTGCTCAAGAGTGCCGAGGCAAAGGGCGCGAGCTCGAACTTCAGGAGCGCGGTGAAGGCGGTGGGGGTGGTAATGGACGCTGCGGTGCTCGGGGAAGGGATCTACGAGGACATCAAGCGCGGCGACGGCAAGCCGACCAAGACGTTCGAGGCCGGCGGCGAGGTGCTCGGTGGGTGGGCCGGTGCCGAAGCGGGGGCGGTGGCCGGCTCGGTGTTCGGTCCGGTGGGCGCCTTCATCGGTGGCCTGACCGGCGGAGTCATCGGGTTCGTAGCTGGCGGGTCGGCGGTAGACCTGGTCGAGAACGCCTGGGAGAAATCGTCGGAGAAGGCGCCGAACGAGTCGTCGGACGAGTCGTCGGACGAGTCATCGGGGAATCCGCTGGGCGGGCGACGAAACTTCGATGCGTCGTACGATCCCACCTTCGGCGAGCCCACCTTCGTGGAATCGACGTTCGGCCCCCAACCCCAGCGCCCGGAGAGCGACACCCGCTCGGCGGAGGCGATCATTCAGGACAACCCGGCGCTGGCCAACCTCTCTGACCCCGACAAGGAGTCGCTCAAGGAGAAGATCGGCGACTTCACCACCGATGCGGATATCGCCTACGAGGCCTCGGCGATCATCCACCACATCAAGCATTTCGATAAAGACGGCGAGCAGCTCACCGGCCGCAAGGTCAATGACGACAAGATTCACGGCTGGACGCGCGCCGATCGCACCGACCCCAAGTCTGAGGCTCAGCCGCATACCGAGGCCGGGCGCTTCCAGGACTTCATCAAGGACGGCTATGACTCGCTTCAGGGAGAGGCGGCCGGCGACGGCAAGCCGGTGGGCGGGAAGGCGGCCAACGGCTTCGATCGCTTCACCCGACGCCCTGCCGGGGACGAGCGCTCGGCCGAGCAGATCCTCGATGGATCGGCGCTGCTGCGCAACCTCAACGCCGATGACAAGGCCGTGATGAAGGATCGCGTCGGGGACTTCGAGACCAATGCCGACGCCGCCTACCGGGCGGACCAGGTGCTCATGTGGATCGAGAACGCCGACAATGAGGGCAACCCGCGCTACGCAGGCGAGGTCGGCAACGGCCAGGTCGATGGCTTCAAAAAGAGGAGTTCCGGCCTGGTATTGCCCGAGGAGGGCAGCGAGGGGGAGCGGCTGTACCAGTTCTTCGGCAAAGGCTTTGAGGCGTTTGACAAGCCGTTACCGTTTTCGGGGCGGCCGATCGATGGGCAGGCGGACACCGGACTGCATCGTAATACCTCGCGGCCTGAGGACGACACCCGCTCGGCGCAAGAGATCGTCGATGAGAATCCCGCGTTGGCGGCCATGGCGTCGCGTGACAAGCAAGCGCTCAAGAATCTGGTGGGCGACTTCGAGAGTGACGCCGATTCGGCCTTTCGGGCCAGTGAGGTGATCTCGCACATCAAGCGCTACGATGCACAGGGCGAGGAGATCCCCGAGAAAAAGCGCGGCGGGGAAAGCAGGATCGACGGGTGGACGCGAGGAGATCGCGAAGATATGAAATCCGAGGCCACCGCCAACACCGAGGCCGGACGCTTCCAGGACTTCATCAAGTACGGCTACGACTCGCTCAAGGGCGGCTGAGCCACTGGTTCCACGGTGCTCGCCAGCCGACTGCCTGATAATTCGGCAGCGGCTGGTCAGCCCGGCGGATACCTCATGCCGCGGATTGCCTTCAGTGCGAGAACAGGGAGAGCGCCGTATACAATTCGAAAACGTCCCGATTCATGCAATATATGTAGACTAAAAATAGTCTGTCCTTGAATTTCCCCTGGTAAAGGAGCGGTTCTCGAGATGAAGTACCGTATTCCTCTATCGGGATTTTTCCCCGATCACGCGTGCTATCCCCCTGTTACCTTGATGAAAGGTGAGGGCTACGCGTAACATCCTGGTTTTAGTCAGACCGTAGTCGGGCCGAAATGCAATGGCTCTGGCGTGCCGTCCTTCGCAAACCGGTGATTTCAGTGAGCATAGATCAGCAAGAATTCGTGGAGAACGTCAAAGAGGCGTTCGATATTCCCGATGCGCCCATGGCCCTCGATACCCGGTTCCAGCAGCTGGAGCAGTGGGATTCCCTGGCGTCGGTTTCCACCGTGGCCATGGTGTATGCCCACTACGATGTTCAGGTCAGTGGAGACGAGCTGGTCGCTTGCAGCACGGTCGGCGATATTCTCAGCCTGGTGGAACAGCGCCAGACCGAAGCGGCCTGAGAGTAGCCCGGCCATGGATGCCGTACTCGAAGGGGTCAGGTTTGCAGGGCTTGCCGTCAGTGTGCCGTCGCGCATCGAATCGGTACTCGACAGCGACTACGGTACGCCGGAAACCCGCAAGCGCTTCGTGCGCTCCACCGGTATCGAAAGTCGCCGTCTGTGTCGCCCCGATCAGTTCGCCTCGGATCTGGCCTGCGATGCGGCAGAGCGCCTGCTCGACGAGCTGGGCTGGGCCCGCGACAGTCTCGATGCGTTGATCTTCGTCACCCAGACGCCGGATTTCGTCTCGCCGGCCACCGCCTGTGCATTGCAGAGTCGCCTGGGCCTGGATACCGCCTGCGCTGCCTTCGACGTGAACCTGGGTTGCTCGGCCTATCCCTACGGCCTTCAGATCGCCGGCAGTTTCCTGCAGAGCGGTAGTCGCGGGCGCGTGTTGCTGTTGGTGGGCGACGCCCCGGGCAAGCCGAATCTGCCGTCGCGCAAGGATGCCTACGCACCGCTGTTCGGTGATGCGGGTTCCGCCACTGCGCTGGAACGAGCCGACGGTGTTCCGCCGATCCGCTGCCAGATGCACACCGATGGCAGTGGCTGGGATGCGATCATGGAGCGCCATGTGAAGGGGCGGCCCGGCCTGCCCGCCGATGGGTTCGTCTGCGAGGCCGATGCCGACGGCGTGATGAAGATCGGTAACACCGCAGACCTCGACGGCGAGGCGGTGTTCAATTTTTCCGTGCGTACGGTGCCCCCGGCCGTCCGATCCCTGTTGTCCGTGATGGGCTGGGAAACCGAGTCGGTGGATGCGTTCGTGTTCCATCAGGCGAACCAGATGATCAACGCCTTCATCGCGAAGAAGCTGCTGCTCGCGCCAGGGCAGGCACCTTCCACTTTGCGCCACTATGCCAACACCAGTTGCACCACCATTCCGGTCACTCTGGTGGACCAATGCCGCGAGCAATTGGTGGCCGGGCGCCAGCGGCTCGTGTTGTGCGGCTTCGGCGTCGGGCTTTCGTGGGCCACTCTGGGCCTGGAGACCGATTCGATCGTCTGCCCGCCCATCGCCGAGTTGTGAGGGCTGATCCCTTTTCACTGGCGGGCAAGCGTGTTCTCGTCACCGGCGCATCGTCGGGGCTCGGTCAGGCGGCCTGCCGCCTGATCGCACAACGGGGTGGCAGCGTGTTGGCTACCGGGCGGGATGAGTCGCGGTTGTCAGCGACGATGGCCTCGCTGGCCGGTGGGGGCAGTGTGCCGATCGCGGGCCTGGCGTCGGGTGATGATGATTCCGTTTTCGCCGATGGTGCTATGCCGGAAGGTGAGAGTCTTGATCATGCATCGTTTGCAGCCGACCTTCTGAACCCGGATGAGCTGGCACGGCTGGTGGCAGGTGTCGGCAAGCTCGACGGGCTGGTGCTCGCGGCAGGCGTTGCACAGGTGTCTCCGTTGCGCTATACCACGCCAAAGGTGGTAGAGCGTGTAATGGGCATAAACCTGGAAACCAGGCTTGCACTGTGCCAGTCGTTGATGGCGAAGCGCAGGTTCAACACCGGCGCATCGCTCGTCTTCATCTCCACACTGTCTGTTACCCAGGGCGTCACGGGCCACGTCGCCTACGCTGCGAGCCTCGCTGCCAACGAAGGCGCGAGCCGTGCGATCGCTGCCGAGTGCGTCGGTGCCGGCATGCGCAGCAACGTGGTAGCGCCGGGCCTTGTACGTACACCGGTGCTCGACGCCGGCGATGTGCCACGCGAAAAGATGGACGAGCTGATCGCGAAGTACCCGCTGGGCGTGGGTGAGCCCGAGGATGTCGCTGCCGCCATCGTCTATCTGCTGGCGCCCGCCTCGCGCTGGGTAACCGGGCAGGTCATCCGCATGGATGGCGGGTATACCTTGGATGTCTGATGCCGTTTATCGCCTGATCATCGTTGGAGCCGGTGGGTTGGGGCGCGAGGTTTACCACGCGGCGCTCGAAACCCAGGCGGCGTCCGGTGGCTTCGAGATGGCAGGTTTTCTCGACGACAGGGCGAATGCGCTGCTCGGAAGTCAGCTCGACGGCCTGCCGGTGCTCGGAACTCCGTCCGGCCATGAGCCCACCTCCGACGAACGCTTCCTGATCGCCCTCGGCAGCGTGGCGCGACGCTCGGCTTTCGCCGACATGCTGGGCGCCAAGGGCGCACGCTTCGCCACACTGGCCACGCCGACATCACGAATCACCTCACCGCTGGCCAATCTCGGTGCCGGTACGTTCATCGACCACTACGCGCTGGTCTCCTGCGACGTCGGCATCGGCCACCATGTGTACCTCGGCAGCCATGCCACCGTCGGTCACGACACCACCATCGGGAACTGCTGCCATATCGGCTCGTTCTGCTTCATCGGCGGCAACGTATGCATCGGTCACGGCGTGACCATCCGCTCCCACACGACGATCAGCCCGGGCGCGGTGATCGAGGACGGTGCCACGGTAGGCCCGAACTCGGTGGTGCTGCGGCGGGTTCGGGAAGGTCAGACGGTGATGGGCGTGCCGGCCGTGCGGGTGATGGCATGAGCCGCCTCGCGTTCATCGGTGGGGAGGGGTACGCCAAGGAGGCGGCTGCCATCGCCCGGCAGTGCGGGCACGAGGTGGTCGGCTACGTGGCGCTGTGCGAGGGGGTTCTGAACGCCCCTTTCTGGGGTGGCGTCGATCAGCTGCTCGCCCTGCGCGCGCGCTTCGATGCGGTTCACATCGCCTTCGGGGTGGTGGATCGGAACGGTGCCGCCACGCGCGCCAGGGTCATGCAGTGGATCATCGACCATGAATTGCCGGCGACAGCACTGATCTCACCGCATGCGGTGGTCTGCGAAGGCGCCGAGGTGGCCGATGGTGCACTGGTGTCCCACGGTGCGGTGCTCAGTGTGGACTGCACGATCGGTGGGTTCTCGATCATCAACGCCGGCGCGGTGATCGGTCACGACTCGCTCATCTGCAGCAACGTCACCGTGGCGCCGATGGCGTTCGTGGCAGGCCAGGTTCAGGTCGGTGACAACTCGCTGTTGGGCCCGGGTTCGCTGACCTTGCAAGGCTTGCGCATCGGCAGGAACTCGGTGGTTGGGGTGGGCGCCACCGTCTTGCAGAATCTCGCTGACGGTACCACCGTGATGCCGCGACTTGCCCGGGCGCCGTCGCGCGGTTGAGCTACCGCACCACGATCTGGCGGGAAAGATGCCCCAACAGATCGATACCGTCCCAGATGACGTCGAAGTTCAGGGCATCGCCGATCGGTACGATGCGGTAGCCGCCGCGCCCGGCCAGCGCGCGCGCCAGGGCCCGTTTCTCAGCCATCGAGAACCCGGCTACCGCCAGCGTCTGCAAGTCTCTTCGCACCAGGGAGGTCGCATCCTGCAGTCGCACAAGCCTTGCGTTGACGATGAAGCCACCCCCTTGCACGATATCCAGGGTCGCCGCCTCGGCGGTACCGTTCACGACGGTCAGGTGTTCGTTGAACCGGTGGGCTTGTGTGCTCCAGCCCTCGGCCAGCAGCGTGTTCGCGGTGACGAACTTCTCGATGTCTATTCCGGTTTCGGTAGTAAGCTGCCTGCGCTTCGCGACATCGAGCACGCGTTCGAAGAACTCCTGCACCGGTGGCTCCGGGCCTCCCACCCAGCACAGCAGCCGCGGTGAACCGCAACCCAGCTGATCGAACCAGTACAGATCGTTGTAGAAGCGGCTTGCCAGGGTGGTCTTGTCAGCATCGCTCATCGCCGTGTAGCCGCGTGCACTGAGCAATGCCACGGACTTGCGATCTGGAAAGCTCAGTGTGAGCCCGTCGGGGTGTGTCGGATGACGGGAGACCTCACCGATCTTGGCATCACCTCCCCAGATCAGCCGCGCATCGCACAGTGCCGAGAGCTCTCGCACGATCGTGGTATCCAGCGGCGCCTGGAAGAACCGGTTGCGTTCGCTTTCGCCGGTATGTTCCAGAGCGGCGAGCATGTGCTCGAGCAACAATTCCGATACGGCGCTCAGGGCACTCGGCAATCGGGTGATATTGCTGTTGCCGAGCAACATGCTGAGCACCCAGGAATAGCAGAACAGTACGTCGACGTTGGCAGGCGGCAGGTGCACGGCGAGACCGCGCGCGACGCGAACGTTGCTCGCATCAACCGCTGCGCGTGTTTCGAGCGCCTTGATCGCGCCACCGCGCAGCCAGAAGCCGAGCGCGTGAAGCTGGGGCGCGGAGGTGGCATAGCCCGAGTTCATCAGTGCTCGTGACAGGTGCTTCACGGTGGCCACCAGCGGAGGGGCGAAGGGTGCCTGGAGCGAGGTACCGATGCGCGCCGCAAAGCTCAGTAGCTCGTCGGCAGATTGTTCGGCCGGGCCTGCGGCTGTATGGCAAACGATCGGTGTGGTGAGTGGCCGTGCCGTTGCCTCCAATGTGTTCACCGGCCCGCCGTGACTGTGCGCGCACCGATCACATCGGAGCACCCGCGCAGCTCGGCCTTCGGCACCCGGCCCAACACCCGAAAACCCTGGCCTCGAAAGCGCCCCTGGGTAGACATGCTCTCGACCACGCCCAGGTCTTCGGTCAGCAGCGAATGCCCCGGGTTCGACGTCGGCACCAGCGACAGCACCTGGAGCAGCCCCGGTGTGCCGACGGGGCAGGGCTCCCAGGTCCGTGGGTCACGCACGATTACCTCGGCGAAGTTCGGCGGGTATAGCAGGCCGTCATCACCTTCCAGGTACAGGGTGCCGAGCTGCTCCACCATGCCGTAGAAGTTGTGGACACGGTGTACGCCGAAGGCATCGCCGAGACGCTGCCTGAAGGTACGATTATCCACGCTCACCGCCTCCAGGGCCTTCCAGCCACCGGAGTGCACCAGGGTTGCATTCGATAGATCGACGCCCGCAGTGTGAAAGGCCTGGTACAGTTGCGTCCAGACCATGAAGGTGAAGCCGAAGATGAAGAACGGCTTTCCGGCATGGCGTTCGAGAAATGCAGCCAACTTCATCGGCGACACGTTGCCGGCTTCGTCGAGCAGGAACGTCTGGTCGCGCCCGAACCGCATCATGCCCAGCACGCCGGCACCGCGGGCGCTCATCAGCTTCGGGTTGCGAATCACCTCTGGCGTATCCACGATGAGCATCGGCACGCGAGCCTTGCCCAGCAACAGGCTCATGCTGCTGGCCAACGCGCGCTGCTGTCGCATCGAGGTGTCTGCATCAAGCACGATCTGGCTGGTGGCCCGGGAAGTGGTGCCGCTGGAATGCAAGGTTGATACTTGCCGATCGGCATCGATCGAACTCAGACGCACCTGTTTGAACAGGCCAACCGGCAGGAAAGGCAACTGCGTGAGCTCTGGCAGTTCGGTATCCGCAGTCTGGGGGGCGGGCCAGAAACCGTCGATGATGCGCCGGTACGCGTCGCATCGCACCGCATGCCAGGTGTTCAGGTGTGCAAGCCCGGCACCGAGCAGCTCGCCCCTGATGCTCGGCGCCGCGGCGTAGGGTGTGAGTGCGAGCGCCTCGCCCAGGCTGTCGCGACCGGTGGTATCGGCTGCCGCCAGTTGCTCGGCATCCGGGCCGCTCTGGCCGGCCGATGCACGGGTGCTGCGCCGCTCGAGAGTCTGCGGCAGATTCACGATGACGAACGCCTGTCGATCAGTGTGGCACGAAGCGCCGGGTAGTCCAGCTTGCCACGATTGTTGACCGGCAGAGGGTTGACGTGCGCCAGCTCGACGGCTGCCGCCGGCAACGTGGTGACGTCAGCGAGCCGCTGGCGCAAACCGGGCAGGGCGCTTTCGGGCGGTTCCGCCATGGCGTCATCGCGCGCCACCATGATCAGCCTCTGGTCTACCTCGAACGCTGCGTAGCGCCCCACAGGCTCCACGAGCCTCTCGATGTCATCCAGGTTCACACGCAGGCCGCCGACCTTCACCTCACGCGAGCCACGCCCGGTGAGGTGGAGGAAGCCGCCTTCATCGAGATGGCCGATGTCTCCGGTATCGAGTCTTTGATGCTGCTGGTCAGGTGCCGCCAGGTCCTGCCAGCCGGCGGCGTAGCCGAGCATCACGTTGCGCCCCGCGTAGATCACGGCACCTGGCTGCCCTGCGGGCAGGTTCTGGCCGGTATCGTCGACGATGGTGAATCGACCACCGGCCAATGGTTTGCCCACCGAGAGCGGGCGAGCGGTGTAGTCTGCGTGCGTCAGTACGCTCATTCGAGGCGCGGCCTCGGTCTGCCCATACATAACATTGAAACGCCCTCCACGTACTTCCATGCAGGCATGGGCCTGCGTGGCGATCGCCGGGTCGAGGCGCCCGCCCGCCTGGGTCAGCGTGTTCACGCTCTTGGGCACCACGCGCTCGAAACCCAGCCGTTCAAGGAACTGATAATGCACAGGCGTCCCTGGAAGATGGGTGATGCCGCTGGCCCGTTGTGCCTTCCAGAATACACCCTCCATGAGCGTACCGCCGCTGAAGGCCAGCGAGGCCCCGGCGAGCAGATGGCTGGTGATCACCGACAGGCCGTAGGAGTAATACATGCCCAGGTGGGCAGCACCGACGTCGGCCGCGTCGATGCCGAGCGACTCGACGATGGCGCCGGCGTTGTCGAGCACATTTCCGGTCGACAGCCGCACGCACCGCGGGTTGCCGGTACTACCGCTGGTGGACAGCAGCAGGGCCAGCTCGGGGAGAAGTTCGACGGTCTCAGGGTGCCGTGATACCACCGCGTGCGCGTCGCCCACCGGTGCCACCGTGATGCCGACGCGGTAGGCATCGCTCAGGCGCTGCTGCTCGGCTATCGGCAATCGCGCATCGACGGGTATCACCACATGCCCTTCGGCCAGGCAGGCGCTCAGCCATGCCGGCAGGTCCGGTCCTTGGCCGCAGATCAGCAGCACGACTTGCCTGGTAAGACTTGCCAACGTCTTGCGGTGCCGGTCGATGGCAGTGGCGAAGTCACCGTGTGACTGCAGCAACTCGCCGTTCCACCAGATCGCCGGATCAGTGGCCGACACTTCGGTGTTCCAGAAGGGAATCTTCACGCCAATTGAATCGTCGGCGGGGCCACCGGTGAAACTCCCCTGTGATCTGGCTTCAAATCAGCATGCCGCCGTCGACACCGAGCACCTGCCCGGTCACGTAGGTAGACAGGTTGCCGCTGAGAAACAGGATGGATGCGGCGACATCTTCCGCGCTACCCACCCGTTGCAGGCCGATGCTGGCGCGCCTCTGCCGATCCACCGCCTCGTCGAGTGCACGGATCATGTGTGTATCGATATAGCCCGGCGCCACTGCGTTCACGCGAATCTGCTGTGGAGCGAGTTCCTTGGCAGCCGAGAGTGTGGCCCCGATGATGCCGGCCTTGGTCGCCCCATAGAGCATCTGGCCCGCGTTTCCGACCCTGCCGATGATCGAACTGACGTTGACGATACTGCCGCCGCCGTTGCGCGTCATCAGCCGTGCCGAGGCCTGCGTGAACAGCAGCACCGACTTCAGATTGATCGCCAGGCTGTTATCGATGGTCTCGTCGGCGATCATGCCGATGCGGGCATCCTCCAGCACGCCTGCGTTGTTGACCAGGATATCCAGCCGCCTGAATCGCTTGAAGGCGAGCTGAGCGGCCGCCTTCGCCGTAGCGGGCTCGGCCACGTCACCGCGGACGGCTTCCACGGTAACACCGTGTTCGTCGGCAAGGCCCGCCGCGGTGGCATGCAACGTATCGCTTGCATCGCGGGCGACCAGGACCAGATCGGCACCGTGCGCGGCGAGCGTGGACGCGGTGGCGAACCCGATGCCGCGGCTGGCACCGGTGACGATGGCGGCGCGGCCTTTCAACGAGAAATTCACGGAAGGGGAAGCACTACTGGCACTTGTGAAGAATTTCGATCGCCTTCGCGAACGAGCTCATGTCCAGAACGTCGTCGGTATCGAGCATGACGTCGAAACGATCTTCGAGCCCCGCGATGATCGACATGTGCGCCAGCGAATCCCAACGCGGGGTCTCGTTATACCTGAGTGTGGACCGGTCGGTATCCGCCGGCAGGTCGAGAACCTGCTGGAACACCGTGAAGACCGCGCCTTCCGTGATCTCGCTGGTCGGCTCATCGGACGAGGGCTCCGACATTGACAGGTTTCCTATCGGTGATGACGAACGAGGCTCGGTTTCCCGAGGCATGATCGTGTGTGATGTCGAGCTGAAACGCGGGTGTGGGGATGACCGACGAATCACACGTCGGCTCACCGCGATAGTGTAACGTGTTGAATGTGATGGCCCCTCCGTGAAACATCGGTGGCACTGTGTAAATTTTACGTCCAGTCGCTCATCCATTTTGCTTCGCTGCAAACTCCGCCGCCGTCAACTGGCGCCGGCGCATGAACTACCTTTCCGAGGCACACAGATCTGAGGTGCACAGGTCCGAAGCACACGCAGCCGAGGCACACAGGTCTGCGGCGCATGGAGCCGTGCCCGGTTGGTCACGCTTCCTGAAATGGCCTGTCGAACCGAATCGGCACGAGCCGCTGGCACGCACTCCGCGGCTGTACACGCTCGTCTGCATGCTGCTGGTTGTCTTGATGTTCCTCTACATCGCCAGGGGTATCTATACTTACACCACCAAGCCTGTCATAGACACGGACCGCCGCTGGCAGGAGGTTCAATACCTCATGAAAGGGGTAGACCCGAATACGCTGCACTGGCGGGTGGCAGGTTCCCGGTCCGCCTACAGGGCGGGTACTCTCGGCGATGACGGGCCGCCGTTCTTCACGAAGTACGTGCTGCCCGATCGTGATTACGCGATCGGTGTATACCCTGCCTATACCTACGTCATGTCGGTTCCGCTGATGTGGCCGCAGACGGTGGCAGGCGTACGCCTGTGGTTCTTTCCCACCGCGATCATTTCGCTGGTCGCCATCGTCTGGTTCATTCACGCTCAATATCTGTACACGCTACCGGGTGGGCTGTCACGAGGCCTGTTGCTGCTGCCGCTCGCCACGCTGTGTGCATCCAGTGTCATGGATGTCATCCACACCGGCAACTACTCGCTGATCGTGGTGGCGGCGCTTGTCGGCATGTTCATCTCGATGCAGAAGAGGCGGCCGGTGCAATCGGGGCTGTGGCTCGCGCTCGCCATGATCAAACCGACCCTTGCGGTACCGTTCGGGCTTGTCCTGCTGGTGCGTCGGCGGTTCTGGCCCGGCATCGTGGCCTGTGCAGCTGTCTTGTCGTTCCTTGCCGGCGTCGCCTGGTTCCTGACGGATACCTCGCCGCTCGCCAGCAGCCTGGGAGCGCTGGAACAGGCTGATCAGTTCGTCGACGATGGTGGCGGGCTGTCTGCCGCCAGCGCGAAGATCGATGCCGCGAGTGTGGAGGTGAACAGCGTGCTGGCGGCGATCGTGGTCTGCCTGGCGGGGTTGCTGGCCCTGTTCCTGACGCGCGACAGGGAACTGCACCTCGCGTTCGCGGTGGCTGCCGTGGTCGGAATACTGTGCGCCTACCATCGCTCCTACGATCACTACGTGCTGATATTCCTGCTGCTGTACATCGGGCGCGGCATTCTCAGGCTGAAGCAGGCGGGGGCATCTGCCACGGCAGGAACCTGTGTGTTCTTCCTGGTGGTCGCGACGCTCGTACCACCGACGAGCCTGATCGGGTCTCATGGCAGCAACCTGTACCGTGAGATCATCTGGGCGGCGTGCCTGATGGTGTCTGTCTTCCTGTTCGGCAAGCCTGAGCGCCGGTAGCCACGACGTCGGTAGCGGAGCCCGAACCTGCCGTCACCGAGGCTGATGTGCGGAGGGCCTATGCAGCAGCATTCGAATCTGTTGTCACCGAGACTGATGTGCAGAGTACGATTTCACGGGTTGCCCGGCATCGCGTGCGCGCCCGCCTTTGAGCATCACGAGTGCGATAACGGACGTAACGGCATTGCAGGCCGGTAGCAGCAGCAGCAGATCGAAGGGTATCCGGTAGCGGATGCGCACGAACACCAGCGCGTGAAACAGGGCGGTGCACAGGTACAGCGCCAGCACCAGGCGTTCCATGCGGTTCAAGGGCTGGACGAATGCCAGGGCGAGGCGCAGCAGCACCAGCCCGAGCAATGTGTAGAACGTGACGAACATGACCTGGTCGCGCAAGGAGGATTCCTCGGTGCTCACGGCCAGGTCGTTGCTGTAGGCGAAGAAGTTCACCAATTTCTCAAAGTACAAGCCTGGCTCGCTGAACAGCTGGACCAACCGCTCGATGCCGTAGTCGAGCGTGGATTTCGGGGCACGATCCTCGGTTGCCGCCGCCGGGTCGTCACTGAGCACGGCGTTGTCGAGGTTCATCGACATGTTGGTGGAGAACACGATGGGCTTGCCGATCACGAGCTGGTTACGCAGCGTCCAGGTTGCCATGACCAGCACACAGCACACCACGATGATCAGCGCTTGCGACACCCCCTGGCGCCCGTTCAGCAGCGCCGCCGCCATGGCCACCGGTACGATGCACAGCGCGGTGGGCGAGAGCAGCACGATCAGACCGCAGAGCAGGCCGATCGCGACCGAGCGGGCCGCGTTGGCATCGGACGCCTGCGACAGCACCAGTATCGTCACCAGCAACGTGCTGATCACGATCTGTGGGAATATGGTGCCTGCCGTGTAGAACAATACGGGATAAGCCAGCACGCCCAGAAGCAGCAGGCTGGCAGCCTGCCACCGATTCAGCCAACCGCCGACGACATGCGCCGAAAGGCCCCAGAGCGCAACGATGAGCAAGGCGAACTGGAGCACGCGCACGACATGGACGGAGTCGAGCAATGCCAGCGGCATGGCCAGGACTATCGGATAGCCGGGCGGCCGCCGTGCTGTGGGCTCCGAGCCGTCCAGTGTGTAGAGGCCGGCGTCGAACAGGTTGCGCGCCAGTGCCAGATACTCTCGCTCGTCGGGATAGGTGACGCCGCTGCCCAGAACCCACCACGAATAACCGAAACCGCAGGCGACGAAGGCGGCGGCGGCGGCGAGAAACAGCGATTTGCCTCGATGGTGGTTGACGTTCGGATCTGACGGGGTGGGAAGATGCATGTAGAAGCCTGGCTTTCGGTTGGCCTGGTTAGCGCTGTTTCCCTCGATTGGAACACTCCAGGTGCATCGGCACTATCGCTCATGCCATGGGGCAAGTTTAGGCGTTGAGACACAAGCCGGGTGACTATCGATGCCAATTTACACAGATGCAACGTCGGTTGGCCTCCGTGTGGCGCCCATGCGGGGTGGCGCCCATGCGGGTCTCCCTCCGCGGAGGGCAACCAGTCGTCTCGCGATAGCGTAACCTATTTACATCCGTAGAAAAATCTGTCGCCGATAGGCACTTGTCGGCACCAGACTAGCAGGCCGACTCATCGGGCCACCGCGAAAGGTCGCAGGCGGCACACGTCCATTGCCGCTGACTCTTCGGCATCGGCAGCGTTACCGGAATCGAAGGATGTTTGCCGAAAACAAGTACCGCCAGCCCCCGATCGTCACGAAAAGCGATGGTGAGGTGCGCCGTGTGGGTATCGAACTGGAGTTTTCCGGCCTGTCGCTTGACAGAGCTGCGGGTTGCGTCCAGTCCGCTCTCGGTGGCGACGCACAGATCAGCTCGGCAGCCACGCGCACCATCGTCACGCCAGCGGGCAGGTTCACCGTCACCATCGACTGGGAATATCTGATCCGGCGAGCGGCGGAAGAAGCGGATCGTGGCGAAAACGCTCGCTGGTTGAACGAGCTCAGCGATGCTGCCGCCGTGCTCGTACCCATCGAGGTCATCTGCCCACCGATACCGCTGACCGAACTCGCCCGGCTCGATGCCTTGACCGAGGCGCTACGCGAGGCGGGTGCGACTGGCACGGGGCGATCGGTCCTGGCCGCCTACGGCCTGCATATCAATGTCGAGCCCAGTGCGCTGGACGTGAGTACGATCCACAGCTATACCGAGGCGTTCGGGCTGTTGCAGTGGTGGCTCGTGCACGCACACAGTGTAGATGTCACACGCAGGCTCAGCCCGTACATCGCACTGTACCCCGAGCAGTACGTCAGCGAGCTGTTGCTGCGCAAGGATGCCTCCATCGATGACCTGGCGAGCCATTACCTCGATCACAATGCAAGCCGTAACCGGGCGCTCGACCTGCTGCCGCTGTTGGCCGAGTTCGACGCCAGGCAGGTACGCGCGGCGGTGGACGACCCGCGCATACAGGCGCGCCCAGCCTTGCATTACCGTTTGCCGAACTGTGAGGTCGATGTGGCGGGCTGGTCGGTGTCACAGGCATGGAACCTGTGGTGTATCGTCGAGGAGCTGGCCAGCCGGCCGGAGGAGCGCCGGCAACTGGCTGACAGCTTTCGGGCACGGCTGCGCCCGCTGATCGGCCTCGATCACAGTAGCTGGAGGGAGCACACGGACACATGGTTACAAGAGCGCGAGTGGGTGTGACCGGGAACGGTAGCCGCTGGTCGCCGAGCTGGTGGTGCACCAGCCTGGCCCTGCGGCTGGTGGGCGCCGTTCCCGAGCGGATCAGCGTTCGTCATGCACCGTCGGGCGCGCCCTTGGCGGCCATCATCATCGGTGGCGGTGACGACATCAGTCCCGAGCACTACGGGGGTGACATCAATGCCCAGGTACGGCTCGACCCGGCACGCGACGAACTCGAAATCGGCTGGATCAAGCGCGCACTGGACGAGCGTATCCGCCTGCTCGGCATCTGTCGTGGCGCTCAGCTGATCAATGTGGTGCTCGGTGGCACGCTGCATGAAGACATTCGCGACATGCGCAGGCTCACCTACAACCGACCGGGGATTCTACCGACCAAGCAGGTGGCGCTGGTACGTGGTTCGCGGCTGGTCGATATTCTCGGCACGGCCCGCCTGCGGGTGAACAGCCTGCACCATCAGGCGATCAAAGACACCGGCAAGGCCATCCGCGTCGTGGGCCGTGATCTCGATCAGATCACGCAGGCAGTGGAGTGTACCGACGAACGCGCTATCATCGGTGTGCAATGGCACCCCGAGTATCTCTTCTACCTGCCTGCGCAGTTGCGCATCTTTCGCTGGTTGATCCACGGTGCGCGCACGCCCCAGGCGTGAAAACCCTGCCCTGAGCGCCGGATGATCTTCGACTACCTGCTGTTGTTTGTCTCGGCGTTCTCTGCCGCGACCATCTTGCCGTTCTACTCCGAAGTGCTGCTGTTCACGTTGCTGCGCGACGGTGGCGATGCCTTTGCTCTGGTTGCTGTCGCGACCTTGGGTAACACGCTTGGTGCCGTCCTGAACTGGCTGCTCGGGCTGTACATCCTGCGCTTTCGCGACAGGCGCTGGTTCTACTTCAGTGACGCGCAGATCGAGCGTGCACAGGGCTGGTTTCATCGCTATGGCGTCTGGGTGCTGTTGATGGCCTGGTTGCCGATCGGTGGCGATGCACTGACCCTCATCGCCGGCATCATGCGGGTACGGCTCGATCTGTTCCTGGTGCTGGTGGGCATCGGCAAGAGCTTGCGCTACGTGTTCGTCGTCTACGCCGCCGGGCTGTTTTGACGGTGAAACCAGTAAGATGTAACTCGAACACCCACGGAAGCGAGACCTGGGTCGCGCTGTGTGCAGAGTGGCCCGACAGGTATTGCAGTACCCTCGAGGCTTCGCCGATGGCGCAGCAGGATTTCCCATGAAAGGATTCAGGCACTGGGCCCTGGTCGGCTTCTCGATCGCGGGCACGTTGCTGATAGCGCTCACGGTTCTGCCGGTTCTGGAGACCAACGAGTGGTGGGTGCGGATCTGGGATTACCCGCGGCCTCAGTTGTTGGCTGTCAGCGTGGTCACGTTGGTGGTTCTGCTTCTGTTGTCGCCGACCTGGAAGCGACGCTCGTTCATCATCCCGGTAGCGCTCATGCTGGCAACCGCATTCCAGGCCTGGCGTATGGTTACCTATACGCAACTATGGCCCGTCGAAATGGCCAGCGCCGAGAGCGAGGGTGGGGACGCCTGCGTATCGATCATGATCGCCAACGTGTTGATGGAGAACCGCGAATCTCAGCGCTTGCGGGAGCTGATCGACGCGGAGCAGCCGGATATCCTGTTCATCGTCGAGAACGATGGCTGGTGGAGCCGCGAGCTGGCGTCGATCAGTGCTCGCTATCCGCTCGTGATCGATGAGCCGAAAGACAACACCTACGGGTTGTTGTTCATGACCAGCCTGAGCGCCGGTGATGTCGAGCTCAGGCACCTCTCGGAGCCCGACATTCCATCGATCCGGGCTGCCTTGAAACTGCCTTCGGGGCAGGGTTTCACCTTCTACGGCCTGCACCCGACGCCGCCGCGCCTCGGCCAGGATACCGATGTGCGAGATCATGAGCTCACGCGGGTGGCGCGCGAGGTGCGCGAGGCGCAGCGGCCGAGCATCGTTGGAGGAGATCTCAACGATGTGGCCTGGTCACACACCACGCGCCTGTTCAAACGCGTCTCTCGCATGCTCGATCCGCGGCAGGGCCGCGGGCTGTACGCCTCCTTCCATGCGGACTATCCGTTGCTGCGCTGGCCGCTCGATCATCTGTTCGGCACCGATGTGTTCGAAATCGGCAGGCTCGCGGTGCTTCCTCACATCGGCTCCGACCACTTTCCGGTCATCGCCGAGTTCTGCCTGCGCGACGATGCCGCCAACGACAACGCATCGCAGAAGCAGATGCGGGGTAACGATCGGGAAGAGGTGCGGGAGACACTGGAGTCCGACTGAGTCTGCGAAGCCTGCGGTGTTATCTGTCATCCGGTGAACTGTGCAGTACCTCGGCGAATCCGACGAATGGGGTCGGTTATGGCGAGTTTTCTTTTCTCGGGTAGTCGCTAGTATTCGTGGCGTACCTTCCTAACGAGAATCTTCCGATGCACACACGAATCATGACCACCGGAATGAACCTGTCCCGGGCAAACCGCCGTTTCATCCACGAGCGGCTCAGGGCCACGTTGGGCCGTCACGCTGATGAACTTCAGCATGTCGATGTCTTTCTGAAGGATCTCAACGGCCCGAAGGGTGGCAGGGATACGTCGGCAAGGCTGCGTGTACGTCTGAGCAACGGGCGGGTCGTGACGGTCGAGGATGTACGCGATGCACTGGAAGCCGCGATGACGCGCGCCAGCCAGCGCATGGGGTTCGCGATCCGTCGTGCGATGGAGGAGAATCGGCAGATCGACCGCGGTTCGCGTCGCGCAGCGCGGCGCAAGATAGACCACGAGCCGCTACCCGCGCTGAGCCTCGCCTGATAGAGTGTGCGCGTGATCGGATGAGGGTGGAACAGTTCGTCCGGCAGGCACACGGATCGTGAGCGCTGTACAGACGACTATTCTGCCCGCATCCAGTTTCGTTCTCGAATGGCGAGCCGTCTTTTTGAACTCGTGCTGGCCGCCTCGCTCGTTGAATCGCGATGTCGCGGTGGCTCGAAACAGCTGCACCTGACGCCCTTGCCTTGAGCCTGCGGCCCTGTTACCCCTGGATCATGGCGGAACCAACAGGGCATGCTAGTCTTTCAAAAGGTTCATTTTGAAAGGCCGCATACGCAATGCGACTGTCCTGCTCATGGTGTCGGTACCCTCGTGTGTGGCTTGTGTCGGTGTTGCTGTTCAGCCTGGCGGTTCTCACACCCTGGGCCAACGCCGCCGATGAATTGGCCATCTCTCTCGAGCCCGCCGGCGAGCCGGGCCACGTAACCTTCGGCGTGAGCAATACGGGTACTTCGGTGCTGATGCTACTGCGTGACGGTACACCGCTGGAAACGCCGATACTCAGCGATCTGTTCGCGCTCGAAGCCGTCGGCGATACACCGCGAACGCGACGTCGTGCCCCCTACATCGGGCGCCTTGCAAAGCGCGCGGCACCCGCACCGGACGATTTCATCACGTTGGCGCCCGGGGAATCCGTGATGGCGAGGGTGGACCTTGCATCTCTGTACGATATTCCGGCCAGCGCCAACTACCGGGTTGCGTATCAGGGGGAGTTGCGGGTGGCTTCTCGACGCGCCGATGGTGGCACGGTGCCACGCGGATCGTCGCCCGCACTCCGCCGGGTCGACGTCGCGTCACCTGTGATCGACATGGTGCTAGCGCCGCAGTGGAGTCTCGATTCACGTGCATTGCCTCCCGCCTACAACGGGTGCAGTGTGGGTCAGCAGAACAGCCTGGTGGAGGCAACCACCGCTGCCGAAGGTCTGGTTGCAGAATCTCTTGCCACACTGCAGGCGCAGCCCGTGGACCAGCGCGAAGGTGCCGACCGATACGTCAGTTGGTTCGGCGCTTATGCAGCCACCCGTTACGAGACGGTGGTCGATAACTTCCAGACACTGCTCGATTCCCTGAGCGGTGAAACCCTGATCTTCGATTGTTCCTGTGACGACGACGGTCTCTATGCTTATGTCTACAGCTACGATACGTATAATATCTATGTCTGCCCCCGGTTCTTCCAAGCCGAGTTGACCGGAAGCGATTCGCGACCCGGTACCATCGTGCATGAGCTGTCGCACTTCAACGAAGTGCTCGGCACCAGCGATATCGTCTACGGTCAGAGCGCTACGCAAAGTCTCGCGGCGCGATCGCCATCACAGGCGCTTCGCAATGCAGACAGCTACGAGTATTTCGCGGAGAACAATCCGGCTCTTACGATGGACGATCGTGATGCCGCGATACCCCCTGATGACGACACGCCGGCCCCGGCGTTGCCGGTCGATAATGGTTCAGATCCGATCGAGGACTATGTTCTGCTGCCTGTGGATGGCGTGGTATCGACCTCACTGATCGCCGAGGATTACGATCTTTATCAGGTCGAAGGAGCCGAGCTCGTCTCGCTCACCTCTCTGACCGGGGATACCGACCTTTATATCTATAACGGGGCCGAACGTACCACCGCCTTGCTCGTGTGCCAATCCGAGTTCTTCACTGAAGACGAGCCTGTCGACAGTTGCGAATTACCGGAAGTTGGCCCGTACTTCATTCAGGTTGCCGCATTCGAAGACTCGGACTACGAGATTACAGCCACCCGCACGCAGGCGCCTGCCCCGGACGAACCGGCGCCACCCGCTACGCCGGCACCGGCGAATTCGGCAGAGCCACCTTCCGAGCCCACGGCGACGGAGGAACCGACGAACGCCGGAGGGCCTGTAACGCCCGGTGTGCCTACAACGCCTGCAGAGCCTGTAGAACCGGCAGAACCGGCAGAACCGGCAGAACCGGCAGAACCGGCAGAACCAGAGGATCCGGTGGAACCCACTGATCCGACTGACGCCACTGAATTCGACTGGCCCGACTGGCCCGACTGGCCCGACTGACCCGACTGACCCGACTGACCCGACTGACCCGACTGACCCGACTGACCCGACTGGCCCGACTGAACCCACCGATCCGACCGATCCGACCGACCCTGTAATACCCGTGACGCCGACTGAAGAGTCGGCAGGGTCGGACCCGCAGCCCGCCGAGCCTGAGCCGTCTGAGCAGCCCACCGCACCGGCGGAACCTGTGACCCCGACGGAGGCACCGACGGATGCGGAGCCACAACCACCCCTTGAAGATATACCGATGGTGGCCGCGGACGACGTGATGGTACCGTCCACGGGCGGTCCACCCCCGACTGTCGCCACGCTGGCCGACCTCCCGACACCGCTGAGCGATGAGCCATCGCCCGGCGTTAGCGAGAGCGTGGCGCAGGACGATCCGGACGAGCGGCCGGTTCAGGTGGTCAACGCTGAGCTTGCCTCACTCGACGAACCGAGCGGTGCCGGCAGTTCGAGCAACAAGAGTGGCGGGGGGGCGACCGGCTGGTGGTGGTTGGCTGGGTTGGCAGTGGTGGCAGCCTGCCGCAGGGTAGGCGGCTTGCATCGTTCGGCAATGCGCTGAGGCGCTCCTGCCCGGTGTGTTTCCGGTGCGCGGCACTCGCAGGTCGCATCGTATTTCAAATGTTCCGGCGGCGATTTCAGCGGTGGTGAGCGCGCCAGGCACGTACACCGTGCAACGCAGGCCGGTGCTCCCGAGTGCTCAGGATTTCTGTGCCAACCCCATGGACCGCTGCGACTGCCAGGACATCAAGGTGCGCCGAACTCGCGGATAGATCATGCGTTCGATAAGGTACGACACGCCGATGGTCACGGCGAAGTACAGGCCCCACTCGATGAACGGGTTACCGATGAACGCAAAATAGGTCGCCGACGTGAAGAGGTGGAAGTGGCTGATGTACACGACGTAGGAGATCGGTGCCATGAACAGGAAGGGCATGATCAGGCGATCGAACCCTATCCAGTGTAGCCGGCGCCAGAGCCAGCCGGCGGCCAGGGCGACCACGGCGAACAGGGTATGGCGCATTTCCAGTACCGGGTAGAAGCCGAAGGTGATGTGCGCGCCCTCGGCACGTTGCTCCAGCACATTGACGAACATCGCGCCCATGATCAGCACCAGGGTGATCATCGGTTTGGCAATGCTGGTCAGCCGATCGAGGTCCGCGCGCAGGTAGCACTGGGCGAGATACACACCACTCCACCAGATCCCCATGTACATGAACAGGCGCGTGAGGAAGTTCGGCTCCACGATGTAGAGCAGGGCGGCGATGACGGATACGCCGAACACGAGGTTGTCGCGCAGACGCTCGCTCGTGACATAGGTGGTGAGTGGAAAGAACAGCATGTAGAACCACCATTCGAACGAGAGTGACCAGAGGGGGTCGTTATTCAGATAAGGTTCCACCAACACGTTCGGTTTTACCGACGCGTAGTCTTGCAGCATGAACAGGTTGCCCAGCAGACGTGCAAGTTCCGGTGATATCCAGTACCCGGCGTTGTAACTCGACGTCAGGTAGCCGATGGCGAACACGATCAGCAAAGGAATGTAGATGCGATAGAAGCGCTTGCTGAAGTAGTTGCCGAAACTCTTGTTGCTGCTGTTCTCGAACGAAAACTTGATCACGAAGCCTGAGAGCAGGAAGAACAGGATCACCGCCTCCTGCCCGAACCGCCACAGGTAGGAGATCTCGATGCCGGCCACCTGCAGGTTCCACGGCAGCGTGTGGTGGATGACCACGTACAAGGCTGCCAGGCCACGCAGCGCTTCCAGCTTGTCGATCTTGCCGGGTTGGGAGAATGGCATTGAGAGTCCTTTGCTAACCATCGTCTTCGAGCTGCCACGTTTCATGGATGAGTTGCATGCCATGGGCAGTGCTGGCCGGATCTCGTGTTCGTCGGGCGACCACCAGTTTCACGACATGTTCGATGATACGTGGTGACAAGGGCTTGGTGATATAAGCCTTTACCGAATCGAAATGTCTCGCCTGCTCGATGTCTTCCAGATTCAGCGACGTCGTGAGCATCATGAGCACCATGTCCACGATATGGGTCGCCAACTGCTTCTGCGCCGCCGCAAGGAACTCGAACCCGCTCATCCTCGGCATGTTGATATCCAGCAAAATCACATCGACCGGGTCATCGGGATTCGCCGCGAAATACCCCAGCGCCGCGTGTGCCTGGTTGAAGCCCAGCACGTTGTCGAAGCTGCCCGAACGCGTCAGCAGGCGCTTGTACATCATCAGATCGATCTGATTGTCGTCGATGACGGCGATGGTGTGCAGGCGTGAAGATTCAACGACGGCAAGGTCACCCATGCACGTCGTCCGGTAGCACGATGACAAAGGTGGTGCCTTGTCCCTCGCTGGATTCCACGCTGATGCTGGCGCCGTGGTTGGCGACGATGCGTTGAACCAGCGCCATGCCAAGCCCGGTTCCCGGGAACTCGTCCTGCGTATTCAGGCGCTCGAACAGATTGAACAGCCGCTCGTGATCTTCCGGTGGAATGCCGATGCCGTTGTCTGCCACACGTATCACCGCACGTCCGTTTTCCGACCTTAGCGATACCTTGACCACCGGTGCCACCTCGCCACGTTGAAATTTCAGGGCGTTGCTGATCAGGTTCCTGAACAGGACGCTGAGCTGCATGCGGCTGCCCGTGACGATACCCGACTCTGTCAGATCAAGTGTGGCACCGCACTGATCGATCGTGCCTTTCAGGTCAGCGGCGACGTCGTTGAGCAAGTCGTCGAGGCTGACACGCTCACTGTCGAACTTCAGGCTCGACGCCCGTGTGTATTCGAGAATCTCATCGGTCAGCGTCGAAGCCCGCTCAAGCGTACCGTGGCTCAGCGCCAGCAGTTTATGCCCCCCCTCATCGATCCTCTCGCCGTTGGATTCGACCAGCTCGGAAAGCAGCATCTTCAGCGTCAGCAGCGGTGCCTTCATATCGTGTGAGATCGCGAAGGCGAAGTCTCGTTGTGATGCGTAAAGAGCTTCGTTGTCCCTGATCAGGGCGCCCATGCGGATCGCATCGGTCACGCAGGCGGCCAGACCCTTGAGGTTCTGCCGATCGTCTTCGCTCCACTGACGTGGCTGGCTGTCGATCGCGCAGAACGACCCTATCGGCGAGTCATCCGTGCTGTAGACCGGTGAACCGAGGTAGGCCGCGACTCCGAAATCCCGAACGGCCGGATTGTCGCTGACCAACGGGTCCGCACGCGAGTCGGTGACGACCAGCATGTCGTTGTTGCGCACCACATGCTGGCAGAACGAGTGTGACAGCGGCGTCTGCCTGAGTTCCGAGAGCGATGCGGGCACGCCCTGCATACTCTTGAAGTACTGCCTGTTCTTTTCCACCTCGACGATCGACAGGAGTGATACGGGCACACCCAGGAGCTTGGTAGCCAGTTGTGTCAGGTTGTCGAAGACCGCCTCCTGCGGGCTATCGACCAGGCCCAGGCTGGCCAGTGAGTATGACGACAAGGTACTTCCTCGCTTCGGGGGAATTCCGGCAGGTCTCGGTTCATAGCGGCAGTACCCGCTGATCACTTGAAGTCGATTGCCTGATGGAAGACGTTCGAAGTGCAGCGGTTACGGCCTGTGCGAAGGCGAGCCTCTTGCCCCATGTTCACCTGTTCCCTGCCGTCCATCTTCCTTGCAGACCGAGCCTGTATGCTTCGCCCGTGCCGAAGATACTGACACTTCTCGCCCGTTGCCGGCCTCGCCGCTGGCCTTCCGGGCGCTTTCTCCAAACCGCCATTCTTCTGACGTGCACCACTTGGCTTACGGGTGATGCGGACTTTCGTGCCGCGCCGGTCAGCGGATCGATGAACCTGACCACATTCCCGGGCAAACCGCAGAGCTGGAAGATCACGGGGCCTGCGGAGAATTCAAGCATTACGGATACCGCCGTGGAGCTCGAATGGAACACACCTGCCTATTCGACCGTAACACGGTCGCTGCCGATCGACCCGGTGGCGGCGGAAGGTTCGCCGCTGGTGCGCCTTGGCGGTCGCATAGAGCGTCTGGGTGGCGCTGCATCGGATCGTTCTCTCGCCTGGCAGGCGCGCTTCTTGATCACCTATCGCAGAGCCGGCGAGGTGTTGCAGTATGGTGCGGTAACCGGTGTGAACGGTCAGTACACCCACCAGCATTTCGAATACCTTGTCCAGCCACCCGCGGGTAGCGATGCGATCGAGCTGCATTGGCAGCTGCGCAGCGCCGGGCACTGGCGGCTGACGGGGCTGGATGTCTCGGCCGTCTCGATCAACAGCCACTATCACTACGCGGCCGCCGGCCTGATCGCCTGCTGGTCGCTCTACCTGGGGTGGCTGGCGATGGTGGTGGTGCGCAGCGCATCACGGGCATCGATGCTGGCCATGCTCGCGAGTGTGTGCGTGATCGTTGCCGGCACCGGCATGGGGCAACCGACCATGACATCGCTGGTGCAACCGGTGGTCAGCCTGTTCTGGTCCTGGTACCCCGGTGAGCATGTGCCGGGCGTGCAATCGCTGCTGAAGGCTGGTCACGTGGCTGCGTTCATGCTGCTCACCGGGCTGTTGTTGAAGCTGCGCCGATCACTCGCCCTGTCGGTGGCCGGCAGTCTATTGCTGTGCCTGACGCTGGCCGCCGCGTCGGAGAGCCTGCAGCGCCACCGCTTTAACCGTTCCCCCGAACTGCGTGACGTGCTCATCGACAGCATCGGCATCGCCCTGGCCCTGTCGTGTTTCGTGCTCTGGCGCTGGTTCCGCTCGCGCCGCGAGCGTGCGTCATGTACGGCATCGGCCGTACCCGTTTCCCGAACCTGAGGAATTGCTCGTGCATTCATTCCATGATGTAGGATCACGCGTTTCCAATCTGACGTGCTACCGACCGTGAAGCGCTGTATCGATGTGGTGCTGGCAGGCTCGTTGCTGCTCTTGCTGTCGCCGGTGATGCTGTTGGTCGCCTGGCAGGTACGGCGCCGCCTGGGCTCACCTGTGCTGTTCTCGCAGCCGCGTGTCGGTCTGAACGATGCCGTGTTCCGGCTGTTGAAGTTTCGCTCGATGACCGATGTGAGCGATGAAAACGGCGATCCGCTTCCCGACCATCTGCGCTTGCCGCCCTTCGGTCAACGGCTGCGGGCGACCAGCCTCGATGAATTGCCATCGTTGTGGAACGTGGTGCGTGGTGACATGAGCCTGGTTGGCCCGCGGCCCTTGTTGGTGGAATACCTGCCGTTGTATTCGGTGGAGCAGGCCCGGCGCCATGAGGTACGTCCGGGAATCACCGGCTGGGCGCAGATCAACGGGCGTAATGCGCTGGCGTGGGAGCGCAAGTTCGAACTCGATGTCTGGTATGTCGATCATCGTGGTCTGTGGCTCGACCTGCGCATCCTGTGGAAGACGGTGGCCAAGGTGTTCTTTCGCGACGGTATCGCCGCCGCCGACTCGGTGACCATGCCGCGTTTCGAAGGCAGTGGCGACGGCGGGCGGCCATCGAATCGTCAAACTTCCGATGCGGGGTAGGGCAGACGCTCGTCGTTGCGCGCCCGGGCGATGCGCCAGGCGAGCCAGAAACCGATGAGGTACACGGCCGACGACAATACCGTGTGCAACCACAGGTAGCTCGTCGCGCTCACCTGCCAGTGAGCACTGGTCAACAGGGCGCAGGCGCCGGCGACGAACAGGCAGGCATTGATGATCAGGTCCGAGCGCTTCTCGAAACTGGTGAGCATGCTGATCACGGAAGTCCCGATGAGCTGGAACACCGCACCGATCACGGTGATCAGCAGAATGCCACGCAGACCGCTCCAGCCGTCACCGAGAACCCGGCTCCACAAGGCGTCGGAAATCAGGTACACGCCGACGACCATGACGCAGCCCGACGCCAGGCACAGCGCAGTGATCACGAGGAAGGTACGGCGAAGGGTGCAGCGCGCCGGAATCGCCGCGCGCAACACCTCGTTCAGCCCGTTGCCTACCACTGTGACCGGCGCGCGCGCGATGCGTTGCGCGATGACCACGAGCCCGGCCACGGCGGGATCGAACAGCCAGGCCGCACCGATCACGCTGAGATTCAACGAGACGATGCTGAGTAGTTGCGAAGGCACCAGGAACTGCCAGTTGGAGCGTTCCTGCCGCAAGGCGACGCGCATGGCGCTCAGGGGCGGCAGCCGGATGTGACAACGTTGCAGGAACATGAGCACCAGCGCGCCAATGGCGTAGGCACAGGCTTGCCAGAACAGCAAGCCATTGGGTTGCGCCGGCAGGTGCGGGAACGTGAGCGCGCCGCAGACGAACACGAGCGGTACCAACAGGTTCAGCGCTGCCATCGTACGGAAGCGTTGCTCGAAATTCAGGAAGATCTGCGACACCACAAGCGTTGCGTGTGCGGTAGCGAACGTCAGGATCAGCCACAGGTCGATGGCTGCCACCGACCCTGACATCGGGTCGAGCAGCAACAGAACCGTCACCAGGGGAATGCCGATCATCACCGCGCTGGTCCATGCAAGCCTCAGGCAGATTGCATAAAGTTGCGCGGGGGCCAGGGTCGTTACATGGATGGAGTGCTCCAGGCGCAGGGTCAGCAGTGTCGAACTCACCAGAGACAACGTGGTTGCCACACTGAACCAGCCGAAGTCACCTTGCGGGTAGGTGCGGGTGAGTAATGGGGTCGACGCGATGATCAGCAGTTGCGACAGGGCATTCGACCCCAGAATGTTGAACAGCGCACCTCTCACACCGGTTTCACTGGGCCAAGTTGCTCATCCCTGATGGGTAGTGCGGCGCGCGGGAGTCTGCATACGGCCCCCAGGCGCTCATGTATCGATTTTCATCGCCACGTAACGGGTAATGACGCACCATAAAGCTCGAAAGCACACTGAAGCCGGGTAATGACCCGGTCGAAACCTCGGAAGGACCGCCATTTTATCTTCCGTGGCATTGACAGTGTCAGCCGCCTTTGGGTCCCAGCAGAAACCACAGAATCAAACCGATGACCGGCACCAGCAGGATGAGCACGACCCACAGCACCTTGGACGCGGTGGAAGCGCTACTTTGCATGATCTTCACGATCGCATAGATGTTGGCAACCAACAGAATCAGACCGAACAGGCCGCCGACTTCAATACCCATGACAAGTATGCCTTTTCATAGTTGTAACCCTTCCAAATGCGGTAGCGAACGTACTGATGGGCCTTAAGATGGGGCCAGTAGGGGCCACGGCAATGGGCTCCGAAAATTTGCTGTTTTCCTCAATAGGGCGCATGGTCTGGCAGTCGGAATCGGAATCGGGAACGGGAACGGGCGCAACCAGGAATGCGTCGAGCGTGTACAGGCGCTGAGCGTTCGGCGTGTGCTGAACACTTGGGTAGTCACTGAATGAGCAAGCGAGGTCTGTCCGACGATGAAGGCGGTATTTTTCGGTTCGATCGGTACGCTGTGCAACAGCTCCGATCTGCGGCTTGAAGGTTACAACCAGAGTTTCAGTGATCTCGGGCTCGACTGGCACTGGGATCGCGCTACCTTTGCGCCCCTGCTGGCGATTCACGGCGGGCGTGAACGGCTGCAGGCCTATGCATGCACCACATCGGCGGGGCGGCTCGACGATGTATTGCTCGACGCCTTGCACGAAGGGCAATCTCGAGTCTTCAACACCCTGTTGCAGGAAGGTCATGCCAGGGCCCGCCCCGGCGTCGAACGCCTGATCGAGGAGGCTCGCACCGATGGGGTGAAACTGGGTTTCGTTACCACGCACGAGTCTGACAACCTGTCGGCGTTGTTCTCGGCGGAAAAGCCGCCGGTGGCCAAGGACCTGTTCGATGTGGTGATCGATCGCAACGCGGTCGAGCGCCAGAAGCCCGACCCGCAGGCGTATGAGCTCGCGCTGGGTGTGCTGAACTGCAACCCGTTCAGTGCCTGGGCGATCACCGATAGCCGGGCCTGCGTGAAGGCGGCTTACGGAGCGGGCATTCCGGCCATCGGCACGCCCAACGAATT
Source organism: Granulosicoccaceae bacterium (assembly GCA_965214025.1). GTDB lineage: Bacteria > Pseudomonadota > Gammaproteobacteria > Granulosicoccales > Granulosicoccaceae > Granulosicoccus. The sequence continues at coordinate 29,842 of CBDCAW010000044.1, forward strand.
CAGCTGCGGGGAAGATTTCAACGAGGCCCTGGCCTGTGTGGATTGCCTGGGCGATGCTGCGCACCCGGCACGGCAGCTCACCGGCTTTCGCATCGTCCGCGATGACCAGGTGACGTTGGACTGCCTGCGTGAGTTGATGCCGGAGTCGTCTCGGGAGCGGCCTCACGACTTTGCCTGAAAGAGGGGTAGAAGCGTTACACTGACGCGCTTCTGTTCTCCCTGTGTCTCGCCATGACGTTTTGTGTTGCCCTGAAAACACGTGAAGGCCTGGTGGCTCTCGCGGACACTCGGATCGTCAAGGGCAGTGAGTGGCTGACCAAGTCGAAGCTATCCCTGTTGCAGCACAGGAGCGAGTCGTTCTTCATCATGACCTCCGGTCTGCGCTCGATCCGCGACAAGCTGATGATCCACACCGATGAGTTGCTGCAGCACAACGCCGATGAGTATTCGCGGCTGCACCAGGTGGCCACCATGTTCGGGCAGCAGCTGCAGAGCATTCGCCAGGACGACGGCGGCGCGCTGGAGCAGTCGAACCTGTCGTTCAACCTGCATGCGATCATCGGCGGTCGCCTGCACGAGGATACGGAGCCGTGCCTGTATTTTCTGTATCCCGAGGGGAACTGGATCGAGGCGGCGGAAGATTCACCGTACTTCATGATCGGCCGAACCTACTACGGCAAGCCGATCCTGGACCGACTCATGAGTGTCGATGTGCCGCTCGACCGGGCCTGTGCGCTGGCCATGCTCGCGTTCGACGCCACCCAGACCAGCGTCACCGATGTCGGTTTTCCGATCGACATGCTCACCATTCCGGCCGATGGCGGCGAATCGCGTGATCATCGCTTCGAACAGGCGGCGCTGAGCGAAGCCACCGAATCCTGGCACCGGCATCTGCGCGAGGCAATGGAGGAGTTGCCCATGGAGTGGGCCGCACCTTTGCTGGCGCGCTAGCGGGCGTGCAAGATGCCGGGGCGCCTGGGCGGAAATTCAACCGATGAGCCATGCCGCCGGTAACCGATAACGAACAACCATCAGAAGCATCCTAATGAAGACCATCGAAGTCGGCAGCGACCTGACCTACGACGTACAGGCCCCCACAAGCTTCCTGTACCAGATCGCTGCCATGCAGAACGATTATCAGCGCATCGCGAGCGAATCGTTGAGCGTTACACCGGAAATCGAGATCGAGGCCTGCCGTGTCGGCCCCCTGGGCAATCGCCTGCATCGACTGGTCGCGCAACCCGGCAAGATCGCGGTGCGTTACCGTGCCACCGTCGAGCTCGATCAGCTCGTGGTGGACGGGGAGGACCTTGTCGAAACCGCGCATCCGGATCTGCCCGCGGAGGTACTGCCGTTTCTCAACCCGAGCCGCTACTGCGAATCGGACAAGCTGCTGCAGTTCGCCTGGGATGAGTTCGGCGATGTGCCGCACGGGTACGAGCGCGCACAACGGATCACCGACTGGGTCAGCGAGCACATGAGCTATGTGCCGGGAAGTACCGGGCCGACCACCACGGCTTGCGACGTTCTCCTGCAGCGTACCGGTGTATGCCGTGACTACGCGCATCTGGGTATTTCCCTGTGCCGGGCGTTGGGAGTGCCGGCGCGTTATGTCGCAGGCTACGCCGTCGATCTGCAGCCGCCGGACTTTCACGGTTTCTTCGAGGTCTACCTCGGCCACAACTGGTTTCTGTTCGATGCCACACGGCTGGCACCGGTCAGCGGTTTCGTACGCATCGGCGTAGGGCGCGATGCGGCGGATGTGTCGTTCGCCACCCGCATCGGCTCGGCGAATTCGGGAATTCCGGAGGTCTGGGCCAAGGATGCGACACCCGCGTCGGGCAGCGAAGAGAATCTGGAAAGCGAAGCTGTCAGCACGGCCGGGTAGGTGGCCACTCACGCGTCCGACGTGTCGGAAGGTGGCCAAGGCCGCACCGGTGGTACCCGAACCTGCCCGGAGGCTATGTGATACTCGACCTACCGCTGCGGATCTTCCGCCATCTGGCCAGCCGACATCGGCCCGGAAGTCGCCCGAACATCTTCCTGGTGTCGACGCCGCGCAGCGGATCGACGTGGTTGCTCGAATTGATGCTCGAGGAACCGGGCACCAGGCCGTGCAACGAACCGCTCGACCTGCGCAATCGGCATGTGCGCAAGGCGCTGGGTATCGATGACTGGGCCGAGCTCGGGGCCGAACGGTCGGCGCCCGGTGTGCTGGCCTACCTGAGATCTTTCAGCGACGGAACGTTGGCAACCTCGTTCAAGACGCCCCGGCCCTTCGGCCCGTATTACAAGTACCAAACCGATCGCACGGTGTTCAAGCTGCTGCACGGTGGCGAGGATCTGATCGGGGCTCTGCAAAGCGAACTGAATGGCGTGTGTGTACTGTTGCTGCGCCACCCGATCCCGGTGTCGATCTCGCGGCGCATCCTGCCACGCCTGGATGCGTTGCTGGCATCGGACCAGGCGCGGCATTTCAGCGCGGATCAGCTTGCCTTTGCCGAGCAGGTGATCGCGCGCGGTGAGAAGCACGAGCTGGCCATGCTCGACTGGTGCCTGCAGAACAGCATTGCCCTGGAGCACGCCGGCGACCGGGCGCTCATCGTGACCTACGAGCAGTTGGTCATCGACCCGGGCACCGTGCTGCGGGCGGTTGTCGATCACTGCGGTCTGGGTTGTTACGAGACCATGATCGACTCGGTTACCAAGCCGTCGGAGACCACCAGCAAGTCCTCGCAGGAAACGGCCGATTTCCTGCTGGCCGAAAACGTCGAGAAACGTCGCTGGTTGATCGAGAAATGGCGCGAAAAGGTCGATGCGACCTCCGAACGCCGGCTGATGGCCATGTTGGACACCTTCCATATCGATATCTACCGGGCCGGCGAGGTGATGCCCACGGACCGGTATCTGCTGACCGGTAACGACCGCGAGGACAGTGCCGAGACACCGCGTCAGGAGTCGGTCACCGCGAAATCAGACTCAGACTCAGACCCACTCGCGCCGGCATAGCGGGTCGCGCCATCGGCGATGCCGGTGACGACCTGCAGTACCGCGACGCCCCGTCGTGGCGTGCGGCGTCCATCGGCGATGCCGGTGACGGCCTGCAGTACCGCGACACCCCGTCATGGCGTGCGGCGTTCATCGGCAATGCCGATGACGACCTGCAGTACCGCGACACCCCGTCATGGCGTGCGGCGTCCCTGCCGTCCGGTTTGTCCGCGATCCATTCGGCAGTAGCCAGCTAAGGTTTTCGAGGGCACAGCCGTTAAACGCGTCACAGCTTCCGGTCATCGGTCAGCCATGCGTATCCCCCCTGTTAACGTTTCACCTCAGAGTCTTGTCATGACGGTTGCCGCTGATGAACGCGATTCCCGAAAGGCATGAGCTGAACGGTACACCCCGGTACGGCTCGTCTGCCGTGCCGTGCCCCGTACCCGGCGCACACGAGCGCGAGCCGTCCGACGAGGCGTTGCGCGCACGCCGCGCAGAGCGCCTGGTAGTGCGGCAGGCCGGTGTGCTCGCGCTGATCGCCGAGCTCCTTGACGAGCCGACACTGCAGAGTGCGCTGGACGGGTTTGCGGGAGCCCTCCAGCAGCGCTTTGGCGCAACGCGGGCGGTCCTCGCGCTCGTCGACGGCAATGACGTACTCGGTGTCGGTGCAATCGCCCAGCGCACCCACTTCGATGCGGGGTCGACCGAGGTGCGGCTCTTGCTCGATGCGATGGAGGAGGCCGCGGCACTTGAATGCACGGTGTGCTACCCGACGGACGATGCCTCGCCGGGTGCCTTCACCGCTCACCGCGCACTTCTGGCCGCACGAACTGGAACCTGCGTGGTGAGCGTGCCGCTCTACCGAGGAGAGGCACTGGTCGGGGCGCTGCTGCTCGAGCGCGACGATGGACGGGTGTTCAAGCCGGTAACCATCGATCTTCTCGAGCGCGTTGCGCTGGTAACCGCGCCGCTACTCGCGATCCGGTGTGAAGCCGAGCGCGGCGCCGGTGAGCGACTCCGACGCGACCTTCGTACGGTGCTCGAGCGCCGACTCGGTGCCGAGCGCCTGGGGGCGCGTCTGGCACTCGGCATCGCGCTCACGGCTGTCATGCTCGGGTTGCTGGTGCCTGTTCAGCGCGACGTCCGTGCCGCGACAGAACTCGTGCCACGCGAGCGACGGTTGGTGACCGCACCGGTGGCGGGGTTCGTCGATGAGGTGCTGGTCGCCGCCGGTGAACGCGTGGTGCCCGGGCAGCTGCTCGCTCGGCTCGATCGGCGTGAGCTCGAGCTGGAGGCCGCACGCGAAGAAGGCGAGTGGGCGAGTGCGGCGGCGGATCTGCGGGCGGCCATGGCGAACCACGATCGCCAGGCCAGCGCCATCGCGCAGGCCCGGCTCGAGCAGGAGAGAGCGCAGCGGGCGCTCATCGAGCACCGGTTCGAGCGCGGCGAGCTGCGGGCGCCGATCGCCGGCCTCATCGCCAGCGGCAACCCGCTCGACGCCGTCGGCGCACCGGTCACGCGCGGCGACACGCTGTTCGAGATCGTGCCGGGCGACGGTTACGAGGCACACCTGCTGGTCGATGCCGCTGACATTCGCGACGTGCGCGAGGGCCAGATGGGTCAGCTGAAGCTGGAGGGGCGCTCTGGTGAACCCCTCGCGTTCACCGTGCGCACGATCCATCCCGTTGCCGAGAGCGGGGACGGGATGAATCGATTTCGGGTGCGGGCGGACCTGGTCGCCGACGAGGCGCACCTGCTGCATCCCGGAGAGCGCGGGCTTGCGCGCCTGGCGGTGGGCAACACGAGCGTTCTGGGGTGGCTCGCAAGCCCGATTCTCGAACGACTCGCCGAACTCCGCTGGCGGTTCCTCGGATGAGTGCGGGCCCATTGTTCAGCGCACACTGGCATCGTGTGCGCGACGTGCGTCCACGCCTCGCCACCGACGTCGTCGTCACCCGGCATGTCTACCGCAATCGTGCCTGTCACGTGTTGCAACGACGTGCGACGAACGTCTTCCATCGGCTCGATACCGCAAGCTTCGAGCTCGTTGCACGGCTCGACGGCAAGCTCAGCGTTGGCGAACTGTGGGAGCAGGCGCTGCTCGAGCACGACGCCGACGCACCGACCCAGGACGCACTGACGAGCCTGCTCGCCGAGCTGCATGCGGCGGAGCTGCTCGTCGTCGATCGACGGGTCGCGACCGAGCAGCTGTTCGAGCGACGCGAGAAGCGTCGTGCCCGCGAGCAGCGCGAGCGGCGCACCAACCCGCTGTACCTGCGCTTCGCACTGCACGATCCGAACAAGTGGCTGACACAGCTGACGCCGCTCGCGCACGCGCTGTTCTCGCGCACCGCATTGCTCCTGTGGCTCGCGCTGCTCGTCGCCGCCGCGCTCGCACTGATCGCCCACGGCGCAGAACTCTCACGTGCGCTTGCCGACCCCGCGCTGTTCTCCTCCCGCACCGCGCTCCTGTTCGCGATCGTCTACCCGCCGCTGAAGCTCTTGCACGAGCTCGGCCATGCGCTCGCGATCAAGCGCGCGGGGGGCGACGTGCACGAGACCGGCATCGCGCTGATGGTGCTGATTCCGCTGCCGTACGTCGATGCGAGTGCCAGTGCCGCGTTTCCGGACAAGAAGGAGCGCATGCTGGTCAGCGCCGCCGGCATTCTCGTGGAACTCGCGTTCGCCGCCATCGGTGCATTGCTCTGGGTCAGTGCCGCCGGCCTGCTCCGAGATATCGGCCTGGTGCTGCTGCTGAGCGGCGGTATGTCGACGCTGCTGGTGAACGGCAACCCGCTGCTTCGTTTCGACGGCTACTACCTGCTCGCCGACTGGCTCGAGATTCCCAACCTCGCTGCCCGCTCGCGCCGGGCGGTGCTCGGGGCGCTGCGCCGTGCGCTCGTCGGTGAGCCGGACGTCACGCCGCGCGTGGAGGATCGGCGCGAGCGGCTCTGGTTACTCGGCTACGGTGTGGCCTCGGCCGGTTACCGCACCGTGTTGATGCTGGTGATCGCATGGTGGCTGAGCGGGCGCTTTCTCGCGTTCGGGCTCGCGCTCGCAGCTTTCGCAGTCATCACGTCGGTGCTGCTGCCCCTTGCCCGCGGGCTCGCTGTCGTGCGGCGCGATCCGACCCTGCACGACGCCCGACCGCTCGCACTGCTCGCGTTCGTGCCGATGGTGCTCGTCGCGTTCGTAGCGTGGCTGCCACTGCCACAGGCAAGTGTCACGCGCGGCGTGGTGTGGCTGCCCGACGAAGCCGTCGTGCGGGCGGCGAGCGGGTGTGAGATCGAGAACGCACCCGTCGCGCCCGGACGCGATGTGAAGAAAGGCGACCTGCTGTTCGAATGTTCCGACCCGGAGCTCGCTCTTGCAGAGCGCGAGCTCCAGGCCCGTCTCGACGAGCTCGACGCACGAATCGGCGGTCTCGCCGTTACCGATCCGCCCGCCTACGGGCGTCTGCAGCCCGAGCGCAAGGCAGCCCGCCTCGCGCTGGTCGATGTGCGCGAGCGCCTCGCTTCCGGCGTGCATGTCGCCGCGCTCGGCGGGCATTTCGACACGCGCGGTACGAGCACGCTCGAGGGGCGTGCGCTCGAGCGCGGAGAGATCGCCGGTTATGTCGTACCGCCGCACCGCCGCACGGTCCGTGTCGCGCTGGGTGAACGTGCGGCTGTTCGGCTGGACGCCGGATCGAGCCGCATCGAGATCCGCGTGGCAGCGGGCGATGGAGCCTCGGAAGTGCATCGCTCATCGATTCTCAGGCGCACACCGCGGGCGACCCGTGAGGTGCCGAGCGCAGCGTTGAGCGCAGCCGGCGGTGGCGAGCACGCAATCGACCCGAACGGTGACGGAAGTCAGCTGCTCGATCCGGTCGTCGACATCGAGCTCGCGTGGCCCGACGCACTGGCCGCAGCCCCCATCGGCGAGCACGTGGGCGTGCGCTTCGTACACCCGCCGACGCCGCTCGCCGGGCGTCTGATCGAGGCGGTGCGACGTGCCTTCGACGAGCGAGGTCGCGCATGAGGGGCCTTGCCGCCCGCCGTTCGGTGCACACCGGCGTCCTTCCGACGACGGTACCGCTGCCCTGCCGTCCGGGCCTTCGGCATGGTGCTACGCCTGCTCGGCGCACGGGGCGTCCCACACGCACCGTACTCGATCGGCTTGCGATTCGGGTGCTTGCCCGCGTGGATGGCACGCGCGCCGCGTTCGCTGTGAAACGGCAGGTCGCGGCGCTCGTGACCCGGGTGTCCGTGCTCGCCAGTCAGGAGCCCGACGCGCTGGCGGCGGAGCTCGCAGCCCTGCGCGCACGCCTCTCACTGCACGGACATGACGAAGGCACGCTGGTCGAAGGGCTCGCCCACGCCGCGCTTGCTGCCGAGCGCACGCTCGGGCTGGTGCCGCACGCGGGCCAGCACATGGCAGCCCTTGCGCTGCTGCACGGGCGGTTCGTGGAGATGCCGACCGGGGAGGGGAAAACGCTGGCAGTCGCACTCGCCGCATCCGTGGCCGCGCTCGACGGGACGCCGGTGCACGTGCTGACTGCCAACGATTACCTTGCCGAGCGCGACGCGGGAGACCTCGCCCCGTTCTACGCTGGACTGGGCCTGTCGGGTGCCTGCGCGCTACCGACGATGAATGCTGACGCACGCAGGGTGGCCTACGCCTGCAACATCGTGCACACGACCGGAAAGCAGGTCGCGTTTGACTGGCTGCGCGATGCGCTCGCCGGCGGTGCCGACGCCGCCGGTCTGGTCGCGCGCCTCGGCTCACTGACCCGTCCCGGTACCGATCGCCGAGCGACACCGTTGCTGCGGGGTCTGTGCCTCGCGATCGTCGACGAGGCCGACAGCCTTCTGATCGATGAGGCGCGCACGCCGCTGGTGCTGGCCACCGAGCGTGCCGAGGCAGCGGAGTCCGATGTCGAGTTCATCGTCGCGCTGGGGTTGGCTGAGCGACTCGCCGAGGGTGCTGACTTCCGAGTGGTACGATCGCGGCGTGATATACAGCTGACGAACGACGGGCAGCGCACGCTCGAGCAGCTCGCCGAGCGTTTCACGGGCACCTGGCGGGCTACGCGCTACCGCGACGAGCGGGTACGTCAGGCGCTCATGGCGCTGCACGTCTTTCGCCGCGATCGGGACTACGTCGTGCAGGCGGGCCGGGTCGAGCTCGTCGACGAGCAGAGCGGTCGCACGTTGCCCGATCGGCGCCTGCAGCACGGTTTGCAGCGTCTGCTCGAGCTCAAGGAGCGCTGCCCGACGACGCCTGACAGTGACGTCGTCGCCGCCGTACCGTTCCAGCGTTTCTGCGGGCGCTACCTGCGTCTGGTCGGCACCAGCGGCACGCTTGCAGAAGTGCGTGACGAGCTCGCGTGCGTTTACCGCGCAAGCGTCCGGCGGGTACCGCCCGAGCGGCCATCGCGGCGGCGTGAGTGGCCACCGCTGGTCTTCGCCACGCGTGCCGCGCAGCTCCAGGCGCTGGTTGCGGAGGTGCGCCGCTGTCGGGATGCGGGGCGCCCGGTGCTCGTCGGCACGCGCAGCGTCGAGCAGTCGAGCGGGGTGGCCGCGACACTGGCCGCCTACGACATCCCGCACCGTGTACTGAATGCCAGCCAGAACCGCGATGAGGCGGCGACTGTCGCTGTCGCCGGCAGCGCCCGGCAGGTCACGGTCGCAACGAACATGGCCGGTCGAGGCACCGATATTCCGCTGGGCGCGGGCGTGGCCGAACGCGGCGGCCTGCACATTGTCTCGCTCGCGTTCAACGACGCGCGTCGCATCGACCGCCAGCTGGCGGGACGCGCCGCTCGTCAGGGTGAGCCCGGCTCGTTCCGACGGATCACCAGCCTCGACGACTCGGAGCTGAGCGCGGCGCTGCCCGACGCGCCGCTCGCACTCGCACGCCGTCTGCTCGCGCGCTCGCAGCGCGGGGAGACGAGCGCGACGCGTTGCCTGGCACCACCGGCTCGCGCAGCGGCGTTGATGCTCGTTCGGTTGGGCCAGCGACGCGTCGAACGCCGCCACCTCCGTGAGCGCCGTGCCGCGCTCGATGCGTTCAAGCAGCTCTCTCACCACGTCGCACTCGGCGGCACACTGGATCATCCCGGATGAACGGACACTTTTCCGCCGCCTCCCTGCTCATCGTACCCCTCTGGGTGGCCGCCACGTTGGGGTCGTCGCCTGCCGTCGGTGATGTACAGGAAGAGTCGGCGACCGCGATCGCTGCCTCTCGGTCAGCTCCGGCGTCGAGTGAGGTGCCGGATGATGCGTTCGACTGTCTGATCGAACCGACGTCGCTGATCGAACTCGGCAGTTCATTGCAGGGCGTCGTCGCGCGACGTCTTGTCGCCCGCGGCGAGTCGGTAACGCGTGGCCAGCCAATCGTCGAACTCGAGTCGAGCGTCGAGGCGGCGGTGCTCGAGCAAGCCGAGGCGCGTGCGGAGATGACGAGCGAGGTTCAGGCGCGCGAGGCCGAGTTCGCACTCGCCAAACTGGACTTCGCCCGCATCGAGGAAATGCACGATCGGCAGCTCGCCCCTGAGCAGCAGCTCGACGAGGCGTCTGCTCGGCGGCAGATCGCGGCTGCCAAGGTGGTACAGGCGATCGAAACCCAGCGCCTGATGCTGCTCGACGTGCAGCGCATGCGTCGCGAGCTCGAGCGACGCACGCTCCTGAGCCCGGTGGATGGCGTCGTCCTCGAGCACCTGGTCGACGTCGGCGAGCTGGTGCGCGACAACCCCGTCGCACGCATCGCCAGACTCGATCCGCTGCGGGTCGAGGTGGTGCTGCCAGGCCGGTTGTTCGGTACGCTCGAGCCGGGGCGTGGTGCCCGCGTCTATCCCGAGTTCCGCGACGGCCCACCGCTCGTCACGACCATCGATGTCGTCGACCCGATGCTCGATGCGCAAAGCGGCACGTTTGGAGCGCAGCTGACACTTGCGAACGCGGACTTCGCGATCGCAGGCGGGCAACGCTGCCGTATCGCTTTCGAGGCAGCTCCGGCAATCGCCGCCGCCGTCGGTCGGGTGGGCGCGAGTGGCGACGCGGTGACCGGCGGTGGTGGCGGCCGTAAGCTGGACGCCGCGGCGCTGCCCAAAGCGCAGCAGCGCTCCCAGCACTGATGGCTCGACGGCTCGCCAGAGCCCGCCTGCCACCCGAGTTCCGTCTCGAGACGCTCGAGACACGGGTTCTGTTCTCCGCCGACACGCCGTTCTCGGCACTGGCGCCGGGCGTGCCCGAGGCGGCACAGCTGGTCGCGTCGGTCTCGGGAGTCGACGGCACTGAAGTCTATGCGTCCGAGGCGGCGCTGAGCCCGCGCGAGCTCGTCATCATAGACGCCGGAGTGCCCGATCTGGACGTACTGCTCACCGGCCTGACACGCCACGGTGAAGCGGGCCCGCACGTGGTGGTGCTCGAGGCAGGGGAGGACGCGCTCGGTCGCCTCGGCGAGATCCTGGCCGGCCAGACCGGACTGAGTGCGGTGCACCTGATCTCCCACGGCGCGGAAGGCACGCTCGAGCTTGGCGGGGAGCGGGTGACGACGCTCGATCTGCTGGCGCACGCCGAGCAGATCGCCGGCTGGCGCGATGCGTTCGCCGATGGGGCCGACATGCTGTTGTACGGCTGCGACGTCGCTGCCACCGCCGAGGGGAGGAGCTTCGTGGACACGCTGGCGCGCCTCACCGGCACCGATGTCGCCGCTTCCACCGACACGACCGGCGCGCTCGCGCGCGGCGGAGACTGGCAGCTCGAGTACGCGCGCGGCGAGGTGGGCCGTGAGATGCCGCTCAGCGCGGCGCTCAGGGCGAACTACGACGCGACCCTCGATATCTATACCGTCATGAACTACAACAACGATGGCAGCGGCTCGCTGCGCGAGGCGATCAACCTGGCGAATTCGAATGGTGCCGCGGACACGATCCTGTTCGACCGCGTCGGTACCATAGAGCTGACGACCGAGCTGCCCGCGATCGAGAGCGAGATCGTCATAAACGCGCTGACTCACGCCGACAACTCCGGTAAGCCGGGCGTCGTCCTCGACGGCGACCTCGGCCCGACCAGCGGTATGGACGGACTCATACTCGCCAACGGCAGCGCCGGCAGTGCCATTCGCGGTCTGATGATCGTGGACTTTTCCGCCGACGGCATCGTCCTGTTCGACACGAACGACATCGAGATCGAGTCGAACTACATCGGCACCGATGGTGTGAACGCGCTTGGGAACGACATCGGCATCTACGTCGAGGAATCGTTCAACTTTCGGATCGGCGGCACGAACGGTGGCGGGACTAATGTGATCTCGGGCAACGACTACACAGGCGTCTACCTGTCCACCGAGGCGACAGGTGGCACTGTCCAGAGCAACTACATCGGTACCGATGCCATCGCAGATGCGGCCGTTGCGAACGGCTTCGGTGTGCTTCTCGGCGACGGTGCACGTGATAACACCATCGGTGGGGTCGGCAGCGGTAACGTCATCTCAGGCAACGTCGAGGGCATTCGCCTCAGCGATGCGTCGAACAACGACATCCAGGGCAACTACATCGGGACCGACAAGGACGGCCTCAAGTCGATCGCCAACACCGGCGGCGGCGTCCATGTCGAGAACGGCTCGGCGAACAACCGCATCGGCGGAGCCGGTTTCGTCGGCAGCGCGGGGGCGAAGGGCAACCTGATCTCGGGGAACGGGGGAAGCGGCGTGTCGATCCTCGGTGCTGACACCGACGGAAATGTCGTGCAGGGCAACCTGATCGGTCTGACGCTGTCGGGAGACGTGGCTCTCGGCAACACCCGCGGTATCGTCGTCGAAGGCGGAGCGAGCGACACCCTCATCGGTGGAGACGCGAGTGCGGAGGAGCACAACATCGTTGCCGGAAGTTTCGGCGGTGACGGCGTCAGGGTGTCGGGCAGTGGCACCGACGGCACGCGTCTGCTGGGCAACCATATCGGCCTGAACAAGCTCGGTGACGGCACGTTGAGCAACGGTGAGTCCGGCGTGCGCATCGATGGCGGTGCCTCGAATACCACGATCGGCGGCACGTACGCAAACGCGCGGAACGTCATCTCCGCAAACTTTTTTCACGGTGTGCACGTGACCGGTGCGGGCACCGCCGACACCTTGCTGCAAGGCAACTACATCGGGCTCGACGCGAGCGGTACGCGCAACTTCGGAAACCTGCGCGACGGTGTGATGATCGCCGGTGGCGCCACCGCCACGATTATCGGCGGCACGACGGCGGCATCTGCCAACGTCATCCGCGCGAATGGGGCGGCCGGCATCGCGGTGGCGGACACCACCTCGACAGGTAACGCCTTCCTCGGTAATTCCATCGCGGTGAACACCGGGCTCGGCATCGATCTCGGTACCACCGGGACGGATGCGAACGATCCAGGCGACGCGGACGCAGGCGCGAACGATCTGCAGAACAGTCCGACGCTCTCACGCGCCGGGACCGACCGGGTGGGAAGTATCGAGATCGCCGGGACGGTAGACTCGACCCCGAACACGGACTTCCGCGTGGAGTTCTTCGGCTCGGGCTCGGCTGACCCCTCCGGACGCGGCGAGGCGGATCGCTACCTCGGCTTCGCGCTCGTGAGCACCGACATCTCCGGGGTGGCCTCGTTCGATGATTCGATGTCGGCGACCCTCGCGGACGGGGAGTTCGTCAGCGCAACGTCGACCGCGCTGGACGACGGTGGTAAGCCTGGCAGCACGTCAGAGTTCTCGGCGAACGTGGTGGCGCAGGAAATCAACCAGGCTCCGAATTTCCACGCCGCGGGCATGTCGGCGTTCACGTCGCACGACATCGCCATTGACGCCTACGGGGCCGTTTCGGTGACGACGGCGGACGTGAACAGCGACGGTGAACTGGACGTGCTCTCAGCCTCATTTCTCGACGACTGGATCACCTGGTACGAGAACGACGGTGGCGAGAGCTTCACCATCCATCCCATCGATACCGACGCCAATTTTCCGCGATCGGTCACGACGGCAGACGTGAACGGCGACGGCAAGTTGGACGTGCTCTCGGCTTCGGAGCTGGGCGACCGGATCGTCTGGTATGAGAACGACGGTAGCGAGAGCTTCACCGCCCACGACATTGCCACCGACGCCGATTCGGCGCTATCGGTGACGACAGCGGACGTGGACGGTGACGGCGACGTGGACGTGCTCTCGGCCTCTTTCGACGACGACCGGGTCGTCTGGTACGAGAACGACGGCAGCGGGAACTTCACCGCCCACGACATCGCCACTGACGCCAATGGAGCCGCTTCGGTGACGACGGCGGACGTGGACGGCGATGGCGATGTGGATGTGCTCTCGGCTTCGGAGCTGGACGACCGGATCGTCTGGTACGAGAACGACGGCAGCGAGAACTTCACCGCCCATGACATCGCCACCGACGCCGACGGGGCCGTTTTCGTGGTGACGGCGGATGTGGACGGCGACGGCGACGTGGACGTGCTCTCGGCCTCCACACGCGACGACCGTATCGTCTGGTACGAGAACGACGACAGCGAGAACTTCACCGCCCATGACATCGCCACCGACGCCGAGGGGGCACGATCGGTGACGACAGCGGACGTGGACGGCGACGGCGACGTGGACGTACTCTCGGCTTCGGAGCAGGACGACCGCATCGTCTGGTACGAGAACGACGGCAGCGAGAGCTTCACCACCCACGACATCGCCGCCGATGCCGATGAGGCGCATTCGGTGACGACGGCGGACGTGGACGGCGATGGTGATGTGGACGTGCTTTCGGCCTCGGTCGGCGACCACCGGATCGTCTGGTACGAGAACAACCCGAGCACGCTCGATGCCAACCCCACGTTCGTCGAGGGAGGGCCGGCGGTGGTGCTCGACGCGGATGTCGACGTCTCCGACGTCGAGCTAGACGCGCTCGAGGGCGGCAACGGGAACTATGCCGGGGCCGAGGTGAGCCTCATGCGCACCGGGGCGGCCAACGCCGAGGACGTGTTCGGTTTCGTCGATGGCAATGGCCTGACGCTGGTCGGTGGGAACCTGATCAAGAACAGTCAGATCGTGGCGGTCTTCGACACGGGCAGTACCGCCGGGGAGCTGGTGGTGAGGTTTACGGATGCGGGTGGTGAGATCCCGACGACGGCCGATGTCGAGAACGTGGTGCAGCAGATCACCTACGCGAACGCCAGCGTATCCCCGCCGGCGTCGGTGCAGCTCGAGTGGTTACTCGACGACGGGAACTCGGGCGCGCAGGGGGTCGGTGGACCGCAGACGGCGACGAGTGGCACGAGGGTGACGATCACGCAGATCAACGATACCCCGGTCATCACCTCGGCGGCCAGTGCATTGGTGGCCGAGAACACTACCGCGGTGCTGACCGTGACGAGCACCGATCCGGATACCGGCGACTCGGCCACCTACTCGATAGCGGGTTGGGCTGATGCGGCGCTGTTTTCCATCAACCCCCACCAGCGGCGTGCTGAGCTTCGACGCCGCTCCAGACTTCGAGGGCCCTGCTGACGTCGATGGGAACAACCTCTACGAACTGATCGTCCAGGTTGCCGACGGTGCCGGCGCTACCGACACCCAGACACTGAGCGTGACAGTCGACGACGTCAACGAGGCACCGGTAATCACCAGCAATGGCGGCGGGGCGACCGCCACGGTCTCGGTCGACGAGAACCAGAGTGCGGTGACGACCGTGACGGCCACCGACGTCGATGGCGGAGCGACACAAACCTACTCGGTGAGCGGCGGGGCGGACGCGGGTTTTTTCGCAATCAATGCAAGCAGTGGCGTGCTGACGTTCCTGGCAGCGCCGGACCACGAGACAAAGGACAACTACGAAGTGGAGGTCACCGTCAGCGACGGATCGCTGACCGACACCCAGACGCTGAGCGTCACGGTGGCCGACGTCAACGAGGCACCGGTGATCACGAGTAATGGCGGCGGGGCGACTGCTACTGTCTCGGTCGATGAGAACCAGAGTGCGGTGACCACTGTCACGGCCACCGACGTCGACGATGGAGCCACCCAAAGCTATAACCTCACCGGCGGAGCGGATCAGACTTCCTTCGCGATCAATGCAAGCAGTGGCGTACTGACGTTCGTGGCAGCACCGGACCACGAGACGAAGGACAGCTACGAGGTAGAGGTCACCGTCAGTGACGGGACATTGACCGACACCCAGACGCTGAGCGTGTCGGTAGCTGACGTTAACGAGGCTCCGGTGATCACGAGTAATGGCGGAGGGGCGACTGCTACGGTCTTGGTCGATGAGAACCAGAGTGCGGTGACCACTGTCACGGCCACCGACGAGGACGATGGCGCGACACAAACCTACAGTCTCACCGGCGGGGCAGATCAGACCTCGTTCGCGATCGATGCGGGTAATGGCGTACTAACGTTCGTGGCAGCACCGGACCACGAGACGAAGGATAACTACGAAGTAGAGGTATCGGTCAGCGACGGATCGCTGACCGACACCCAGACGCTGAACGTGTCGGTGGCCGACGTCAACGAGGCCCCGGTGATCACGAGTAATGGCGGCGGGGCGACCGCCACGGTCTTGGTCAACGAGAACCAGAGTGTAGTGACCACAGTAACGGCCACCGACGTCGACGATGGAGCCACCCAAAGCTATAACCTCACCGGCGGAGCGGATCAGACTTCCTTCGCGATCAATGCAAGCAGTGGCGTACTGACGTTTATCTCTACCCCGGACCATGAAACGAAAGACAGCTACGAGGTAGAGGTTACGGTTAGCGACGGGACGCTGACCGATACCCAGACGCTGAG
>CBDCAW010000045.1:0-4777 GCA_965214025.1 Granulosicoccaceae bacterium
CATTATTTCGTAACCCTGGGCTGCACCCGCATCCGGTATTAGCGTTTGCAAGTCACCGGACTCCCAGTCATGGAGAAAGAGGCGGTTGTCTTCGGTCACGATCATCACAAGACGCCCGCCGAGGCTGACATCTGCAGTCTTGTAACTGCTGATTTCCCCGTTCTGCGCTGGCCTGAGGCTTTCGACCGAGTCACTCATCCAGTCCTTGACCACCACGGCGGCATCGCCTTTTTGATCGCCGTTGGTGGAATAGACCGCAATGCGACAGGTGGCATCGATGCGCGGCAGGCTACTGTCCACTGGCGGAGCATCAATCGCGCCCCGGGGGATGATTTCGCTCAGCTCACCTGACACCGCAGTGCCTGCGGATCCCAGCAGTAAACCGGAGAGACTGACTGCCAACAACATGTGACGATCGCGTTGTCGACGTCGTTTCTGTGGTGCATGCTTGTCTTGTGAACCACGCTTGCAAAACCGTCTCAGTAGGCCTCGGGTCGAGTTGCTTCATTGCTTGGCATCGCTGTCTGCCCTGCTTCGTGTGAAAGAGGAAAATGATGCCATGGCGCTGAAACTCGCCGGTGTAACACCCGGACACAATCAGTCAGTAATTACACCGATGGTTCGCGGTGCCAGGAGTGTTGGCCGGTCAACACTGGCCAGCCAGAACTCTGGCTGGTCTGCCAAGTGGCGTCGTGTTGAGGCCCGGCCCATCGAAGCTGCTGCGGTGCCCCGCTTTGCCGTAGCGGCGCTGTTCAGGCGCAGGGCTTGTTATTTCCAAGAGGGCATGAATGCCTTTCCGACGACAATGTTCAAGGAGCGCCGCGCCGAGTATCGGATGCCCTTCACGGATCAAATGGCACTCGAATCGCCGGTTCGAGTTGCAGGCCCGACTCACCGATAGCGACCCACAGTCCGTCCCACGGGTTCAGTGTCGAGTTGTCCGTGACTGGTGAATAGCCACTGTCCGAGAGCTCGCTGTCGAGTAGGTAGGGTGTGGTGGCCAGCGGACCGCTCGTCTCGTTCATCGCCTCGGCCAAAGTGCAACCGTCGGTACCTGCACAGGCATCTGCCGACGTGGTCACGCGAATGTCCCGCGCGCTCACCGAACGGTTGACGGGAGAGCCTGCCAGCACCCATCCCGGCGATGTGCGCCCGGCCAGGTCGATCACCGCACAGCCGCCAGCACTGGCGCAGGCCCGGCCATCGTTCGATGAGGGTGCTCTGACGCTGCCGCCGGGCAGATCCAGTGTGCGTATGCCATCGTTCGAGTGAATGAACCAGAAACCTTCGCCGGGAACCGGTGGCTCTGCCCTGGCCTCGAGTTCGATGTAGGAACTGCTCATAACGTCAAAGCGGAACATGACCCAGTCGGTGCCGTAAGTGCCGTCGACATCGTCTCCAAAGAGGGACTCGACATTCGCACCTGGCGGTACCGTGCACGGCAAGCCGAGCATGGTCCATTGATCAGGCGGCACGGAGCGCCGCAGGTCGTTATCGGCAACTGCACACGGGCCACCCGCAGAGCCTTCGCTCCAGTCGATTCCCGGTACGGCATACACGTCCACGTCGAGCGCGTCGTCCGCCTCCCAGTTAGAGTTCCAGACGACCGATGTGAAATCGCGATTGACCGATGCATGCGGCTCGGCGAAGTAGATCTTGTCTTCATCGGAGCGCAACGGCCGGACTCGATTGTGAGCGATACCGATGGTGCGTCCGCCTGGCGCAAGTTCGATCGCTACCAGACGCGCATACAGCCAAGGTGGTGAAGCGGCATTATCGACCTGCCGCGGATTGTAAGTCGACACCAGCGCCCAGCCTGGACGGTTGAAAGCCTTACCCGAGAAGTGAATGGAGTTGATGGACCCGCCTGGATATACCGAGAACAGCTCGACACGCCCGGCGCCGAATTCTTCCGGCGCCGCGAGTGCCGCGTCGAGGTCTACGTAGAACACTTGCCCGCTGGCATCGAAGTCGATGGATACATAGGCATCGCGGTTGTCAGGGAGACGCGCAAGATCGCTGTGCTCCGCGCTGGTATTGAGCTGTGCGCCTGGACCGGACAGATCACGCCCCCAGGCCAGCACGCCGGTGGGTGCGGACAGTGCAGCCACCACATGCCGTCCGCTTGGCGACATGGACACCGAATCGATCTCACCGGCGAAGTCATCCAGGTTGCGCCACGCGGTGATCTGGTCGAAGTTCCGATCCCAGACGAAGATGCCGATCGGGTCGGATCCGTTGCGAGCGACGAAGGCCCACCAACGTCCGTCGGCGGACGGCGAGCCCGAGCTGCCGGTGCTAACCGATGTCACGTTCTCCAGTTCAGCTCTACCGGTGAAATCAGCCACTTCATCGATGCCGCCTGTGCTCACGTTCACGCTTCGCAGGGTCGGCCCACCGCCGTCTTCGAGAAAGTAGAGAACGTCCGGATCATCCGGATCCCATTGCGGCTCGGCGCCCGCACCGGTGATGCCCGGTACCTGGCCGAGATCCTGCGAGGTGTCAGGGTCGACGGTGCGCCAGGTGCCATTCTGGAAGTACACCAGAACGCGCGATCCGTCGGCCGAAAAAGCCTGGCTGCGCGAGTAGATCGTCTTGGCGAACTGCCCGGCACCGGACGCTTCGTGGTCGGTCAGGCGCTGGATACAGCTACCGTGCGAGGTATCCACGACGCTATCGCCAAGCAGCGGTTTGGGCAACGCAGCGACTGGACGCGGTGCCTGATCGTCTGGCAGGGAATCAATGGCGACGAGGCAGTCGGGATCGGCTTGCGCCAGGGTATTGCCCGACCACAGGGCGAGAGCGCTCGATGCCACGCAGACAAGCACGAAAAGCAACGGCTGGTGTCGGCTTGTAGAGATTCCCGGTACGCCGCAGCGTTCCAGAATGTGCATTTCAAGGCTGGTTGACGACAACTGATCTCTCATGGAACAACAGCTTCATGATAAAAGATCCATAATTCCATAGTATGCGGCGCTACGGATGGCTGCCTTCAGGACTGCAATCTTTCCGAGCATTACCCTGCCAGACAGTCATCGTGCGAGCACACCTCTATCATCACTCGGGAGCAGAGTGCTGTAGTTAGAACTGGTCTGATATTCGCTGCTGCCTCGCGGTATTGCGTGGGTCCATCATCCAACGCCGCTGCCTCGAGAAAGCGTTCACGCAGATAAACTGCCATGTGTTCCATGGAATGCTCGGAATCGGCAAGCAGGCTGGAACAATTGAAGCGTAATTCAATGGCCGTTGGATCGCTCTCCCGCAGGCTGACCAGCCGACGCAGCAGGAACCGTAGATAGGCGAAGATCTCGCCATGCTCGAACGAGCGCACGATGAGCTTACCTCGTCGGTTTCGGTCGCTGATCTTCGGCTCGATACTGCTCAGGCCATTGACCGGCGACGGTGCGAACGCATGCACCAGATCGATGGCTTGAGAGCTGAAGGTCACGTGCTGGGCAATGCCGCCACCGAGTGAGTGGCCAGTGGCGATGATGGTGACCGTATCGTCAAGTTCTCTGAGGTAGGCAACCAGCAGTTCGATCAGCGAGCGGGCTTGCCGACGCAGCTCGCCGGCATGGCGCTGTTCGCGGTGAATACCGGCTGCCGCGATGGCGAGATCTCCAGTCTGCAGTGGGACTGGAAGATCGACGTGCCGCAGCTCGCACGGCAGTCTTCATTATTCCCGGTGATCACGTGAAGAACGGAGCGGCGACGACCGGCTTGTTGTGCTGAACCGCATCGCGCTATACGTGGTGGAACGGCAGCGGGGCATCCATCTTGTGCATGTATTCACCTATAACGGCAAACCCGTCACCCGTATGCTGAACACTACCTGGCTGGGTGCACGCAGGGCGGAAACGATCTGTTGTCCGATACTCTCGGGCGACGTGTCGCCAGTGCGAATCTGCACCACACTTGGCCCCGATTCGCCAGAGGCTGCAAGCAAGGCGCCGAAATCCAGATACTGCGTCAGTACAACCAGCCCGTTCGACAGCGCGTAGTTTGCGAGCAGAGAATCGGCAGCGCTGTGGTCACCAACCTCCGACCGGTGAACTACCTCGTCGGCCGCGCTCGCAAGCGTTGACTTCCAGCGCGGCGACAGACAGATTCATATCGATCAGAATCTTCATCCTGTCGCCAGCATGATCTCCCGTTCCTGCGAAAACCAGGCAGCGTACTGAAGAGCCTCAAGGACATCTTCGCACTCAAGGTAGGGGAAATCATCCAGGACGTTCTCGATGGTGCGTCCGGCACCGATCTGGCCAACGATCATTCCCACCGTGACGCGCATGCCCCGGATACAGGCCTTGCCCTCCAAGATTTGCGGATCGCACGTGATTCGATGCAGGGGCTGTGCAGTGTGGGCTGCTTGATCATTGCCTGCCCGGGTAGTCATGGTCAGCTCGCTCCTGAAGGTGTCTCTCGACCGGACGCTCACAACCTAATGCGAGTTCCGGCTTTATGTCGAGCTGCGTTTTTGGTGCAGCCACCGGATGGTGGCAGAGCAACAGTAGGGATGTGATCGATCAGTGCCTGTCGGACAGGGCTGAGACAGATCCAAGTCGGTGACCTACCGCCACCGGTAACATGCAGCGACGGACCAAGTATTGCCTTGCAGCGACCACGATGCGCTACCTGACTCACGCAAAATTCACGCACGGCAGATGCGCGAGGCTAAAAAGGAGGGTATAAGCGATTGATCCAGATGGTGGCCAGGGACAGAATCGAACGGGCCCGCCCAGGGTGCCGACACGGGGATTCTCAGTCCCCTAGGCAC
>CBDCAW010000046.1:0-25000 GCA_965214025.1 Granulosicoccaceae bacterium
CGTGTAGAACCGCGTTTCCGGACGTACCAGCTTGTGGTGAGGAGCCTGAATGAAAATGTCGAACAGCACCTGCTGGCCGTCCTTCGACAGGCGACGACGTTCCACTCTTCCCACTTCGAGCTGGCGCAGGAACACCGGCGAACCGACCGTGATATACCCCGCCTCCTCCGCATTGAGCGTGACCCGTAACCCCGGCGTGCCACGTTGCGTCAGCGGCGGTTCCTCGAGGCCGACGAACTCTTGCTCCAGATCGCCTTGATCGTCATCCCAGTCCACCTCGATGAAGGCACCGGAAAGCAAGGTGCCGAGCCCGGAGATCTCAGTGGTCGTGAAGCGTGCGTTGACGATCCAGAAGCGGGTGTCGGTATCCAGGTAAGGCGCGACGTACGGGTCGAGTCGCGCCTCCACGATGACGGAGTCGAGGTTGTCGGACAGCCGCACTTTCTCCACCCTCCCGATGACCACATCGTTGCGACGAATGGTGGTCTCGCCCGCCTTGACACCACCGGCGCTCTCGAACTCGATGTAAACCGTCGGTCCGCGATCCGACCAAGCCTGCCACAGCACCACCAGCGCGATCAGCACGGCGGCCAGCGGCAGTATCCACACGAGCGACAGGCGCCGGGGCAGGCCGCGAATGGTTTCGACGGTAGGCCGAACCGGACGGCTGTTGCTCATTCGACCGCCTTGCGGTGCTGGTATGTGCTCATCGGGCATGGGCTCCTTCGGGGTCGGTACTGGTATCGATAGCACTGTCGGCATCGGGGTCGGAATCAGCATCGCTGTCACTACCCGCATCAGCGAGGGCGTCAGCGTCACTGTCAGCCGAAGCGTCGGCATGATCCCATACCATGCGGGAGTCGAGGGAGTTGGCCGCCAGCATGGTAAAGACCACCGACAGGGCAAACGCCTTTATGCCCTCGCCCGGTAGCACGTTGATGACCGCACCCAGGTGGATCAGGGCCGCGAGCACGGCTACCACGAACACATCGATCATCGACCAGCGACCGACCGATGAATTCGATGGCCGTGTGCAAGCGTTGAGCGGTATGCCCGGACACCCGCCAACGGCACTGCACGGTTAGCGCCAGGACCGCAACGATGATGAACTTGGCCATCGGAATGCAGATGCTCGCGACGAAGATCACCCCGGCCACGAAGTAGCTACCCATGCCGACGAGCTTCAACACGCCGCTGAAGATGGTGTCGCTCGCTGACCCTTCCACCGACCGGGTGAGCATGATCGGCCACAGGTTGGCCGGCACGTACGCCATCATCCCGACGATCAGGAACGCCCAGGTACGCTGCACGCTATGGTGTTTGCGGAGCCTCAGGCGGGCGCCGCAGGCAGCGCAGTGCTCGCGTTGCTGCGGCGCTATCCTCCCGCAGACCGCGCAGCGCACCAGCCCCGCTTCACGAGCGCTCAAGCCGTCGGTGTCAGTGCTTTCCACAACGTGTCCCGGCACATCACGATGCTGATGAGCACGCTCACCAGGATGAAACTCAGCAACGCCCAGAACGCCGGCCCCACGGACAAGGTGGCGACCGAACCGATCTTGACCAGCGAGATGGCCACACCCACCACGAAGATGTCCGCCATGGCCCATGGCTCGATACGCAGCGCCCAACGAAAGGCGGTTCGCATGCCGGGCCGCACCTGCCGCCCCCAACGCAACCGCCACGTCACCCAGATCAGCAGGCTCAGCCTGCAGGCGGGCAGGAGCACGATGAACGACAGGGTCATCAGGCCCATCCAGCGCATGTCGCTTCGCCACAGAGCCGCTACCGTATCGAGCACCGAAATATGGCTTTCGAGCCCTGATCGAGTCAGGCTCAGAAAAGGTAGCGTCAGACTGACAAGCAGCAGGATGACGCCTGCCAGCGAGGCTGCCAGAGTGCGGTCCACGGTATGCAGCTTGTGCGTCTGCATGACGCTGCCGCACCGTTTGCATCGCGCCTGTTCACCCGGTGCCAGCACGCTTTGCACATGCAACCAGTCGCAACTCGGGCAGGCGATCAGGTCAGTGTTTGAAGGCATGGGCAGGTGCGGGCAGGGAGGGCGAACAGACTAACCGATGTATCGGCTACTCAGAATCAGAATTCAGTACCAGACTGGAAGTTCGATGACAGGAAGTCTACTCTGGCGGCGTACTGGCAAACACCCGATCGAACCGTTGCAAAACGGTAGCGAAGTCCGGATTGTAGGTTGCACGTGCCATCGGCACACCATCGGGCGACGCCGCATGCTGGGCACCGAACCAATGGTCCGTCGCGCGCATGCAGGCCATGAAGATCGGGTACTCGTTACCGTTGCACACAAGCACTCGTCCTCGTTCACCGAACAGGGTATTGGCCGGCTCGTACATCAGGCCCAGATGCGACGCACTGACGATGCGCCGCTGAGGGTAGCGCGACGTGCGTCGCTCGATCGCGGATCTGGCAGCAACGGGTGCGGGTTCATCGACCTCGACCGCAGACACGACGGGGTCGGCGGCGGCTTCGGCCGCGCTTCGCGGCGGCTCGACGGGCTGATCGGTATAGAGCATCAGGTGCTTGCGCGGATCAGTGAATCGATCCGTGAACAGCCGCCGCACCACATCGACATCGACGACAGAGTCGTTTTCAGTGGCCACCATCAGCACCGGCAGATCGATGCGATGATCGTCCCAGCGCCGCTTCAACAGCCGCGTCAGGCGATAGAACTGCCAGCCCGAATTGACCGGAATGGAGTTGTACTTGATCGGGTTGTCTTCCAGGATCATTCCCCCGAAGACCCAGGGACGAAACATCTTGTACAGGCCAGACCACCGCAGATAGCCGTTGAGCTGGCTGTGGTAGGCAGGCGACACGAGAAACAGGCCAGCCAGGTCGTCGCGTTCGAGCGCCAGCAACGTGGCCATCACCGCCCCCATGGAAAAGCCACCCAGATAAAGCGGCGTGTTCACGTCCGAGTAAAGGTCGGCATGACGACGCGCTGCGCGCATCCAGCTGTCACTGGAAACGGTGAGCATGTCTTCAGGCGTGGACCCATGGCCCTCGAAAAGTACGGCACGTACATCGAAGCCACGAGCTGCCAGTGCTTCGGCAAAATCATGCCAGACGTAGGCTGAATCGTTCAGGCCGTGGAACAACAGGAAACGACCGCGAAAGTCGACCGACGGGTCTGCCTTGCGCTCGAACGGCAGGTTGAGTTCCAGATCGGCCATCGATCGTTGCGGCATCATCCGCGTCGCGAGATAACCGCGTACCTCTTCACGCCAGGCGGGAAAATCTGCTCTGGGTGCCGGAAACCCGTTGCCCGCCTCTTCGTCTTCCGGAGCTGTAGCAGACGATGCAGGTGCAGGTGCAGGTGCAGGTGGAGTTGCAGATGCAGATGCAGATGCAGATGCAGGTGCTGGTGCTGGTGCTGGTGCTGGTGCTGGTGCTGGTGCTGGTGCTGGTGCTGGTGCTGGTGCTGGTGCCCGCCAGGGTACGGGTATCGATGCAGGTATCGGCCCGGCAGTGGCACCGGAGTAATCGGGAACCGCCAGGCACAGCACGCCGGTGAGCAAAGGTGCCACCATCCGCCCGCAGGTCACCGGGACCCTGCGCGATCGTCGGGCCGAAGACAGGTCGATACCCTGGCCAGTCTTCACGCCCGCTTCCTCGCTCAAATCTTCCTCGTATTTCGGCCCGGTTCCCGACCCGTCTCCCGCCCGTCTCCCGACCCGTCTCCCGACCCGTCTCCCGGCCCGTCACCACCTGCCCGGACCCTGACCTGTCTCCGGCGCCGACTATCGTCCGGTGGAATTTCGCCTAGCTGTAGAGCGTCGGCACTCCCAACTTCTCGTGAATGGCATCTGCCGTGCTTTCGGACATGTTCAGGCCCGAACGTAGCTTGTCGAGATACTTGGCTTCATCCGGATGATCCAGATCGATCGCCATCAGCGACATCAGGTACACCTCCTCCGCGCGGCCTGCGGGCACACTCTGTATGAAGGCATCTGCGTCCAGCGGGGTCTGCATCTCGTGCAGGACGAACCGCTTGTCTTCCTCGGTCAGATCGTCGTCCAGATGCGCCACGATCTTCTTCTTCTCTTCCTGATCGATGTTCCCGTCGCTCTTGGCGGCGTTGATCATGGCCGTGATCAACAGCCGGGCATGTTCCTCGTCTTCCTGTTTCGGCTCGGACATGGCGTCATCGCGCAGGGACGAATTGAGCATGTCGCCGAAACTGCCACCCCGGGGTGGTGGCGTCTCGGTCTGGTTCGCACCGACCCGTGTACCACCTCCACCCAGGCTTTCCAGCAGACCACCCAGCCCACCCGCCATGCCGCCGCTGGGTTTGGTGCCACCGGCACTGCGCCCGCCCAGCAACGCACCGAGGTCGCCCATGCCGCCACCCTTGCCACCGAGCATGCTGCCCAGGCCGCCACTGCCGGAGTTGCCACCGGACTGACCACCCAGCACCTTGCCGAGCATGTCTCCGAGCCCACCACTGCCGCCGCTGGAACGACCACCGCCGAGCGCACTGCCGAGCATGCCACCAAGGCCACCGCTACTACCGGTGGATCCACTGCCGGTGGACCCGCTCTGGCGATTGTTCATCATCTTGCCCATGCCCTTCGCCACGACGACTCCCATGGCGATCTTGCCAAGCGTTCTCATCAGACTCATTTCATTTCCTCTCGGGTAACTGCGATACCCCGTCACGGGGCATGACATCAATCAGTCTACCACTCGATGAAAAACAGCCGCCATCCGACTGGCAAGACTTACCCGGTGGTGACCAACCTGCCAGGGCCACTTCCGCCCGTGGTCACGACTGCGGTCGGGATGTACATACGAGAAGGCTCACGTTCACGCGGCGCTCTCCGGCGCCTCGGCCTGCAACGCCCACATGGACCATACTCCGAAGGCAGGCCCGCAGGCCAGTACCAGGAACACGCCCGGCCAGCCGATCTGCGTGGCCAGCCAAGGCGTCGCCTGGACCGTGATGATCGTCAGAGCGAAGCCGCAGGCCGTTTGCAGAGTCATCAGGCTACCGGCCTTCTCGGGTGGTGCGAAGTCGGCGATGAGCGCAGAGAATTGCGCCGAATCGGGAATTACCGACAAGCCCCATAGCAGCACGGCCAGCGTGAACACTCCAACGCTGCCGCCGAACGAACCTGCCGCGATCACGGCGGATGCACCGCTGAGCACCATGAACACGATGGTCGTGCGCGCCTTGCCGAGACGATCGGCGAGCTTGCCGGCCAGCGGGCACAGCAGGGCGCCGCCCGCGATGGTGAAGAATGCGACGAGCTTGCCAAGCGCGCGAGCGCGTTCGGGCTCCATCTGGACGGCATAGGAGGCTGTCACTGCAACCCCGATCCACGCCCACATCGCATAGAGTTCCCACATGTGACCGAGGTAACCCGCGTAGGCACGTCTGATACGCCGATCGGCCCATGCCAGTGAGATCGTCGCCGGGTCGAAGCGTGGCGCGATCGCATGATGCGGCCCGAGCCCGGTCAGCATGATCATGATGGCCGCCAGCAAGGCGATGCCTGATGCCAGCACGGTGGTCAGCTGCCAGTTGGCGCCGCCGAGATAGGCCAGCAGGTGCGGCGCTGCAGACCCGAGCGTCAGGCCACCGACCACCAGGCCGACCAGCCAGCCACGATCACGTGTACCCCAGCCGATCGCGATCTTCATGCCGACCGGGTACACACCTGCCAGGAAAAGGCCGGTGAGAAACCGCAGGATCACGGCCGAAGCACTGCCCACGCTTACCCACAGCGTCAGAAGATTCGCCACCGCCGCGAACACGACGCTGAGCGCGAATACGCGCCGCGGATCAAGACGATCCGCCAACCCGATGAACGCCGAACCCAGCGCACCGACCACGAACCCTGCCGGCACACTGGAGGAAAGAATGGCACTGGCAGCGGTGGACAGCGAGACACTGCGAGTCATGTCGCCGACAACCGCGGATGACACGAACCACAGACTCATCGCGCTTATTTCCGCCAGCACCAGCAGGGTAATCGATCGTGCCTTGAGCTTCGACGACGCAAGCGCCTGCGGCGACGCCGTGCTCATTCAGTCGATGAGGCGCGGCACGAACCGGCTGCATCCCCACGGGTTCTGCCACAGGACAATGCCGGATTCGGCCAGTATCTTGAGGGCGGATCTTCAGCGGCAAGAATCCGCATGATCGCTCGCAGGCTACAGCGGGCTGGAACTCTCGATCATCCTGATGAGTTCCGACGCCGGCTGGTAGCCCGGAATGACTTCGCCGTCATCCAGGAAGATCATCGGTGTGCCTTGTAACCCCACCTTCTGGGCCATTTCGATGTGGGAGGCGATCGGGTTGTCACAGGTTTTCGACGGAACTTGCCCGCCCTCCTTGGCAATCGTCATGGCATTCTGCGGATCGTCCGAACACCACACGCTCTCGAGCTGCTTCGCCGCATCGGAGTCGAGGCCCGCACGCGGGTAGAGCAGGTAACGCACGCGGATGTTGGCGTCCGACAACGCGCCGATCTCTTCGTGCAGGCGGCTGCAGTAAGGACAGGACGTATCGGTGAAAACGGTGATGGTACGAGCATCCGACGATGCGTCTTCCTCGCCCTCTTCACCCTTCGCGCTCTTGCCCGAGCCCACCTGCGAGCTCTTTTCAGAGCTGTTCTCCGCGCTCTTGCCCATTGCATCGCTCTGCTGCCCGGGTTCGAAGATCAGCATGTCGCTTTCGTCCATCTTCGACAATTCCGCCATCGCGATGCCGGACTGACGTTCGATGGTGAGATTCTCACGTGTCTGGAGGTCGATCAGATTGCCTTCGAACAGATACCGGCCCTTCTCTCCGACGTAGTAGATCTGGCCTTCGCTGATCACCTCGAACACGCCTGGCACCGGTGAAGCGGCGATTTCGTCGATCGTGAAGCCTGGCACGACCTTGCGCAGGTTGGCGGAAACCTCTTCTACCGAGGTCGGCTCGGAGGCGGCCTGCGCGACCGGGCCGAACAAGCCTGCAAGAAGAGCCAGAAGGCTGGCAAATGCCGCGATTCGGCCCGGAAAGGCCAGCTTTGAGAATGTCATGAGCAAGAGAAGGTTTCGGTAGATCAAGATGGGATTTCGGTAGTCGGGCACTGCGGTAGCCACCGTGGAACTCAGCCGCTCGGACCGTGCCCGGCCGGAAAAGATCCAAAAACGGGATCTTCAATGAAAGAACGCACCGCTCATCGTCGATTCACGGCTCATCCGGCTCACCGGTGCGGGTAGGCTATCATTCTGCACGATGTTTGCCGATTTCCGTAGCGAAGGTATCCGAAGATGATTGCACCGTATAGGAACCGGCATCGTCCTGACGCATTTCGTGGCAGGGTCCCTGGCGCAACGGCCGTGGCCTGGAGGCGGCCAGCAGCGTCCAGGGCCTGCTGCGCGGCGAGACCAACTTGACCAATGCATCACGAGCCCGAGGCGCGGTTTCTCGGCGGCAAGGCCCATTGGTTCAACGGCCATGAAAATTGCGGTCCAGCAGATGCAGTCGCTGCCTCGTGATGTATCGGTCAACCTCGAGCGTATAGGTCAGGCCGCCGCCGTGGCTGGTACCCGGGGCGCCAGCCTGCTCGTCGTACCCGAACTTGCGCTGATCGGCTATGGCGCCGGTGATGCGCTCGGTGACCGGGCGGAAACCCCGGCCGGAGAGCAAGCCAGAGCGCTGCAAATGCTGGCTGGCGAGCACAAGCTCACGATGGTCAGCGGCTTTGCGGAACGGGCAGGGTCAGCCGTGTATAACAGCGCTCTCGTCGTGGACGGCCGTGGCGTACGCCTGTGTTATCGCAAATGCCAAGTGTGGGGAGATTACGAGAGGGCCTATTTCACAGCGGCCGCGCCAAGCACCGCCATTTTCGATCACGAAGGCCTGCGCGTCGGTGTACTGATCTGCTACGACGTGGAATTCCCGGAGCGGGTTCGCGAGCTGGCCATGGCCGGTGCGCAACTCATCGTGGTCCCTACCGCCACCCCTGCCGGCAGTACTTCGAGGTTCATCGTGGAACACATGCTGCCGGTGCGTGCCTTCGAGAGCCAGGTGTTCGTTGCCTACGCCAACCATCACGGCCACGACGGGCGGTTCGGCTACGCGGGTCAGTCCTGCATCGTCGGGCCGGACGGGCAGGTGCTCGCCGTCGCTGCGGAAACGGGTGATGCGCTGTTGCTGGTCGACATCGATGAAGCGGTGCTGGCACAGGCACGTGTGGATAACACCTACCTGCAGGATGTCGTCAGATAGAGCTACCCTGTCGCCTGAATGCCGAAGAGGTCTTCCCAGCAGCAAATCGTGAGAGCCTACCGCCCCTGACTTGCAAACTGAATCGTGGCAGGCCGACCTGCTCCTTGCCGCTCACCTCGGGCTTGAACTCATGACCTCGAGATAGTCGATGAATTGCCTCAAGTAGCTCGGCAGTTCTGAATACCAGCCGTATTGTGCCAGAGTACAGTGCTCGCCATCCGACCACTCCCCCTCTGGAACACCTTCATGATGAACACGACACCGAAGACCGTACTGATTACCGGCGGATCTCGCGGCATCGGCCGTGCCGCTGCATTGCTCGCTGGCGCACGGGGCTGGGCGGTTGCCGTGAATTATCTGTCGAATCGAACCATGGCGGAACAAACAGCGGCCGAAGTCGACGAATCAGGCGGAAGGGCAGTCGCTATCCAGGCGGATGTGTCCGATGAGCCAGGCGTGCTACGGCTGTTCGATGACACGGAAGCGGCCTTGGGACAGATCGATGCCGTTGTCATCAACGCAGGCACGCTTGGTCCGTCCTTGACGCTTGCCGACATGGATGTCGAGCGCATGCGGACCACTCTCGAGACCAATGTGCTCGGTGCTATGCTTTGTGCCAGAGAAGCGGCACGCAGGCTGCCGCGTGATGCCTCGCGACCGAGTGCGTCGATCGTGCTGTTGTCGTCAGCCGCCGCTCGCCTCGGCTCGCCGTTCGAATACATCGACTACGCAGCGTCCAAGGGTGCCATCGATACGCTGACCATCGGCCTGTCGAAGGAACTCGCCTGCAGGAACGTTCGAGTCAACGCGATTCGGCCCGGGGTGATCGAAACCGATATCCATGCCAGCGGCGGTCAGCCTGATCGTGCGCAGCGTGTGGGAAGTACCGTGCCTCTGGCCCGGCCGGGTACCGCACGTGAGGTCGCCGAAGCGGTCATCTGGTTCGCCAGTGATGCCTCGTCCTATGCCACCGGCTCTATACTGGACGTGGCTGGCGGCCGTTGAATCGAAGCTCTACCCTTAATCTTGAATCAAGCAACAGCAAGCAACAGCAAGCAACGCACCGTGTCTGTAATGACATTGGCCTTATTGGGTCTATCTGCAGTGGAAAACATTCACCTCTCATTGATCTGTAAAAATAGTGAATGAATTTGGAGCCCTTGAGTACTCTCGGGATTCGTTCTTGTCCCCCATTGATGATGAAAGCCACGCCATGATCAACTCAACCTCTTCAATGCCTCGGCGGTATCGTAATCCTGCAGAATTCCATCACTTTCCACCGGCACCTCCTGCACCCGCTGCGGATGATCACGCACCAGCTCACGGGCACCCTTGTCGCCCTCGAGCTTGAGCAGAGCATCGAAGAACTCTCTGGAGATAAGCACGGGATTACCGCGTTGCCCACCGTGTGTCGGAATGAAGATATCGCGATCTGATGTCTGCAGGAACGCATCGAGCAGGCTATCGATCACGTCGGCCGTCAGATGTGGCATGTCGCCGAGGCAGACGATGATGGCGTCGCATTCAACCAGCATGGATACGCCCAGCGCGAGGGAACCGGCCATGCCGGTATCGTGCACCGGGTTGTGAATACACTTCACGCCTACCTCATTCAACACAACTTCCACACGTCTGTGCTCGTGCCCGGTTACCGCGAGCAACCGAGTTACGCGACTTTTTCGCAATGCGTCAACGACCCAACCCAACAGCGGCCGATCCTTCCATGGGTGCAACAACTTGTTGGCGGAACCGGCCCGTCGTGAGGCGCCGGCAGCCAGTATCAGTGCAGCTACATTTTCGGTATCACTGCGCGGCCTGCGAGGTCTCGGACGCTCGGTGATATCGTTGAGCAGCCCGCCGATGCACAGGCTGTCCAGCCATGCACCCGTGACTTCCTGGCCACAGGCGAGCCGATCGAGCACACGATCGAAACCATTATCCTTCGGTGAACGTGCACAGCCAGGCAGGCCGACGACAGTCACATCACCGACACTTCCGAGCAGCAGCAGATTGCCAGGGTCCACAGCCATGCCAAAACGCTGCACCTGACCACCCGCCGCCACGATCGCAGTCGGAATCACGTCCCGCCGGTCGCTGATGGCGGACGCTCCAGCCATGAAGATCCAGTCGGCCGATGTGCGCAAGGCGCGGTGCAGAGCTTCAGTGAGCGCCGATACCGTATGGTCGCAACGGGTTTCACCGCCGATCGACGCGTTCCGCTTCAGCAGACGCTCGCGGGTAACCCGTTGCGTCTTGTCGAGCACCGCTTCGCGCAAGGAAGGCAGGCGAGTCTGAATCAGGTGCGCCGAATGTCGAGCCGGTGCCTGCACACGAATGGCACTGCCCTTGAGCAGCGTGCGCACCGCATCGAGCTGGGTACGGTCAACGCCGTAGGGAATGATCTTGACCGTGGCGATCGTGCGGCCAGCAAGCACCCAGCTGTTCTGGGCTATGGTGGCCATCGTGATTCCCTCGTCCACCCCGTTGGCAGCGATCAGGGCATCGGCGTCGAACAGGCACAGCCCGTTGACGGTGGCTTGCAGGTTCACACGGCCGGTGCCGGGGTCGGCCGCTCGCACACCCTCCCCGATCAGCGCAGCGGCCACTTCATCGGCGGCGGCATCCTCGTGCACATCACCTGCCTCAAGCAAAGCCACGATCACCTGCTCGACGCCCTGGCCGGCAAGCTCCCCGATCAGTGCCCGATCAAGCACCCGACCCTTGCCGATACGGCCGGACGGCGTGCGCATGGAATGCGCAAGGTACGCACCTTCTGCTTCGGCGATCGGCAACGACCCGAAATACATGTGGCCTTCTCTTGAATGGCCCGCAGGCAAATGATCGGAGCCTTGCGTACTGTTCAGTCGCAGGGTGTCTCATTCTAAATGAAAGTCTTGCGGGCGTGCCGACAGGGGCGTGCCATCATCCGACGGTCTGGCGGACGCCCTGTCAAGTCATCACGTCCTCCCCAGAGCCACCCTGCAACGCGCCAAAGGCCATGGCACGCCTCATGGTCACGGACGTGGCATTGTGATTTGATGGGGGTCTTCTACCTTCCATTTGGTTCAACGGAGGCCGTCGACTTCTGCAGCCGATGCTGAATTCATTCAGGAAGGGTACTGATAAGGATCCGGAAACATGTCGTTGGTAACTTTTATGCATGCGGCCGATTTGCATCTGGACAGCCCGATGCGCGGCCTTGGCGGTCATGAGGGAGCGCCGGTGGAACGCCTGCGTGGCGCCACGCGGGTCGCGTTCACCCAGCTTGTGGATCTGGCCATCAGCCGCAAGATAGACCTGTTGGTACTGGCCGGCGACATCTATGACGGCGACTGGCAAGACTTCAACACGGGCCTGTTCTTTCGCAAACAACTGGTGCGGCTGCGCGAGGCGGACATCCGCGTCTTCATGATCCACGGTAATCACGATGCGCAGAGCATCATCAGCCGTGCTCTGCCGGGTGTGGAAGGCGTGACAGTGTTTTCAGCCGAGCGATGTCAGAGCGAAATCGTGGAATCACTGGGTATTGCCGTGCATGGCCAGAGCTACGCGCAGCGCATCGTCGACACGGACCTCGCAGCGCAGTATCCGCAGGCGATACCCGGAGCCTTCAACATCGGCATGCTCCATACGAGTCTCACCGGGCGTGAAGGTCATGAGAACTATGCGCCAACTACCCTCGAGGTATTGCGCAGCAAGGGATATGAGTACTTCGCCCTGGGCCACGTGCACACACGCGAAATAGTACAGGAGGCCGATCCACGTATCGTCTTTCCCGGCAATCTGCAAGGCCGGAACGTGCGCGAGCCGGGCGCACACGGCTGTGATCTCGTCACCGTCGAAGACGGGCAAATCGTCAGTACCGAGTTCATGGAACTCGATGTGCTTCGCTGGCACCGTCTATCCGTCGATATCACAGGGGTCGAAACACTTGATGTATTGTCGCAGCTGATATCCACCGAACTGCGCTCAGCCGTCGCTGACGCCACGGAGCACCTGCATGCCATGCGAGTGAGCCTGACGGGGGAGTCAGCCCTGCGGGTTGTCGAGGCGGAACAACCTGGCACGTTACGCGCCACCATCGAGGCCGTGGTACAAGACATAGTCGATGCCGAGATCTGGCTTGAAAAGACGCCTCTACAGTTGCGGGCTCCCGTGCTACGGGACGCTCTGCTAGAGCAGACCGATGCGCTGGGGGAAGTGGTGCGCCTGGTCAATACCCTGCGCAACGATGATGATGCACTGCGAGAATGGTTTCAGGCACAGACCAGGGAAATGACATCGCTACCGCACACACTGGCTCACGAAGATCCGACACATATAAATCTAGATCAGATGCGCGTAATGCTGATGGAAGCAGAGTCTACGGTACTGGCCAATCTGGTCGAACCTGGCACGGACGATAAACATCGGTGAGACTGTCGAAGCTACACCTTCTCGCCTATGGTCCATTCACAAGGCAAACGCTTGATTTCGGCAATGAAGCTTCCGGTCTGACACTGGTGCACGGTGCGAATGAAGCGGGCAAATCATCCACCCTCAAGGCGATGGCGGATCTGCGCTTCGGCTTCGAGCACAGAAGCGACGCCGGCTTCCTGCACAGCAAGCCGCTGATCGGCGGAGAGTTCGTAGATGCGAACGGGCAACCGGTCTCGCTCGTACGTAGGAAGGGGCGGGGCAAGACGCTGAACCTCGCGGATTTCACCGGCGATGATCCCGACATGAAGCAGTCTGCGTCGGCAAGTATCGAACAACAACTCTGCGCCGGCCTGGATCGCAACAGTTTTCACGCTCTGTTCGGTGTCGACCGTGACCGCA
Organism: Granulosicoccaceae bacterium; assembly: GCA_965214025.1. GTDB lineage: Bacteria > Pseudomonadota > Gammaproteobacteria > Granulosicoccales > Granulosicoccaceae > Granulosicoccus. The sequence goes on from CBDCAW010000046.1 coordinate 13,076, forward strand.
TGGTCAAGGGTGGACAGGATCTGTTCGACACCGAGGGAGATGTTGGCACGGCGCTGTTCGAAGCCAGCTCCGGTGGCCGTAGCGTACACGAGGTACTCAAGCATCTGAACGACTCCGCACGTCGCTTCTATATACCCAGAGCGAGGGAACGTGGCGGCCATATCAATCAGGCGCTGAGGCAATACAGGGAACACAAGAAGGAATTGCAGGAAGCCAGAACCCTGCCGCTGGACTGGCGCCGAGTCGAGAGGGCCCATGATACCGCAGCTGATAAGCTCGCCACCCTCGAAACACGATACAAGTCGCTGCAGACTGATCGCCTGCGCTTGACCGAGCTACGCACGGTATGGCCGTTGTTGAATGACCTCGACAGACAACGCGAGGAACTGGCAAAGCTCGACGATGTGCCGGTATTGGCCGATACGGCCGGAGAAGAGCGTCGGACGGCCAGCGCCGGCCTGGCCGAGATCCGTGCGTCGTGGCAGAGAAGCGTTGACGAGGTCGAACTATATACTCGAACGCTAGCAGGAATTCCTGAACACGATCCACTGCTGGATATGTCCGAATCGATCAACCGGGCAGTGGCTGCTGCGGATAGCCTTGCACAAAAAAGGCTGGATATGACCACCGCGGATCAGGCCCTCCAGGCCGCACGACAGAAAGCGAGTACCGTGGCATCTAGCATTGATCCGGCCATTCCTTTGCCCGAGTTGGTCGCTCGCGTACCGTCACGAAGCGAGCGCGTACGAATCGATGATCTCCTACACACACATGACCAGTTGACACGCGACCTCAGGAGCCTTGCGCACGAGAAGCTGCAGGAACATCAAACCGAAGACAATACTAGCCTGCCACTCGCCCCTCACGAGATGATTGTCAACTTGCGCGCGGCAAGAGCAGATGTGGAAAGAAACGTATCCGACCTTCAGCGTCTCGACAAGCTACCGGTGACGCTACGCTCATGCAAACGCGATCTCGACCGGCGACTGGCAGAGCTCGGCCTGCCGGATGCGAGCGTACTAAATGCTGTACGTCCCCTGCTGGATGCTCGCGTTGATGAATTCCATAACGTGTTCGAAGATAACCGCCGAAGAATGGATGTACTGACCAAGGAATCGAGAGCGATTGAGGATAAGTTCCTCGCGCAGACTCGGCGGCAACAGGAATTACTCGGACAGGGGCACATTGCGACCAGAGATGATGTTCAACACGCTCGGCAAGAGCGCGACGGGCAATGGATAGCACTACGTGAGAGCCTGATCGAATCAACAGCAGACGTACTTCCCGGCCAGGGCGAACGACGCAATCTAGCCGATGCCTACGTCACTAGTGTTCAACAGGCAGATCAGGTCGTCGACACCCTGGCTCTGGATACAGAGCGTGCAGCCGAACTACAACAGTGTGGCTATCTGGTGAACAGCCTGCAACGGGAATTGAACGACAACCGACAAGGCGTGGAAACCCTTCAGGCGAGAATCGAACAGCAACAGCGGCAATGGGCCGATCAGCTTCAGTCTGCCGGAGCCCCGGCACTGACACCGGCAGAGTTGCGTGACTGGCAAAGGCAGCTGCAGGAAGCGCTCAGGACAAACGAGCATATTCAACAGATCGAGGACGAACTCGTGACCTTGCAGGGCCGCAAAGAACATTTTGCGGCTAGCCTGCGAACGAACATCATCGCGACGGCTCTGTCCAAACCCTCTACTGAGTCGTCTTTGGAAGGGCTGATTGCCACCACTGACGAAATACTTGAGACCGTCGCGCGTCACCAGACTCGGCAGTCCGAACTGGCCGGCGAACGCAAGGAACGTGAAAGCCAGGCGACTCGCCGGGCAGAGCGCGAGAAAGAGCTGCGCGATTCTCTGCGGGGGCAAGCCAGTCAAGTGGCTGCCGTGCACGAGGCTCTGCTCTTGGCACAGGATTCGAATGCAGCCGTAGCCAAGGCGAGACTACATGAATTCGACGAACTGGCCACCTCGCAAAGCGCGCTCGACGACGCCATACGACATCAAAACACCACGAAGAACGCACTGGATACAGTACTCGGTACCATCGAGGAAATTCGTGTGAAGCTGGGAGACGAACCCGGCATCGAACCACGAATGTATTGTGATGGGCTGGCGAGGCGCCTTCGGCAAGCCATGGAAAGAGACAAGGACCGTCTGCTGTTGAAACAGAAGCTTGAGGATGCTGAAGCGGCACAGAAAACACACACGATGAACACCGAACGCCTGAATGCACAACTACAGGTTCTGTGCCGGTCAGCCGGCTCTCAGAGCGTCGATGCATTACCCGCCATTGAAGCCAGATCTCTACGCAAGGTGGAGCTGCAGCAATCACTCGATCGCTTGAACAGCCAGCTGGCGAACGCCTCGCCTCGAAGCGAGGCCGAGCTACGTCAAAGACTGGCCGACAAGGATGCGGTACAGCTCGAGGTCGACGAGACCGAGGCGGCTACCGCAGTAGACGCTCTCGAAGCCCAGCTTCGCGAAGCACGTGCGGCTGAAGAAGCCACCCGGCTTGACCTCGCGGCAATCGATGGTTCGGATAACGCCGCCCGCGCTACCGAAGCTATGGAACAGGCCACAGCGAACATGGCCAATCATCTGCCCGCCTGGTTGCAATCACGCCTTGCGCACGGCTTGCTGCAAGAGGCGTTGCTGCGTTTTCGCGAACGCGCACAGGCACCAATGCTCAACGCAGCCTCCGGCTACTTTCACACCATGACCGACGGACGATACACAAAGCTGATGTGCGACGATTCCGAGGTAGCGCCAGTCTTGATGGTTCAGCGCGACAATGCGGATCCGATTGACGTATTGAGTCTCAGCGAAGGCACGCGTGACCAGCTGTACCTTGCTTTGCGTCTTGCGGCAATCGATGTGAGACGCGGCGACAGCCGAAACTCCAAGACAGAGTTGCCGCTGGTGCTGGACGATGTGCTGATGTCTTCAGACGAAAGGCGAGCGGCCCTGGCGCTGCGTGCACTGTCAGAATTCTCGACTAACAACCGCGTTATTCTGTTCACGCATCATCGGCACATCACAGACCTTGCCGAGCAGTATGTCAGCACCGAGCGCCTCAGGCAGGTAAGGTTGAATCCGCAAGACCCATAAGACAACCTAGACGGATGACATCGAGGAATCGCACCCACCACGATCACCGTGTGGAACCGGCGCTCGAAGCCAGCCATGGTCGAGCGCAGATACATCGACTGCCGGATGCGCCGCGCGCCAGCCGCGCATCAGGCTTCCACGAGCGTATCGACTCACTCCACAGGCCTGCCAAGCTGGAGATTGCAGGATCAAGGCACATCAGCCGCACTTCGTCATGCAACCAGACGTGCATACGCCCGAACAGGAAATGTACCCATCCCCTTGACCTTCGGAGGTACGGCCGAGAAGCGCCATCCCTCGATGGGCAGGTCGCCTAGCCGCGTCATGTGTTCCACGACAGGAATACCCGCACCGAGCAGGATCGTATGAACGGGCCGCTCGTCATCATCGGTGTCGTCGATGTTGAACGAATCGATTCCGACCAGTGCAGCACCTTCTTCCTGCAGGTAGGCCGCCGCCTTCCTGGTCAGGTACGGGTGCCCTTCAAAGTAGCGGTCGGTACGCCAGTGTCGGTCCCAGCCGGAATGTACCAGCACGGCACGATCACGAACGTCGATTGACGAAAAGTGCGTCCAATCGATGGCTCGCGATTCACCGCCCTGTACGCGAACAACGAGCCCGTCAAGATCCGCCAGCCGCGAAAGGCTCACATCGGACAGGTCGTCGCCGTCCTCATACCGGTGGAATGGAGTGTCGATGTAGGTGCCTGTGTTCGACACCATGTCGATGCGGCCGATCTGAAATTCGGTGCCCGGCGCGTAAAGAGACTTCGATTGCTGACGCGAAAGATGGTCACAGATCAGCGGTGCAGGCAACCCCTTGTAGGTGATCATGCCGTCTTCGATCGTATGGCTGAGATCGACGAGCACCGTTTTCTGCGTCGTGTTGCTGACCATCAATGCAAGTCTCCGAGGCAGTACCCGATGATCCGCCCGATATGCAGGCAATCTTCCACCGAAAAAGTCAGGGGGATTCGCACGTCAAACAGCGTATCCAGTATCAGGTCGGTTTCCGGCAGGGCCTGAGGCTCCAGGTAGGCCCAGCTTTCATAGCGGCTGGTGAACGCCTTGGGTACACGATCGCCAAACCACTTCAGCTCCACCCCGAGTGCAAGATTCGCGGCGACGAAATTTTCAGCCGCCGTGCTTGAAAGCCCGGGGATCGAGAACTGCAGGGAGCTGCCGACATAGTGTTCGTCTGACGGGCGCTTGGGCAACTGCAAGCCTGGAAGTTCGGCCAGCACTTCGGCGAGTGCATCGTGGCGTTCGTTCCAGCGAAGAATGTTGTCGTCGAGCGTGTCGAGTTGTGGGCGCAGGATCGCGGCCCGCAGGTTATCCATGCGACCTGAACAGTTTGGTGTACCCAGGCGGATTCGTTCGAACACCTCGGGGGCGGGAGCTGCGAGGTGCCGCTCGTAGAGCATGTAGGAGCCGGACAACACCACGGCTCGCGCCATCAGTTCGTCGTTGTCCGACGTCAACAAGCCGCCCTCTCCGCTGTTCAGATGCTTGTAGGTCTGCGTGCTGAAACAGGCAGCCATACCGAAGCTGCCGCTGAGCTTGCCCTTCCAGCGTGCCCCCATGGTATGTGCACAATCCTCTATCAGGCACAGCCCATGACGTTCGACGACCTGCATGAGGCGATCCATGTCGACCTGATGACCCCGCATGTGTGACAGCATGAGAATTTTCGCCCCATGCTGGTCGATCTTTCGTTCCAGATCATTGATGTCTATGACCAGATTCGGTGTTGTTCCCACCAGCATGGCACGCGCACCGACCGCCGTGATCGCACCAGGCACGGGGGCCAGGGTAAAGGCGTTGGTCAGCACGGGCTCGCCTCGTCTCACCTTGACCGCACGCAACGCCAGCTGTATGGCATAGCCACCGGAAGCACAGGCCAGGCAGTAGCGACTGCCCTGCCAGCGGGCATATTCCTGTTCCAACAGGTCGACTTCCGATGCGGAACCCGCCGCCGTGTTGTAGCGATGCAAGCGACCGGAAGACATGACCTGTACGGCTGCTGCGATGGCCTTCGGACTGATCGGCTCTTGCAGGGTGAAGTCGCCCTCGAACGGAGTGATGCTCATGTATTAAACTGAAGGTTCTGATCGTCGCCTGACAGTGTGCGACTCGACAAGGCACTGAGCACCTCGATGAATGCCGCTACCGAGGCCAGGGGCGCCGACTCGGCCATGGTATGGTAGCCCGTGGTTGGAATCTGCAGGGTCGTACCGTCGATCAGCCCCTGGGATGCGGCGATGATCCGGCCCAACTCAGTCGAGCCCAACGATTGGGGCTCGAGCCCGTCGGCCAGGCGTTCGGTATTCATGGCCATGACGTATTCATCCTTGTACAGGTAGCTGAAGTTCCGCTCATCGCACAGCGTGGCCAGGCGCTGCGTCAGAGCTTCGTTGAACTCCCCGTTGGCATCCTGGTGGCGCAACACCAGATGCTGCTCGGTGGCTGATGCCACATCGGGAAACGGGCTGGTATCCACAACGATCAGCTGATTGGTCGATCCGCCGAAACGCCTGAACCATTCGAGAAGGTAGCGCCAGCTCTTCCCGGCCTCCTCCTGAGCCGTGAAGAAAGCGGTACCCTCGAAGCCAAGCTCGAACTGGTGCACCAGCGCTGCGACAGTCAATACGTTGTCGAGCTGCCCGACCAGCGCCTCATCGGTTACCTTCAACCTGTCGACGAAGGCCACCGGCGAACCTGCCACCAGATGATCAAGCCCGTCGATCTCGAAGATCAGGTTGTTGCGGTGCTCACAGATGTAGGCATTGCCGATCACACCACGGCCCGAGTAAGCGCCGGACCAGGGCTCATAGGCGTACACGTGCTCACTTTCGAAGCGATCCACGATCTTGTTCATCAACTGTTCGCTGACCGAGTTGCCTAGCAGATCGGATCGGGCGCCTGACACGAACGCCGCATACTGAAACTCATCGGGTCCGGTACAGATCAGGCCGTGACGATCGATGTGCGCCGAGAACATCATGCTGCTCGGCCGACTCCCCTGCGCCACCAGCAAGCCTTCGTACCAGGTCACTCGGGCTCCGCGTTCCTCCAGTTCACGCTCCAATACCCGAAAGAACGAATGTTCCGAGCCGACTACGCTGGGGCAGCGAATTAGGGTCGAGAGCAGTTCGACGAACCCGTTCGGACCTGTGGTCCCGCTGTGTGAGGTGAACCCTCGAGCATCTTTCATCAGCCTGTTTTCACCGTCTTCGTCACGCTCTAAGCTGCCCGTTTGCCTGCATCGCGGTCACTGCGATCAGCGCATGGACGTCAACGACGTCACAACCGCGTGATAGATCGTTGGCAGGTTTCGCCAAGCCCTGCAGAACAGGCCCGACTGCCCTGGCACCGCCGATGCGTTGGGCAATCTTGTAGCCGATGTTACCGGCCTCCAGACTTGGAAACACGAACACGTTCGCCTTGCCGGCAACGGCTGAGCCCGGCGCCTTGCGTGCGGCCACCGCCGGTACGAACGCGGCATCGAACTGCAGCTCTCCGACGATGTCGAGCTCCGGCCGAGCTGACTTCGCCAAGCGGGTTGCCTCCGCCACGAGGTCTACCCGTTCATGACTGGCACTGCCCAGCGTGGAGAACGAAAGTAGAGCCACACGGGGTGTCTCATCCAGGAGTGAACTGAGGGAGTCAGCGGAGGACACGACTATTTGCGCGAGCTGCCGAGCGTCTGGCTGTACGATCAATGCGCAGTCGGCAAAGACCACCACGCCACACTGTTCTCGCACTGAAGCGTCCAGGAACATCAGCATGAAGCTGGAGGCGCGCTCGACGCCTTCGGCAACACCGATGACCTGAAAGGCCACACGCACGGTATCGCCGGTGGTATGTACCGCTCCGCCTACCGTACCGTCCCCTTCACCCTGACGTACCATCAATGCAGCGAACACGAGAGGATCGAGCACTGCTCTCGCCGCTGCCACCTCGTCTACGCCCTTATGCCTGCGCAACACGAGATAGGCATCTGCAAAGGCCATTGCCAGCGTGGATGTGCGCGGGTCCACGACCTCGATGCCCTGGGCGGTGTCGAACCTCTCGAGGCCACGCCTGATGATTGCTTCATCACCGACCAGCACAGGGGTGGCAAGCCCTTCCTTCGCTGCTCGTACCGCAGCAGCCTGTATTCGATCGTCTTCTCCTTCGGAAAGCACGATCCGTCGTTTCGAAACGCTGGCGCGTTCAATGATGGAACTGAAGACGTCGATGTGATTATCCTCATGAAGCGTACCGTACATCATACTCGTGCAATGGCGCTGTTCTGAGCCCGGACCGTGGCATCATTGGCGCCCCGCCAAGACGCCGGACCGCGACAAGCCCGATGATACTGAGCGACTTCACCGATTCCGTGAGAAGCCTTTTTCGGCAGATACCACGCGTACTCAAGAACCCGCGCTATCTGATCTCCGGCAAGGTGCGTCGCGAGATGCGCTATGAGGAGGTGCGCGGTATCAGTGATTCGCGCGAGCGATTCGCACGCATCTACGACTCACGGGTTTGGCGTGGTAGTGAATCGGTCAGCGGGGCAGGCTCCTCGCTCGATGCTACTCGCGAGATCAGACGGCAGCTGCCGGGTATCGTGGCGAAATACGGTGTCAAGCGATTTCTCGATGCCCCATGCGGCGACTTCCACTGGATGAAGGAGGTGGTCCGCGAAATGCCGCATCTTCATTATATCGGTGGCGATATCGTCGAACGGCTCATCGCCAGGAATCGGCGAAAGTTCGGTACCGAGAAGATCCACTTCGAACACCTCGACATCTCGGATGACGTTCTACCCGCGGTAGACCTGATGATGGTAAGGGACTGCCTGTTCCACCTGAGCTACGCCGATATCTCACGCTTTCTTGCAAACCTCGCACGCGCCGACATCGGGCTGCTATTGACCACGACCAACGTGATCGAAGGGCAGCAAATCGACAATCGGGATATCGAATCCGGGGATTTTCGAGCCATTGACCTGTTCTCCGAGCCATTCGGCTTCCCTCGCGATTGCCTGGAAGCATTTGAAGACAACGATGTCTCGGTGGTCGGCAAGCGGATGTGCCTGTTCCGCGTCGATGCGCTGATCGATTACCTGGCGGTAAATTCAACGCTCTACCGATCAACGACCCGTGGTCTTTCTACATCGTGCGAGAAGACCACGGGGCCATCATCGTGAGCGCGACCGAAGACACCGAAGCCTGTAATGCTGCCAGACCCACGGTCGTCGTATTTCGACGGCGCATGCTCGCCTGGTCAGAAACCTTCGTGGCACGACAGGCGCTTGCACTACCCACCTGGCGCCCGGTGTTCGCCGCCATCTCGCGAGATGCATCGGGTGAAGCCCTGCTCGAAGGGCATGCCTGCCACCTGCTGGACGAACATGCACGCCATCCGGGGCTTGCAAGACTAGCGCTGAGTGCCTCTGGCTACCTGCCTCGTCGTTGGCGTGACACGCTCATCGCTGAGAAGCCAAAGTTGATACATGCGCATTTCGTCTCGTCGGGCGTGGCGGCGATGCCGATTGCACGCGCACTCGATGTCCCCTTGATCGTCACGGTACACGGCTATGATGTGCTCAACCGGCGCCTGTCGATACGTGATCGACGCAAACGTTCATTGCTGTTCGAGACAGCTGCGTGTGTCACTGCGGATTCCGACTTTCTTCTGCAGCGCCTGTTGTCACTCGGTTGCCCAGCGGAGAAGGCTGTGCGTCATTATGTCGGCACTGATATCGGTGCAGATTGGCAATCCGCAGACGAACGCGATGCACTTCGTGACGACGTACCGCACGTCCTGTTCGTCGGCAGGCTTGTCGCTCAGAAAGGTTGCCACGATGCGCTCGAAGCGTTTGCGCAAGTGCGTGCCACCATGCCCGAAGCCCGTATGTCCATACTCGGTGACGGTCCCGAACGCTCCTCGCTGGAGAGCCGTGCGAAGGAAATTGGCGGTGTCGAGTTCCTGGGAGTGCAACCACCTGCCACGGTGCGCCTGGCACTATCCCAAGCATGGGCGATGTGCTGTCCGAGCGGCTACGGCACCGATGGCTGGCAAGAAGCGTTCGGCCTCGTCTTCATCGAGGCACAGGCCTGCCGCACCCCTGTGGTGAGTTACCGCACAGGTGGAATCGGCGAGGCCATCGAGGACGGCGTTGGCGGGTACACGGTTGCACCTGGCGACCTTGATGCGCTTGCCGAGCGGCTACGCGCGATTCTTGGTGATCCCGCCTTGAGACAACGTATGGGAGAGGCTGGGCGTGCGAGGGTAATGAGGGATTTCGACATCGCTGCACAGGGGGCGGTGCTCGAGAGCATTTACGAGAACGTACTTGAGGTGCATGCCGCATCCGGCAAGCAAGATTCGCTCGCCGGCTGAGTGTAGGTGCGGCAGTACTCACTCGCGATAAAGACGGGTTTGGCATCATCATTTGGGAGCTACCCGATGGTAGAAGACGACGTCGAAACCCCTGCCTCGATTGCAATCGTCAATGTCGTGTTCCGGGCCGAATTGCCGTTGCTGGTGTTACAAGCACGTTCCATCGCCCGCCACTTCGATCCAGATGTACTCAGTGAGATCGTCGTCATCATCAACGACCCGGATGAAGATCGATGCCATCGAGAGATCGAAGCCATGCGTAGCGAGTACGGTTGCTTCACCAACCACCTGCAGATCGTTAACCCGTCTGCGCTGCTGAGCGAACCCAAGCGGCTCGGTGACCGCCTGCACGCTCTTTGGGTAGGTGGTGGTCGTACGCGATTGAAGGCGATGTTTCGTCACAGGCGTCGGCACGGGAACCGTAGCGGAAACCCTAAGGGGTGGGCTGGAAACAACGGCTGGTCGATGCAACAGGCCTTCAAACTTTTATGCGCAAGGGTATGCACATCGACTCACATCGTTTTTCTCGATGCGAAGAATCATTTTCTGCTACCTGCACATGCCGAATATTTCATCGCGGCGGATGGCCGGGCAAGAACCAGGAGCCTGCTACCGGACGACAAGCAACAAACGTGGATAGAAGCGTCGTTCAAGGCAGTCGGGTTGCCGGCTCCATCTTCGAAGAGTGCTCCGCCGACGGTTACCCCCTTCGTGATAGAACGTCATTTGCTTATGGACTGCTGTCGAGAGTTGGAAGAGCAGCTCGGCCCACTCGAAAATTTCTTCGCCACAAGGCGTGGCCAGGCGACGGAGTTCATGCTGATGTACGCCATGCTCGACAAGGGTGAAGGACGATGGTGGGAGCTTCATGCAGGAGGCTTACCTGCGTCGCTAACCATCTTTCGACCGTCAGACCCACAGCACCCGGATTACACTGAAATTCTTGAAGCAGTCAAGTCGTTACGCCATCAACCAACACTGATTGCCGGGATACATCGTACGTGGATGGTTCAGCTCCAATACGAACCCAGAAAGGCCCTTCTCGACTTTTGGATCGATCAACGGCTAATCTTGGACAAGGAAGAATTTGATCAGCTGTTTCCTTGATTTCGCGAGTTGACAGTGTGCGAAAGCGCCGAGAATTTACATCGTTGCTAGTCAGTGTCATTACCAACATAGGCAACGCAAAAAGGCCACCCGATGGGTGGCCTTTCTGTTCCTACTATAAAACCCGGCGGTGACCTACTTTCACATGGCGAAACACCACACTATCATCGGCGCTGAATGGTTTCACTTCCGAGTTCGAGATGGGATCGGGTGGTACCCAAACGCTGTGGCCGCCGGGAGAACTGGTTGAGATCGTAGCACTGGTGCTACTGCCTCGAATCTGGAGTCATGTAGTACAACAATCGTTATAGGTCGCTATACATATCACGTTAGCGTTGCAGCAATGCAACCGCTTGGGTGTTATATGGTCAAGCCTCACGGGCAATTAGTACTGGTTAGCTTCGCACATTACTGCGCTTCCACACCCAGCCTATCAACCTTGTAGTCTTCAAGGGCCCTTCAGGAATCTCAAGGATTCAGTGAGAACTCATCTTGGGAGGGGCTTCACGCTTAGATGCTTTCAGCGTTTATCCTGTCCGATCGTAGCTACCCGGCAGTGCCACTGGCGTGACAACCGGAACACCAGAGGATCGTCCACTCCGGTCCTCTCGTACTAGGAGCAGCTTCCCTCAATTCTCAAACGCCCACGGCAGATAGGGACCGAACTGTCTCACGACGTTCTAAACCCAGCTCGCGTACCACTTTAAATGGCGAACAGCCATACCCTTGGGACCTGCTACAGCCCCAGGATGTGATGAGCCGACATCGAGGTGCCAAACTCCTCCGTCGATATGGACTCTTGGGAGGAATCAGCCTGTTATCCCCGGAGTACCTTTTATCCGTTGAGCGATGGCCCTTCCATGCAGAACCACCGGATCACTAAGACCTGCTTTCGCACCTGCTCGACGTGTCTGTCTCGCAGTCAAGCACCCTTATGCCTTTGCACAAACCGCACGATTTCCGACCGTGCTTAGGGTACCTTCGCGCTCCTCCGTTACTCTTTGGGAGGAGACCGCCCCAGTCAAACTACCCACCATACATTGTCCTCGGCCCGGATAACGGGTCTGAGTTAGAACTCCAAACATACCAGGGTGGTATTTCAAGGTTGGCTCCACGCAATCTAGCGATCACGCTTCAAAGCCTCCCACCTATCCTACACAAGTAGGTTCAAAGTTCAATGCAAAGCTGTAGTAAAGGTTCACGGGGTCTTTCCGTCTAGCCGCGGGTACACGGCATCTTAACCGCGAATTCAATTTCACTGAGTCTCGGGTGGAGACAGTGTGGCCATCGTTACGCCATTCGTGCAGGTCGGA
>CBDCAW010000046.1:30000-49436 GCA_965214025.1 Granulosicoccaceae bacterium
CCACATGATGTGGTCCGGAATGGACATCAGCTTGCCGAACATGTCGGCCGGCTCATCATTCACTCCGATGTAGTTGTCGAGAGACTTCGACATCTTCTGCACGCCGTCGAGCCCCTCGAGTAGCGGCATCATGAGAACCACCTGTGGCGGCTGGCCGGCAGCTTTCTGAAGCTCTCGCCCCATCAACAGGTTGAATTTCTGATCGGTTCCACCCAGCTCGATGTCGCAGCCGAGCGCTACAGAGTCATGACCCTGAACCAACGGGTACAGCAGCTCGTGCAGCGCGATCGGCTGATTGCTCGCGAAGCGCTTGTTGAAATCGTCGCGCTCCAGCATGCGTGCCAAAGTCTGACGCGAAGCCAACCTGATCAGATCCACCGACGTCATGGCTGCGAACCACTCCGAATTGAACCGAACCCGTGTCAGCTCAGGGTCAAGAACCTTGAATACCTGAGCGGCATAGGTTTCCGCGTTGTGCCTCACCTGATCATCGTCGAGGGGCGGTCGCGTGGCATTCTTGCCACTGGGATCGCCGATCCGGCCAGTGAAATCGCCGATCAGGAACGTCACCTCATGTCCGTGGTCCTGGAACTGACGCATCTTGTTCAACAGCACCGTATGCCCCAGATGAAGGTCTGGCGCCGTTGGATCGAATCCTGCCTTGATCTTGAGTGGTCGCGCAAGCTTGAGTCGCTCGACGAGTTCGGCTTCCAGCAGGATTTCGTCGCTGCCTCGGCGGTAAAGAGCGAGCTGCTCGTCGGTGGACGCGGGAGTCATGAGATAGGTGTGTCAGGCTGTGGGATTGGATACCATGAGCATCGGGCGGACCAGTTACATAGCCTGCCAGACCTGTTGCCTTGGCAGGCTGTGAATTGCGTCAAGTGTTCTACACTTCCATCAAGCGCCTTTGACGATACGACTATAACTAAAAAGAGCGTGTCCTTCCTGCACAGACAACACTGCATGGACCAACGGGTGAAACACGAAACAAAGTTCAAGACGATACCGGCGCGGCTTGGTGGGCCGACGATTCACGAACATCGGACGGCAAATTCGGGCAAGACGGCCTCCGAACAGCGCGGCGGCAACGTGCGTGGAGCCATTCGGCTCGCCGTACCGTCCGAAGCGCGGCGTAGAGCCGACTTACGTTACTGGATGAAGATTTCCGCTGGCCTGATGTTCGCCACCGGTGGTGTACTGGTGGCAACCACGAGCACGGGTACGGTCGAGCTGACGGATCAGCCGCGTGCCCCCGCGCAGCCGGCCATCAATTTCAATTTCACGGATCTCGATGATGCGCTGGGCAAGCCTGCCGCTCCGTCGAAGAACCCTGCGCCTGCCGAACTCGCCACTCTCGACACAGGTGAGCGAACCGAATCGAAAACCATGCTCGCAAGCTTCGTGAGTGGAGTCGACGAGGCTGAAAAGGCTGACGAGGTAGCCGACGGGGTGAAGGTCGGGGTCGATATGAGTGCCGACCCACTTTCCGGTGGTAGCGCACGCATCACAGCGCCTGCAGCGCCTGCAGCGCCTGCAGCGACATCATCATCACCATTCACCAATGATGATGGAGCGAAAGATGATCAAGCGAACAACGACAAGCCTGCCATCGCCAAACAGCCCCACCGAACCGATACGAGCAAAGCACCGGCCCCGGAGGCTGCGCCTGACGAAAAACTGTCTACGAGCACCATCAGGGTGGCAGCCGGCGATACGCTGTCGGCAATACTCAACGACCAGGGCCTCGGCCTGACGTCGATTCGCAAGTTGCTGGCCGATGCTCTCGTCACCGACAACCTGACGCGTCTTGCGATCGGTCAGGCCATGGAAGTCACCCGTGCACCCGACGGACGATTCATGTCACTGTCGACGCGATCTGCCGTGGACCAACGCATCACCGTGGAGCGCAGCGACGACGGCTTTACCGTTGCCGAGGTCGACCTTCCACTGGAGAAGGAGCGGGTGGTGACATCAGGCACCATACAGAATTCTCTCTACCTGGCCGCTGCCGAGGCCAAGCTCAAGCAGTCCACGATCATGGCTTTGGCCGACATCTTCCAGTGGGAACTCGACTTCGCTCGCGACATTCGCAAGGGCGATCAGTTTGCCCTGGTATACGATCGGTTGTATCGAGATGGTCAGTACATCGGCGACGGCGACATTCTTGCCGCCGAGTTCATCCGGGGTGGGCGCACCTATCAGGCCATGCGCTTCACCACCGACGATGGGGTCAGCAGCTACTACTCGCCAGATGGCCAGTCGATGCGTCGTACATTCCTCCGCCATCCGGTAGATGTAGTCAGGGTAACCTCTCGTTTCGATCCGAACCGCCTACACCCAGTGCTGCATCAGATACGCGCACATCGGGGGGTGGACTACGGGTCGCCGTATGGCACACCGATCAGGGCAACGGCCGATGGCACGATCAGCTTCGCCGGCGAGCAAAGCACCTACGGCAACCTGGTGATACTGCAGCACGGTCACGAGTTCAGTACGCTTTACGCGCACATGTCGAAGGTGGCGGACAAATCGGTTACCGGGGTCAAGGTGAAGCAGGGAGATATCATCGGTTACGTCGGCAACACCGGCCGCGTCACCGGCACCCACCTCCACTATGAATTTCGAGTCAGAGGAGTACACGTAGACCCGTTGAAGGTAGAGCTGCCGGCTGCCCAGCCGATTGCTGCAGAGTACCGGGATGCGCTACGAAACGTATCAGACGAGATGATTGCACAGATGCAAAGCGTGCTACCGGAGCAGGGAAACCGGTTGGCCAGACGCTAGATCAGCCAGGAATCCTCTCATGTTTTCGGTTATCGAAGCATGGGAGGAAAACTCGGACGAAGCGATCGATGTGTGGAAACCGGCAAAGAGTGGCCGATGGTTGCCGGTGGAAACCTACCCGACAAGCCTTTCGGGCCAGCTGCGCACGAACGGGCCGGCGTGCGGAAAGCGAAGTTCCAGCACTTTCAACCGTCAGAAGCGCTCTATACGGAAAAAGAAGAACCGCACCCGCAGGTAGTGGTCGCGTTGGGGTTGCGAATCACGAACTGTGACCCTTCCAGGCCTTCCGTGTAGTCGATTTCGGCCCCTGTGAGGTACTGAAAACTCATGGGGTCGATCAGCAACTTCACGCCTTCCTTCTTTACCTCGGTATCACCATCGTTCATGACCTCGTCGAACGTGAAGCCGTACTGGAAGCCGGAACAACCGCCGCCTGAGACGAACACCCCGCAGCATCAGATCGGGGTTCCCTTCTTCGTCGATCAGTTCCTTGACCTTCAGGGCCGCAGCTTCGGTGAACACCAGCGGATCGGGCATTTCGAAGTCATCAAACTGCGCTTCTGCGCTCATGTTCGGGAATTCCTCTCGTTCGCGTTCGTTGTCGGGCAGTGTACTTCACCTACCTGCGCAGTCAAGTATTATGGGCGGGCGGTGCGGATTCACAGTGCCGGATGGCGCGAACCCTTCGATGATTTCCACGGAATTGATCTCCGTCGCCCTTCCATCGCCACCATCGAGGCTTCAACCTCTGATCCCCTGGTAAAGGCCAACCCGGCACGGAGCTCTCCAGCCGCCGAGACCCGAACCGTGGAGCGGGCGCAGGGCATTTTCCACACCGCCGAACCGATTTCCCATGCGCCGGGGCGCGGCACAGCATGCGATACTTGGTAGTTAGTTATCCGGGCCACCAGGAACGCTGATCGCGATGAACCAGACAATGGGCGTGGTGATGGACCCCATAGAGTCCATGACACCTTATAAAGATACCACTCTGGCAATGTTGCTGGCGGCACAGGCGCGCGGGTGGACGATCTACTGCATGGCTCAGGAAGATCTCTACCTCCAGGCGGGGCGCACGTTCGCCACGATGCGCGAGCTGTGTGTACATGATGACAACACCCACTGGTTCGACGATCTCGGTACCGTGGAGCGGGCACTCGATGAACTGGACTTCGTGCTGATGCGCAAGGATCCTCCGTTCGACATGCATTTCGTCTACACCACCTACCTGCTGGAACGGGCCGTAGAGCATGGTGCGCTGGTCAGCAACCGGCCCGGCTCCTTGCGCGACGTCAACGAAAAGCTGTTCACGTCCTGGTTCAGCGATCTCTGCCCGCCAACGCTGGTTACCACACGTATCGAGCGGCTCAAATCGTTCATTGCAGAGCATGGCGACGTGATCGTGAAGCCCCTGGATGGCATGGGCGGTACCGGCATCTACCGGCTACGACCGGACGATCCGAATATCAACATGATTCTCGAGGCCAGCACCCGCCGTAACACGCTGCAGATCATGGCACAGCGTTTTATCCCCGAGATAGCCGAAGGCGACAAGCGCATCCTGGTAGTGCACGGCCAGCCACATCCGTTCGCCCTTGCCCGGATCCCGGCTCAGGGGGAAACCCGTGGCAATCTGGCAGCTGGCGGACGCGGTGTGCCGGTCAAGCTCACCGAGTCTGACCGGGAGATCGTGGCGAGCGTTGCCCCTGCCCTGCGGGAACGCGGGCTGCATTTCGTAGGTCTGGATGTCATCGGGCCCTACCTCACAGAGGTCAACGTGACCAGCCCGACCTGCGTTCGTGAACTGGACGAGCACGGTCGGCAGAGCGTCGCGGAACGCGAATCAGATCAGGCAAAGACCACGCAGTCCCAAGACAACGGCTATCATCGCGGCATTGCCGACCGCTATCTCGACGGGCTGGAAGACCTGCGCACGCAAAGCACATGAGCAGGATTCTTGCAGACTCGGTAGCCCATCAGCACCATGAGTCATGGGTCCCTGGCTTGTGGCGTTGATGGATCACTAGCCTTCAGGAACCGCTGACCGACCGATGAGTACGCTCGAGCCTCTACAGGATCTACCCCATTCACGCTTGATGCCTGCCGCCCTCGTGATCGCGGCGGTCCTGCACGTGGCGTTCATCCTGGGCGTGAGCTTCACGCCGTTGCTGGAAGAACTGCGGACTCCACCGGCGCTGGAAGTCATTCTGGTTCAAAAAAGCGAGAGTGAAGCGCCTGACGAAGCCGACTATCTTGCTCAGTCAGCTCAGGACGGCGGCGGCGAGAGTGACGAGAATGCACGTCCTGCCTCGCCGTTCAGCAGCGAGCAGGTTTTCGACAAGGACGGTGTAGCGCCCGTACCACTGGCCGCCAGCAGCCCGGAAGAACGCAAGGCTTCCGAAGACTCGGTGCTGACCTCGGTGTTTTCCGACAAGGAAGTTCCCGTCGATGACGAAGAGGCTCCTGAAGAAACGGCGGACACCCCGCAGCGTGACACCTTCATCGTTCAGCAGAACCTGGAAATCGCCAAGCTTTCAGCCGAAATCGATCGCCAGCAACAGCAGTATGCCAAGCGCCCGAAGAAAAAGTGGCTCACCGCCCGCACGCATGAGGCCAGTTCAGCGGAGTACATGTACCGCTGGGTGGAAAAGGTGGAACGGGTGGGCAACCTCAACTACCCCGATCAGGCCCGCCGCCAGCGACTCACCGGCGCCCTCGTCCTGGTGGTTGGCATCTACAAGAATGGCCAGATCGAAAGCGTGGTAGTCGACGAATCCTCGGGGCACCGGGTGCTCGACGATGCGGCACGACGTATCGTCGAACTGTCTGGTCCGTTCGAACCGTTAAGCGGCAAGCTGGCCGAGGAAACCGACATTCTCTACATCGTACGTACCTGGGAGTTCCAGGCCAGCAACTCGGTCATCAGTTACTAGCGGTCCATCATCATGCAAGAGCACCACCCAGCGAACCTGCACCCTTAGCATCGTTCCCTTTCGCCGCGCAACCGGACATCTCGATCTTCAGTGGATCTCTCTCATCATTTCCTGCTGTCGATGCCGCACATGCAGGACCCTCACTTTCATCAGTCACTGATCTACGTGCTCGATCACGGCCAGTACGGTGCCTGGGGAGTAGTGGTCAATCAGATGCTGGGCATGCCGTTGGGCGATGTGTTCGAACAGCTCGACATCGCCTCTGACGACCCGCTTGTCAGCGCGGAAGAAGTGCTCTGCGGCGGACCGGTCGACCGACAACTGGGAATGGTTCTGCACCCTCCCGGCCCACAATTCGATGCCACACGTGATTTCGCGGGGGGTGTCTCCCTGTCCAGCTCACGCGATGTGCTCGAAGCGATCGCCGCCGGTCAGGAGCCGTTCGTGCATCTGATCGTGCTCGGCCACTCCGGGTGGGCTCCGGGCCAGCTGGAAATCGAAATTGCCGATAATGCCTGGTTGACCTGTGAAGCCGATGCCAGCGTGATATTCAATGTCGCCTTGAAAGATCGGCGCGTGGCAGCGGGGAATCTGCTCGGTGTCGACTTGCTTGCCGTGGTCGGGCACTCCGGGCATGCCTGATGCCGACAGGCTCGCAGGCACCTATCTGGCCTTCGACTATGGCTCCAGACGGATAGGAATCGCCATCGGAGAAGCCATTCTGGGCACGGCTCGCCCGCTGAACACCGCTGCCAATCTTCATGGTCAGCCAGACTGGAGCGTCATCGACGCGCTGGTAGAGCACTGGCAGCCGGCAGGCATGGTGATCGGCATTCCACTGCTGGTCAACGGTGAGGAGCAACCACTGACCGGGCAGGCCCGCGGTTTCGGCAAGCGATTGCGCAAACGCTACTCACTGAACCTGTTCGAAGCCGACGAGCGGTTCAGCTCGATGGACGCGCAGCGGGAGCTTGCCGACATGCGATCACGCGGCCAGCGAACGAAGCGGATAGATCGGGCTGATATCGATGCCACGGCTGCCGCTCTCATTCTCGAAGCCTGGTTTCGCTCCGGCAAGGTATCCATCTCATGACGCACTACGATGCGAGTACCGTGGCGAGCTGGTTAAGCCATATGCGTCAAGAGCTCGTGCCACTGGCCGCAGAAGATTCATCCCTGTCGATGATCGGAATTCGCTCGGGTGGCGTGGCGGTCGGCCACTGGTTGCACCGAGCACTCGGCATTTCCGAAGCATTGGGAGAGCTCAACATCGCGTTCTATCGCGACGACTTCAGCACCATCGGCCTGCATCCGGTAGTCGGCCCCTCGCACGTTCCGTTCGATGTGAACGGGCGCCACGTCGTCCTGGTAGATGACGTTCTCAGTACCGGCAGAACGGTGCGGGCTGCCATGAACGAAATCTTCGACTACGGGCGTCCGGCACGCATCACCCTGGCAGTACTGGTACAGCGAACCGGCCATGAGCTGCCGATTCGCGCCGATGTGGCGGGCGTCGCGATGGACATCTCCGACGCACATAACGTCGCGTTGAACAGCGATTCCATGACCGTCGACATCGGGACGCGCCCGTGAGCCTGCCGGACCCACAGTTCAATCGCTTCGGCAAGCTGCATCATTTCATCGACCTCGACGGGCTCGACCGTGCGGCTCTCGTGAACATACTGGACACGGCGCAGAATTTCACCGCGCTGAACAGCAAGGCGATCAAGAGTGCGCCTTTGCTTCGCGGCAAGACCGTAGCCAACCTGTTCTTCGAGAACAGCACACGCACACGCACTGCATTCGAACTGGCGGCGAAACGGCTGTCGGCAGATATCCTGAACGTGGATCTGGTGACCTCTTCGACCAAGAAGGGTGAATCGTTACTCGACACACTGCGCGTTCTCGAAGCCTTGCAGGCCGACATGTTCGTGGTGCGCCACGGCGATTCCGGTGCCGCACATTTCATCGCCAGGCACGTGGCACCCACCATCAACGTCATCAACGGTGGCGACGGTCAACATTCCCACCCCACTCAAGGCATGCTCGACATGTTCACCATCCGCCACCACAAGGGCGACTTCAGCCAACTGTGCGTGGTGATCATAGGCGACATCCTGCACTCGCGGGTGGCACGCTCGGGCATTTCGGCCCTGACCACACTGGGCGCCGGCGAGGTGCGAGTCGTAGGGCCAAAGACGCTCATGCCAGACGATGTCGAGTCGCTCGGGGTGGTGGAGTATCGAAAGATCGATGAAGCGCTCGTCGGCGCCGATGTGATCATGGGCCTGCGGCTACAGAATGAGCGTATGCAGGGCGCCACCATTCCCAGCGCCGGTGAGTTCTATCGGCAGTACGGGCTCACGCCGGCAAGGCTGAAACTGGCGAAGCCGGATGCGATCGTCATGCACCCCGGGCCCACCAATCGAGGTGTGGAAATCGCCGGTAGCGTAGCGGACGGCAAGCAGTCTGTGATACTGCAACAGGTGACCTTCGGTATCGCCGTGCGCATGGCGGTCATGTCCATCATCATGGGCCACGGAGAACAGGTGCGAGCGGCCGAGGCGCAAGCCACATGAATGATATCGTCATCAAGGGTGCACGGGTCGTGGACCCGACAAGCAACCGTGACGAGATCAGCGATCTGATGATTCACGACGGCCGCCTGGTCGATCCGGCAGAGCTGCATTCGAATTCAGACGAAGCCCCGACAGCCGACGTGCATCGCATCGATGGGCGCGGATTGATTGCAGTGCCAGGGTTCATCGACGTCTACGCACGTCTGCGCGAACCGGGGTTCAGCAGCAAGGGAACGATTGCCAGCGAATCGACGGCTGCCTTGAAAGCCGGGTTCACCTCGGTGCTCTGCACACCCGATACGCGACCGGTGATCGATTCCACCGCCACCGTGCAGTGGATCGCCGAGCGTGCCGCGCAGGCCGGGGGCGCTCGCATCCTGCCGATGGCTGCGCTGACCGCCGGGCTGCAGGGAGAGCACCTCGCAGAGCTGGGCACCCTGCGCGGGGCCGGCTGCGTGGCTGCCAGCCAGGCGGACCACCCGGTGGTCAGCTCTCGGGTACTGATGCGTGCGATGGAATATGCAGCGAGCTTCAACCTTCCGTTGATACTCACCCCGCTGGATACGGCGCTGGCCGGCAATGGCTGCGCGCACGCCGGAGCGCTGGCGACTCGTCTCGGCCTGCCGAGCATTCCGGTTGCCGCCGAAACCATCGCGACTTCGATGCTCCTGGAGCTATGCAGGACGATCGGTTGTCCGCTGCATCTGGCACGTCTGAGCTCGGCACGTGCCGTGGAGATGTTGCACGAGGCGAAACAGGCTGGCCTGCCTGTTACCGCATCGGTCGGCATTCACCATCTTTTCTTCACCGACGAACAGCTTGCAGGCTACGATGCGCGCTTCCTGTCTGCGGTGCCGTTTCGAAGTGTCGCTGATCGCGACGCCCTGCGTGCCGCGGTGGTCAGCGGCGTGATCGACTGCATCTGTTCAGACCATGCGCCTCTGGATACAGACGCAAGGCTGGCACCGTTCCCGGTGGCCGAACCGGGCCTGTCCGCCTACGATACCTTCCTGCCGTTGTTGATGGCACTGGAGAATCTGCTGGAGATACCGCTTGCGCAGCTCATCGCACGTGTGACCACCGGCCCTGCGGCCCTGCTTGCCACCCCGGCAGTCGATACCTGCCAGACGAACGACGCTCCCGGATCGCTCCGGATCGGCGCCCGTGCCGATCTCGCGCTGATAGATACCGAAGGCTTCGAGGCAATCGATGGCATGGAGTGGGCAAGTGCCGGGCAGAACTCACCGATGCTGAGCCGGGATGACCTGCATGGGGTTACCGGCGAGCGTATCGCGTTGCAGGCTAGGGTTGGAATCTCGATGGTCGGCGGTGATATTCGGTGGGAATCGTCTTCAGGAGGCGGTGCTCGTCAATCAGCACGCTAGTCGTCCTTCCACATGATGATGGCGCCGAGCCCGTCATTGCTGACGATGGTAAGCGTCAGGAATACTGCAGAACACAGGCTCCCAGAACATGTCCACACCGAAGAACCTCGATACGGTCCTTTCGCGTATCCGTAGCGAAACGCAGCCCATGCTCTGTGAAGGCGTCGTCGCGGACTATATTCCGGCACTGGCAGAGATCGAGCGTGACCAGTTCGGCATGGCGCTTCACGAGATCGCCGGCGGCCAGGTGACAACCGGCGCTGCCGACACGAAATTCTCCATCCAGAGCATTTCCAAGGTGTTCTCACTGACCCTTGCCATGCACCACTTCGGCGAAAAGCTCTGGCGGCGCATTGGCCGAGAGCCTTCCGGCGATCCGTTCAATTCACTGATACAGCTGGAGCAGGAAAACGGCATTCCGCGCAACCCCTTGATCAACGCTGGCGCCATCTGCGTCGCCGATCGCCTGGTCAGCGCCTGCAACGACCCCAAGGAGAGCCTGCTGACGCTGGTCAGCGAGCTGTGTGGAGAGGCTGTCGAATTCGACCTTCGCGTGGCGGAGTCAGAGCGTGAAAAGGGGGTTTCGCAACGCCGCCCTTGCCAATTTCATGAAAAGTTTCGGCAATCTGGACAACCCCGTCGACGACGTACTGGATGTCTATTTTCACCAGTGCTCCATCAGCCTCAGCTGCCGGCAACTCGCACGCTCGCTAGGTTATCTTGCCAACGATGGAACACAACCCGCCACCGGCCAATCGGTAATCACCGATCGCCAGGCGAGACGCGTGAACTCGCTGATGCTGACCTGTGGCACCTACGACGAAGCCGGCGAGTTCGCGTTCCGGGTGGGCGTGCCCTGCAAGAGCGGCGTGGGTGGCGGTATCGTCGCGGTAGTACCGCACCGCATGACGCTGTGCGTTTGGTCACCGGGCCTGGGTGTATCAGGCAACTCGCTGGCAGGGTTTCGAGCCCTGGAGATGTTTACCGATCAGGTGGATGTGTCGGTATTCTAGGGATTGAGAAGGCTATCAAGCCTGGCTGCCACGGCAAGCACAGTGTCATCCCGACCCGCGGAGCCAGCAATCATGACCGCACGGCCGGCCTTCCCTGATGCGGATCGGGCGCCTCCGCGCATTGCGACTTGCGATACCGGACTTCGGGCAGTAACCGGCATCGTCAGCGCGCACCCATCGGCCAGGTTGATCAAGGGCGCAGTTGCGCAGCATGGCCGCGTTGATGCGATCGAAATCTGCTTCGGCTTCTTCAATGGCCGGAGGTGCGATGCTCAACGGTCGGAGCGAGTAGCGCATCGACCCCTGCGAGTGCCGCCGAAAACTCGATGACGGCTCGGGCACGCTCGACGTAGGCATTGCTGACATCCGCTTCGCTCAGAGTTTCGGCAAAGCGTATACGTTGCAGCACCCGCGGGTCGCCATCGGATTCGAGGCGTTGAAGATCGCGGCGATAGAGGGCGTGGGCTTCTGTAGAGGACGATGATGCGATTGGCTGCGCTCGCCGCTTCGAGAAACGACAGATCCAGGGTGACCAGCTCGTGGCCGGCGGCAGCCACTTGCACGCAAACCTCGGTGAACAGATCATCGGTGAACGCATCGATGCCGTTCGTGAAGGCGCCGACAGGTACAGCAAGGCGTAAGCGCTCGGGTGAAGTATCGCTTGCGGCCACAGGTACCTCGGCGCCGCCGATCGGCTCGTTCGATTCGACAACCCCACAGAGAACACGATGCACGGACAGAAGCGTACTCAGATCACCCGCCAGCGCGCCCACCGTGTCGTAGGTTTCCGACAGTGGGTGTACACCGGCTCGCGATACGCGGGACTGCGTCGGCTTGAAACCGTACAGGCCGTTGACCGCTGCGGGGATGCGTACGGAACCGCCGGTGTCTGTTCCCAGAGCCGCATCCACGATACCCAGTGCCACACTGAGTGCACCACCGGAGGTTGATCCACCAGGAACGAGAGACGCATCGAAGGCCGAACCCGGCGTGCCGTAGTGGGGGTTCAGGCCTACGCCGGAATAAGCGAACTCGCTCATGGTGGTGCGTCCGAACACCAGCGCGCCTGCCTGCTTCAGGTGACACACGACGTCGGCATCGACCAGCGCTGCCGGCCTGTCGCGCAACAGCTTCGACCCGGCGGTGGTCGTCTGCCCTGCTTCGTCGAACAGGTCCTTGAGTGAGATCAGAGTGCCGTACAGCGGTGGCGCGACGTCCAGGCTCGCCACACGGGCCTCGACGGCTGCGGCTTCGTCGAGCATTCGAGACTCGTCGAATTCGACGAAGATCCTGTCGGCAAGTGCTCCCAGCTTGCGGACATGCTCGATCGCCGACCGGGCTCGTTCGATCAGATTCACCAAGGTTGTCTCCGTATCATTCCCCGCGTGGAAACCGCTGATTCTCCTCGAGAAAATTCAGATCCATGTGGTTACGCATGAAACGCTCGGATGCGAGCTGCAGCGGTTGATGATCCCACGGATAGAAGTGGCCATGGCGCAGGGCTTCATACACGACCCAGCGGCGGGCCTGGGACTCGCGCACGGCGGCATCGAACTCCTCGAGGTTCCAGCGCTCCTCACTGATCGCACGGAGGCTCGCGAGCGTCTCGGCACACGCCGGATCACTCGCCAGGTCGTGCATTTCGTTCGGATCCGCTTCCACATTGAAGAGCTGATCGGGATCGAGCAGGCAGCGGTTGTACTTCCAGTGCCCCGAGCGCACCGACACGAGCGGCGCGTACGAGCCTTCGGCAGCGTATTCCATCAGCACCGGGCCGGAGCGCGCCTCGCCGTTTGCCACCTTCACCAGGCTTTCGCCTTCGGTCCAGGGGCTGACCTCTTCCATTGAGATGCCGGCCAGATCTGCAAGCGTGGGTGCCATGTCGATGGTGGAGACAGGCTCTGTGATCAGACCGGGCGGTATTGCCGGTGCAGAGATCATCATCGGTACCCGGGCGGAGCCTTCATAGAAGCTCATCTTGAACCACAGGCCTTTCTCGCCGAGCATGTCGCCGTGATCGGAGACGAAGACGATGATGGTGTTGTCGCGCTGCCGGGTTTCCTCGAGCACGCGGATGATCTCGCCGACCTTGTCATCGATATAGGAGACGTTGGCGAGGTAAGCCTGGCGCGAGCGCCGGATATCGCTGGTGCGGATATCGAAGTTGAGATAATCGGCAGAAAGCTTGAGGCGTTGCGAATGCGCATCCAGATCCTCGAAATTCTTGGCACTCTCCACGGGCTGAAGGTGCTCGCTGTCTTCATAGAGATCCCAGAACCGGCGGCGCGCCACGTAAGGGTCGTGCGGATGGCTGAAGCTCACCGTCAGCGCCCAGGGGCGTTCGTCAAGCCCGCGAGACAGCTGATACAGCTTCTGCATCGCCAGGTTGGCCACCTCGTCGTCGTATTCGAGCTGATTGGACGTTTCGGCTACTCCGGCACCGGTGACCGAGCCAAGGTTGTGGTACCACCAGTCGATGCGCTCACCGGGCTTGCGGTAATCCGGGGTCCAGCCGAAGTCTGCCGGGTAGATGTCTGTGGTCAGCCGCTCCTCGAAGCCGTGCATCTGGTCGGGGCCGACGAAGTGCATCTTGCCTGACAGGCAGGTGTAGTAGCCGGCCCGCCGCAGATGGTGGGCATAGGTGGGGATGTCGGCGCAGAACTCGGCAGCGTTGTCGTAGACACGGGTAACGGATGGCAACTGACCGGACATGAAGCTCGCCCTCGCAGGCGCACATAGCGGAGAGGCCGTATAGGTATTCGCAAATCGAGTCGAGCGCTCGGCCAGGGCCTTGAGATGTGGCGTGTGCAACCATTCTGCCGGCCCATCGGGAAACAGCGTCCCGTTGAGCTGGTCGACCATTATCAGGAGAATGTTTGGACGCTTCATGGTAAAAACTGCAACCTGTTCGAATTGAAAGGGTCGCAGCATGCAGCCACGGTATGCCCGCCGTCAACCGAACATCTGGCGCACGCCGTGCTCGTCATCTTCACCCTGGATACTCATCGAGTCTCCCAGCGCTTCGTCCACCGTCGCGCCGTGCCCTCCCTCAAGCTTGATACGCAGGCGCAGGTCATTGACCGAGTCGGCGTTGCGCATCGCCTCCTCGATGGTGATGGCACCGTCGCTGAGCATCTGAAACAGCGCGTGGTCAAAGGTCTGCATGCCCTGCTCGACACTCTTCTTCATCAGCGCCTTGATCTCGTGAATCTCTCCGCGCTGAATGAGGTCGGACATGAGCGGCGTGTTGATGAGGATCTCGATGGCGGCTCGGCGTCCCTTGCCGCTGGGCGTGGGCAGCAGGCGCTGCGAAATGAACGCCTTGACATTCAGCGAAAGATCCAGCAACAACTGCTTGTGGCGCGCTTCCGGGAAGAAGTTGATGATTCGGTCGAGTGCCTGGTTGGTATTGTTCGCGTGCAGTGTTGCCAGGCACAGGTGGCCGGTCTCGGCAAACGCGATCGCGTGCTCCATGGTCTTCTGGTCGCGAATCTCACCGATCAGGATCACATCCGGAGCCTGGCGCAGGGTGTTTTTCAGACCGATCTCGAAGGAATCGGTATCCGTGCCGACTTCCCGCTGCGTGACGATGCAGCCCTTGTGCTGATGCACGAACTCCACCGGGTCCTCTATCGTGATGATGTGGCCGTTCGTATTCTCGTTGCGATAGTCGATCATCGCCGCCAGGCTGGTCGTCTTGCCCGAACCGGTGCCGCCGACGAAGATCACCAGACCGCGCTTGGTCATGGCGATCTGGCGCATCACGGGCGGCAGGCCCAGATCATCGAAGCTTGGAATCTCATTCGGAATGATCCGGATGACCAACGCGGCGCTACCTCGCTGCACCAACGCATTGACCCGGAACCGGGAGACGTTGGGCAAGGCGATGGCGAAATTGCACTCCTTGCTGGCCTTGAATTCGGCACGCTCATGCTCGGACATCAGGCAGTGCACCAGCGACAGCGTGTATTCTGCCGTGAGCTTCTTTTCCATGACCGGCGTGACCTTGCCGTGAACACGCATCGAGGGCGCGGCACCGGCCACGATGAACAGATCCGATCCGCCGCGCTTGACGAGGTTGATCAACAGCTCGTCCATGAAGCGTTTGGCTACTTTCAAGTCCATGGCGCGAGTCTCGACAGACGGGTGAGGGAATGCACGGCTAATTCAAGGCTATTTCAGTGAATCGGGGTTCTGCGCCTTCTTGCGTGCTTCACCCAGATCGACGACACCACGGGCGAGCAGCTCCTTCAGGTTCTGGTCGAGCGTCTGCATGCCGTGACCCTGGCCGGTCTGAATGGCGGAATACATCTGCGCCACCTTGTCTTCCCGGATCAGGTTGCGGATTGCCGGTGTGCCGATCATGATCTCGTGAGCTGCGATTCGCCCGCCGCCTCGCTTCTTCAGCAGAGTCTGCGATATGACCGCCCGCAACGATTCGGACAACATCGAGCGCACCATGGGTTTCTCACCGGCCGGAAAAACATCGACGATTCGATCGACCGTCTTGGCCGCCGAGCTGGTGTGCAACGTGCCGAACACCAGGTGGCCGGTTTCTGCCGCGGTCAGTGCCAGAGAGATGGTTTCCATGTCACGCATCTCCCCGACCAGGATGACGTCGGGATCCTCGCGCAGTGCGGAGCGCAGCGCATTGGAAAAACCGAACGTATCGCGATGCACCTCGCGCTGGTTGATCAGGCATTTCTTGCTCTCATGCACGAATTCGATCGGATCCTCGATGGTCAGGATGTGGCCAAGTTCGTTCTCGTTCTTGTAGTCCATCATCGCCGCAAGCGTGGTCGACTTGCCCGACCCCGTCGGGCCGGTCACCAGCACGATGCCACGCGGCATGTCGGCTATCTCTTGAAAGATGCGTGGTGCACCGAGCTTCTCCAACGACAGGATCTCGGTCGGGATGGTCCGGAAGACCGCACCGCAGCCGCGGTTCTGATTGAAGGCGTTCACCCGGAAGCGCGCCGTTTCGGGAATTTCGAAGGAGAAGTCCGTCTCCAGCTTCTCCTCGTAGTCCTTGCGTTGCTTGTCGTTCATGATGTCGTACACCATGGCCTGGACTGCAGCGTGATCCAGGGCCGGGACATTCACCCGTCGCATGTCGCCATCCACGCGTATCATCGGTGGCAGGCCGGCGGACAGATGCATGTCCGATGCGCCGTTCTTAACGCCGAATGTCAGTAGCTGTGCGATATCCATGACGAAACCCTGTGTGGTCATTGCCGACGGCGCAGGCGACGAGGTCGGCCTGGGCGTGCCCGCCATTGTGGTGTCTATGTCGGCCGCCCTCACTTAATGCTGAAGGACTGTCCCATGAGCTCGTCGAGCGATCCGCAAGGCACCACAGAACCCGCCGACATCCTGCCAACCAGGCAGCCGTCAGGGGACAGCGTGCCCGATGACGCACACGACGTGGTCAGTGCACTGGCCGATGTCAGAGCGGATATCCGACGCTTTGAATCGCGCCATGGGCGCGAGCCGGGAAATGTGCAACTGCTTGCGGTGAGCAAGAAGAAGCCTGCCAGCGCGATCGTCGCGGCCCTGAGTGCCGGGCAACGTGCGTTCGGGGAAAACTATCTCGACGAGGCGCTGGGCAAGATGGACACCCCGGGCCTGGAGAACGCGGAGTGGCATTTCATCGGTGCCATCCAGTCGCGCAAGAGCGCCGCGATCGCCGAACGATTTCACTGGGTGCACAGCGTCGATCGCCTGAAGGTTGCGCGCAAGCTCTCGGAACATCGTCCGACCCATCTGCCTCCCTTGAATATCTGCGTGCAAGTCAATATCGACAATGAAGACAGCAAGTCGGGCGTGAGCGTGCCAGAGGTCGATGCACTGGTGGAGGCCTGCAACGAACTTCCCGGGCTTGTCGTTCGTGGTCTCATGAGCATTCCGGCACCGGCGAACGATTTCGAAGCGCAACGAATGGCTTGCCGGAAGCTCTACGAGCAACAGATGAGGCTGGCAGCACTCCATCCGAGCATGGATACGCTCTCGATTGGCATGAGCAACGATCTGGAAGCCGCCATTGCGGAAGGCTCCACGATGGTGAGAGTGGGCACCGCCCTGTTCGGTGCCCGGGATCGATGACGGAACATGCTGCCCTTCCACAGGATAGTGGCTGAACCCACCGGTATCCTGTAGGTGGACCACTAACTGTTAAACTTCCGAGTACCAACCGACACAGGTGAATCCCATGAGCGCAGATCCCACACTCCAGGCCGTTTACGAAGCTGGGCAAAGCCTGTGGCTCGATTTCATCCAGCGTAGCCTGCTCGATGGCAAGCTGCAGAAGATGATCGTCGATGACCGCTTGATGGGGCTGACGTCCAATCCGTCCATCTTCGAGGCGGCGATCGGCAAGACGGACGAATACGACGAAGCGATCGCCACCGCATTGCGCGCCGACCCGAACATCACCGACCTGCACCTGTACGAGGGCGTGGCCATCGAGGATATTCAGAACGCCGCCGATGCGTTCGCCGGCGTCTATCGGGAAACCGATGGTATCGATGGCATGGTCAGCCTGGAGGTCTTGCCTTCCCTGGCTCATGATACGAAAGGCACCGTGGCGATGGGGCTGGAGCTGTACGAGAGCGTCAATCGACCGAATCTGATGATCAAGGTACCGGGTACCGAAGCCGGTATCGACGCCTTCGAACAACTGACGGCGCAGGGCATCAGCGTGAACGTCACGCTGCTGTTCTCGGTCGCCCGCTACCGAGAAATAGCGCAGGCCTATATCCGTGGCCTCGAGAAGCGCCATGCCGATGGTCATTCCGTTGATCGTATCGCTTCGGTGGCCAGCTTCTTCGTCAGCCGGGTCGACAACGAGGTAGATGCACTTCTCGATGCGAACGGCAGCAGCGAGGCTGCGGAACTGAAGGGCAAGATCGCCATCGCCAACGCGAAGGTCGCCTATGGTCATTTCGCCAATCTGTTCGGCAGCGAGCAGTTCAGCCGTCTCGCCGAACAGGGCGCCAGGCCGCAGCGGTTGCTGTGGGCCAGCACCGGCACCAAGAATCCGGACTACTCCGATGTGCTCTACGTGGAGGAGCTCATCGGGCCGGATACGGTGAACACCCTGCCTCCGAAAACTCTCGACGCGTTTCGCGATCACGGCAAGGTCGCTCCGAAGCTGATCGAAGGGCTCGATCAGGCTCACGCTCGGATATCCGCCCTTGCAGGTCTCGGCATCTCGATCGACGAGGTAACGGCGAAACTCGAGAAAGATGGCATCCAGTCGTTTGCGGATGCGTTCGACCGTTTGATGGAAGCGCTGCAGGAAAAGCGTCGGGAGGTCGAGCGCGAAAAGGTCTGAGCAACTGATCGTGACTTATCAATGGTCGTTCATCGGCGCCGGCAACATGGCCGGAAGCATCATCGGGGGGCTGATCGGGAACGGGCAGGATCCCGCCACGATCGCCGTGCATGATATCAATGAATCGGTTGCGGTAGAACTCGCCAGTCGACATGGCGTGACCAGTGTTTCCACACTGCACGATGCCCTGCCTGCGAACGGAGTCGTCATCGCCGTCAAGCCGGACACCGTCGAATCCGTGTGTCAGGCCCTGCGCGAGGCGATGCCCGGCAGCACGAATATTGCAAGCGTGGAGTCGACCCTGTTCATGTCGATCGCAGCCGGGGTGCGCTCCGATGCCATGGCGCAGTGGCTGCCGGAAAGTGCGGCCGTCGTACGCTGCATGCCCAATACACCGGCCTTGCTGGGTCTGGGTGCTTCGGCCATCGTGGCCAACGAACACTGCAGCGAGGCTCAGCGAAATGCCGCATATCGGCTCATGCAAAGTGTCGGTGAAGTGGTGGAGCTTGCGGATGAGGCGCAGCTCGATGCCGTCACCGCGCTTTCCGGTAGCGGGCCGGCCTATGTGTTCTTCCTGATGGAGCAGATGGCGGCGACCGGCGAAAAGCTGGGCCTGCCGGCCGACGTGGCGCGCAGGCTTGCGATCCAGACGGCTCGAGGTGCCGCGGCGATGGCTTATCAGGGCGATGACTCTCCGGCCGAGCTACGCAGGAAGGTAACGTCGAAAGGTGGCACCACTGCAGCCGCGATCGAAAGCCTGGAAACCTGTGGCTTCTCCGAACTGGTGGAACGTGCCATGGAAGCCGCACGTGACAGAGCTGTCGAGATGGGTGAGACGTTCCGCTCCTGATCAACACGAGGCACATACCAGGCGCGAAGCTACCCGCCGCATGGTACTGTCGCGCTCGAACGTAGCCATGCGGCTACCACTTGACTGAAGCAGGAGACGAATACGATGGGTAGTCCGGCTCTTGGTGCACTGGGTTTCATTCTGGGCACCGTACTGAATCTCTACGCGCTGATCGTGGCGCTGCGCTTCGTCATGCAGGTGGTGCGCGCCGACTACTACAATCCGGTGGCGCAGTTCGTCGTCAAGGCCACGGATCCATTGCTGTTACCGCTGCGTCGGGTCATACCAAGCATTCGCCGGTACGATACTGCAAGCCTGTTACTCTGCTTCGGGGTGTTGCTGGTCAAGCTCATACTGTTCAAGCTGGCGAGCCTAGGCTTCGTCCCCGCGATGGGTCAGAACCTTCCGGTCGATGGGGTGCCGATCGCGCTGCTGGCTCTCGTCGCCCTCATCGACGTGATCAACCTTCTGTTCAACATCTTCATCTATGCCTGCGTCATCCAGGCGATACTGAGCTGGATTCCAAATGCCCAGAACAATCCGGCTCAGGGTCTGCTCA
>CBDCAW010000047.1:0-102481 GCA_965214025.1 Granulosicoccaceae bacterium
CTGCCCACTGGGAGTCATACTCACTTTGATGCTCGAAAACCAGTCTCACGGCACCCTCTCGTACCTCTGGTGAATACTTGTTTGATGTCTTCATACTCCAATTCTCTCAAGAAAAGGAGTCTCCGGGAAACCCGGGGCGGTTCAGTGAGTAGATACGTGCATTGAAAGGCAACCCGGAGCATTTCCGTTTTAGCAACTTCGATCGGCAACAGCTGACTCGGGTACAGAATGGCGACGCGATTCTGAACGTTTACACCAGTAGCGAATGATGGCGGTAGCGACCAGGACGGTCGCTGAATTTGTTGACCATTGCGCTCAGGCAATCGCGTGCGTGAGCCGATAAGGTCGGGATGGAATCCTTGCTACGGCGCCGGTTGCTTGCGACAGGCACCCGAATTCGCACCGCCCTCACCCAGCGCGGCGCCTCGACGACCGAGTTCGTCATCGTCGCGCCGCTACTGGGCCTGATGGGCATGGGCACGCTGCAGGCCGGGCTGCTCTACCACGGCAAGAGCACGCTCAACTACGACACCTTCGAGGCGGCCCGGGTGGGCGCTACCCAACACGCCCAGCCTGGCCCCATGCGCCGCGAGCTCGGCATTCGCCTGGCGGCTCTGCACGGCGGTGATGGCACAGCCGAGAAGGCGGCCATGGCGATCGCCCGCTCGCGCCTCGCGATCGACGCACCGGTCAACACCGACGGCACGCTCGCCCCGCCGACGCGGCTGAAAATCCTCAACCCGACCATGGCCGCCTTCGAGGCCTGGGGTAAGCAAAGCCTGGAGGACGCCGGGCGCGTCGTGATCCCGAACAGCCATCTGCGTCATCAGAAAGCCAATGCACAGAAGCAGCAGGCATCAGGGGTAAGCCTGGTTGATGCCAACCTGCTGAAGATCGAGGTGACGCATGGCATGGAGATGAAGGTGCCGCTGGTGGGCAAGCTGTTCGGTGCCCTGATGGCACAGGTGGATCCGGACAACGCAGTGTTCTACCACGCCCGGCGCTTCCCGCTGAGCGCGGTGGCCACGGTACGCATGCAGTCCGAAGCCTGGCGCGATGCGGTGGCGGCGGCGAACGTACCGCCGGAGGATCCGGGCCTGCCGGATACGACAGCACCGCCGAGCGTGACGCCGCCGAACTCGTTGGCGCCGGAGGGGACGACGGGTAGCGATGACGCCTGTGATGACAACGGCGTACCGGTCACCGATGCGCTATTGAGCAGTCCAACAGCCGGGTCGTGCCCCTGGGCGCCCGCGAGCGGTATTCCCGGGTTTCTGGGTGCAAGCGGCGGTGCGGGTAATCCGACGCCGTCCAGCCCGGTGGAGCCGGCGTCATGTTGAGCGCGCTGCAGCGATGCGCCGGCGTATTGCTGTGCGCAGTGATGCTGCTGCCCGGCCAGCGATCTCTTGCCGCCGGCTGGGAGCCGGGGGGCGGCTCAGCCGATACCGCAAGTGGCAATGCCAGTTGCAACGGAGTCACCGAAGGCAGTTGCCCGGCCCCACGTGCGGGGACTGACGCGGGCCAGGCACCCGCCGGCATCGCCCCCAAAACCGGTGCGGGCAACCCGATCAGTCTGCTCACCGGCAACAAGCGCCAGGTGGAGGTGGACGTCGCCATCCCCGGCGCCGAGCTGGGTTTTCGTCGGGTGTACAACAGCCGGAATGCCGAGCACAACATCGGCCTGGGGATGGGCTGGCATCACACGTATTCCGTCTCTTTGTTCGATGCGGGCAACGGGGCGCGCGAGATCGTGCAGAGCGACGGACGGCGCTTGCATTTCGAGCCTGACGGGGTCGATGAGGACGGTCACGAACGCTACCGCGCCAACGCCCCGAACCTGGGGCTGCTGCGCCAGATCGACGGGCAGCACCAGTGGCACTTGCCCGACGGACGCACGCTGCACTTCACCGGTGCGTACCTGATCCTCATCGACTGGCCGGATCAGCGTCGCCTGGAGCTGTTCTATCGTTACCGCAAGCTGTCCACCGTCACGGATGAGACGGGCCGGGTGCTGCGCTTCGACTACACCCCGGGCAACGGAATGCTCAACGGCTATGATCAGGAACGCTTCCGCGCCCAGCCGTCGCACCTGGCGCAGGTGACCCTGCCCGACGGCAGCACGATCGGCTACGACTACGACAACCGGCGCAACCTGACCCGCGTGCGCTTCGCCGACGGAACGAGCCGCGACTACCACTACGAGAACCCGACCTGGCCGAGCCACCTGACCGGGTTGACGGACCGGACCGGGGTGCGCTTTGCGAGCTGGCGCTACGACCGTGAAGGGCGCGCGGTGTCCTCGGCACATGCTGGCGGGGTGGAAAAGGTGACGTTTGCGCATCCGGCGGCGAAGGACGCCGCCAGTGGGGCGGTGGTGCAGACACGCATCACCAACAGCCTGGGACAGGACAGTACCTATACCTGGCAGCAGCCGACACCGGAAGCCCAGCCCCAGTTGTTGTCATCGATCGGGCCGGGTTGTGCCACCTGTCCGCCGACGGGGATGGAGTACACCTACGATGCGGCCGGGCGTCTGCTCAGTGCCGTGCGGACCGGGCAGGGCAACGCCGCCGGCTCAGGCCAGACGACGGACTATGCCTACGATGCGCAGGGTCGGCTTGCCGAGATCCGGCAGTTTGATCCAAGCGGGCAGAGCCGGCTGGTGGAGCGGCGCGAGTACGCAGGCGACAGCCAGAATCCCGTGCGCACGCATTATCCCAGCGTCAACCCGGGCGGCGAGCACAGCGTCGAGATCGAACGCAATGAGGCGGGCCTGCCAGTAACGGTCATCGAACGCGGCTGGTCGCCTGAAAGTGTCAATGGCACCGCCGATACACCCGTGCAGTACCAGCCGATCGAGCGCATCACGCGTCGCACCTATCGCGACGGCCGGCTGGTCAGCGTCGATGGCCCGCGTGACGATGTCGCCGATGTCATCGAGCTCGAATGGGATGAGCGCAACCGTCCCGTGTCGATCCGCACCCCCGGTGCGCCCGCGCTCCATCTGACCGGCTTCGACGCCGTGGGCCGTGTGACGCGCTTTGCCGAAGGGGCGCAGAGCCCGGTGAGCCTGGCGTACGGGCCCGCCCATCGGGTGGTGCGCGTTGAGCAGCGCGGCCGGGTCATCACCTTCGACTACGATGCCGAGGGACGTCTGACCCGCTTCACCGACCCGGACGGCGCGACGAGCCGCTTGCGTTATGACAAGGCCGGTACGCTGACGTCGCTGGAGGATGGGACCGGGCGGCGCACCCGCTTCGAGAGCGACAGCGAAGGGCGGCGCACCGGTAGCGTGGCGCTTGGCACCGACGGCGCGATCATCCGCTCGATCGACACCCTGTTCGATGCGCTCGGCCGTGTGGCCCGTACCCGTACCGAGACGATCGGCGCGAACGGTAACGCAAGCGTGCAGACGCTGGAGCGTCGCTACGATGAGGCTGGCCGACTGGCCTCGGTGAGCGATGCGGCCAGCGGCCAGCGCGTCGGGCTCGACTACGCCGCTTTCGGCGCTCTGGCGCGGGTGAGCGAGCCTGGCACGGGGCGTCTGGACGACGGCAGGCTCGGTGAACGTCAGACCGGCTTCGACTTCGATGCGGCCGGTAACGAGCGCGCCTTGATCGATGCCCGGGGCAACCGCACCCAGTACCTGAAAGATGACTTCGGCCGTGTGGTCACCCACCGCAGCCCAGACACCGGCACCACACACTACCGCTATGACGCCGCCGACAACCGGATCGAGAAGCGCGACGCGGACGGCACCGTCATCCAGTATTCCTGGGACGCGGCCAGTCGACTGGTGGGCAAGGTGCGGCCCGACGGTCGCTTCACGTATACCTATGACCCCGGTCACGGCCAACTTATCGAGAGCGTGGCCCCGGGCACCACCGAACTTTTCGCCTTCGACATAGAGGCGCGGCTGATCCGCCACGAACGGCAGATCGACGATGAGCGCTTCGTCACCGCCTACCGTTATGACGAGAACGGCCGGCTCTCGCACAAGACGCTGCCCGATGGACAGCGGCTGCGCTATCACTACCGGGACGAGGCGGCAGCCGGTGGCGAGCGCGGCACGTTGCGCGCGATCACCCGCGAGTCGCTGTTCGGGCTGCGCCAGGAGACGCTGGTCGAGGCGATCGACCAGGACGCCAGCGACGGCACCACGGGCCACACCGCCGGCAACGGCCTGCGCACGATCAGTACCTTCGCCCCGGACGGCACGATAGTCTCGCTCGACATCGATCGGGTGATGAACCTCGACTACGAGTACGACAGCGCCGGGCGCATCGTGGGGATCGATGTGAACGGCACCCTGCAGCGCTACGCCTGGAGCCGTGAAGGTTTGAGCGTGGCGCAGACGGACGGCGGTGTCTATCGCTTCGAGTACGACAAGGCCGGTAACCGCAGGGGGCGCTCGATCGAACGCCCGGACGGGACGGTGGAGGCGACCACCTATGATTATCCACCCGCCGGCGCGGGTAACCGGCTGCTGGAAACCAACACGCTGGCCGACGACGGCGATGGCACGCGCCAGCCGGCGCTCACCCAGAGCGCGATCGACTACACGGCCGCCGGTGCTCCGTTGCAGGCGCGTGCCAGCCTCACCTACGACTACGACAGCGAACAGCGCCCGGTGCGTGTGTTCGATGCCGATACGCTGCTCGCCGAATACACCTACAACGGGTTTGGCGAGCGGATCAAAAAGGTCACCTACCGGGGTGATCAAAAGCGGATCACGTATTTTCTCTACGACGGCCATCAGCTGACCGCGCAGATCGACGCCGACTCGGGCGAGCTGCGCCAGGGCGTCTTCCTGGACGAAGCACCGGTGACCTATCTGATCGGCACCGCAGTCCACGCGGTGCACAGCGATCATCTGGGCACTCCGCGTCTGGTGACCGACAACGCGGGCGAGACGCTCTGGTCGGCCGACTACAGCCCGTTCGGCGAGGCTTCGATCACGACCGACACCCTCGATCTGCCCTACCGCTTCCCTGGTCAGTACTTCGATGCCGAGACCGGCACCCACTACAATTACTACCGCGACTACGACCCGGCCACCGGCCGCTACCTCACCCCCGACCCGGTGGGTCTGCAGGGCGGACTCAACCTGCAGGGGTACGCGCTGAACGATCCGCTGCGGCACACCGACGTGCTGGGGCTGGCGATGGGGCCGGTCGGACCCCGACCCGCACAGCCTGCCAGTACGCCAGCGAAGCCCGGTGTGGTCCAGAGCGAACAGTCCTATGCGGACAAGCTGACGAAGGTCCTCAACTACGCGATCCAGGAGTTGCACGGCAGCGGCCAGGCGCAGGCCACCGCGTTTCTGCAGACGCTGGTGGAGAACATCGCCGTGGTGGCAGGCGTGGTGGTGGCGCTGGCCGCCGCACACGCTGCCGGGGTAGGGGTAGCCGCCGATGCGGTGCTGCTCGCCGGCGGCTGGATGCTCGCCGGCTACGCCGCCGGCAAGTTCCTGTACGACACGATCCTGATGGGCATGCGTCTGGGGGACACTGATCTGTGCGACGAGGTGGCGCTGCAGGCGATGGGGGCGCAGTTTGCCGGCTCCATCGGGGAGCTGGGTCAGGCGCTGGCCGAGAGCGTGCTGCTCGGGGCGCTGGGCAAGCTGAGCAATGCTCTGAGCAGCGCCGCTGACTTTGCTGGCGACGGGATGTGGACGCTCTGGCGCAAGCTCAAGCGCCTGTTCGGCGAGGACGATATCGTGGCCGGGCTGTGCTCGTTCGCCGGCGACACCCTGGTCAGTACCCGCGAGGGTTACCGCCCGATCCGTGACATCGAGGCGGGCCGCGATGAGGTCTGGGCCCGTGAGGAGCACACCGGGCAAAGCGGCTGGCGAGCGGTGCTGGCGCAGTACCACAACCGCTATGAGGACGCCGTCAAGGTCACCGCTGTCGATGCCGATGGCGATCGCCAGACGATCACCTCGAACCGCATTCACCCCTACTTCGCCCGGATCGCCGCCGGCGCCCTGCTCGCCACGAGCAGCGTCACCGCGATGGCTACGGAAGGGCACCTGTACGACGGCGAGATCGACGGGGGTGCGTGGGTCGATGCCCAGCATCTGGAAGAAGGTGATCAGTTACTGAGTGCCGACAACGCCTGGCAGACGATCGAATCAGTCGAGATCGATAAGGTGCCACTGGAGGCCTACAACCTGACGGTCGATGAGTACGCGACGTATTTTGTGGCAGGCGATGCCGATGCTGAGGCGGTGTTGGTACACAACGTGTGCTTCAATACCCTGCCCGACAGATTCAAGCCGACCGGCGAGGAGACGAAGTACGGGCAGGCGATCTACCGGGATACGGACGGCAACGAGCTCTACGAGGGGCACAACGGACGCTTCTATGATCCGGTCGATCACCCGCCGAGCGCGAATGGGGTGGATGGGGCTGAGGGTGAGTCTGACCGGCCTGAGGGTGAGGAGAGCGGAAACCGACCTGATGTCGATGAGCCTGAAGGTGAGAACGAGCTAGACGGGTCCCAGGCTGAGCCGGACAAGCCTGAGAACGAGAACGGCGACGACAAGCCTGATGCCGATGAGCCTGAGGGTGATAATAGCGAGGATCGGCCTGAGGTCGACGAGACTGAAAGTGACAACGATCAGGATGGGCAAGACAGCGAGGGGCCTGAAAGCGATAATGGCCAAATTAATTCATCTGGCGGCACTGGTGCTGCCTTTGGGAGCCCTGCAAAACTTGAGGACCACTTCAATAGGCATGGAGATGACTTTGGCGCTCAATCTGCTCAGGAATACCAGCAGCAGGCTGACAACTATCTGACCGGCCCATTGAAAAACGGCGCACTTGAGAAGGTACGACAAAACGGAGATGTAGTTCGTTACAATCCGAGTACCGGCGAGTTTGGGGTAGTTTCTGCGAATGGAGTTATTCGCACTTATTACAGGCCAGATCCTGTAATGCATGGATATCCGACAAACGAAGACTATTTTAATGCGCAGTAAAACATCGTATTCTTGCCCTGTATGCGGCTACGGGCACTTGGCTACGCCTCCCTACGATGAGCTTGGATGCGCAACTTACGAGATATGCCCATCCTGCGGAACTGAATTTGGCTACGACGATGCTAGCAGTTCGCATACAATACTCCGTCACCGATGGCTGGAGAAAGGTGCGCCGTGGTTCAGCAAGCACACGTCCAAGCCTGACGAGTGGAATGCATTAAATCAACTAAGAGCGGCGGGGCATGATTTTCGCTATTTCAGTAAGTTCATGGAAGAATAGAACTATGTCATTCAAATCTGCTATTGCATAGTTCTTGGGTAACTGCTCATGCCCCTGCCGTGACTCATTCGCCTGAGAAAGCCATTTGAATAGCAACGAGCGGGTTGTATCCCTTGGCAGTCATGGTTTGCAGATAGCTCGATATCCGGCAATAGGCTGCGGCATACTTTGTCTGTCGGAAGCACCCGCTCACCTTTTGCTTGACCTTGCCCATGCGCAGATCACGTTCAGCCCGGTTGTTCGTGAACGGGACATGGGCGTTGTTGGCAAACAGTAGCACCGCCTTCTCGTGCGCCTTGAGACGGTCCCACAAATTCTGGGCATCCGATTGCGCCAGCTTCCCGCGTTGACCACTCAGACGCACAGGACGAGGCGGCATCTCGGCTATCCCACGCGTCAAGATGGTGCGGTATCGCTTCTGCAGCTTCCTGTATTCCTCCGGCTTCAGCTTTTTTTGCTGTCGGGCCAAAAACTCGGCACAGCTCTGCTTGAGCAGCTCCTTCATCTGCGTGGCCCAATCGAAGGCGTTGGAATCGATGATGAACTGCAGCTCGCGCAGCAGATGACTGCCGCACAATCCATCCTCACTCTTGGGGTAGGTGAAATAGGATGCCCAGCAATCGTGAATGATGACGCCACCGTATCGGGGGATGATATTGATCTCATCCATCGCCTCGGTTCCGCGCTGTTTGTGAAGTCGTTTAAGAGTGATGTCTCCTGCTGAGTAGACATGTACCCACTGCTTGGCCTTGTCGACTCGCATTGAGGTTTCATCCACGTTCATCGCTGGCGAAGCCAGCAGTTGCTTGATGGCCTCGCTTTCCCAGGCCTCCAGCGCCGCATTGAGCTGAAGGACATACTTGAGCATGGTCGCTTCGGGAGATCGCGCGCCCCGATAAGCGCCTTGAGCAGCTTTTGCACCCGGTTCAGCGAGACCATCTGGGCGGTGATCAGGTTCAGCACGTAGGCCTTGACACCCATCCCGCACTGCTCAGGGCCGGCCATGTCGGCCGGAAACTCACCCTTGGTGGTCGCCTGGCAATGCGGGCACTGCTTGACTTCAGCGTCGACGTGCTCAACGCGCTTCTCGAACACCAGATCAATGCGTGTACGTCGTTCGTGATCGAACACCGGAACGCGACGCAGGCTGCGCCGGCAGTGGCCGCACTGTGTCACCGGCGAGATCGTGGTGCCTTCCACGGTTCGCCCGTTGTCGAACTGCTCGTCGTTCTGTTTCGGCCCCTTTTTGTTGGAACCGCTCGGTTTGGCGCTTTTGTCCTGTTCGGATTGTGAGGGAGGGATGCTGGAGTTCTTGCTGTTCTTCGGTGTGGACTTCTCCAGAAACACCGCAACGAGCAATTCCACGATCAGTAGCAGCGTGGTGAACAGCGCACGCGCCTCCGCCGAGAGTTGACCCGCACCATCGAGCGCGTCGAACTGCTGCTTCACCTGAGCAATCTCGGCACGTACGGAGCTGGTGTTAACCTTGGGCATATCTCTCGATGTGGTACACAGTGCTCACTTTTCAAGCTCCGATCTGACTATCGTTCACACGATGGGTGTGTCAAGGGGGTGAGCAGTTACCACTGGGCAATGACATCTACAGACCAAT
Source organism: Granulosicoccaceae bacterium (assembly GCA_965214025.1). Classification (GTDB taxonomy): domain Bacteria; phylum Pseudomonadota; class Gammaproteobacteria; order Granulosicoccales; family Granulosicoccaceae; genus Granulosicoccus. Next base: position 8,875 of record CBDCAW010000047.1, read on the forward strand.
TCTGACTGGTCAGTACCGAATCAGTTTCCGATGAGGCACGGCATTGCGCATGCAATCGAAGAATGGGGTGGTAATGGCCGTGGTCGGGCTGGACAGCTCGGGCAAGACGGTGGTGGTGGATCGGCTCGTCACCTGGCTGAGCGGGCAGGTGAAGGTGCGTCGAATGCATTACGGGTATGCAAGCGGCACGCTGATCACCAGCCCGTTGCGTGCTGCCCTGGCGGCGCGTCGGCTCGTAGGTGGAAAGCGCCGCGCGGGTTCTGACTCTGCAAATCATTCGGTTGTCGGTTCTGGCCCGGCTACGAGTTCCGCCCCCGTCCCGAAACCTGCCTCAACTGCTGTTTCGACCGCTGTTTCGACGCCTGCGGGTAACCCCGCTGAAGATGGTCCGCTCGGTTGGTTCGCCGGCGTACGCTTCCTGGCGCTTGCCTATGAGCGGCGGCGATTGCTGGTTCGTGCCTTCGAGGCGGCCGACGACGGCGTAGTGGTGATCCTGGAACGCTGGTACAGCCTGGCGTCTGGCAAGATGGACAGCCCACGCCTCGATACATCGACGGGCAATGCGCTGAAACGCCTGATGGCGCGCAAGGAACACCGGCTCTATGCCACATCGCCAGATCCGGATTTCATTCTCCACCTACGGGTCAGTGAAGCGGTGGCCATCGAACGGAACCGTGCGCGTACAGACGTGATCGATGACAGCGACGAGCAGATCAGCCTTCGGTTCCGGCTGCATTCGAACCTGCCTTACCGGTGCGTTGAACAAATGGAGATAGAAAACGATGGCGATATCGAGCGCACCATGGAAAGGATCAGAGAGCACACCCGGGCGCTGCTGGAGCGGAGCATGGGTTGCGTGATCGATCCGGCGCCCTCACCCGAACGCGCCGATGAGAATGCGCCGGAGCCGGGCGACTTCAACGCTTTGCGGAGAGACGAAGACGCTCGGTAGAATGCCGTGAACCAGCCATCCCATGCCCGGCGGTCGTCACGTTGCAGCATGACTGGTCAGCATGTTCTCCGAAGGAGTGGCTCAGCTGGGGTGGTTCAGCTTGCCATTGTCAGGCGGGCTGGTTTACTCTGCGAGCCGGGACAGGAGTCCTAGACCACCATCACTCTACACGGAGGTAGAGATGTCATATCCCCATTCGCGCGTGCGCGGTTTTACCCTTGTCGAAGTCGCAATCGTGCTGATCATCGTCGGGCTTATCCTCGGCGGGGTCTTCAAGGGCCAGGCGCTGATCGAGAACGCACGCGTCGGTTCCATGGCGAAGGAACTCACCGGCATTCAAACGGCCTGGTACGGGTTTCACGACCGTTATCGTAGTCTGCCGGGCGACTTTGCCCGCGCCAGCACCCAGATCGATGCACAGGCACTGCCCGGCAATGGCAACGGGCAGGTCGATACCGCGCAGGAGCGAGCTGGCCTGTGGCAGCAGCTGGCACTGGCGGGGTTCGTCGCCGGTAGCTTCGACGGTAACGGTTCGGCCACCGGTAGCGCCATTGATGTGACCTGTGCGCTGGGTACTTGCCCTGCCAACCCCTACACCGGTACTTACAAGATCAGCTACGCCACGCAGGCCAGTGGTTCCACGGGTGCCGCACACGAGATATCCACCGGCGGGGGCGTGCCGGTAGGCGTGCTTTCACGTCTGGATACCCGGTTGGACGATGGCATCGCGAGCACTGGCAGGTTCCGGGTACACACGCAGTTTCTGCAAGGGTGCGTACGCGATGGCGAGTGGGATGTGGCCTCCGGCGCAACGGATTGCGCCGGTGTGCTGCGTGAGTGAATGAGCCCTCACTCCATATCCAACTCCTTGATCTTGCGCGTCAGCGTGTTGCGTCCCCAGCCGAGCAGCCGTGCCGCTTCCTGGCGACGATCCTGAGTGCGATTCAACGCACACTGGATCAGTATACGTTCGATGGCGGGTGTGGCCTTGCCAAGCAGATCCGTCTCGCCGTTGGTGAGCAGGCGGTTCGCCCACAGCCGGAAGCCGCTTTCCCAATCGGCCTCCTGCTTCATCGGCAAGTCCTGATTGTGGCGTGGCAGGTCTTCGATCTTCAGTTGCTTGCCGCTGGCCATCACGGTGAGCCAGTGGGCGGTGTTCTGCAACTGGCGTACATTGCCCGGCCACGGCAGTGATGAAACATAGGCTTCGAAGTCCGGCGTCATCTCCTTGGTCTCCTCGTCCAGCTCCCGCGAGGCCTGCTTGAGAAAATGGCGCAGCAGGGTAGGTATGTCTTCACGTCTGTCACGCATCGGTGGTGCCTCGATACGAATCACGTTGAGCCGATGGAAGAGGTCTTCACGGAATTGCTTGCGCTCTACCAGCGCCTCCAGATCCTGGTGTGTGGCCGCCACGATGCGTACGTCCACCGTCATCGGGCTGTGACCACCCACCCGGTAGAACTGCCCGTCGGCCAGCACGCGTAACAGTCGAGTCTGCAGGGTGGCCGGCATGTCGCCGATCTCGTCAAGGAACAGCGTGCCACCATTGGCTTGTTCGAAGCGGCCGATGCGGGTGTTCTGTGCGCCGGTGAACGACCCCTTTTCATGCCCGAACAGCTCGGATTCCATCAGGTCGTGCGGGATGGCAGCCATGTTCAGGGCCACGAACGGTTTGCTCGAGCGTGGGCTGTGCCGGTGCAGGGCCTGTGCGATCAGTTCCTTGCCCGTGCCGGATTCGCCGTTGATCAGCACGGTGATGCGCGAGCGCGATAGACGCCCGATAGCCTTGAATACATCCTGCATCGCCGGCGCGTCGCCCAGCAGCTCCGGATACTCCTCCTCGGCCTTCGTCACGCTGGCGCTCGCAGCCTGAGCCTTGCGCTCGGCACTGGGGCGGTTTTTCCTGCTCGAGTTGCAGGCGCGGCGCGTCTGCTCGATGACGTGATCGACATCGAACGGCTTGGGGATGTATTCGAAGGCACCGCTTTCGAAGGCGGCCACCGTGCTATCCAGATCTGAGAACGCGGTCATGATCAGCACCGGGGTATCCGGCTGCGTGATCTTCAGCTGCCTGAGCATGCTCAGGCCGTCGGAGCCCGGCATGCGGATATCACTGATGATGGCATCAGGGGGAATGGCATTGCCACGCATCAGTTCGAGTGCCTCGTCGGCCGACTCAAAGCTGCTGACGCTCATGTCGGCCTGACGCAAGGCCTTCTCGAGCACCCAGCGAATCGACTTGTCATCGTCGATGACCCAGATGTTCTCTTCGCTCATGACGTTTCCAGGGGTATCAGCACGGTGAACACGGTATCGCCCGGTTCACTCCGGCAATCGATGAATCCGCCGATCTGGTTCATCATCGACTGGGCAATCGATAAGCCAAGGCCGGTACCGTTATCGGTGCCGGTGACCATCGGATAGAAAATTTGATCGAGCAATTGCTCGGGTATGCCGGGACCATCATCGCGGATCGACAGTGCCGCGACGAGTCTGTGCCGCTGACTGCCGATAGTGCTGTTGTGCAGTACACGCGTGCGCAGGGTGATCGTGCCCAGCTCACCGATAGCCTGCAGAGCATTACCCACGATATTGAGCAATACCTGTACGAGCCGGTCACGGTCGCACACGAGCTCTGGAATACTCGGATCGTAATCCGCGTGCACCCGTACACCCGGCGGAGCCCCGGCCAGCGATATCTTTCGCACATGCTCGAGCACTTCGTGCACGTTGATCTGGTCCAGGCTGGGCCTTGATACCGGGCCCAGCATTCGATCCAGCAGGCCTTGCAGCCGATCGGCCTCCTGGATGATGATCGACGTATAGTCCCTCAGCTCCGGGTCGGGCAGTTGGCGTTCGAGTAGCTGCGCTGCGCCACGCAGCCCCCCCAGCGGATTCTTGATCTCGTGCGCCAGGCCGCGCAGCAGCAGGCTGGCATGCTCCTGCTGGCTCTTCATTGCCTGATCGCGAGCGATACGCAGAGGCAGATCGACAGCTGTAAATTCAACCAGCAGACTGGTGGCGCCCGGATAGCCATCGTAGGGTGACAGGGAGCAATCCACGAGCGTCTCCTCGCCACCCTGGAGTGTGACCGTGATCTGCCGGTCGGTGAAAGGTTGGCCATTGCTCACCGCTTCTCCGAAACGTTCCAACAGATGAGCCGGCAAGCTCACCACATCGGTGATCGATCGGTTCAAACACTTGCGTGCACTGGCTTGCAGCAATTGCTCGGCCGCTGTGTTGACGTAGATGATGATCAACTCCTCGTCGAGGCACACGACCGCGGTAGTCAGCGCATCGAGCAGTGGAGAGTCGTCGATGAAGTCGTTGGAGGGAACCATGATCTGACTGAGACCAGCAAGTAACGCACCGCTGGGGAGCATGGTGCGCCAGCTTAACTGGAGATCTAAAAACACATGAATTACAGAATCTTGTAGATTATCTCGCAAACATTAGAACAGGTTTAACGCTTTATATCAGTGCCGAAACTCGAAAATATGCACTAATTTGGTGCGCTTGCTGGTCGACGCCTACCCTGTGCCATCGTTCGGGCAGACACGGACGTTGGCCGGGAAACCGGTGATTCCACGGCCCCTCCGGTCGGTGCAAGTCGTTGTCCGTAGCGAGCCAGGCCCAGGCGTCGCCTTCGATCCGCTGCTTGCCATGCCAGTCATAGCAACATGGTTGATCATCGAGCTCTTCCATCGGCTGTTCGCGGTGCCGGCGGCTCTGATCACCTTGATCGTGCTCGTCTTCTGGCGCGTCGGTATCGGTGGTCTCGCCGAGGGTGAGCTGTCAGCCACGCTGTGGTCAGCGCCTGTGCTGGTGATTCCTCGCCTCGATATCCAGTCTTCCACCGGTGTGGCGCTGCCCTTGTTCGTCGTCACCATGGCCTCGCAGAATATTCCGTGGATCGCCGTGCTGAAGGTGAACGGTTTCCAACAGACGTCGGGACAGTCCAGGTGCGTTCCGATGTCCGGACTATCCAGATGCGTTCAGATGGCCGGACAGCGCAGGCGCGTTCCGATGTCCGGACTGTCCAGATGCTTTCAGACGTCGGGACTCCCGAGCTTCGCCTCGATTGATCGCCATGCAGCCCCGACCCCGGCGACCTCCTGCCCATCGGCATTCAAAAGCCGGAATTTCCTGATCCGTGCCACCTTGGCTTGCGCCTGCGCCCGGCTGCGCTCATCGGCAATGATGCCCGACGCGGCGTGGCCGAGATCGATCGCCTCGTGCGTGATGCGTTCAAGGCTGAAACCACCTTCATGCAACAACCGGTGGCAGCTCGAGCACACCGAGGCGCCGTTGGTCAGAGTCGAACGCCCGCCGTGCTCGCGATGCTTGACGTGATGACCCTGGAGGTGGCGGGTGGCCCCGCAGCCCGGCATGTAGCTGCGAGAACGACAGCTTGCCCAGCGCGAACAGCGAGTCGAGGACCGGTAGATCAACCAGCGCCCGGCCCACCCGCAGCCGCTCGAAGCAAACGGTGCGCGCCAGCTTCAGGTACCGATCGACCCAGACGTACATAGTGCTGCACCCGTCCGCCTTGTAGAGCTTTGCATCTTCAAAGGCCACCAGCAGACGCAGCTGCTCGGCCAGATCACGATCGGCGGTGCGGGCCAGCGCCTTCAGGCGGGCGGCGATGGCATCGCGCGGGAGTGTTTCAGGGTGTGTGGCGCCGTCACCGCCGATGGACTCTGCGGCCCCTGCATCGAGACCGATCACGCCATCGGCAGCTTCAATACCGACTGCACGCCGAACGGCGATGCGCAAGCGACGGATATTCGCGGTGCGATCGGTAGCCGCCTCCTGTGTGCCTTCCACCCGTGCCATGGCCACGCGCAGCAGCTTCATGTCGCTGCCGGCGCGACTGGTGATGTCCGAGCCGGGCGAGCTGCCGGACTTGTTCAAGCCTGTTGAACTGGCAGAACTGCCGGAATTAGTACTGTTGTTCGATCTGGACGAGTTGCCGGAATCTGTCGAATCGTCTGAATCGCCAGAACTTGCGGAATCATCGAGATCTGCCGGGAAGGCAGAATCTACCAGGTTGTCAGACTTCAGCGACTCGGGTCTCAAACCCTGCGGCTGTGACGGTCGCGGCGCAATAGCCGGACCGTACTCTGGGACATCTTCGGCTACAAGCCAGCCGCAACACGGCTCGGCATGGAAGTCATCATCTGTACTGTCGCTGACGTTCGAGCCGCTGGTCAGTGCATCCGTGCCAAGCCAGCTATCCATGCTATTCATACCATTCATTCCCAGCTCTTGTACCCGTGAGCAGGATAAAGAGTGAGCGAACATTACACCGAGACCGGCATATTAATTGTATATATTTACAGTTATTCTTTCATTTGGCTTGCCGCTGGATTTGAACAGTCTGCTAGCTCACTGATTGATTTGAGGTTCTTTCTTCCGAAACACGTTGATCCATCAGTTCGTCATCCTTGATCTTCCATCGACCATCCGGGTAGACGACGAGATCGAGTTCGAGATCCTGAGTGTCATAGCCTATGGCAGTACGTCGGTCCAGCTCATCGTTTTTTTCGCAGCTGATACGAAAAAGGGAGCCGGCATTGCGCCAGCTCCCGTTACCGTCGAGACCCTTTCAGTCGAGACCTCGTACCAGAGTCCTATAAACCACAGCTGCCTACAAGCTGTAGTACATGTCGAACTCCACCGGGTGCGTCGACATGCGCAGGCGGGTCACTTCGTCCATCTTCAACGCGATGTAGCCGTCGATCTGGCCGTCGGTGAACACGCCACCTTCGGTCAGGAACCCGCGATCGGCATCCAAGGCCTCCAGTGCCATGTCGAGCGAGGAGCACACGGTCGGGATGTTTGCGGCTTCTTCCGGGGGCAGGTCGTACAGGTCCTTGTCAGACGCATCGCCGGGATGGATCTTGTTCTTGATGCCGTCGAGGCCCGCCATCATCAGTGATGAGAAGGTCAGGTACGGATTGCCTGTCGGATCGGGGAAACGCGCCTCGATGCGACGGCCCTTGGGGCTGGCCACGTACGGGATGCGGATGGATGCGGAACGGTTGCGAGCCGAGTAGGCAAGCATCACCGGTGCTTCGAAACCCGGAACCAGACGCTTGTAGCTGTTGGTCGAGGCGTTCGAGAAGGCGTTGATCGCACGGGCGTGCTTGATGATGCCGCCGATGTAGAACAGCGCCGTTTCCGAAAGGCCGCCATAGAGATCACCCGCGAAGATGTTGTCGCCGCCCTTGGCCAGCGACTGGTGCACGTGCATGCCACTGCCGTTGTCACCGACGATGGGCTTGGGCATGAAGGTGGCGGTGCGGCCGTACTGGTGTGCGACGTTCTGCACGACGTATTTCAGGATCTGCACCTGGTCGGCGCGCTTCACGAGGGTGTCGAACTTGGTGCCGATCTCGCACTGGCCGGCAGTACCCACTTCGTGATGGTGCACTTCGGGAATCACACCCATCTGCTCCATTACCAGGCACATCGTGGCGCGCAGGTCGTTGAGCGAATCCACCGGAGGTACCGGGAAGTAGCCACCTTTCACGCGCGGCCGGTGGCCGGTGTTGCCGCCATCCATCTTCTTGTTGCTGTTCCAGGCGGCTTCGTCCGAGTCGATCGAGTAGCCCATGCCTTTCATTTCGGTGGTCCAGCGAACGTCGTCGAACACGAAGAACTCCGGCTCCGGGCCGAAGAAGGCCGTATCGGCGATGCCGGTGGACGCAAGATACGCCTCTGCGCGGTGCGCGACCGATCGCGGATCACGTTCGTAGCCTTCCATGGTATCCGGCTCGACGATATCGCAGCGCAGATTAATGGTGCTCTCTTCAGTGAATGGATCCATCACGGCGGTGCTGGCGTCGGGCATCAGGATCATGTCGGAGGCATTGATACCTTTCCAGCCGGCGATCGAGGAACCGTCGAAGGGCTGGCCATCGTCGAACACATCCTCCTCGAACTGCGACACCGGCACCGAGGTGTGCTGCTCCTTGCCCCGGGGGTCGGTGAATCGGAAGTCGACGAACTTGACGTCGTTATCCTTGATCTTCTTCATTACGTCGCTGGCGGACATGTATCTGTTTTCCTCTACGATGGTTCGTCTTGAGTTGCTGAATCGAACACTGAAGCTCGGTGGAACACTGCCTGGATACGTGTGCTCGACATGGCAGGTAGCAGTGGTGGTGCATGTGCTGTACCAGCGTGCAGCTGATGTTCTAACCCCTGAAATCAGATAGTTATACCCCAGATACCTTGCTCAATGGCACTAATGTAGTGCGTCGCACCGGGGTATTGCACTGTAAAGGTGCGTTCACGGCTGAAACGGTAGCTGTACCGGTACGCGTTATGTAACGGTGCGATGTCGCAAAGCGAAGTGGTCGGTGAGGCTCGCGAGCCGAGGCTCGCCGGCAGAATACGCGTGGTACGAACGTTGCCCGACCGGCTCCGGCCGCCTGAATTCAGTACACTCCTCGCTCTTGATACACGACGGAAGGTTGCGTTGCATGGGCACGGCGAGTGAAGTGGTTACGCGGCAGGGTGCAGCAGGGGCCGGCCAGTCGGCCCGGCCGCGCGTGCGCACGCTACAGGGCATGATCGCCATCCTGCAGGAATACTGGACGAGCCAGGGTTGTATCGTGCAGCAATCGTACGACATGCCGATGGGCGCCGGCACCTTTCATCCGTCCACGTTCCTGCGTGCGATCGGCCCCGAGCCGTGGCACGCCTGCCATACACAGGCATCGAGACGGCCGACTGACGGGCGCTATGGCGACAACCCGAACCGCATGCAGCACTACTACCAGTTCCAGGTGGCGATGAAGCCGTCTCCGGCCGACATGCAATCGAAGTATCTGGGTTCGCTCGAAGCGCTCGGTTTCGATCCGCTGGAGCATGATATCCGTTTCGTCGAAGACAACTGGGAATCTCCCACGCTCGGCGCCTGGGGTCTGGGCTGGGAGGTCTGGCTCAACGGCATGGAGGTCACTCAGTACACCTATTTCCAGCAATGCGGCGGGCTGGCCTGCCAGCCGGTGCTCGGTGAACTGGCCTACGGCATCGAGCGGCTGGCCATGTACATCCAGCAGGTGGACAACGCCTACGATCTGGTCTGGGGCGACTCGGTGGCGGGTCCGGTGACCTACGGCGACGTGTTCCATCAGAACGAGGCGGAGCAATCGGCCTACAACTTCGAGCATGCCGACGTGCAGACGCTGGCGGCGGATTTCGAGCACGCGGAGCGCGATTGCCGTCGCCTGTGCGAACTCGCCCTCCCGCTGCCGGCCTACGAACAAGTACTGCACGGCTCGCATGTGTTCAATCTGCTCGATGCCAGGCATGCCCTGTCGGTGACCGAGCGTCAGCGTTACATCCTGCGCGTGCGGGGTCTGTCGCGGCTGGTGGCGGAAGCCTATCTGGAACGGCGCGAGGCGCTCGGGTTTCCGTTGTTGAAAGGCCGGCCCGGAAAATCCGACCAGGGAGTAGCCAGTGCCTGACTTGCTCATTGAGATCGGTTGTGAGGAACTGCCGGCGGCATCGGTGCTGCCCATGGCCCGGCAGCTGGCCAACGGTTTGCACGGCTTGCTGAAAAATGCAGGTGTGGCACCTGTCGAGCCGGTGGTGTACGCGACCCCGCGACGGCTGGCTGCCTTGTGGAAAGACGTGGAATCGAAGCAGGCCGAACAGAAGCTCGAACGTCGTGGGCCGGCGTTGAAGGCCGCCTACGCCGATGGGCAACCGACCAGAGCGTTGGCGGGCTTCCTGAAATCGGCGAATGCCACCGCAGACCAGCTAACCACCGTGAGCACACCGAAGGGCGAATGGTTGATGCTCGAGCAGACGCTGCCGGGCCGCGAACTGCAAGCCGTACTCGCAGATGGTCTCGCCGACGCAGTCAACGCCCTGCCGATGCCGCGACGCATGCGCTGGGGACGACCAGCCGCATGAATTCCTGCGCCCCCTGGCATGGCTGCTGGCCCTGCACGGTCGGAGCACGCTACCCCTGCAGCTCTTCGGCCTCACGGCTGGCAACACGACTCGTGGTCATCGGTTTCATGCCCCGGGGGCCCTTGAAATCACCGAGCCGGCCGCCTACGAGGCGATGCTGGAGCAGGCGCACGTGGTGGCCAGTTTCGACGAGCGGCGCCGACGGGTGGTGGAGGGCGTGAGGCGCGAGGCACTCGCTCTCGGTGGTGATCCGCTGTTGGACCCTGGGCTGGTCGATGAGGTCACCGCGCTGGTCGAGTGGCCGGTAGCGCTGGCGGGGCGTTTCGACAAGCGCTTTCTCGAGTTGCCGAAGGAGGCGCTGATTCAGACCATGCAGGAGAACCAACGTTACTTCGCGCTCAGTGACACCGATGGCGGGCTGATGGCGGCATTCGTCACGGTGGCCAACCTGGCATCCAACCGCGCGGAGACCGTGGTGGAAGGGAACGAGCGGGTGATCCGTCCGCGCTTCTACGACACCCTGTTCTTCTGGAATCAGGACCGTGCGCTGACCCTGGAAGAGCGTCTGCCTGCGCTCGACCGGTTGCTGTTCCAGGAGAAGCTCGGCAGTGTCGGCGACAAGGTCGCACGGATTGCCACCCTGGCAGCCTTCCTGGCCGGGCCGCTGCAGGCGTCCGCGGATGAATGCATTCAGGCCGCGAGCCTGTGCAAGTGCGATTTGACCACCGAGATCGTCAAGGAACTGCCGAAGATGCAGGGCATAGCCGGGCGCTATTATGCGCAGCGCGAAGGCCTTGCCGACGCTATCGTGGTGGCGATGGACGAGCACTACTATCCACGCTTCGCCGGTGATCGCCTGCCCGCCAATGCCGTGGCTCAGGCTGTGTCTCTGGCTGACAAGTGCGACACCCCTGGTGGGCATCTACGGCCTTGGCCTGAAGCCGAGCGGCGCCAAGGATCCGTTTGCCCTGCGCCGTGCGGCCATCGGCATCGTGCGCATTCTGATCGAGGGTCGGCATGATATTGCCCTTGATCAGATGGTCGGCGAGTCGCTGGTGCTCTACGGTGACGATGTGGCGGGTGCGAATGCGGGCGAGATCGTGGAATTCCTGCTCGAACGCCTGCGGGGTTATGCGCTCGACAAAGGCTTCACGCCCGACGCCATCGATGCCGTGCTGGCCAAGGGTCTGGTCAGGCCCCTGGATATCGCGACGCGCCTCGAGGCGATTCGCGAATTCCGCGAAACGCCGGCGGCGGTATCGCTGAGTGCGGCCGGCAAGCGTATCGCGAACATCCTGAAGAAGGCCGACGGTCTGCAGGCTGCCGAGGTGGATCGCACCAGGCTTGCGGAGCCTGCCGAGCAGGCGTTGTTCAAGGCTCTGGAAGAGCAGGAGCCAGGTATTCACAGTGCTTACGCGTCACACGACTATCAGCGAGCCATGACCTTGACGGCGCGCCTACGTGAACCGGTGGATGCGTTCTTCGACGGCGTGATGGTCATGGTGGACCAACCGTTGCTGAAAGCCAATCGCCTGGCTTTGCTGGCACGAGTCGAGGCCCTGTGTTCTTCCACTGCCGACCTGTCGCGCCTGCAGCCGCAGACCGAAAAGACGTGACAGACGGAGGCAGGCGCTTGAAACTCATCGTGCTCGACCGGGATGGCGTGATCAATCAGCAGCTCGACGGGCCGGTGGCAACCGCCGACGACTGGACGGCCTTGCCCGGTAGCATCGAGGCGATCGTGCAGCTTCACCAGGCCGGCTATCACATTGCCGTGGCCACCAATCAGTCCGGTATCTCGCGCGGTCTCATCGAGCTGGACGCATTGCACGCCATCCATCGCAAGATGATCGAACAGGTTAGCCACGCCGGAGGCAAGATAGATGTGGTGGCCTTCTGCCCGCATAGCGATGCCGAGCGCTGCGATTGCCGCAAGCCCATGCCCGGCATGCTCTACACGATATCCGAGCGCCTCGAGATCGATCTGAGCACGGTCTCGGTGGTCGGTGATTCGCTGCGTGATCTGCAGGCGGCCATGGCGGCAGGAGCCAAGCCTGTGCTGGTCAGGACGGGTAACGGTCGCCGCACCTTGGACGACAACAAGGGCCTGGAGCACATTCCGGCCTACGACGATCTTTCCCATTACGTGACTGTCCTGCTCTCGGCAGAGCGCCAGGGAGCTGCGGAGCGCAAGTCTTCGGATGAGCGCAAGACGTCCGAAACGCGCAGGGCGTCGGATACGCGAAAAGGCGTCGAATGAAGATGGTATATCAGGGGTGGCTGCTGCTGCGCAGCCTGGTGTTCTGGATCTGGATGATTCTCACCACACTGGTGCTGGGCTTGCCGGTCATGCTGGGGGCTCTCGTGTCGTACGATTTCGGGTACCGCTTCGTGAACATGTGGTTGTTTGCCAATGTGTACGGGCTCAAGGCGATCTGTGGTGTGGGCTGGCGGGTCGAAGGCAGCGAGCATATTCCGAAAGAGGCATGCATCGTGATGGCCAAGCATCAGTCCACCTGGGAAACGATGTTCCTGCCGATGACGATCTGGCATGCGGTCTATGTGGCAAAGAAGTCCCTGGTGCGCATCCCGATCTTCGGCTGGACTCTCGTGCTGATGAAGTTCATCTTGATCGACCGCTCGTCCGGTCGCTCGGCGATTGCCCAGATGGTGGAGCAGGCGCGTGCCAGGGTTGCACTGGGGCGATCGATCATCATATTTCCCGAAGGCACGCGAAGGCCGGTCGGAGCGAAGCCCGCCTATCGCATCGGCGGCGCCATCGTGGCGCAGAAGACCAATACGCCTATCCTGCCTGTGGCACTGAATGCCGGTCAGTTCTGGCCACGCATGGGTTTCATCAAGTACCCCGGAGAGATCACCGTACGCTTCGGTCCGCTGATCGATCCCGCTGGCAGAGATGCCGACGAGATCCTTGGCGAGACCCAGGCCTGGATCGAGGCGGCGATGAGCGAGATCACATTGTCGCCGAATGAAGGCATCGCGCCGTTGGAGGACGGTGTTCTGAAGCCCTGAGAACGTTCAAGCCGCCCGATGCCGACCCGCAACGTTCAGAATTTCCGCCGGAATGCCTTCGCTGAGCCTGAACAGACGCACTGCGTTGGCGGTGGTCTGCCTGGCAACCTCTTCCGCCTCTTCGGAGCGTATTTCGCTGATCACCCGCCAGACGGCCAGCAGGAACGCGGGCTCGTTGCGCTGGCCATGATGCTCGGCATCACTCTGATCAGGCGCATCGGTTTCCAGCAGCAGTGAATCCAGCGGCACCTTGGCGACTACTTCGCGCAACCGCTTGGCCCGCTCATACGTCACGGCACCGCCGAAGCTCAGGCAATAACCGAGATCGATCAGACGATAGGCCTGTTGTATCGAGCCATTGAAACTGTGAACCTGCCCGCGATAGTGCCCGGATGCGCGAATCATGCGGATGACGTCCTCCACCGCCTTGCGTGCGTGAATCACGATCGGCAGACCGAATTCCCGTGCCATGACCAGCTGCGCATCGAACAGGCGCTGCTGCCGCGACTTGTCGGCACCGGCGATGAAGTAGTCGAGCCCACATTCCCCCACCGCCACCGCTTTCTCGCTGCCCAGCCATTGCGCCAGCATTCGGATATCGTCATCGGCATGCTCACGGTAGAAGCACGGATGCAGCCCATAGCAGGCATGAAGATCGATATTGCCCGCACATACGTCTCGCACACGTGGCCAGAGGCGCCGGCTGATGGCGGGCACTATCTGTGCGAGCACACCCGCCTCGCGTGCGCTGCGCAGGACAGCGGGCAGGTCATCGTTCAGACGATCGTCGTCCGTGTGAACGTGGCTGTCGATGAGTGCTATGGAAGCCAGGGGTTCCTCCGGCAGTGTGGTAAGCGTGAGAATGGTTCATCAGGGTGCTCCTGTGCGAACCGTCGGGGTATGGAATCGAGGCTCGCCTTCGGAACCGGCTGCATCTACGAGCCATCGGCCGGGCCGGCACACACGCCAGGCTCGCACGGATAGTCGATCTGCCGACATGGTGGCTTAATGTACAATCGGCCGCCATTGCTTTCAAAGTATGCAGAGCTTTTCTGTACTGTACATTCTGAAATAGTAGCGGTCCATGCGTTCGACGAAGAATGTAGCATAGGGCCAGCAGCGCTCCGGGCGATTCACCCGGCGTGTAGAAATGTATTATCAAGAGGTTGCAACACCATGCGTTGGAGACAGGGCAGGCGCAGTTCCAATATCGAAGATCGGCGCGGTGCCGGCGGTGGCATGCGCATGCCCGGCGGGCGCGGCGTCAAGGTGGGCGGCATCGGTGGCATCGTCCTGCTGTTGCTGTCGTTGTTTCTCGGGGTCGATCTGACCGGTCTGGTCGGCCTGACCGGCGGTGGCCTGCCGCAAGTTTCCGAGTCGTCGCCGCGCGGCGAGTTGCGTAGCGACGACGAAGCGGCGCAATTCATCTCGGCGGTGCTTGCCGATACCGAAGATACCTGGAGCAAGCTGTTCGACCAGGCCGGCGAAACGTATCAGCCACCGGTGCTGGTGCTGTTCTCCGATGGCGTGGAGTCGGCATGCGGCTTCGCCTCATCGGCAGCCGGGCCGTTCTACTGCCCCGGGGATTCGAAGGTGTACATCGACCTGAGCTTCTTTCGCGAATTGGAGCGCATGGGCGCCGGCGGTGATTTCGCCCAGGCCTACGTACTCGCTCACGAGGTCGGCCATCATGTGCAGAATCAGCTGGGCGTGTCGATGGCCGTTCAGCGCCAGCAGCGTCAGGTCGGCACGACGGCGGCCAACCGGCTCTCGGTGCTGGCCGAGTTGCAGGCGGATTGCTATGCCGGTGTGTGGGCACACCATGCCCAGCGTGACCGTCAGGTGCTCGAGCCGGGTGATCTGGAAGAGGGCATGAATGCGGCGGGGCGCATCGGTGACGATCAATTGATGAAGAGCGCGGGCCGGCAGGTTCGCCCGGAGGCCTTCACGCACGGTACCTCGGAGCAGCGTCAGACCTGGCTGTACCGCGGGCTGGAAACAGGTGACGCACAGCAGTGCGACACCTTCGGCGCCTGATTCGGCGCCCGAGAACCACCACTCATGACTTTGAGGGGCCACTAGTCAGTGAGAATGACTGCTGCCGAGTTTCTCGCCTGGCCGAACAAGCGCGTCACGCTGCTGGGCATGTCGGGAGTCGGCAAGACGCGGTTGGCGAACTTCCTGCGCGGCGACGACTGGTTTCACTATTCGGTCGACTACCGTATCGGCACGCGCTATCTCGATGAGCCGATACTCGACAACATCAAGCGCCAGGCCATGCAGGTGCCTTTCCTGCACGAGCTGCTGTTGACCGATTCGATCTATATCAGCAACAACATCACCGTCGATAACCTCAAGCCGCTTTCCACGTTTCTGGGCATGCTCGGCGACCCTGACAAGGGTGGGCTACCGTTGCCGGAATTCAAGCGGCGGCAGCACCTTCACCTGCTTGCCGAGCTTGCAGCGATGCGTGATGTGCGTGATTTCATCGACAAGGCCGGTTCCATCTACGGTTACCGCGATTTTCTCAACGATGCCAGCGGCAGCTTCTGCGAAATCGATGATGACGAAGTGATCACCGCGATGGCCGAGCAGTCTGTGATCATCTACCTCGAGGCCAGCGCCGAAGACGAGGCGCATCTGATCGAACGGGCGCGGCTGCATCCGAAGCCGCTGTATTATCGGGATTCGTTCCTGAACGAGCACCTCGAACGCTATCAGGCCGAGTACGGTATCGAGTACACCACGCTGATCGATCCGGGGCATTTCGTGCGGTGGGTGTTTCCGCACCTGTTCCGTTCGCGCGTTCCGCGTTATCAGGCGATCGCCGGGGCGCATGGTTACACCGTATCGGCGCGCGATGCCTTCGAGGTGAATTCGGCGGCAGAATTTCTTGAACTGGTGGCAGGCGCTCTCGACTGATGCCGCTTGTCGCGCACAACCAACTGCCCACCTACGAGCGCCTGCGGCGCGATGGGCATGTGGTGCTCGATGCCGAGCGTGCCAAGGATCAGGATATCCGCCCGTTGCACGTCGGTCTGTTGAATATGATGCCCGATGCGGCACTGACAGCCACCGAGCGGCAGTTCTTCCGTTTGGTCGGGTCGAGCAACCCGATCTCGCAGTTCTACATTCATCCCTTCACGCTCGATGCCATCCCGCGGAGCATGGAGGCCCGTGAGTACATCGATGCCTGGTACGAGCCGCTTGAAGTGGTCATGGAGCAGGGCCTCGACGCCCTGATCATCACCGGTGCCAATGTCACCAAGCCGGACCTGTCGCTGGAAGTGTTCTGGCAACCGCTTGGCGATGTCATTGCCTGGGCTGACCGGCAGGTGACGTCCACCCTGTGTTCCTGCCTTTCCAGCCATGCCGTGCTGTTGCATCGTCACGGCATCGAGCGGCGCGGCCTGGCGAAGAAATGCTGGGGTATCTTCAATCACGAAGTGAAGTTGCGTGACCACCCGCTGGTGCATGATGTGAACACCCTGGTCAGTGCCCCTCACTCACGGTTCAATGAGATCAGCCGTGAGCAACTGGAAGGCGCCGGGCTGCACGTGATCATCGAAGGCGACGAACCAGGGGTGCAGTGTGCGGTGAGCCCGGACGGCTTTCGCACCATTTTCTTCCAGGGGCACCCCGAATACGACACCATCAGTCTGATGAAGGAATACAAGCGCGACACTCTGCTGCATCTCGAGGGGAAGCTACCTGCGTATCCGCCGTTTCCGCTCGGCTACTTCGACGATCACGTGCAGGCGCTGCTCGGCGAATACCGGTTGAAGGTGGAGCAGGCGCTGGCTCGAGGTGAGAGCCTGCCGAGGTTTCCCGAACACCTGGTGAAACCGCACTTGCACAACACCTGGCACGATAGCGGAGAGGCGATTGTCGGCAACTGGATCGGGCTGGTGTATCAGCTGACGCATGCGGAGCGCACCCGGCCCTACATGAACGGTATCGATCGCGATGACCCACTCGGGTGGCTGGAGCGGTCAGGTCTGCCGATCCGATAGCGTTCGTTCGTACAGTAGATCGAAGACCTCATGCCCCAGACGCTGGCCGCGACGTTCGAACCGGGTGCTGGCTCGCCACTCGGGCTGCGCTGAGAAGCAGCCACACCCCGCCAGGTTCACGAGCGTATTCGAGCGGTCGAGGTGTTCCGCCATCCAGGTGGCATAGTCGGCCCAGTCGGTGGCGCAGTGCAGCATGCCACCCGGTGCCAGCGTTCGGCTCACCCGATCTATAAAAGCCAGCTGCACGATCCGCCGCTTGTGATGGCGTTTCTTGTGCCAGGGATCTGGGAAGAACAGTGCGATCAGTTCAGCCGAGGCAGGTGCCAGCATGTGTTCCAGCACGTCCATGGCGTCGTGCTGAATGACACGCACATTGGTCAGGCCATGCTTTTCGATGGTACGCAGCGCGTGGCCAACCCCGGGTGCATGGACCTCGATGCCCAGGAAGTCGGTTTCCGGCCTGAGCCGCGCCATGTGAACGAGCGCATCACCGTTTCCGAAACCGATTTCCACCCACAAAGGGGCTGACCTGCCGTAGATCACGGGAAGCTCGAGCCGGGAGGTATCGAACGGTATGCCCCAGCGGGGCAGGAGCGTGTCGAGCGCCGTCGTCTGTGCATCGGTCATCCGACCGTTACGCACGACGAAACTGCGAATGGAGCGACTGGACAGGCGCTGACTGGCGCCGCTGCCGTGCTTCGGGTTGTCTGGGTAGTCCATCTTGATCGAACGCCGATATGGCCCCGCCGCGAGCTGAGCTGATACAATTCGGAGAATGATGCCGGGGTAGCTCAGTCGGTAGAGCAACTGATTCGTAATCAGTAGGTCGGAGGTTCGATTCCTCTCTTCGGCACCATCATCTTCCAGTGCTTCTCTTCCAGTGCTTCCTGGTTTTTCGATCACTTTCGAGAAACTGCCGCGCTGCACTCGCGTTGCACCCGCAATGCATCGATGAACCACTAACCACTAGTTGCCGCAGCTATCTCGTCGCGCAGCCAGGCGAAGTGGAAGAACCTCGCCCGCTCCAGTTGGTGTTGGTGCAACTACTCGGGTTTCAAGGTTGCCGGATCAGCGCCTGCCGCCGCCACGCCGACCCTTACGTGGCTCTTCGAACTGCACCTTCAGCGACTTGTCGCCCATGATCTTGCCATTTAGCCCGGCAATCGCAGCACGCGCTTCGTGCCCTTCCATCTCGATGAACCCGAAGCCCTTGCACTTGCCCGTGAAGACATCTGAAGCCAGCTTGATCGAGCGCACCTTGCCATATTCAGAGAACATCTCCGTGACGGTGTCTTCAGTGGATTCCATGGGCAGACCGCCGACAAACATTTTCTTCACGTAGTGACCTCTAGTTATTCGTGTTCATGGGTTCCCTGCTGGCGTGCTCGAAATAACGGCTCGAAGGCCGCCGGAGAGACGGCGAGGGAACTTGGCAAAGGGCTGAAGCTGCATGCAGTGTCGACGCCCTATCCTGAGGCGTGGACAGATGGTGCTGACGCCGGGACCAGACTCACCAGGTGGGTGCACTATCTGAGATCCGTACCAATCAGCGAAGTGTACTCTCAAATCCCCTCCCTTGGCTAGACGGGCACCAGGTGGGGAGCGTTGAAACGACACCGCGAAAGGTTCGGCCTGACCGTTGCCCCCGCCGCTTCGTCCCCATCTTACGAACGGTGGACGCCACTGGCCCTCTCAAACGATAATGAGGGATTCCGAAGGAACCGCCTGCGGGTAGCCTTGACCGTGCGAGGCGCGGGCTTATGAGATCGGTGCACTACCCGGGCCTTCAGGAATCGAAATGCCGATCAACCGTCGCTTGCCAGCGCGTGAGAGCCGCTTGATACGCGCCTCGGCACGACAGGCCGCCTGACGATCCAGATGTTCTTCCGCGTAGACCAGCACCACCGGCCGTCTGCCGCGCGTGTAGCGCGCCCCCCGTGGCGTACCGTTGTGTTCGACCAGCCGTCGTTTCACATCCGTCGTCACGCCGGTGTACAACGAGCCATCACAGCACTCGAGGATGTAGACATGCCAGGCAAGCGACGAAGATGACGGATCCTCAGGCGGCATTCACAGCCCTTGCACGCGTATTCGGCTCACGCTCGGCCGCCTTGCTGCCGGAACTGCGTTTTTGTGTGGTCGGCATTGGCGGCGTGGGTTCGTGGGCGGTGGAATCGCTGGCGCGGACCGGCGTGGGTCACATCACGATGATAGATCACGACGATGTCACCGTCGGCAACATCAACCGTCAGCTGCATGCCCTGCACGATACCGTTGGCCGCTCGAAGGTCGATCTCATGCAGGCGCGGGTGCGCAGGATCAATCCCGGATGCGACGTTCGGGCAGTGGACGACTTTCTCGCGGCGAAGAACCTGAACAGCCTGCTGGATCGCCAATTCGATGTCGTTATCGACGCCATCGACAGCATCCGCTTCAAGGCTGCGCTGATCCACCATTGCCAGCGGCAGCGGATCCGCGTGATCACCACCGGGGGAGCCGGCGGCAGGTCAGATCCCCTGGCCGTCGGGGTGGCCGACCTGTCGCGTACCTGGAACGATGCACTGGCTGCCAAGGTGCGCTCCCGGCTACGGGCCGACCACGGCTATTCCCGTAACCCGAAGCGCAGCTTCCGGGTAGATTGCGTGTTCTCCAGCGAGCAGCCGGTCTATCCCGACGGTGCCGGTGAGATCACGCATGCCAAGCCGGGAGTTGCCGGGGCCGGGCTGGATTGTGACCAGGGCTACGGGTCGGTCAGTTTCGTCACGGGTACCTTCGGTCTGGTCGCTGCTGCCCAGGGGGTGAAGCGTGCACTGGCTGCGCGGCTGAAAGCTTGACGCGTCGCGGCCCGGTTCGTGGCGAGTGTTGTGGTCTGGCAGCACCTCGCGTGTACCGGCCGGTGTATCGAGCAAACGTGCCGGGACAGGCGACATCAGGTATATCGGTACATGTACCGGTACGTATCCGGCGCGTATCTTGCGATTGCGTATCTTGCGATTGCGTATCTTGCGATTGCGTATCTTGCGATTGCGTATCTTGCGATTGCGTGCATTGAGATCGCGTATCTTGCGATTGCCCTGTGCGGTAAACGACCGTCCCGCGAAACCTTCTACCGACCCCAGTGGGAGGACCACAAGGCCAGGAGCTCACACCGGAATGGACCATTGATGACGTCGAATGCACGACAGGTGTCGATCTCGGTCGTGCTGACACTGACTCTGTCCCTGGCGGCATGTTCAGGCGGCGGAGGCGGGGGAGCTACCGCTCCTTTCGCACCGCTGTCTGACGCCGCCGGTGAAGATGTGCCGCCCGCGTCGGCAACGCCTCCGTCGACCGGGAACCCGGTCGAGCCTACGGCCGCGCCCGTAGTGCCGCCGGCCATAGCAGCACTCGAGGACGGTGGCGCTCTGCTGAGCGACTACCCGCCGGTGCGTTTCGTCGATACTCTGGCGAACACCGGCGTGCAGATCGGCTATACCGCCGAAGGCCAGCAGGAGCGCACCGACACCGATTTCATCGAGGAACAGTGGGAATACATGCAGCGTTGTCTGGAAGAAACCGGCACGCCACCGCTGATCATTCTGGTCGAAGGTGCCGTAGAGACCCTGACCGTTGACGATGAGGTGCTTCGATACATCGACGGTTCTGCAATCGCGAGCTCCAGTGTGTCGTTGTCGGGCACAGTCATCCAACTATCGGAAGACGACCTGTATGGCTTCTACGGGGTTCCGGGTTTCAACCTGCGACAGATCATCGGGCGCTCACTGTGGTCGGACGCCGGCCTGCCCGAACGGGACTACCCAACCACCTGCGCACGGTTGATCGAGCCCTTGATGCATGGGATGACGCGATTACGATCTAAAGTGGAACCCTGAACCCCGAACCCCGAACCCCGAACCCCGAACCCCGAACCCTGAACCCTGAACCCTGAACCCTGAACCCTGAACCCATGAGCCTCTACGACTGAGGTTCAGATGACGTCAGAACCCCCGGCTCCATGCCAGAATAGGGCATGAAAGCAGCTGACCCGACCAACGGCGCCGATCCCGAAACCGTTTCTGACAAAACCGAAAGTGCCGGCGTTCGCGGCGCCGACCTCGCCGAGACCGCTACCGCAGCCCCCACCGGAACTCCCGGTGCGCTCCCTACTGCATTCCCCACGGCGGCCCCGACGGCGGCCATGCTGCTGATCGGCAACGAGCTGCTCAGCGGTAGAACGCAGGATGCGAACCTGGCCTATGTGGGTGAGCGGCTGGCGGCGCATGGCATCCGCATGCGCGAGGCGCGGATCGTGCCGGATATTCCTGCCGCCATCATCGAGGCGCTCAATGTGTTGCGCGCCAGGTACGACTACGTATTCACGTCCGGTGGCATCGGTCCGACTCATGACGACATCACGGCCGACTGCGTTGCCGAGGCGTTTTCAGTGGCACTGCCGATCCATCCGGGTGCCGAAGCCGAGCTGCAGTCTTACTGGAGAGAACGGGATGTCACACCCAACGCCGCGCGACTGCGCATGGCGCGCATTCCGTCGGGGGCTTCCCTGATCAGAAACACCGTGTCGGCAGCGCCCGGCTTTCAGCTGGAGAACGTGTTCGTCATGGCCGGTGTGCCGAAGATCATGCAAGCCATGTTCGACTCTGTGCTGTCCGGGTTGGTGCCTGGGCCGACAATTATCAGTGTGAGCGTTACCTGTGATCTGGGCGAGGGCGCGTTGGCCGAACCTCTTGGCGCACTACAGGGCAAATACCCGGAAGTGGACATCGGCAGCTACCCGGGCGGGAGCATCAGTGGCACGTTACGCGTGATGCTGGTCGCCCGCGGTACCGATGCGCACGAACTGGCGACGGTACAGTCGGCGCTCGAAGCGATGATCGCACGACTGGGTGGGAGTGTGATCGACTAGCGGTCAGGCCCCCAGCGCCGCCTGCAGTCGTGCCATTCGCTGACCGCAGTCGCCCCCGACCTTCAGCGCGGCCAGGTCGTCCGCTCGGGTGATGCCTTCGTTGACCAGGGCAATCGGCTTGCCGGTGGCAGCAGCCTCACGGCAGAAGCGATAGCCGGAGTACACCATCAACGAGGAGCCGATGACCAGCAAGGCATCTGCGGAGCGCAGCTGGTGCATCGCTTGATCGACGCGCGGTTTCGGTACGTTCTCGCCGAAGAACACAACATCTGGTTTCAGAATGCCGCTGCAGGCCTCGCACGGCGGGATTGTCAGGCTGGCGATGGATGGATGTTCGAGGTCGGCATCACCGTCGGGAGCGTGACTGGCGGAAAGCTCGGCTAGCCAGGGGTTGTCTTCCAGCAACCGGTGCTGGAACCGATCCCGCTCGAGTCGCCAGCCGCAGGCGATGCAACTGACGGTGGCGAGCACGCCGTGCAGATCGATGACGCCGCCATGGCCCGCAGCCTGATGCAGACGATCCACGTTCTGCGTGACAAGGTGCACCACGCTGCCGTGCAACTGCAGATCGGCCAGGGCATGATGGCAGGCGTTGGGTTCGGCACTGCGGAACATCGGCCAGCCGATGGCACTGCGAGCCCAGTATCTTCGCCGGCCCTGTGCGCTGCTCTTGAACAGTTGCCCGGTCATCGGCTGGCTGCGTTTCCAGGCACCGTTGCTGTCGCGGTAGTCGCCCAGGCCCGATGCCGTGCTGCAGCCGGCGCCGGTAAGCACGAACAGCCGTTCGTGTCTTTCAACGAAAGCCTGCAGAGCGGCATCCTGTGAGTCGGCTATATCATGCTGCGCATCGGCGGCAGTGGCGAGCTGGGGCATCGGTGAATTCTTGGTATGGCCGCGGAGGCTGGCGGCGGGCGATGACTTGTACGTTACCGATGGCAAACGGATATCCGGTACAGGCTCTCTCATGTTTCCGTTCGAACGCTGCGGCTTTATTTGATGAGCGGGGTCGCCGGGTGACGATCGATCACTACGGCTCTGCAGGCCTGTCGGGGGCCGATGTCGCCGGTTTGGCCAAGTCGTCCGGTTTGTCCGGGTTCATCGGATTGTCGAGCACGCCGTCGGCATCGAACGGAATCAGCCGTGGCCAGTTGGCGAGCTTCACGGTTCCGCTGACCCCGTAGTCGAGGGAGAGGGTGCCTTCGTCCAGCATCGAACTGAAGCGGGTGAGAACCTGCGCAAGCCCGGCATCCACCATCACATCCACGAAACCCTCGCCACGAGCCGGAATGGTCACCTCTTCAGCGCTTTCACCGGTGGCAAAGTCTTCTCCGGCGAAGCGTGCGGTGAGATTCAGGGCTTCCAACGGCAGGTCGAAGCGGTTCGGATTGCTGACTCGCAGGCGGAACGCGAGTTGCTGTTTCAACATGCTCAGTGACACCGGCCGCACGCTCGCCAACGTGACCACCGGTGGCTCCGGTTTCGTGCCCGGTATGCTGGCACAGGCACTGAGCACGAGCATCAGCAGAATCGAATGTCTGGCCAGCCGTTTGGCTACGGCGGCGGTGTGGTTCGTTCCGGCGTTCCAGGTGGCCACCTCGCGGCTGACCCCGGGAGTGGCCCGAGGAGCACCGGTGCAGGTGGGTTGTCGCAGGAACTCAGTCAGACTCATCTTCGTCATCGGCATCGTCGAGATCTCCACACAGGGCCTGCAGAATGGCCATGGCCACCGGGCCGGCGGTTTCGGTACGTAGTATGCGCGGGCCGAGGGTGACCGCGGCGAACCCGACGCTGATGGCCTGGTCTACCTCATCGGTATCGAGGCCGCTTTCCGGACCAACCAGCAGGGTCGCGCTGCCCCCTGCCTGGTAGCCTCGACAGCTGAATGACAATGAGTGCGCGGCACCGGGCGACAGTACGCAGGCGAGCGAGCCCGGCCAGTGCGGGTCCTGGCAAGGCGCCTCCTTCAGCCAGGCAGCCAGTGTGACGGGTGCATCGATCAGGGGAACCTGGCTGCGGCCGCTTTGCTCGCAGGCACTGATCGCAACGCTACGCCAGTGCACCAGCTTCTTCGCCGTACGTTTCGCGTCGAGTGGAGACATCGATCGACGGGTGTACACCGGGCAGAGCCTCGTGACGCCCAGCTCCACGCACTTCTGGATGGTGAGATCCATCTTTTCACCGCGCGAAATGCCTTGCAGCAGCGTGCTGCGCAACGGCGAATCAGCGAGGTTATCCGTTGCTGCCTGAATGATGACGCGAGCGCGCTTGCCGGTGTCGATCAGCTCGGCGGCATAGTTCTGTCCATCGCCATTGAACAGTTCCAGCCTGTCGCCGCACGAGGCGCGCAGCACGGTCAGCAGATGATGGCTGGCAGAGCGCTCGAGCACCACCTCTTCACCGACCCGAAGCGGGGTGTCTATGTGGCACCGCGGAGTGCGACGCTGGCGGCCCGCGGGTGGTGCTTCCATCTTCATGGTTCAGGGGCGGAATTTCCTGGGCCCAGCCTGTCCACCGCGGATACCCAGCAGGCCACCAAAACGCAGCGCCTTTGGTATCTGACTGACATCGGTAGTGTTCCGACTCTGCTTGCACAGGATTTCGATGCAATGCGCCAGCTCCACCACGGCCGTATCCAGATCGAGTTCACGCCCGTCCGGCCAGTAGCTCTTGCCCGCCAGCTTCGTCAGGAAACCGTGTTCGGGCTTGTCGCGAAAGCGCTCGAGCAGGCGTGCCGTGGTCATGCTTTCATCGCCGTCGCAGTAGCCGATGAGCCGGGTCAGCACGTTGGCTCCGGGCAGGTTCTGGTCGTAGTCGTAAGCCTCGACCGGGAGGCTCGATACGCTCGCCGGTTGCTGCATCACCAGCAATACCGCTCTGCGCATCGGCGTCAGGCCCGTATCTTCATGTACCGGCAGGGAGCGGTTCGGGGCGGGCGGCTGCCCGGCACGCTCGCTGCCGAGAGACAGGCCGACCAACTTTTCCAGCTGGCGCATGGCGAGCTGGCGATAGATGCCGCGCGGGATCTTCGCCACCAGCGGTTTCGCCTTTTCAGACAACGTGGCCTTGCCACCCATGCTTTTCATGTCGATGCCTTCGGCCAGATGGCGGTACAGGAACTCGATGATCGGCACCCGTTCGTCGAGCAGCTCGGCGAACCCGGCTGCGCCACGTGAGCGGACGATCGAATCCGGATCTTCTCCGTCGGGCAGGAACAGGAAGTGCGCATCGCGGCCATCGGCCAGGCAGGGCAGAGTGGCGCTCAGTGCCCGCCAGGCCGCCGCGCGCCCGGCGCGATCGCCGTCGAAGCAGAAGACAACGTTCGGCACCACACGGAACAGTGCCTCACTGTGCTGCTGGTTGGCCGCGGTGCCAAGAGTGGCCACCGCGTTGCGCACCCCCTGTTCGGCGAGGGCCACCACATCCATGTAACCTTCCACGACGATCACGCTGCCCGCCTCTTGCGCCGCCTTGCGGGCCTCGAACAGACCGTACAGCTCGCTGGCCTTGTTGAACAATGGGGTTTCAGGCGAATTCAGGTACTTCGGCTCGTCGTCGCCCAGAACGCGCCCGCCGAAGGCGATCACCCGACCGCGTCGGTCGCGTATCGGAAACATCACCCGCGCACGAAAGCGCTGATAGGCACGCGCCGCACCTCGGCTGCCAGCCGTCGCATCGTCACTGTATTTCAACATGCCGGTCTTCACCAGTGCCGCCTCCTGATCCGGGAAGGCCCGGGTCAGGGCATCCCAGCCATCCGGTGCGTAGCCGATGCCGAACGCCTTGCAGGTCTCACCGGTCAGGCCGCGAGCCTTCAGGTACTCGATGGCCTCGGGCGTATCCCGCAGGCGCTTCTGGTAGAAGTTCGAGACCGACTCGAGCAGCTCGTAGAGCGGCTTGCTGTTGCTCTGCGGCGCCTGCGCACCACCTTCGCGCGGCACGTCCAGCCCCAGGCTCTCAGCCAGTGTCTCCACCGCGTCGACGAAGTGCATGTTCTCGTATTCCATCAGGAAGCCGATGGCGCTTCCGTTCGCACCGCAACCGAAGCAGTGGTAGAACTGCTTCGGCTGGCTGACGGTGAAGGAAGGCGTCTTCTCGTTGTGGAACGGGCAGCAGGCCTTGTAGTTGCTACCGGCCTTCTTCAACGACACCCGCAGGTTGATCACGTCGACGATGTCGATGCGCGAGAGCAGCTCGTCGATGAAGTGTTGGGGGATCTGGCCGGCCATGGATGTTGGTGGAAGAATGAACGTTCGACGATAGCATGGAGAACTGGAAAGGTCGTGCCGACCATCGGCACACAGGCGCCTAGGAGCTGATGGATGACAGGCTTCGGGTGATCTCGACGGCCTCGGTCGTCGAGGCCACCAGCGCGCCGCCGACAGGCAGGGGTATCTGATCCGGTGAACGCAGCCCGCAGCTCAGGGCTATGTGCCACCACGGCAGGTTCACCCCGCTGGCGCGGGTGTACAGGCAGCCACCGCTCATGCGGGTGTTGACCTCCAGCACGCGCAGGCCCTCATCTTCCTCGACCCCGGCGGCGCGCAGCTGCACGTTGATCAGCCCTGACAATGAGCAGGCAGCTACCGTGCGCCTGGCCAGGTCGATCGCAGGCCCCTTCACTACCAGGCGTTGAGCCCGGTCCAGTTTCAGTCGGGCCACGGCGGCGAGTAGGCGTCCGTCTTCGCACAGGCAATCGATGCTCCATTCCGGTCCTTGCAGGAATTCGAGCACCAACAGGCGTGGTGCAGGTTCGGTGCCGGTATCCGATGTGGTGGCAGATTCCGTAAGCCGTTCCTGAAAAGCCTGTTCGATCGCCGCGCGCACCACCTGCGTCGGCATGCGCCGATCGTCCGGGTGCATCAGTGCCTCGAAGGCTGTGATGGTATCTTCCAGCTGCCAGTAGCCTGAGCCGAAGATGCCGCGGGGCGGCTTGATGCACGCACGCAGACCTGCTTCGGCAAGTTCCGCCAACGCCACATCGAAGCCTGTGAGATCCCGAACTTCCGTGGTCATCGGCATCGGCAAGTCGGCAGCCCGCGCAAGGCGGTAGAACCGGGTCTTGTCGTTGATCGCATCGAGCATGTCGGCGTCGGCATTTACCAGCAGCCGCGTACCGATGGCGTCGAACTGCCCGGCAAACGGTGCCAGGATACGCTGCTTGGCCTGTGCCGCGAATACATCCACCCGATGCCGTCGGCACACGTCAAGGCACCAGTTGCGATAGTGCCGTATGCCGGCGTCACTCGCGTAGTCGAACTCGGGTTCGATGAACGCCTCGTCTGCTCTGTGCAAGGCCAGGGCATGCGGATCACGATGAGAGGCGAGGATGTGGAGGCCGGGCAACCGCTCTTCATTGACCATAGCGATGGCATCCGCCACGCAGGATAGTCCATGGTTGAACCAGACGGTCTTCAATAGTGGCGCGCGTTCAAAGCTATCGATAAGTTGATCTTGCAACCGGTGCGGCCTGCGCGGTCTGTGCGCAGGCCGCACCCTTGCAGTATCTTAGCCGAGGTTGATGCCATGATCACGTGCGAGTGCGGCCAGGCCACCTGCGTAACCCTGACCAACCGCCTTGAACTTCCACTCGTCGTTGTGGCGATAGACTTCACCGAATGTCAAAGCGGTTTCGGTGGAGTAGTCTTCGGAGAGGTCATAACGGGCAATCTCGGTATCGCCTTCCTGGTTCACGATGCGCATGAATGCATTCTGCACCTGGCCGAAGCTCTGCTTGCGCTGCTCGCCTTCGTGAATGGTGACTGCGACCAGCAGGCGCTGCACGTCGGCTGCGACCGCATCGAGCTTTACCTTGACCTGCTCGTCGTCGCCTTCGCCTTCGCCGGTGCGGTTGTCACCGGTATGCTCAACGGCGCCATCGTCAGATTTCGCATTGTTGTAGAACACGAAGTCGGAGTCATTACGGACCTTGCCATTCTCACCGAGGATGAACACGGAAGCATCGAGGTCGAAATCCGTGCCGTCGGTGGCGCGGACGTCCCAACCCAGACCGATGGTGATCGACTTGAGCCCGGGTGCTTCCTTGGAAAGTGAAACGTTGCCGCCTTTGGAAAGTGATACTGCCATGACTATCTCCTGTTGCTAGTGGTGTCGTGGGTCTTTTCTGCTGACCGATTGCCTTGTTCGAGTCTATATGGGTGCACACCGGCAATCCAAGATCTGTGGACAAACCTGCAAGCCGGCGTGGATGCCCCATGGTTCAGAGGATCGTATCCTTGAACTGATACAGCGTGAACGCGACGTAGGCGGCCAGAAAACTGAAGCCCACGGCGCGGGTGATGCGAACGCCGGTGAACAGCATCGCCGCGAAGCCCACCGAAACCGCCACCATGAACCACAGCTCGAAACCCGCGAGTACCGGATCCACTTCCAGTGGCTTGAGAACGGCTGTCAGGGCGACGATCGACAGGATGTTGAACACGTTGGAACCGATGATGTTGCCGAACAACAGGTCGGTTTCGCGCTTGGCTGCCGCTGTGATGGATGCGGTGAGTTCCGGCAGCGACGTGCCGATGGCAACAGCGGTCATGCCGATGATTGCCTCGGGTACACCGATGACGCCACCGATCACCACTGCGCCGCGGACCAGCAGCTCCGAGCCTACCGCCAGTGCGAGAATGCCGCCTACCAGAAAGAGCGCAGACTGCGAGGCCGACATGTCGATGTCTTCGACTTCGCTGGTGTCGATCTCGTTGTTCAGGTATTGCCAGGTGACGAAGCCGACGAGCAGGGCGAACATCCCGATACCCATCCAGCGCTCGAACACACCGTACAACGTGCCAACCACCAGTATCGTGGTGGCAAGCAGCATCAGGGCAAGGTCTCGCGTTACCTTCGCTCGCTCGATGGTCAGCGTGCAGACCAGGGCCGCAGCTCCGATCACCATCAGAATGTTGGCAATGTTCGAACCGATGACGTTGCCGAGTGAAATACCCGGAAAACCACTGAAGTTCGCGTTCACCGATGTGAACAGTTCCGGCACCGAGGTGCCGAACGCGATGATGGTCGCACCGATGAACACCTTCGATAGCCTCGCACGCTCTGCGATGGCGACCGATGCCTCGATGGTCCAGTCACCGCCCCTAACCAGAAGCCAGATACCGGCGATGACGGCTCCGGTGGAAAGAACACCAAGCTCGTAGGTTGAAAGTTCAGTCACGCTCGGGAAAGTTGCTCAGTGAGGTTTGCCACGCGTTCCATCCGGAACGAGCAGGGGAGGCCGTGCAGCGCCGAGTGCGCCCAAGGTTCTAAAGATCGAATTCGGCAGGCGGTAGCCCAAGCTCTTTGCAGATCAAGCTCACAGCCGCTTTCTCGTCGGCGTCGAAGTCGCCGTCGGCAGCACCGATCGCACAGCACACGCGAACGAGTAATCGGTCGGCACCCGCCTTGTCCTTGATCTTGCCGATCTTGCGCAGCGCCTCGCCACGGCCGATCTCGGCATCGAAATCGAACTTGCCGACGGCCTGGTTGAAGGATTCGATCACGTCTTCGGTCTTGAATACCTTGAGCTCATCGGATGTCTGCATGAAGCCGATCATCTTCTGCTTTTCCGAAGCGGAGATGTTGCCGTCGGCCGCAGCCACGATCGCACAGCCACTGACTACCGCTTCCATGAAGTCGCGATTCTTGTAGCGGGTCATTTCCTCGCTCATCTTCGCGCGCGCATTGGTCGCGTTGTCTTTGAGCCATTTGAGCATCTGGTGTGTTCCTCGTTCGCGGTGAAGTACCACGCAATGTAGTGACGGCCCGGGCACTCACAATAGCGAGCTGCCCGCGCCAGCGTAAAACCGGTGTGCGGTGGCTATTTGCGACCCTTCGTCCAGGAGAGCTTGAAGCCGTAGTGACCATCCATCGTCTGCGCGGTGTCGAAATAGCGATTCTCGCGGGTGATCTTCAGGTTGCCACCCTCGTTTTCCAGCAGGGCAACCGCGCAGATACGCTCGTTCGAGGTGCCCTCCAGACGCACTTCCACGTCCGGGTTCCCCGGTGCGTAGAGCATGACCACGCCGTCGGTGGCCGACCAGTTCGGCACGCCTTCGTAGATCATCGCGAAGATCAGCACCCGCTTGATTTCGCTCCAGCGTTCGCCGTTGATGCGCATCCACTCGCCACCGCTGACCGCACCGGTGCGGTCGTCGCCCGCCAGTTCGATGTAGGGAGGTCGGTCGAAGTACCCGAAGTTCTTGCCCAGGGCCTGGACCCCGAGGCGTGTGCCATCGGTGAGTTCGTACAGGCAGGCGAGATCGAGATCGATGCCGCCTGATTTCGTCATGCCGAACAGGCCCTTCTTCTTCTCGCCCTGGTTCCAGTCGAGGTTGATCTTCACCGTGCCCAGGGTACCGCCTTTCTTTTCCAGGCTGATCGAGGGGCTCGACTTGCTCAGCGAAACCTTGGAAAGATTCACGGTCGACGCGGTTGGGGTGGCAGCCGGTGATGCCGAGCTGGAAGATGCCGAGCTACCGGATGATGAGGCAGGCGGTGCGCTGGAGGATGCTGAACTACTGGATGAAGAGGCAGCCGGCGGTGCGGCAGGCTCCGGCGCGGCGATGGTCACGCCATGATGCTCTGCCAGCGGTTGCAGGCCACCGTCGAAGCCCTGACCCACCGCACGGAATTTCCATGCACCGTTGCGCTCGTAGACCTCACCCAGGATCAGGGCAGCCTCGCGAGCACTGGTGGTGTCCAACGTGAAGGTGGCAACTTCGCCCGCCTCACCATCGACGGACAGCGACATCTGCGACACCGAGGAAAACGGCTTGGCACCCTGGGCGGTCAGTGTCGCCGTCACCGCGACCTTCACGATGCCCGCATCGAGCTTCTCCGGATCGATCGCGACGACGGTGGTGCCGTTCTCGGACAGCGTCTCCATGTTCACACTGCCGTTGGCCGATGTGCGCTGGCCGTAGAAGACCATGCCTTCATCGCCGGTGACCTTGCCGCTATCGGTCAGCAGAAAGCAGCTGACATCGACATCCTCGACACCTGACGCCAGCCCGGACCAGCGAACCTTCACCTTGACCGGCCCACGGGGCAGGGCCGTGTTTGCGCCTTTGGTCAACTCCATCGATCTTCCTCTTCTATATTGGCTTCTGTACGAGCTGTTCTATGCAGACAGGCCCTAGATATGCTGGATAGCTGCAGCCGCCATGTCTTTCGCGGTACGGCCGTCGGCCGGCTCACCCACCGCCTTGAATGTCCAACCGCCACCGCTGCGCGACAGCACGCCCATGACCACGCCGGTATGCTTGCCCTTGTCGGCCAGGGTGTAGCGGCACAGCTCAGTGTTGTCGCCATCGTCAAGCACTCGACAGAACGCGTTGTCGACCTCGTCGAAGGTCTGGCCACGAAAGGAACTGACGAGAAAGATGAGGTGATGAGCCTTCGCATCGAGCGAACGGGTATTCACCTTGATCGATTCATCGTCGCCATCCCCTTCGCCGGTGAGGTTGTCACCACTGTGCACGATAGCGCTATCTTTCGATGTCAGACTCTGGAACCACACCACATCGAGGGTGTTCCGGGCCTCGTCGCACACGATGCAAGAGGCGTCCAGATCGATGCTGTCACCGCCCCCGCCGAGCATCTTGCTGAAGAACCCCTTCTTTTCGACCTTGGCCGGATCCCAGCCGAGGCCAAGGTGCAACGTCGCGATGCCACCGCCGGATTTCTCCAGGCTGATTTTCTGACCCTTCGACAGGGAAACTGACATGAACCGTACTCCTGAATGAGTGATGGCACGAGCACCGGCACGAATGAACAGCCGGCACAATGCCCATTTGACCTGCGATATTGTGCACTAGTTCTCGTTTTCGAAGGTAGCCGCTGCTTTCGGCGCTCCGATAGTGCGACGTGTGGCGCAGCTTACCGCACCTGGACCTGTCGCCGTTCCGCGTGTCGATCTGAGTTCATGAGAGCTTCTCGATCAAATAGATCGGCTGAACCGATGTATGCGGCTGGAACGAGTACCTGCCGCGCTCGCTCGCACCGCCGATGGGAGAACGTCCCCGCCCGTGTCGAGCAAGACACTCGGGGAAGAGCTCTTGAGAACGATCCTCTGAGAGAGAGAGCTGTCGTGAAAGACCCGTGGGTTGGCGATAGCTTGAATGCACCGTTTTCGTGCATGCATGTTTACACCCCTTTACACCCCACGTTTTCACCGCCGTTCACTCGTGTAGCATCCCGGCATGGACACAGGATATGGGGCACGTACATGGATGCAGGCGTCAACAGTGCGGCCGGTGAGCGGGAAGCTGCGGGTCAGCAATTGATTCAATGCGATCTGGAAACCGGTCGCCTGCAGGTCAGTTGCGAGAGTGCATGGGCCGGTGAGTCGCTGCCGTTCGGCCTGGCCGAGCGAAACAACCCGCGCCGCGCGTTTCTGTTCGTCTCACGCGTACTCGGCCGTCACGTACCGATCCGGCCCGCCCTCATGCGGCAGGCATTCACGGCGCTCGCCGATGACATTCCGGCAGACCTGCCCGGCCCCATCGTGATAACCGGCATGGCGGAGACGGCAGTGGGCCTGGGAGCAGGAGTGCATGATGCCTTCCTGGCACGAACCGGCCGCGACGACGTGCTGTTCCTGTCAACTACGCGGGCGCGATTCGATGCAGCTGAGCTGACCTCGTTTCGCGAAGAGCACAGCCATGCATCCGGGCACCAGGTCTATCGCCCGCAGCACGTGACCGACAGAGCGCTGCTGGACGAGGCCCGTTCGCTCGTCATGGTCGATGACGAGGCCAGCTCGGGCGATACCTTCGCGAATCTCTCTACCGCGTTGATCGAGGCAGGGCTCGACCGGCTCGAGCGGGTGCATACCACGGTCCTCACCGACTGGCGTGGGGGTGTCGTCCATTCAGGGGCGCTTTCGAAAGCCCACTCGTTGTCGAAAGTCCACTCAGGGGCGTCGTCGACAGGCTCCTCGAGTGAGTCATCGAGATCCACTCGATGGACATGTTCCGCGTTGCTTTACGGCCACTACGAATGGCTACCGTTCGCAGGTGCTCCGCAGCGCACACTGCCTGATGCGGATCAGCCGCGGGTAACCGACGTCAGCCCGATCGCGCGAGATGATGACGGGCGGCTCGGCCGGTCCCGTCGTTCCTCCATCAGCTACCCCGATGCATTGCTTGAATGCCTGCAGGCCGTACCCGATGAAGCCCGCGGCATCACATTGGTGCTCGGTACCGGTGAGCATGTCTGGGAGCCGTTCCTGCTGGCTGAAGCCCTCGAACGCGAAGGCCATGATGTGCGCTTCGGTGCTACCACTCGCTCACCGATCCTGCCCGGGCACGAGGTGCGTCGCGGGATGGCATTCGCCGACCATGAAGGCCTCGGCATCACCAATTACCTGTACAACGTCGACCCGCATGCCTTTTCGCAGGTCGTTCTCTGCGTCGACACATCGCTGGCGGCGCTGGATCCCCGGTTGCTTGCAGCGCTGCGGCCACACGTGCTGGAAGGAGACGTGTTCCACGACTGGTCGACACTGGCTGCGCCGATTGGTGACGTGGAACCCGCGGCAGGCTTCGATATCGGACCCGCGGTGGCTGACGCATGAAGCAGATACCTACCGGAGACGGTGCGGTGCGCACGATCATCCTCACGGATCTCGACGACACACTGTTCCAGACCGCCCGAAAGCTGAGCGCTGAAGAGTTGGCTCGATCGACGCGTGCCGCACGAGCCACCAACGATCGGCACAGCTTCATCACACCCCGTCAGCAGGCTCTGTTCGAGTGGTTCCACTCACGTCAGGTGATTCCGGTGACGGCCCGCGGCTGCGAAGCGTATTCGCGTGTTCAGCTGCCATTTGCCGGGCCGGCCATCGTGGCCAACGGAGCAACGCTTCTCGATGCCGACGGGCAACCGGACGCCCAGTGGCAGGCCCACGTGCTGGCACTGCTTGCCACCCATCGAAAGCGACTCGACGGGTTGCCTGCATTGATCCGGGAAGAGGCGGCTCGCCGTGATGTCGCCGTGCGTACCTGGCTGGTCGAGGAGCCGGGTTGCGGCGGCGTCTATGCAGTGGCCAAGGCCGAGAAAGATGCCAGTGGCCAGGTGCTCGAGTCGCTGGTGCCGACCCTTCACGCCACGCTTGCATGTGGCACGGGTATCGATGCGTGGCGGCTTCACCACAATGGTAACAATCTTGCATTATTGCCGCCGGGTGTGTCGAAGGCGGCCGCCGCGCAGTTCTTGCTGGAGCGGCTGCGCACGCAGGGGGAAGTGCTGACCATCGGTGTCGGCGATAGTGCCAGTGACCTGGAATTCATGCGCCTGTGCGATCTGTGGATGACCCCGACGGGTTCCGCGATCGATCAAATGACGTTATTGACCGGCCAGTGCCTGCGAGAGTCACTGCGCGACGCCGGCTCGCACGGTTCGCTCTCATGAGTGCGTCGACGTTCACGGCGGCGAAGCCACAGCCTGCTTTTTCGGGAAGCTATGAGGCGTCGGATGTCACGTTTCTCCTGCATCCGGTCAGCCCGGCAGATGCTGAGCAATTGTTCGAGGAACCGCAGCGCAAGGAACGCTTGATACAGGGTGGTCAGCGGCACTACTCGGAGATGATCACGCCGGAGCGCGTGCCGGGCGCCGAGTACCAGCGCATTTTCGAGCAGGCGCTGGAGCGTCATGCGCAGCGCATGGGCGAGGAGGTGGCGCAACTGGTGATCGATCTCGATGCACGCATCGACGGGCCGATCACCCTGTGCAGTCTCGTCCGTGCCGGCGTACCTCTGGGTGTGCTGCTGACACGTGGGCTGCGCACGCTGGGCAGGGATGTCGAGCACTTCGGCATCTCCATCATTCGCGACCGGGGCATCGACCACAACGCGATGGCACAAGTGTATCAGGCACGCCCGGCAACCGGCGTGGTCTTCGTGGACGGCTGGACCGGCAAGGGTGCGATCGCCGATGAGCTCGAGCATTCGCTGTCGGCTGCGGCCATACCACCACGTCTGGTCGTCCTGGCTGATCCGGCGGGCCGCGCCTGGTTGTCGGCCGGGGTTGAAGACTGGCTGATACCCTCAGGCATCCTGGGTGGTACGGTGTCGGGGCTGGTCAGTCGTTCCATCCTCAATGCAAGCCTGACAGAACCGGAGGATTTCCATGCCACCGTTTGGCTCGACTACCTGTCCGAACACGATGTGTCGCGCCGGTTCGTCGATCGCATCGCCCTTGCCATGGACGTGCGTTCGTCGCATAGGCAGACAACCTCCCTGATCGAATCGCAGCGGGTGAGAGATCAAACGTTGTCGACTTCCGCGGCGGTGATCGAGCGGGTGGCGGCCGAATTCGGCATCTCCAACCGCAACCGTATCAAACCCGGTATCGCCGAGGCTACCCGAGCCGTGCTGCGGCGGGCGCCCGAACGTATCCTGGTGTCCGGGCATGACGATCCGGATCTCGAAGGCCTGCGCCATCTGGCACGACGGGCCGGGGTTGTCGTCGAACGCCAGGGTGCCCGACTGTATCCCTACCGTGCCATCACGATCATTGCTGACGCCGCTGACGCCGCTGACGCCGCTGACGCCGCTGACGCCTCCCTCCGATGCCTCCGATGCCTCCGATGCCTCCGATGCCTCCGATGCCTCCGATGCCTCCGACGGCGCGGCTCGACAGCCTTGAGCATTGCCGGATGACCACCATGGATACCACGCTGCTCGCACGTCCGCTCGACGGCCTTGCTGTTGCAAGCGCCCACCCTGCAGGCGCAGGCATGACCGAATCGCCCGCGGGTGTCGACCGTACCGACCACCTGGCCGACGCCATGACACTCGGAGCGACGATGTATGTACCGGCCGTGCATCCGGATATCGAGGATATCGTCGCCGGTCGCCGGTATCCATCATTGAAGTCGGTGGTGCTCTGTCTCGAAGACGCCTTGCACATCTCCGACGTCGAGCGTGGCCTGTACCTGCTTGCCGCGCTGTTGCGCGATTGCACTGCGCATCGGCGCACGGGCATGCGCCGACCCCGTCTGTTCCTGCGCCCTCGCGGGTACGAGATGGCACAGTCGATCGTGCAGTTCGCGGGTATCGAGGATGTCGATGGTCTGGTCGTGCCGAAGGTGGACATCGAGGCATTGAGTCGCTGGTGGCAACTGGCGGCGGATGCCGATCTGCAGCTCATGCCGACCCTGGAGGAGCCGTGGGTTTTCGACCCGATGGCGTTGCAGGAATTCGCAGCTGCCCTGGCGGAGCAGGATCAGAGCCGTCTGATTGCCGTGCGCGTCGGT
Organism: Granulosicoccaceae bacterium; assembly: GCA_965214025.1. GTDB lineage: Bacteria > Pseudomonadota > Gammaproteobacteria > Granulosicoccales > Granulosicoccaceae > Granulosicoccus. Next base: position 44,967 of record CBDCAW010000047.1, read on the forward strand.
GGCAACGACCTGATGGCATCGATGCGGTTGCGCCGTTTGCGGGGCAGGACGGTGTACGACAGCCCACTGGCGTGGGGTTTGTCGCAGCTGATGTGTCAACTCGGGTCGCGCGGGTTCGCTCTGACGGCACCGGTATTCGATGTGCTCGACGATTCGACGACCCTGGCACGCGAGTGCAGGCTGGACGCCGAGTTCGGCTTCATTGGCAAGACAGCGATTCATCCCTCGCAGATCAGCGTGATCGAACGCGAGTTCGCGGTAAGACAGGAGGATCTGGACCTCGCGAAACAGACACTTGCGCAGGATGCCGGCGCAGTGTTCCGCAGCGGCGGCATGATGCTGGAGCCTGCCACGCATCGCGCCTGGGCTCGGCGGATCGTCGCGTTGGCGGGCACCTACGGTGTTCTGCCCGGCGATTCTGCTGCCGAGCCGTTAGCCCTGTGAAGACATACTACCTCGCCTACGGTTCGAACCTGCACCCCGTTCGGCTCGGGCAGAGGATCGCCAGCGCGGTGCCCATGGCACCGATCGAGCTCAGGGGTGAGCGCATTGCCTTCAACAAGCTCGGTAGAGATGGATCGGCCAAATGCTCGCTGGTTGCGGTGCCTGGTTCATGCGTATCGGTTTGGGCTGCTCTCTATCAAATGGAAGCCGCCGATACCACCGTGCTCGATGAACATGAAGGGCTGGGTAGAGGGTACGACAAGTCATGGATTTCGATTCTTCATGGCAGGTCGGAGGTGACTGCGTTCACCTACCGAGCCGCCGAATCGCATGTCACTGATGCCGGAGAGCCCTTCAAGTGGTACCGGAACCTTGTGTTGCTGGGCGGCCGGTATTTCAACTTTCCTCCTAGCTACCTTCAGGCAATAGCTGAAGTGCCTGCGGTAGAGGACCCGGATCAGGTTCGCTCGGCGCTCAATCAGAGGCTGATTCGCGAAGCCGAACGCCATTCGAAGGTGGCACCTTGGCCCCGACTGTCGGGATGAACCACCACTCGATCAAGACAGGCCTCAAGTAACGCGCTGTCCAGCCGGGACGCACTCGGATTGACGTCGACTAGGCGTTGCCTGCCCCCGCCTGCGTTGGAAGACGAAGCCGTACCCGCGGGAATCGCTATGCGCTGGTGATGAGGGTCGATCCCGCTACCCTTGTCTACGCGATACTCAGCGCTTCTGGAATTCGCCATGAATCTCGACACCTATCTCATCGCCCACCAGCGCAGCGAATGCATCAATTCCATAATCGGAGCGTTCGAGCGCGCCGGTCGCGCTGAATCCCAGGGTGTACTTGCCGGTGAGCAGATTGTCCGCGCCACCATTGAACATGGCGGCCAGAGTGAGTGGTCGGGTGACCCCGTGCAGGGTGAAGTCGCCGATGATGGACAGTACGCCATCGTCGTCGATGCCCACTTCGGTGGTCACGAAACGAGCCTGCGGAAAACGCTCGGTATCCAGCCAATCGCGCCCGCGTAACCTGCCTTCGAGTGTTTCGTTGCCGAGATCGATGCTGTCCATGCTCACGCGGCCTTCAAGAGTCAGCGCTTCGGGTTCCGATGGGTCGAAATCGAGGCTTGCCTCCATATCGTTGAACCGACCCACCACGGTCGACAGGCCCAGATGCTCTATGCGGAACAGCAGATAGGCATGATCGGGATCGAGCTTGTAGTCACCGGCTCGCAGCTCTTCGAACGACTGAGTATAGTTCGGACGGACAAGCGAGGCACAACCGGTGAGCAGGGACGTCGATAATACAAACATGGAGAGCAAGCGCCAACGTCGGCGATACCGAGCCGCCTGGTACGAGATTGCTCGCGTTGACCGAGCCTTCGGCAGCAAATGCACGCCTGAAGGGAAACTGCTCGTAGAAGTCACTGATGGCCCTCAACTGTTCTTGCTCATCGATGTGCTGCGGTTCCGATAGTCGGTGCACAGTCATCCTTACGCGTCAGGCGTCGTGCGGGACCAGCTCCGGTCAGCATACGGGCACACGGGCTTGACCGCCGGAACCTTGCGCATTGGACCGTGCGCTCGCGAAACGTGTCCGGAATGTTTGTTGGGTGTCGCATCTCTAATGCTCGCCCCTGAGCGGTCGATAGCCAAGACATACAAGCCAGGCATGCAGCCGTTACGTGGGCTTTCGAACGACTGCCAGCCCTGCTGAGGCGCCTTGCGCTCCCGACTCGCGTCTGGCACGGGTTCACACGTCTACCCTTCGATTCTAATGAAAATCGGCACTCAGATATCCCTGGCGTTCGGCGCCGTTCTTGGCATGATCGCTCTTATCGAGATAGTCGCCCTGGTCGGCTTCTCGTCTGCAAGCCACGGTTTCAGCGACTATCGCCGGTTGGCAAACGAGTCGAACGTCGCCGGTCGTGTTCAGGCGAACATGTTGCTGGTGCGGCTGAATGCGAAGGAGTTCATTCTTTCGCGCAGCAACGACGCCGCGACGGAGTTCGAGCGACGGTTTGAGATTCTCGAAGAGATGGTGTCGGATGCGCTCGCTAGCCTGGAGGGGCACGATCCTGCGCATACCCAGTCCATGCGCCTGGTCGAAGGCTTGCTGAGCGATTATCGGACGAACTTCGAGAAGCTTTCCGCGTTGCTCCTCGAACAGGATGCCATCGTTGCCGACCGCCTGGACCCGACCGGGCTTGCGATGCGCGAGGAGCTCACGGCCATTGTCGAGTCTGCCTACGCCGATGGTGATCAGAAAGCGGCTTATCTCGCCGGTCGCGTCGAGGAGGAGCTACTGCTCGGAAGGCTCTACCTGATGAAGTTTCTGAACAACGGTAGCGAAGTCGACGTGGACCGCGCGATGGAGGAGCTCGGCCCTGTCATGCAGCCACTCGTGGAGGAGCTCGACACCGAGCTGCAGAATCGAGACCGGCGGATGCTGTTCGAAGCGTTCGTGAGCGCTCGTGAAGAGTATCTGGAAGCCACGCGTGCCATTCGCGACTTGATCAGCCGACGCAACACCATCATTGACTCCCAGCTGGATGTCATCGGCCCCAAGGTCGCAGAACACGCTGAGAACATCAAGCTGGACATTCAACGGCAGCAGAACGCTTTCGAGAGCGCTCAGATCAAGGCCGCTGATCAACGTTTCATCACATTTCTCGCGACCGCCGTTCTTACCGCCCTTGGCGCGCTCGCGCTGGGTATCTTCCTGGTGCGCGCCATCAAGCGCCCACTTGGCGGCGAACCGGCGGAGCTTGACCGGATCGCCCGAGAGATTGCCAGCGGTAAACTCGGTGGATCGCTCGAGCGATCCGGGGGCACGACCGGTATCTGGCGCTCGCTGGCCGACCTCAAGGACAAGCTCGTGACCATCATGGGCGACGTGAGCAACACCACCTCGATACTCGAGGCATCCGGCGGAATCGCCAGCGGCAATGCCAGGCTGAAGAGCCGAACCGAGGAACAAGCTGCCAGCGTGACCGAGACCATCTCATGCATGCAGGCGATGACGGTGACGGTCAAGGAAAACGCCGGGAATGCCGTGTCGGCGAGCGATCTGGCTGATCAAACGCGCGACTCGGCAAAAGCCGGCGGCACGATCGTGCAAAACGCGATCGACGCCATGCATGAGATCACTGCCAGCAGCGAAAAGATCGCCGACATCATCGGCGTGGTCAACGAAATTTCCTTTCAGACCAACCTGCTCGCCCTCAATGCGGCAGTGGAAGCTGCCCGCGCCGGTGAAAGCGGTCGCGGTTTCGCCGTCGTCGCCAGTGAAGTTCGCGCTCTGGCTCAGCGAAGCGCCGACGCGGGCGACGAGATCAAGGCGTTGATCGAGGAGAGCGTCAGGAAGATCGCCCAGGGCTCGGCGCTGGTCAATTCATCAGGCACCACTCTGGAAGAGATCGTCGGCAACGTTCAACGGGTATCGGATCTCATCACGCGGATGGAGAACAGCTGCCGGCAACAGAGCGTGAGTATCGACGAGATCAATCAGACGATGGCCGTCATGGACCGTATGACGCAGGAAAATGCCGACTTCGTCGAAGAGGTGACCGGGGCAAGTGTCTCGCTCGAACGCGAGATCGGTCAACTCGCCCAACGCATCGGCTATTTCTCGTTCTAGAGCACCGGTTACCTGCACCCCGTACGCCCTTGAAACGTTTACAGCCCTGAGAGCAACTGCTTGCCGTCATCGGCGAAAACCATGACAGTGATCGCATTTGCCGACTCTGGGAGAATGAAAGGTCATGGCGCATGCCATTACAGAAGACGGAACGAAACTTCACGTAGACGTGGCCGGAGAGGGGCCGGATGTCGTGCTGATCCACGGCTGGCCACTCAGCCTCGACATGTGGAGCCGTCAACGCAAGGCTTTGATCGACGCCGGCTTTCGTGTGATCGCGTATACGCGGCGCGGCTTCGGCCAGTCAGACAAGCCGGATACCGGGTATGACTACGACACGCTCAGCGACGATCTGGCGGCGGTGATGCGCTCGGTCGATGCCAGTCGCGCGGCGCTGGTCGGTTTCTCGATGGGTGGTGGTGAGGTAGCGCGTTACATGCGGCGGCACCAGGGAGAGAATGTGGTGAGGGCCTGCCTTGTATCAGCGGTAACCCCTTACCTGTTGCAGGATGAGGGCAACCCTGAGGGCGTACCGGCGAAGGAGTTCGAATCGATCAAGGCCGGCATCAGCGATGATCGTACGGCATTCTTTCGCGACTTCGGCAAGCTGTTCTATGGCCAGGATACTGAAGCGGGTGGCGTAGGCGACGAGGTGCTCGAGGAAACGCATCGCATCGCGATGAGCGCCAGCGAAACCGCGACGCTCGCCTGCGTCGATGCCTTTGGAACAACCGATTTCCGGCCCGACATGGCAGCCTTCAAGATCGCGACGCTCGTCATTCATGGCACTGCCGATTCGATCGTGCCGATCGAGGTCAGTGGCGAAATGGCGGCCAGTTCGATCGAGAATGCGCGCCTGGAACGATACGACGGTGCGCCCCACGGGCTGATGGCGACGCACGCCGAACGACTGAATGGTGATCTGATTCAGTTCCTGCAAGGTTGACGACCTAATTCTGCCACCGGGGAAAACACCGACACGTGATCTCGGACGAGCGGTGCAAGTTTGGCCTGCAGTGAACACCGGGGTTGAATGGCGGCGAGCCGAATCGGCCGCCGCCGATCGGTACCGCTACCAGCAATTGTAGGCGAGGTACTTCCCCGACATCTCGATCTTCACCCGGTCGCCCTTCGGGTGCTCGACCCGCGTCACGTGCATGTCGAAGTCGATGGCCGACATGATGCCGTCGCCGAACTTCTCGTGAATCAGTGCCTTCACCGTTGGCCCGTACACGCCGGCAATCTCGTACAGTCGGTAGATGCATGGGTCGGTCGGTATGGTCTGCTTCCAGAGCTTGGTCGGGCATTCTTCGAGCACGCTGATAGCCGCCTGGGGTAAACCCAGTGTGCCTGTCAAGGCTTCCGCCTTGTCGTGTGGCATCGCGTTCATGCCCATGCAGGCCGAATGAGTCCACACGGGCGACATGCCGATCGACTCGGCAATCGCCTCCCAGCTCATGCCGGATCGCTTCTTGGCGGCGAGAATTTCCGCAGTCACGTCGTCCTTGGTCATCAGTTCAGCAGTCTTGTCGGTCATGGCCAGTCTCCAGGGGTCAGGTTTGACGATAGTGGTCTCCATGCACTTCCCTAAGGGTCATGCCTGGAATACAACTCGGGTGCGATGCGCTGGCATGAACATGGCAGGTCATCCGTAGCTCAACCTCCCGCTACCTGCGCCAGTCGCAAGGCGAGCAGCACCGAGATCGCCCCCAGCGTCAGCGACACGAACTGCCAGAAGCGTACGGGATGGCGTTCGGCCAACGGCACGTGCTGCCGGCTGCGCACCGCCGCGCGCCGCAGATCCCGTTCAAACTCAGATAACGCGTCGTAGCGACGTAGAGGGTCCGGGTGGGTGGCTCGACGCAATGCGCTGTCGATCCAATCGGGAATACCGTTGTCGTCCGAGCGGGCCGATCGATAGGTCAGGCGACGCTGGTCCCGGCGGGTGCGCACGCGCCCGCACTGGGCGCCATAAGGCAGCCGTCCGGTGAGTATTTCGTAGAGCACGACACCGAGTGCGAACTGATCGGTGCGCCAACTGACCACATCGCCGATGAGCACCTCCGGCGCGCTGTACTGCCAGGTGCCGCCGGGTGTATCGGGTGTGACCGGCGAAGCTTCCTCGATGCCGGCGGCCGTGGCCGAGCCGAGGTCGATGATCTTCACGGTACCGTTCAGATCGATCAGGACGTTCTCGGGCCGGAGATCCTGGTGAATGATCTCGTGACGGTGAAGCGCGCGCAGTCCGCGCACCAATTGCTCTGCGATGTCGCGCATCGCATCGAGCCCTGCGCAGTCGCGATCGTGCAGCCACTGGCGCAAGGTGGTGCCCGCGATGTGTTCGGTGGCGACATACAGCGCCGTGCGCGGCGTATCCCTGGCCGCCGCACTGATCACATGTGGCGACTCGATGCGCCGTAACAGCCATTCTTCGAAGGTGAATCGTTCCAGAGCATCGGCCTGTTCGACGAGATCGGGTGCGGGGCACTTCAGGGCCACCGAGGAACCGTGTGCATCGGTGGCGAGATAGACGTGGCTGCGCGTACCTGCGTACAGGGTGCGATGAACCAGAAAGCCGTCGATGCGGGCACCGGCGTCGAGCAGAGGCGGAATCGGGAGCGATGCCGATTCATCCCGGCAAGCCGAATCGTCGTAGGCGGGCAGGCTGTCGATACGCGCGAGCTGCACCGTGAGATCATCGTCGGCACCGGCACCGGTGGCTTCATCGACGATCGCCACCGCGGCTGCCGCAAGGTCCGACTGCCGGCATGCGTTGCGTAGCGCATCGGTATCGAGTACGTCATGGACGCCATCTGTGGTCAGCATGAACACATCGCCAACGGCCACCGGAAAGCGCCAGTAGTCGATCTCGACCTGCATCGCCAGCCCCATGGCTCGTGACAGGCAAAAGCCACCCGATAGCCCTCGCACACGGTGGTCGTCCGTCAGTTGCTCAAGTGTGTTCCCGGTCAGGCGGTAGACACGGCTGTCGCCGATGTTGAAAACATGTGCGTCGTGCCCCTTGAGTACCAACACCGACAACGTGCACAGATACGTGAGATCCGGGTCCGAGGAGGGTGCGCGGTTCAGGCCCTGCATGTAAAGCCAACTGTTGGTCGCCGCAACCACTCGGGCAATAGCCTTGCCGGTACTCCAGGTATCCGGTGTGGCGTAGTAGTCGTGCAGAAGCGCGTTGACGGTAGACTCGGCCGCGATCTTGCCGAAAGGCCCCGTACTGACGCCATCGGCGATCGCCAGGGTGGCGCCCCTGAGCGCTCGTGGCGAGCCGTGTGGCAGGCATATGCCGGCCACGTCGCGATTCTCGTGCGTATGCCCGGCGATCGAGCATTGGGCAACGGAGACCGATGCATCCGCCAACGAACGCACTGGCGGATCGTCGGTGCCGGTACTGGCGATCGGCGGGACTGATTCAGCGCTCGAATCGAGAGCAGGCACCGCCGGCGGTTCGCATCGGGAATGCAGCATGTTGCCCGATTCCTGCTTCAGACCTTCGCAGCACCGGTGGCGAGCTTACCGCTGTCGTGCGCCATACGTGCGCTGTTGCCATCGTGCGCTACGCTCGCGTTGTCGGCATTGTGCGCTACGCGCGCATTGCGTTTGGGCGACTCACGAAAATGGGTCGAGTACATCATCGCGCCGACGAAGGTGAGGCCGCCGACGAGGTTGCCGATTACGGTCGGAATCTCGTTGTAGAAAAAGTAGTCCGACCACGTGAACGCACCGCCAAGCATGATGCCGGAGGGGAAAAGGAACATGTTGACGATCGAGTGCTCGAAGCCCAGGTAGAAGAACACGAGAATCGGCATCCACATTGCCATGATCTTGCCGGATACCGTGCTCGACATCATGGCCGCCACAACGCCTGTCGACACCATCCAATTGCACATGACAGCACGAATGAACAAGGTGAGCATGCCCCCCGCCCCGGCCTCCGCATAGCCGACCGTACGCGATTCGCCGATCGTGCCCAGTTGCTGACCGACGGCATCCGGTGGCTGGGTGAAACCCATGGTAAGTATGATCGCCATGAACACGGCCGTGGTCATCGCACCGGCGAAGTTGCCGCAGAACACCAGCGTCCAATTGCGAAGAATGCCGCCGACGGTCACACCGGGTCGTTTCGCCATCAGCGCCAGGGGGCAAAGCGTGAACACACCGGTCAACAGGTCGAAGCCCAGCAGATAGAGCATGCAGAAACCCACGGGGAACAACAGGGCGCCGATGATGAAATGCCCGGTGTTGACAGAGACGGTGACTGCGAAGGCGGCTGCCAATGCAAGAATGGCACCTGCCATGTAGGCGCGGATCAAGGTGTCCTTGGTGGACATGAACACCTTCGATTCACCGGCATCCACCATCTTCGCGGCCAGTGCCTTGGGTTCGACATACGACATTCTGAAACTCCTTCCGGATGAATGGATGTTCTGGCTTCTGAACGCCTGCGCAATGTGTGTGCAAACGCCAGCCTTGCGTAGATCGAGCGAGGAAGATGCCTGCAAGCTATCCGGCAGGCAACTTCAGTATAGGTGTGACAGCGGGTTGGAATCGGTGCGGCCCGAAGCTGCTGCTGACAATCATCTGTGCGCGGGCGACATCATCAGGTGGCACTGTTGTAGCAACGCAGTTCGGAAGCTCGGCACCACGGTTGTGCAAGGCCGAAGGTAGGGCGCTCGATGGTGATTCATCGCAGTGCAAAACAAAGACGTTTGCGAACGGGTTGCCATGCTTTGGGCAAATGCTGCTCCGTCGTGGTGCAACGCCTGTCCGTCGTGCTGCGGTGAAGACGGCTCGTTTCAACGTGCCATTTGTGTTCTCAGCCTCACCGGTGGCGAGCTTTCCATCCAGTCGGTAACGTGATCTGGCCAGGGCGGAGGCGAGAAATGGAGTTCCCGATGATCGCCATTCGCACAAGGAAGCCTTCGGTCATGCCAGATGCCGAAGGCCCACAAGCAATGCAAGGCTGATACCGACGACCCACAGGCCGGAGAAGCGCAGGGCCACCAGCCCGGCGACCAGCAGTACTATCGCCTCCGGCCAGCCATGAGCGATCGCCGATGGTGCGATCAGAGCGGTCAATACCGCGACCGGCACCGCGTTCAAGGCCGCTTCGACACGATAGTGCAATCGTGGAACCTGCATAAGCAGCAGGTGCCCGCCGACGCGCGTGGCGTAAGTCAGCAGGCCCGCCAGCAGGATCAGCAGTGTGACGGTGCCGTTTTCGTTCATCATGCTACCTCTCCATGCGTTCGGCCGTGGCAGCGCCATGGCCATCGTCATCGCCTTCCGAACGCGTCGATGGGTCCGTTGCCGAGAATGCGGCGAACAGCAGACCAGCCAACCCGCCGAGCACGATGTGCCACGGACTGCCAAGTGTCGACCAGATGACCAGCGACGCCGCCGCACTGCACAGGCCGATGGCGACGAACCGATGGGTATCGCGAAAGCCGATGACCAACGACAGGAAGTACACCGGCAGAATGAAATCCAGCCCGTAGCGGGCGGGGTCACCGATCAGATCGCCAAACAGTATGCCGATGAGATTGCCGAGCATCCAGAAGCAGTAGACGCTGAAGGCATAGGCAAAGTAGAAGCTCGGGCTGAGGCTGCCCTGCCGGTGCACGCGTCGTTCGGCATTGGCATAGGTAGGGTCGGTGAGTACGAAGAAGGCGACTGCCTTCTGCAGCACGCTGAATCGATCGAGGCTTCTGCCGATCGCGGCTGAGTACAATACATGCCGTGCATTGATCGCCACCACGGTCAGCAGGATCGACCAGGCGGGCACCTGCTGGCCCAGCAGATCGAGCATGGCGTACTGGCTGGCGCCTGCCACGATCGTCGCACTCGCAAGCATGGCCTGCCAGCCGTGCATACCTGCCGAGAGCGCCAGTGTCGCGTAGATTGCACCGAACGGCACCAGTGCGGGCAGTAGTGGAAGTGCCAGGCGCACGGCCTCCAACGCGTCGGCCTGGCGTGTCGTTTCCGAGAGTGGCGGCGCTGAAGGTGGCATGAGATGAACAGTATATGAAACGAACGATCGATATAGTGAACACACATTGCAGCGAAGTCAATGCCGCCTGTGGGTGAACGTACTGCTGCCATCGAGCCTCCGCTGGCCATCGTTGCCAGTGCCATCCGTCGCGAGCGCCTGCAGGCGGGCCTGTCTCAATCGGAACTTGCCAGGCGTTCGGGCGTGGCGAAGTCGACGCTGTCCCAGATCGAGGCCGGTAGTGGCAACCCTGGGGTGGAGACTCTGTGGGCCATCGCCTCAGCCATGCAGCTGCCGATCAGTCGCCTGTTCGAATCGTCTGCCGCGAAGCAACGGTTGATTCGAGCCGGCGATGGCGTTCGCATCGAGTCGGAGGTATCCGATTTCATCGGCACGCTCCTGAACACCGCCCAGGGTGCGTCGCGACGGGACATCTACTGGGTCGACATGCAGCCCGGCAGCTCGAGACCGGCAGCGGCACACCCATCCGGTACTGTCGAACATCTACTGCTGTGTCGTGGCAGGGCACGGGTCGGGCCGCTTGCGGCCATCGAGATTCTGCTGCCGGGCGACTACTTCGCCTTTCCCGGCGATGTCGATCACCTGTACGAGGCTTTGGAGGTGGATACCGCCTTCGTTCTCATCATGGAAAGCACCTGAAGGCTTGTAGGAATTCTCGATTGCCTGCACGGCCGATTCGACCGTGATATAACGCAATGTTCTCAGGCTTGGAGATGCTCAACGATGCCAGACCTCAACCACGGGGATCTTCACATCGACTCCCCCGCGTTCGATAACGGAGAAGCGATTCCGGAAAGATTCACAGCCGCGGGTGCGAACGATTCACCGGAGCTGAGCTGGGTCAGCGTGCCTGACAGCACGCGCGAGCTGGTGCTGATGGTGCACGACCCGGACGCCCCACTGACAGACGGTTTCACGCACTGGATCGTCACCGGAATCGACCCATCCGCGAACGGGTTGGAGGAGAATGCCATCGATGGCTGCGTCAGCGGCACAAACTCGGCGGGTGAGGTCGGTTGGATGGGTCCTGCACCACCGCCTGGCCACGGCACCCATCACTACTTCTTCCACCTGTTCGCATTGGACGAGAAGATAGAGGCAGACGCCGGTACAGACCGGGCAGCGTTGCTGAGGATGATCGATGGCCACATTCTCGAACAAGCAAGGTTTGTAGGTACTTTCTCCCTCTAGCGGCGCCGTGCCTATGATGTTGGCGGGCTTCCGAACTCGCCATGCGCATGTGGAACGACTACCAGCGGCTCTTCGAAGGTCAAGGAAGACGCCAAATGGGTCGTAGCTGATCTCTTGCCGCCGCTCCGTCAGGTAACGGTCAACGCTTGTACTGCGTGGGGCAATAGGCGCGCTGCACCCCGGCCGGCCGCTTGCGCGCATGCTTGGTCACCCGCCCTGTGACGCGTTTGCGCCACAGGCGGAACGAAGCCGGTTTCAGTTCGCGACGCATCGTGGCGATCACGGCTTTTTCGTCAAGCCCGTAGCTTGCCTCGATGGCCTCGAAAGGCGTTCTGTCTTCCCAGGCCATCTCGATGATCCGCGAGGTATCCGCTGAGTTGAATCGTGAGGCTGATACCATGTTTTTCCACTCATGACCGGAGAGCCGCATGGCCCTGTTCGAACTACGCACCTACAGTATTCGGCCCGGCAAGATGGAAGAATGGCTGAGCTTCATGGAGCGCAGGATCATGCCGTACATCATCTCGAAGGGCATGACGGTCAATGCCAGTTTCCGAGGTGATGGAGACGATTCAACCTATGTCTGGATTCGTCGGTTCGACGACGAGGCACATCGTGTCGCATTGTACGAAGCCGTCTACGAGAGCGATGAGTGGAAGAAAGATTTCTCGCCGAAGATCGGCACACTGATCGATCGAGAGAAGACCGTGATCACCCGCCTGTCGCCAACCGCGCAATCCCCCTTGCAATAGGAATCAGGCCGGCGGTGGGCAAAGGCCACACCGATACAAGGAACAGTAGTCGCTGATTCATAGTTCGCAGGCTCTTGATCAGGCAGCCCGACGCAAGGTGGCCAGCAGTTCCGAAAGCTCGGCCGCCTTTGGCTTCACCATCCAGAACCGGGAGGCGAGGCTGTAGAAGTCCTCGACCATCTGGTGGGCGTTCAGGCTGCCTGTGGCCTTGGCATGGTCTTCAATCAGAATCTGCAGATAGGTCCGATAGCGCTCCATGGATTCGGAATGCAGCCGGTGGATGTCGATGAGTTCGTGGTTGTAGCGATCTACAAAGGCATTGTGTTGGTCGTAGACGAACGCGAGCCCGCCGGTCATGCCGGCACCGAAGTTCACGCCGGTTTCGCCGAGAACCACCACGCAGCCGCCCGTCATGTACTCACACCCGTGATCGCCGATACCTTCGATCACCGCTACCGCGCCACTGTTGCGCACGGCGAAACGCTCACCACCCAGGCCGGCTGCGTAGAAGGTTCCACCGGTGGCACCGTACAGGCAGGTGTTGCCGACGATGACCGATTCCCGGCCGGAGAAACGCGCATCGGCGGGCGGCCGCACCACGATCCGGCCACCAGCCATGCCCTTGCCGACGTAGTCGTTCGCATCGCCGTCGAGATGCAGGTGCAACCCTCCGGCATTCCAGACACCGAAGGATTGCCCGGCCGTTCCCTTGAAATACAGCTCCAGTGGCGCCTCGTCCATGCCGTGGTCACCGTGCAGGCGAGCGATTTCACCCGACAGGCGGGCACCGATCGATCGGTTGATGTTCTGGATGTCGTAGTGGAACTCACCTCCGCTGCGCGTCCTGATGGCATCCTGGCAATCCTTCACCATCTGCTCGGCCAGCACACCCTTGTCGTACGGCTCGTTGCGTTCCACCTGACAGAAGCGCGGTGCATCGTCCGGGATGCCCCCGGTGCTGAGCAGCGGTGAAAGGTCGAGGCGCGCCTGCCTGTCTGTCTGGCCCGCCGCTGGGGTCAGGTATTGCGTACGACCGATGAGGTCGGCGATCGAACGCACGCCCAACGCAGCCATGTGCCGGCGCACGTCTTCGGCGACAAAGCGCATGTAGTTCATGACCTTTTCCACGTTGCCGTGGAAATGGCGCATGCGCAACACCTTGTGCTGGGTGGCGACACCCGTTGCACAGTTGTTGAGGTGGCAGATACGCAGGTACTTGCAACCCATCGCGATCATCGGACCGGTACCGAAACCGAAGCTCTCGGCGCCGAGTATCGCCGCCTTGATCACGTCGAGCCCGGTCTTCAGGCCGCCATCGGTCTGCACGCGTACCTTGCCGCGCAGGTTGTTCGCCCGCAGCACCTGATGCGTCTCGGACATGCCCAGCTCCCACGGCGACCCTGCGTATTTCACGCTCGTCAGCGGTGAGGCGCCAGTGCCGCCATCGTAGCCCGAGATGGTGATGAGATCCGCATAGGCCTTGGTCACGCCTGCGGCCACCGTACCGACGCCTGCCTCGGCCACCAGTTTCACGGATACCAGCGCTTCCGGGTTCACCTGCTTCAGGTCGAAGATCAGCTGTGCCAGATCCTCGATCGAATAGATGTCGTGATGCGGAGGGGGCGAAATCAGTGCAACCCCGGGTGAGCTGTGCCGCAGCCGCGCGATCATTTCGTTGACCTTGTGCCCGGGCAACTGGCCGCCTTCGCCCGGCTTGGCTCCCTGGGCGATCTTGATCTGCAAGACTTCGGCATTCACCAGATAGTTCGGCGTAACGCCGAATCGTCCGGATGCCACCTGCTTGATCTTGGACATGCGCACGGTGCCGTAGCGCTCGAGATCCTCACCACCTTCGCCGGAGTTGGATCGGCCGCCCAGGCGGTTCATCGCTTCGGCCAGGGTTTCATGGGCCTCCGGCGAAAGAGCGCCCAGAGACATGCCTGCGGAATCGAAACGCGTGAGTATGGCCTCGATCGGCTCGACGTCCTCGATGTCGATCGGTTCCGCCTGAGGTGCCAGATCAAGCAGGTCACGCAGCATGGCCGGACGGCGATCGTCCACGGAGCGCTGGTAGATCTCGTAGTCTTCGTACTCGCCGCTGGTGACCGCCGCCTGCAGCTGTTGCACCACGTCGGGGTTGTAGGCGTGATATTCGCCACCGTGGATGTACTTCAGCAGGCCACCTTGCGCCGCTTCGATGCCCGAGTCGAAGGCGATCTTGCCGAGTGCGCGAAGGTCAGTCTCAATATCGCTGAAGTCCATGCCCTGGATACGGCTGGTGGTGCCGGTGAAGCACAGCTCGCATACCGACTTGTTGAGGCCGACGATCTCGTAGAGCTGAGCCCCGCGGTAGCTGGCGATCGTGGAGATCCCCATCTTCGAGAGTATCTTCATCAGGCCCTTGTTGATGCCCTTGCGGTAATTCTGCTGCAGCTGTGGCGTGTCGCCGGCGACGATCTCGCCATTGCCTGCCATCGAACGGATGCACTCGTAGGCCAGATACGGATAAACGCAGGTTGCCCCGTAGCCGACGAGTACCGCTATCTGGTGGGAATCCCGGGCGGTGCCTGTTTCCACCACGATGTTCGCCTCGGGGCGGCAACCGGCTTCTATCATGCCGTGGTGCACGGCGCCGGTGGCGAGCAACGCATGCACCGGCAGCATGCCGCTGGTCAGCTCTCTGTCGGTGAGCAGGATGACCACCTTCTGATCATCCATGACGGCGTCGATCGCGGTATCGACGATGCGGCGAATCGCCTTCTCCAGCGTTTCTTCGGCCGGGTCGTATTGCAGGTCGATACTGGTGTTCTGGTAGGCCGGCTCGTCGTTCATGGCCATGAGCGTGTCGAACTTCTGTTGCGACATCACCGGCGAGCGCACCAGCAGCCGGTTGGCATGATGATGGGTTTCGCGAAACAGGTTCTTTTCACGCCCGAGGCACGTTTCCAGCGACATCACGATCGTCTCGCGCAACGGATCGATCGGCGGATTGGTCACCTGTGCGAACTGTTGGCGGAAGTTGTCATACAGCGAACGCACATGCTCGCTCATCACCGGGAACGGTGTGTCGTCACCCATCGAGCCGATGGCCTCGCTCCCCCCTTCCGCCAGTACGCGCAGCACCTGATCGCGCTCTTCGTACGAGACATTGAACATCTTCTCGTAGATCGCCAGTTGGTCGGGCTGCATCGGTGGTGTGCGTTCGGGAGCGTCTCGCAGGCTCGAGCGCAAGTGGCGCGAATGCTTCTGTAACCACTTGGCATAGGGCTGACGGTGCTTGAGCAGGTCGCAGATGTCGCGAGGCAACAGCAGCCGACCGGACTGGGTATCGACGGCCAGCATCTCGCCGGGCTTCAGCCGGCCTTTCTTCGTGATGTCGCTGGCCGCGTAGTCGTATACGCCTACCTCGGACGCCAGCGTGATATGCCGATCCTTGCTGATCACGTAGCGTGCCGGACGCAGCCCATTGCGATCGAGCACGCAGCTCGCGTAGCGGCCGTCAGAGAGCACCACGCCGGCCGGGCCATCCCACGGTTCCATGTGCATGGAGTTGTATTCGAGGAACGCTCGCAGGTCGGAGTCGAGTTCCCAGGTGTTCTGCCACGCCGGTGGAATCAGCATGCGCATCGCACGGAACAGATCGATGCCGCCGGCGATCAGTACTTCCAGCATGTTGTCGAGCGACATGGAATCCGAGCCGCTCTGGCTGATCAGCGGCACCAGCTCCTGCAGCTCCGGCAACAACTCGGAGCGCAGCTTGTTGACACGCGCATTCGCCCAGTTGCGATTGCCCTTGATGGTATTGATCTCGCCGTTGTGCGCCAGGTAGCGGAACGGTTGCGCCAGGCGCCACTGCGGCAGGGTATTGGTGGAGAAGCGTTGGTGAAACACAGCGATCGACGAGGCCATGTCCGCGGCGGCGAGATCGAGATAGAAGGCCGGCAGATTGGCCGGCATCATCAGCCCTTTGTAGAGCACGATCTCGCTCGACAACGAGCAGACGTAGAACTCTTCGCTCGCCTGGTCGAGTGC
This sequence comes from Granulosicoccaceae bacterium, assembly GCA_965214025.1. Classification (GTDB taxonomy): domain Bacteria; phylum Pseudomonadota; class Gammaproteobacteria; order Granulosicoccales; family Granulosicoccaceae; genus Granulosicoccus. Next base: position 61,056 of record CBDCAW010000047.1, read on the forward strand.
AATCTCCGACTTGCGCCGTGCGACGAACAGATGACGGTTGAACTCGGCGGTGTCCATTTCGTCGTCGGGGCTGACGAACAGTTGTTCGATGCGCGGCATCTTGCGCTGGGCTTCCTCGCCACAGACGCCCTTGTCCACCGGCACCACGCGCCAGCCATGAAAGCTCAGGCCACGATCCTCGAGCTGGCGTTGAAGCATGGCACGCGCCTCCGATGCCTTGCTCTCGTCATGACTGAGAAAGACGATGCCGGTGGCGAACTCCTCGGGCAGTTCGATGCCGCCCTCCGCCGCTACCCGGCGCAGGAACCGCTCGGGTTTGCGCAGTTGCAGGCCGCAGCCGTCACCGGTCTTGCCATCGGCGCCGATGGCGCCTCGGTGAGTCATTCTCGCCAATGACTTGATGGCGGTCTCGACCAGCCAATGGCTGGCCTTGCCGTCCATCTGGGCGATCAGGCCAAAGCCGCAGTTATCATGTTCGAAGTCAGGGTCATACAGCCCGCTCTGTGCGAGGTTGTCGAGATACGTCATGGTGTTCAAGTCAGTCGTCGGTGGGACGCGGCCGCACCAGAGGCTGGCGCCGGCGGATCGCGTCAGGGCCGTCATCAGTCAGCCGACAGAACTTTCCTGGCGCGACCATGACGAACTCACGACGGATTATACGTGCTGGCGCGGTAATTGAACCTTATGAAGATAAGGCCATGACGGACAAGATGATTTCCTGCCAGCGAGGGGAAACTCCTGTTCACAGGCGACAGCGGGTGGGTTCAAACCTGTCTGCCTGAGCTCAATGGCCTGTTCATGACGCCGGCAACAGGCGCCTTCGTCGGATGACAGGGGTCTTCCGACATGGCGATGCCGCCTTGACCGTCCTTGTCGTGATGAGCCGGGTCTAATTGCGTACCGTCTCCTGCAGGCGGCCGATGGCACGGATCCAGGGCTCGTTGCTCCGGAGCTCCGCCGGCATGGCCTCGATCGCGGCGGTCGCGGCTTCGATCGTCGGGTAGAGCCCATGCACCATGGCATACCAGACGGTACCGCTGCGCTCGAACGAGAACACCGAGTTCGGCGATGGCAGATTGCTGTTCTGCAGGAAGCTGTCGACACTCTCCCGATCGATCGCGGCGATCATCTGCACCGTGAACTGATCGGGTGACTGCACCAGGATCCAGTTGGGAGATTCGAGGGAGCCTGCGATCGAGGACGATCCGGATGCGCTCGCGTCGTTCGTGCCCGGCGCGCCGGGTTCGTCGTCACTGACCGGGGCATCGCGCCTGATGTCGTCCAACGCTTCCGGCGGCGGATCGAGGGGCGCGGTCTCGACGGGCACCTCGGCTGTTTGTATCGGCTCGCCGCTACCATCGCCAGCCACCGGGTTCGGGTCATCGATGGCGAGCTCCTCGGCACTCAGCGATCCACCTTGTACGCCTTCGGTATTCGCAGCATCGGCGCTCGTGTCATCCGCGTCGTCGTTCCGGGCAGCATTTTCCGCACGCGAGGTTTGCGGAACGATCTCGATCCTCTCATCAGCCGATGCATCGTTCCCATCGGTTCTGCCGCTGTCGGCCGGTTCCGCTACCGGCGCAGGCAATATTGACGACGGCGCAGTTTCAGTGGTGGCCGATGCGGCGGCAGACTCTCCGGCAGAAGCATTCGCCGGCGGGTCGGCAGGGTCTGCCGGTGCACGATCACTGCCACGGGTGCCGGCATCATTCGAAGCCGCGGGTGTGGAACGATCGCCGTCGGCCGGCATTGCCGCCTCCGGTGCGGCCTGTGCGAGCGCTTCGGACTCCGCCTGTTCACGCTGGTCTGTCTCGGCCCGGGCAGCGGCGGCCTCCTCGGCTGCCAGCTCACGCGCACGTTCCTCGTTCGCGCGTTCGCGGACCAGTCGTAGCCGTTCCGCATTCTCGGCCTCGGTGTCGGCAGAGGCGCTGGTTGCCTGCGGTCGGGCGTTATCGCCTGAATCATCGGGTGAGGGCAGGAACAGCAGCAAGCCGGCGAGGATCAGTGCCGCCGCCACGCCACCGAAGAGCAGCTTACGTCGTCGATCGTCCATTTCCGGCAGGCTGGATGCGAAGCTCTTGGACACGGGGGCCGCCGCCGGTAGGCTGCCGAACCGCTCGTTCAACGTTTCAGCCGCGAGAGACTGCAGAGTGCCGGGACGTCCGCTGGCTCGATCGTTGAGCATCGCCACGTCTTCGTCGTCGAACGGCAACGCGTCGGTATGCCCGGCCTGTGCCAGCCGGAATGCCAGGAAGCTGGCTGCGCGGTCGTCCTCCAGCGGTTCCATGCTGAGAATGGAGTAGGGCAGGTCGGCACCTTCGGGCAACAGGTCGGGTATGCGATCTTCGAAATCGTCGCTGGCCGCGAAGACCATGCGCAACAGGGTTTCATCACCGCTGTTCAGGTACAGCATGCTGCTGAGCAGCCGGGTAAGTTCGTTGTCGTCGACCGCTTCGGCATCGTCGACGATCACCACACACAACGTGTTGCGCTCATCCATGCCCTGCAGGCAGGGAATGAGCTCGTCGAGCGAAAGTTTGAGATCTTCCGGAACCGGTTGCTGGAACGCTTCGAGCATGCCGGCGAAGAGGTTGTCCGTGTCGAATCGTTCCGTGCCGGCGACATGAAAGCACTGGATGCGCGTACCGCTGTCGTCGTTGAGAACGTCGAGCAGTATGGAGCGGCCGGAGCCCGGCGGGCCGAGCACCAGCAACAGGTCGTCACCGGCGATCAGTGCCTGACGCACATCGTCGAGTTGGGCCTCGCTCGTGTCATCGACGAAGCGCCCATGCCCCGGAACCGTGTGCAGGAACGGCTGGCCGTGCAGACCGAGCGCGTCAAGCGTGGCAGCCGACAGCAGCGCGCCATCGGCTTCGCCGTGCAGGGGTTCATCGCGTGACGACATCAGGCCCATGGATCAGATCCGTTCATCAATTTATCGCGTCTTCCAGCGTGCTGCGCAGCATAGCGTGATCGAAGTCGGCGGTGACGACAGCCTGGCCTACCCGATCGAGCAGGATCAGGCGCAGGGTGCCACCGGCAACCTTCTTGTCGCGCGCCATGTAGTCATGCAATTGATCGGCCGTCAGGCTCGAAGGTGCCTCGATCGGAAGCCCGGCGGCCTGCAGCAACGCCCGGCCCCGCTCGCAGGCACCTGCATCGATCCGGCCAAGCCGCCTCGACAGGTCGAGTGCCATGACCATGCCGGCGCTGATCGCCTCGCCATGCAGCCACTCGCCGTAGCCGAGTGCGCCCTCGATGGCGTGGCCGAAGGTATGCCCCAGGTTCAGCAGGGCGCGCCGGCCATGCTCGTGTTCGTCCGCCGCCACGATCGCGGCCTTGATCTCGCACGATCGGCACACCGCGTGCGCGATGGCGGTCTTGTCGCGCGCCAGCAGGGCGCCCAGGTTCGCTTCGAGCCAGGCAAAGAAGTCTGCATCGAGGATCAGGCCGTGCTTGATGACCTCGGCCAGGCCCGCCCTCAACTCCCGCTCGCTGAGGGTGTCCAGCGTGTCCATGTCTGCGATCACGGCCACCGGCTGATGAAAGGCACCGATCATGTTCTTGCCGAGCCGGTGGTTCACGCCTGTCTTGCCGCCCACGGAGGAATCGACCTGGGCCAGCAGGGTGGTGGGCAGCTGGATGAAACGCACACCGCGCTGATAGCTGGCTGCGGCGAAACCGCACATGTCGCCGATTACGCCACCACCCAGCGCCAACAACGTGCAACCACGATCGAAGCGCTCACGCAGCAAGACCTCGTAGATCGTATCGAGTGTGGCGAGGTGCTTGTGACGTTCGCCGTCCGGCAGGATGACATGCGCAACCCGGCCGTCGAGCCCGGCGAGCAGCGCGTCGAGATACAGCGGTGCGATCGTCTCGTTGGTCACCACCAGGTTCTGGTGGCTGGTGTAGTGCTTCAGCAGCTGAGCATCGTTCAGCAGGCCAGCCCCGATGTGAATCGGGTAGCTGCGCGAGCCAAGGTCTATCCGCACGCAGTGATCGGCATCGCCGGTGTTGCTCATGATGTAGGTGTGGTCGGCGTTTCCGGCGACGTGCCGGCGGGCGGCTGATCGATGATGCGTTCGCGACGCAGATGGTTCATCAAGCGGGTCACCACATGATGCATGCGACGTGCATCGGTACTGATCTCCACATGCGCCACCGACTGATACAGCCCGGCACGTTCGTTCATCAGGGCGCGCAGGCGCCCTTCCGGATCTTCCGTGCGCAGCAGGGGGCGGTGAGTGTCGAGGGCCACGCGCCGCAGTTGTTCGCGGATATCGACAGACAGCAACACCACGTGCCCACGGCTCTTCAGCACCCGCCGGTTTTCCTCGAGCAGCACTGCACCGCCGCCGGTGGCGAGTACGATATCGGGCTGGTCGGTCAGTTCGTCGATGATGCGAGCCTCGCGCTGGCGGAATCCGCTCTCCCCTTCATAGTCGAATATCGTCGGAATGTCGACGCCGCAGCGGCATTCGATCTCGCGATCGCTATCGATGAAACGGTGGCCGATACGCCGTGCGAGGGCCCGACCTACCGTGGTCTTGCCCGCGCCCATCGGGCCGACGAGGAAAATGCTGACCATGGAAGTGGATGCGTTGACGGTGGTGGCAGTTGGCTGACCGTCATCATACAAGACAAATGCAAAAAGCCCCCGCGGTAAGGCGGGGGCCTGAATTCCGTGCCTCGGTAACTCCTCCTACAGGGGGATGGCGAAGGCCGTCATTGTAATGCGCAGGAAGCGCTAATAGCTCAGCGACACATTTTCCTTGATGATCTTCGGTGTCACGAAGACCAGCAATTCCGATTTCTCGTCCTGATTGGTGGTGTGCTGAAACAGCTTGCCGATCAGCGGCAGGTTGCCGAAGAAAGGCACCATGTCGCGCTTGTTCAGCAAGGTCTGCTCGTACACCCCGCCCAGTACCACCGTTTCGCCGTTGTCCACCAGCACCTGGGTGCTGACCTCACGGGTGTCGATGCTCGGCACCTGCAGGGAACCGGCGCCGAAGATCTGGCCGACCGTGTCCTTGTTCACCTTCAGATCCATGACGATGCGATCGTCGGGGGTGATCTGCGGGGTGACCGTCAGCCCCAGTACCGCCTTGCGGAAGCTCACCGAGGTGGCACCACTGGAGGAGGCCTCCAGGTACGGAATCTCCACACCCTGCTCGATGTAGGCCTCGTGCTGGTTGGCCGTGATCACCCTTGGGCTCGACACCACCTCGCCGGTGCCTTCCGACTGCATTGCCGACAGCTCCAGCTCCAGCAAGGTACCGAAAGGCAGTTTGGCCAATGCGATGCCCAGCGAGCCCGCCGCATTGTTGCCCGGCAGGTTCACGTTGAACCGGCCTGGTGCTTCCAGATCCTCACCGTTCAGCAGATTGGTCAGGCCGTTGCTGGTACCCGAGAGAGCGAAGCCCTCGCCATCGCCACCGCCGCCCGGGTTCGCGGTATTGCGGTTCAGGCCCCAGCGCACGCCCATGTCCTTGTTGAAGTCGTCGGAGGCGATCACGATGCGCGACTCGATCAATACCTGACGGATCGGAATGTCCAACCGGTAGACGAGCGCACGAATCGCGTCCAGCTGGTCGGGGGTATCGTTGATCAACAAGGTGTTGGTCCGGGAATCGACCGTGACGCTGCCGCGCTCGGACAACAGACCGCCATCGTCGGAACGCAACAGCGTGGCCAGTTCTCCGGCCTTGGCATAGTTGGCCTGGAAGTACTCGGTGCGCAGCGGCGCCAGTTCGATCTTCTGCTTCATCCCTTCGAGTTCCAGCCGCTCCCGGGTGGCGATTTCCTCTGACGGCGCGATCATGATCACGTTGCCCGCCTGCCGTTTCCCCAGGGCTCTGGACTGAAGGATGATGTCGAGTGCCTGATCCCAGGGTACGTTCTTCAGCCGCAGGGTGAGCTTGCCCTGCACCGAATCACTGACCACGATGTTCAGGTCGGTGAAGTCCGCCAGCAGTTGCAATACCGATCGCACCTCGATGTCCTGAAAGTTCAGCGAGAGCTTCTCGCCGGTGTAACCGAACTTGGCCTTGCGGTTCGCCTCGATATCTTCCTTGCTCATCGGCTTGAGCTCCACCGTGAACATGTCGTCCGACTGGTAGGCCAACTGCTCGTACTGCTGAGTGGCCGGCTGAATGATCACCTTGGTGCCACGCTTGTCGGCGATGGCATCGACGAATTGCACGGGGGTACCGAAATCCATGACATCGAGCCGGCGCTGTAGCTTGTCGGCAAGCTGGGTATCCGGGAACTCCACGACCAACCGACCGCCTTCCTGACGCATGTCGCTCACGATACGGCTGTCGGAGAGGTTGAAGATGATACGGCCCTCGCCCAACGGCCCGCGACGGAAGTCGATCTTGTCGATGGACTGCACCGTCTTGCGAACCACACCGTCAGAGGTTACCAGGCTTGCGTTGTCGTCCGGCTTCGCAGCACCCAGCAGGGGTTCATCGCCGCCACGGCGGCCAGGATCGAAGGTGACCAGTAGCTGATTGCCGTTAATCGACGTGGTATACGGCATCAGCGAGCCCATGCTGATGACCACGCGAGTGCGATCACCGGCCTCGACGGAGTTCACGCTCTGCAGCAACCCGGAGCTGATCCTGACACTGCGCTCTTCCAGCTGGTTCGACGTATCGGGCAGGTCGAGTGCGATCCGCGCCGGATTGTCGACGGTGAACGATCGTGGCTCTCTTGCCGGCCCACTCATGGTGAAGGCGAGCTGCTGCTTGTTGCCCGGCAGGCTGATGTGGTTGACATCGATCAACGAGTTGCTGGCCGCATCGGCGTCCGATACGTTGATCGCGGCACCGAGCAGCAACAATGCACCTGCGAAACGAATCTGCAGGCCTCGGGAGGCGGGGCGTACGGCTGCGGCAACGAGGCCTCGTACAGCCGTCGCGGCCCCGGCCCGCGCATGTTCGGTCCGCGCGTGGAAGGTGGTCGGCCGGCCGTTCGACTGGCTGGATCGGTGGTTCGCTGCGTGAGGTCTTGTGTTCACCCTGATCTCCATGAATGCTAGTCTTCAGCCATCGCGAGCTGCGCATCGCGATTGACCCAGCCACTGAGTCCGTCCGGCACGAGCTCGACGATATCGATCTTCGTTTCGGACACCTTCACTATCTTGCCGTGGTTCTGACCGGCGTAATTGCCGGGTTGAACCCGATGAATGGTGCCGTCGGGGTCCCTCACGAGTCCCCAGGTCTGGGTCTTCTGCTCCAGCAGACCCACCATCTTGAGCGCGTCGACCGGATAGCTTTCCAGGGGCTCGCGTCTACGCTGTGCCTCCGGGCGTGGTCCCGTGTATTCCACCTCGGCAACCTGCGACGAGTTCAGATCCGTCTGCGGTCTGAACGGGTCCCGAACGTTGCCTGCCGTGTACTCGAAGGTCTGGTAGGGCGGAAATTCGGGTAGAGGGTCAACCTTGCCGATATGCCGCTGCTTGGTCGCTTCGATGAACTGGTGCAGGTCCGACATGTCGCCACCGCAAGCCGCGAGCAGGCTGGAAAGCCCCAGCACGGAGATGAGTGTCACTCGTGTCATGGCTCAGTCCTCCTCCAGGTAGCGATAGGTCGTGGCCACCAGATCCATCTTGAGTTTCGTGCCCTTGTTGGCATCCGCCCGGTTGCCTCCTCCACCTTGACGCAGCTCGGTGATGTCGATGTCACGCAAGGTCACGATGCGCGGCAGCGCCGCCAGGCCGCTGATGAATTGGCCGAACTGATGGTACTGACCGCTGACACTGATCTTGATGGGATACTCCGCGTAGAACTCACGCGGAATCTCGTTCTCGGGCTTGAAGTATTCGACTTCCAGGCCACTGGCCACGCTGGTCTGCGAAAGATCGACCAGCAGACTTTCGATGTCGGTCTGATTCGGCAACTGACGCAGCATCACGTTGAAGGTCTTTTTCATCTCTTCCAGTTGCTCGATGTAGGCCGTGCGGTTGGCGGCCTTCGACTGCTCGTTGTCGAACGTGCGTCGCAGGGTCTGTTCCTCCGCCTCGACAACCTTCAGCTCGTCGAATTGCGGCATGATCATGAAGTGCGCCATCGCGCCGATGACCGCCGCACAGGCCAGGATGACCAGCGGAATCCGTAACAGCAGCGTAGCGGTACCGATGCGCTTGAAGTCTTCCTGATCAACGCTCTTCAGTTCTTCAAGGCTTTCTTTAAACCCCATTGGAGCGCTCCTTTTCGCTGTTCGGAATGTCCTGCTGAACACTCAACTTGAACGTGCTGATGCGATCGTTGCGATCCGATTCGATGATCTGCAGTCGCGGCTTGGAGAAATAGTCGCTGCGATCCATCTGACGCATCAATGCAGATACACGTGCATTCGATTCAGCCCTGCCTTCCAGTACCAGCTGATTTTCGCCCGATTGCTTCATCGAGGTCAGGAATACCCCGTCAGGGATACGCTTCGCGACCTGATGCAGTGCGTGCACGATCTGCGGTCGCAAACCCTGCAGTTGCTGGATGATCTCCATGCGTGCAAGCAGATTGTTCTTGGTTTGTTCAAGCTCCCTGATCTCTTTCAATTCCTCTTGCAGCAACGCGATCTCGGTCTTCAGCAGGTTGTTCCGCTGCTGCTGGTAGGTGACCTTGTCTTCGGCGAACTTGAAGCCACCGAAGCCGATCGCCGCGGCCAGCGCCATGCACAGGCCCAGCGCCACATAGAATTCATTGTTCTTCTCGAGACGATGCGTCTCGCGCCACGGCAACAGGTTGATGCGTGTCATGCGTCGAATCCTCGTAGCGCCAGCCCACAGGAGATCATCAGGGCAGGGCCGTCATCCTTGAGCCGCTGACCGGCAATGTCGGCACCGAAGGTCATCTCGCCGAACGGGTCCGCGATGATGGTAGGCGTGCCGATGCGCTTCTCGATCAGCTCGGCCACACCAGGTACACCGACACTGCCCCCTGCCAGCACGATCAGATCCACATAGTCATTCTTGTCGGCCGAGAAGAAGAACTGGAGGAAGCGGTTGGCCTGTTGCACCATCAGGTCGCGAAACGGCGCGAGTACTTCCGGCTCGTAGTTGTCCGGCAAGCCGCCCACACGCTTGACCCGACCGGCATCCTCATAAGACAAGCCGTAGCGCCGCATGATCTCCTCGGTCAACTGCTTGCCGCCGAATGGCTGCTCCCGGGTGTAGATCAGGTTCTGGTCGCGCAACACGCACAGGCTGGTCATGCTCGCGCCCACATCCAGGATCGCCACCGTCTTGTCGAAACCTTCGTTCGGCACCTGGTGCTTGATAAGCTGAAAGGCGCTTTCCATGGTGTAGGGCTCGACATCGACCACCTTCACCGTCAAGCCTCCGATCTCTGCGGCGGCAGTGCGGTCCTCCACGTTCTCGCTGCGCGAGGCTGCCAGCAGCACATCCACCATGCCATCCGCATCCTCGGACGGCCCCATCACATAGAAATCGAGATTCACCTCCTCCAGCGCATAGGGAATGTACTGGTCGGCCTCCAGCTGGATCTGTGCGTCCATCTCGTGGGGCTTGAGGTTGTCCGGCATCTGTATCACCTTGGTGATGACCATCGCGCTCGGCACAGCCACTGCACAGGTTTTGGTGCGCGTACCGGAACGCTTGACTGCCCGACGGATCGCGTCCCCCACTGCCTCGACGTCCTGGAGATTCTTCTCGTTGACGGCATTGGCGGGTAGCGGCTCGACGGTGTAGCTGACCACCTTGTGGCCCTTTTTCGACGGCTTCAGCTCCAGGAGCTTGACCGAGGTCGCAGTGATGTCCAGCCCGAGGAGGTTGGAACTTCTGGAGGGTAATTTGAGTGCCATGTCCGGTTTAGCGCCCGCCTTGACCGATTCCTTAGTCCTCAGTCGATTCTATTTTCCGAATGACATGAGATCTGATCGACGTTCGGTCGAATGATCCATGGCCGGTGCCGTAGCGGTAATATTGATCAATCGCACCATCGGCCGGCTTGTTCTCCGGTGCCGGAGCTCTGCGGTACCGGGTGGTGGGGTGCACCGGTAGCAAAGCGGGAACGAAGTTTCCCTGTGGCATCGAGGGTGCTTGATATACTCGCGCCCATTACCCTATGCCGCAGTACAAAATGCCTGAGTATTCCTCTTCTCTTCATCGGCGAAGCCGCAGCGATTCGAAACGCCAGAACGGCAACGATGGCCCACGCTCGCGTGGCTGGCTGTTCACGCTCTTCAAGTGGGGCACGATCACCGGTGTGGCCATGGCAGTGCTCGGTGCCGCGGGCCTGGGGTTCCTCTATTACCAGATCGCTCCAACCCTGCCGGAGGTGCAGTCGCTGCGTGAGGTGCGCCTGCAGATGCCGATGCGAGTGTTCACCGCCGATGGCGATCTGATTGCCGAATACGGCGAGAAGCGCCGTGAACCGATCCAGATATCGCAGGTGCCGGATTCGCTCAAGCTTTCGATCATCGCCTCTGAGGACGACACCTTCTATCAACACCCCGGTGTATCGCTCAAGGGCCTGGCGCGCGCCGGCTGGCATCTGGTCAAGACCGGTAGCAAGGGCCCCGGTGGCAGCACCATCACCATGCAGGTGGCGCGCAACTTCTTCCTCAGCAACGCGCGAACCTACTCGCGCAAGATCACCGAGATCTTCCTCGCCCTCAAGATCGAACACGAGCTGTCGAAAGATGACATCCTCGAGCTCTACATCAACAAGATCTACCTGGGCAATCGCTCGTACGGTTTCGCCGCCGCCTCGCGCGTCTACTACGGCAAACCCATTCAGAAACTGAACCTGGCCGAGTCGGCCATGCTGGCAGGTTTGCCCAAGGCACCCTCGCGCTACAACCCGATCATCAATCCGGAGCGGGCGCTGATCCGTCGGAACTATGTGCTCGGGCGCCTGCGTGATCTGGGAACGATCAGCGCGGATGAATACCGCCGTACCCTGGCTATGGAAGATACCGCCGCGCTGCACTATTCCAAGCCGGAGGTGGAAGCCAACTACGTCGGAGAGATGGCGCGGGCGAGGGTGCAGCAGCTCTATGGCGACAAGTGGGCCTCGGCCGGCTTCAAGGTCTTCACCACCTTGCGTTCGGATGCCCAGACCGGCGCGAACCGCGCCCTGCGCGAGGCGCTCTATGCCTATGAAGAGCGGCATGGCTACCGGGGCGCCGTCATGCAGCTCGAGCCGAGCGAACTCGATGATCGCGTGGCCTTGCTGGAGCGTCTCGAGGCTTTGCCCGAGCCGGGTGAGTTGTTGCCCGCGGCGGTCATGAAGGTGACCTCCGACGACGCCGAACTGCTCGGTGCGGACGGTGTTCCATACTCGTTGGGCATGGCGGATGTGCAGTGGGCTCGTACCCGCATAGACGTCGATACGCTGGGTGAGAAGATCACCTCGGTCGATCAGGTGCTGAAGCGAGGGGATGTCATTTACCTGCAGACCCGCAAGAACGGCTCGAAGCGCTTTGTGCAGCAGCCGGTCGTGGAGGGCGCGTTCGTAGCCATGCACCCCAGAACCGGCAATATCCTGGCACTGGTCGGCGGCTTCGATTTCAATCGCAGCAAGTTCAATCGCGCTACTCAGGCCCGCCGCCAGCCCGGTTCGACCTTCAAGCCGTTCATCTATTCGGCAGCCCTTGCCGCCGGTGATACCGCTGCAACCATCTACAACGATGCACCGGTAGTGTTTCACGACGCCGCCCTCGAGGGCGAATGGCGTCCGTCCAACGATAGCGGCCGTTTCTATGGTCCCACCCGCCTGCGTGAAGCACTCGTGAAGTCACGCAATCTGGTATCGGTTCGCGTGTTGCGCGAGATCGGTGTGCCGTTCGCGATCGATCACGCCATGCGGTTCGGCTTCACCAAGCGCAACCTGCCGCCCGACCTGTCACTGGCCCTGGGCAGTGCCGCGGTCACCCCGATGGAGCTGACAACGGCGTTCGGCGTATTTGCCAACGGTGGTTATCGGGTGCAATCGCATTTCATCGAACGTATCGAGGATCCGCGCGGCAAGATTCTCTACAGCACACCCAAGACGGTGCTGTGCGATGGCTGCGATGCACGACGCGAAAGCCCGTTGCAAGCCGAGATGGATGCAGAAACCGAGGTGCCGATCGCCGATGTTCCGACCGTCGATGATGATCCGTCGGGCACTCAGTCCAGCGCCGGCGTGACCGGTCAGCCAAACCGTGGGCGATCGGTCACGCCGCTGGTAGACAAGCTCGATACAGTCGACGCTCCGCGTGTAATCGACGAGCGCAATGCGTACATCATGAGCAGCATGATGCGCGAGGTCATCCAGCGAGGTACCGGTAGACGCGCCGGGGAGGCACTGAAGCGTCAGGATTTCGGTGGCAAGACCGGCACCACCAACAACCAGCTCGATGCCTGGTTCGCCGGTTTCAATACGGAGATCGTGGCAGCGGCGTGGATCGGTTCAGATGGGCTGGACCCACTGGGCCGAAACGAATACGGCGGTGTTGCAGCATTGCCCATGTGGACGTCTTTCATGCAGAGCCAGCTGGCGAACCTGCCGGATGCCCTGCCGTCCGAGCCGGAAGGCATTGAGACCATTCGGATCGATCGTCAGACCGGCGAACCCGCCACGGGGGGTGGGACGATGCTGGAGCTATTCATGGAAGACAACATGCCGGGCGATGTCGAAAACGCCTCCGATGACAACGAAGGCGAACGCGCGGACGGTGGAAGTTCACTGTCGGATGCACGCAACCGTCGTGACCGTGCCAAGGAAGTCGAGCAACTGTTCTAGGGGGGCGCATGGGGCAGTCGGCCCCGGGGCGCCCGGCCAGGGGCGCCCGGCCAGGGGCACTCGGCAGGAGCGCCCGGCCGGAAGGTTACCGGCTGCTGAACTCTCTCACCGCCGCTACCATCACGCCCAGGTGCTCGGGGTTCACATGCTGATGAATGCCATGGCCCAGGTTGAAGACATGGCCGGGCCCGTCGCCGTAACTGTTCAGCACCGTCTGCACGGCTGAGCGGATGCTGGCCGGATCGCCGTAGAGGGTGGAGGGGTCGAGATTGCCTTGCAACGCCACCCGGTCGCCGGTGATGCGGCGTGCATCGGCCAGGTCCATGGTCCAGTCGACGCCAAGCCCGTCGCAGCCGGTGTCGGCCATCTGATCGAGCCATTGGCCGGCGTTCTTCGTGAACAGCACCACCGGTACCCGCCGGCCTTCGGCCTCGCGTTGCAGGCCGTCGACGATCTGCTGCATGTAACGTAACGAAAATTCACGATAATGTGCCGGCGACAGGACACCACCCCAGGTGTCGAACACCATGACCGACTGCGCACCCGCTTCTATCTGAGCATTCAGGTAGGCCACGACCGAACGCGCGGTGACGTCGAGCAACTCATGCATGGTTGCCGGATCGCTGAACATCAGCCCCTTCACCTTCGAGAAATCCTTGCTGCCACCGCCTTCGACCATGTAGGTGGCCAGAGTCCACGGGCTGCCGGAAAATCCGATCAGCGGTACGCGACCGTTCAGCTCCTGCCGGATCAGGCTTACAGCGTCGGTCACGTAGCGAAGGCTGGTACCGATGTCGGGAACGCTCAGGGCCTTGACGTCGGCCCGGGTCCTTACCGGCCGGGTGAATTTCGGCCCCTCGCCGGTCTCGAAATGCAAGCCAAGCCCCATGGCATCCGGGATCGTGAGAATGTCGGAGAAAAGGATGGCGGCATCCAGATCGAACCGGTCGATCGGCTGCAGGGTAACTTCGCAGGCGAGGTCCGGCGTGCTGCACAGGGTCATGAAATTCCCGGCCTTGGCCCGCACCGCAAGATACTCGGGAAGATACCGGCCGGCCTGGCGCATGACCCAGACGGGGGTGCGTTCGACGTTCTCGCGTGCCAATGCACGAAGGTAGAGGTCATTCTTCAACAGGGCGGGCATACGGCTCCATGTGATCGTGGACTGGATGTGGGCAGGTCTCTAGAACCTGTATGGCGACCATCGGTGTCGGCACAGCGACAAGCTACCACTTTCAGCCCCCTGCCAGCCGCATTGCCGGGCAGGGCGTGGCGTCTACGGTAAATTGAACGGCAAGCCCTGGTCAGCCGTTGGCGGCGAATGGAGCCGTTACCCGTGCTTCATCGGCCAGCAGGTTCACGATGCCCAGCGCCGCGTTGCGTCCCTCGAACACGGCGGTTACCACGAGGTCTGAGCCTCGTACCATATCGCCACCTGCGAAGATTCTCGGGTGTGACGTCTGGTGCGGGTAGGTATGCCGCTCCGGTGCGACCACCCGGCCACCATCGTCGATATCGATGCCGATGGTCTCGAACCAGCTCGCCGGGCTCGGACGAAAACCGAAGGCGATCAGCACGGCATCCGCCTCGATCAGCTCTTCGGTACCGTCGACGATTTCGGGCGTGCGCCGGCCACGAGCGTCGGGTTCGCCCAGCCGTGTGGTCACTACCCGCACACCGGCCAGTCGGCCATTCTCCTCAACGATTTCAACCGGCTGACGGTTCCACAGGAAATTCACCCCTTCCTCCTTCGCGTTCTTCACTTCCCGCCGTGATCCGGGCATGTTGGTTTCATCCCGTCGATAGGCGCACGTAACCGATTCGGCACCCTGGCGCAGTGCCGTGCGGTTGCAGTCCATGGCGGTATCGCCGCCGCCGAGCACCACGACGCGCTTGCCATCGAGGTTCACGAAATTACCTGGGTCGGTATCCCATTCGTACTGATGATTGACATTGGAAATCAGGTAGGGAAGGGCTTCATGGACGTTGTCGAGGTTCTCGCCGGGAAAGCCACCACGCATGGACGTATAGGTTCCCATGCCGAGGAATACCGCGTCATAGTCATCGAGCAGCGTCTGAAACGGGATATCGCGACCGATCTCGACGCCAAGTCTGAACTCGATGCCCATGTCTTCCATGATCTGCCGTCGAGTGAACACCACTTCCTTCTCCAGCTTGAACGGCGGTATGCCGTAGGTCAGCAGGCCGCCGATTTCGGTGTAGCGATCGAAGACCACGGGCTGCACGCCATGGCGGATCAGCACATCGGCACAGGCAAGCCCTGCCGGGCCGGCGCCGATCACGGCCACCCGTTGACCGGTTGGTTTGACGGCGGAGAGATCCGGGCGCCAGCCGAGCTTGAGCGCCTCATCGGTGATGTATTTCTCGATCGAGCCGATGGTGACGGCGCCGAAGCCATCGTTCAACGTGCAGGCACCTTCGCAGAGCCGGTCTTGTGGGCACACACGGCCGCACATCTCCGGTAACGAGTTGGTTCGATGGGACATCTCGGCTGCTTCCAGCAAATTGCCCTCTTCGATCAGTTTCAGCCAGTTGGGAATGTAGTTGTGAACCGGGCACTTCCATTCGCAATAGGGGTTACCGCAGCCCAGGCATCTGCCTGCCTGCTCTGCCGCCTTCTCGGCGTCGAACTGACCATAGATCTCGTCGTAGTTGAGAATGCGCACCGCCACTTCCAGCTTTTCGGGGTCTGCACGCGGGGCGTCGAGGAACTGAAAGGTGCTATCGCTCATGAGAGGTCATTGGTCGGAACTGGAAGCGGAAATGCATGATAAGCGCCCAAGCCTGAAAGCTACGCATGCGCGAAATGAAGGCTCTTCTCCATGCCCGGCCATACAGGCGTTCGACAGGCCGGGGCAAGCGGGAATACCAAAAGCGGGGCAGATCGGCCGGGCCCGTGTTTCAGCAACCCCTCGAGGCGTTGCTCAGCCTTCGGAAAGACGCTGCTTTATTCGCTGGCTTACTACCGACATGTCAGCGCGACCCTGGGCTATCGGCTTTATCACGGCCATGACCTTGCCCATGTCCTTTACGGAGCTGGCGTCGGTACTGATTATCGCGGTGGAGACCATCGAGTCGATTTCTGCATCGCTCATGGCGGCTGGCATGTACTCGGCGATGATTTCCAGCTCGGCCTGCTCCACCGCCACCAGGTCGTCGCGCCCGGCGTCGCTGTATTGACGAATGGACTCGCGGCGTTGCTTGCTCATCTTGTCGAGTATGGCCAGCACATCGGCATCGGCGAGAACGATGCGTTCGTCGACTTCGCGCTGCTTGATGTCGGATGAGATCAGCCGAAGCGTGCCGAGGCGAGCCTTGTCACCCGCCTTCATGGCTTTCTTGATGTCTTCCTGGATAACCTGGCGTGTGTCACTCATGCGGCGGGGCTTGCGGTTACGACTGGCGGTTACGATCTGCTGGAGATCGAAATTCAGTACATGCGTACGCGTCTGGAGGATTCCTTCGACACCTTCTTCTGATGGCGTTTCACAGCAGCCGCCGCCTTGCGCTTGCGTTCGGACGTGGGCTTCTCGTAGAACTCGCGTCGACGGGTTTCGGTGAGGACACCGGCTTTCTCGCAACCACGCTTGAAGCGGCGCAGTGCCATTTCGAACGGCTCGTTCTCTTTCACTCGTACTGACGGCATCAAATAGTGTTCTCAGGTAGGATCGGGGAAAAGCTCTACATTATAGCGGTGCCTGTGCCACAAACTCAACCAGTCGATCGCCGCTGCCTTCGGAGACCTTTGCGGAGCGTACGTGCCCGAATCGCTCACCGAGTTACCTTCGGATCCGGCATCCCGGTGTTTGCAAGGCCGAAGCCATGATCGTTCTCGGCTGCGAAACATCCTGCGACGAAACCGGCCTGGCCATCTACGACACGGAACGTGGCCTGCTGACGCACGCTCTGTTCAGCCAGATCGAGCTGCATGCCTTGTACGGCGGCGTGGTCCCCGAGCTTGCCTCGCGTGACCACGTTCAGCGCTGGGTGCCTCTCACCCGGCAGGTGCTGCGCGAAGCCGGGTTGGGCCTGGCAGATCTCAATGCGGTGGCTTACACCACGGGCCCTGGCCTCGCCGGCGCCTTGCTCACCGGCGCCATGGCGGCACGTTCGCTCGCCTGGTCGCTCGATGTACCCGCGCTCGGCGTTCATCATATGGAGGCGCACCTTCTGGCGCCGTTGCTGGAATCGCCGGCACCGCCGTTCCCGTTCATCTGTCTGCTGGTATCCGGCGGGCACACTCAGCTCGTCAGGGTCGAGCGGCCCGGTGATTACCGTCTGCTGGGGGAGTCCATGGACGACGCGGCCGGCGAAGCCTTCGACAAGACTGCCAAGATGCTCGGCTTGCCCTATCCGGGTGGCCCGCATCTGGCGCAGCTGGCGCTACAGGGAGATAGCCGAGCCTTCGACCTCCCCCGTCCGCTGCTGGATCGTCCTGGCCTGGATTTCAGCTTCAGCGGGCTGAAGACCGCCGCCCTTACACAGCTCAAGCGACATCGGCAGCTCGATGGCGCTCACGGAGCCGATCAGGCAAAAGGTCGGGCACCGGGCGATGCGGGTGGTACTGCCGGTGGGGAAGCCTGCGAGGACGCCGACGAACACCGCTTTCGCGCCGACATGGCGGCCTCCTTCGAGGCGGCCGTGGTCGATACCCTGCTGGGTCGCTGTGAGCGTGCATTGCGCCAGGAGAACCTGACGAGGCTGGTCATCTCCGGTGGTGTCAGCGCCAATCTGCAACTGCGCGCCGGGGCTAGATCACTCGGCGATCGCCTGGGTTGCGAGGTGTACTACCCGCGCCTGGCATTCTGTACGGACAACGGCGCGATGATCGCGCTCGCCGGCGCCATGCGTCTGGCCGCTGGCGAGTACGATGATCTGGCGCTGACGATCCGTCCGCGCTGGCCGCTCGAAGAACTAGCGGCCGAGACGCGGTTCCGTGCCGGCCAGAATGCGCCGGACGTTGCCCCGATGACTTTGAATCAGAAACAGCGCAATGATGATGTAGGCCATGGCGGCAACCCCTTGACCGTCGAGTAGCAGGTAGGCGGGGGCGAGCACGAACGTGGCCAGGGCCGCGAGCGACGACATGCGTGAAGCAAGGCAGATGGCCAGCCAGGTGGCGATGGCCAGCAAGCCCACGCCAGGTGCGAGTGCAAGCAGCCCGCCGAGGGCGGTGGCAACACCCTTGCCGCCGCGAAAATCGAAGAAGACCGGGTACAGGTGCCCGAGAAATGCTGCCACGGCCACCAGTGCGACGGTGGGGTCATGGCTGATGAAAAGACTGGTGACGAGAACCGGCAGATAGCCTTTCAGGCCATCACCGACAAGCGTCAGGGCCGCAGGGCCCTTGCCGCCGGTTCGCAGCACGTTGGTCGTGCCGGGATTGCCGGAGCCCTCGGTGCGAGGGTCTGGCAACCCGACCGCCCGGCAGACGATGATGGCGGCCGAGAGGGAGCCCAGCAGGTAGGCGGCAATGCAGGCCAGCAGGGCAGGCAGGAACACAGAGGCACTGAACACGTGAGGTCACCGGTACTTGATGAGACTGACTATAGAGCAACGGTGCGAGTTTGCCGAGCACGGGGTGCGCGATGATTGATGCGGTATCGCTGATGCAGCCACGCCCGATCGCGTCGGTGCGTCGCCAGTTCCTCAAGGCATCGGCCGCGTTTGATGCGCATGCGGAAGTCTATCGCGTCATCGGTGCGCAGCTGCAGGAGCGTCTGGAAGTACTGGCGATCGAGCCTCGGCTCGTGCTCGATCTGGGGTGCCGATCCGGGTTCCAGCTCGCGGCACTGGAGCGGCGGTACCCGGATGCCCGGGTGGTGGGGCTCGACCCGGCTCCGGGGTTGCCGGCGCCGGTTACCCGAGGCCCTTTTCGCTGGCCTCTGCGCAGTCGTCGAGCGGCGATGGTGGCCGCAGCGGATCCACATCATCTGCCGATTGCGGATGCCAGTGTCGATCTGGTCGTCTCGAACCTGCTTATGCCGTTCTGTCACTCGCCGCATCAGGTGTTTCGTGAAGTGGGCCGGGTGCTGGCTCCGGGCGGGGCGTTCATGTTCACCAGCGCCGGGGTCGATACCCTGAAAGAGTATCAACGCTGGTGGGCAGGTATCGATAGCCATCTGCATGCCTTCGGGTTGCTCGACATGCACGATCTGGGCGATAGCATGCTGGCCGCCGGATTTGCGGCTCCGGTACTCGACAGGCAGAATATGCGTGTCGAGTATCCGGACGTGGAAGCCCTGCAGGCGGAGCTTCGGAAGTTGGGTGCGGGAAACCTGGCGACGGGCAGGCGTCCTGGTCTGATGGCACCAAGCGTGCGTAACAGCTTGAAGAATTTGAGCAAGGACGGTGATGCGTCATCTCGCCTTTCTCTGTCACTGGAGCTGGTTCACGGTCATGCCTGGAAGGGTGAGATTCCTCGGCAGGGTGCAGGCGGGGTTACTGCAGACGGTGAGTACACCGTGTCGATCGATTCGCTGCGCAGTGCCTTGCGCGGTGACCAATAGAGAAGTCCCTCAGGCGTGCTATCCGGCAGTGCCGGAGTCGAGTATATGTGGCGCAATCGCCGAACGGCGTATCGTGCCATTTGAGTTCAACGGGTCGCCGATCTCGAAGCGCCATTTGCCGGTTGGGGTAATACCGATGATAGATATCAAGGATCTTGGCGGCGAGACGGTACGCCTGGTGGTGCAGGGTAACCAATCCATGAGTTGGAAAGCGAATGTCTGGCTTGCGGCGAGCCTGGGTGGTATCACGATGTCATTGGCGCTCGCACTGGCGTCATTCGGGTTGTGGATGGTCATTCCGTTCGCCGGCCTCGAGGTCATCGTCATCACGGTCTGCCTGTATCTGACCCTGAAAAGGCTGGGGCGACGTGAGGTGATCACGGTGGATTCCCAGGCGATCGTGCTCGAATGGGGTTACCACAGCGCCGAGAAGTCCGTGAATCTGCCACGGCAGTGGAGCCGACTACGCTATGATTGCGCCGACAACCCATTCGATGTCGGTGATCTGAGCCTGGGTGCTCACGGTCGGCGTTATCGTCTCGGTGCCGCGCTGGGTCGCGAGGAGAAAAAATCCTTGTACTCCGCGCTGAACTCGGCCCTGAAGACAGCTTGAATGTGTCCTGGATGCGGCCTGAGTATTCCGGACCTACCTGGCCCCGTCGTCATCGGGCCCGCTTCGAACATCAGAAACACAGACCAATGAACTTTTCGGGGAAACCGCTTATGAATTCTGGCATCCGCCGCAGGGTACTGGCCACAGCCATGCTGTTGGGCCTGCCCGCATCGGTGCTGGCCGGTTGGGGCGATCTGAACATGCCTGTCGGCGTGACAGAAATCAGCAGCAAGGTGCACGACCTGCACATGACTGTCTTCCTGATCTGCTGCGCGATCGGCGCCGCGGTGTTCGCGGTCATGTTCTATTCCATCGTGCGTCATCGAAAGTCCAAGGGCGCGGTGGCCTCCGATTTCCACGAAAGCACAAAGGTCGAGATTGCCTGGACAGTGGTTCCGCTGGTCATTCTGGTCGGCATGGCAATCCCCGCCGCCAAGGTTCTGATAGAAATGGAAGACTTCAGCGAGTCCGACATGTCCATCAAGGTCACCGGCTATCAGTGGCGCTGGCAATACGAGTATCTCGACGAAGGCATTTCCTTCTACAGCCAGCTGGATGCCGACCAGAACGCGGCGCGGCAGGCCGATTCGGGCATCGATGTGAACAGCTTCGACAACTACCTTCGTGAAGTCGACAACCCGCTGGTGGTGCCGGTAGGTCAGAAGATCCGTTTCCTTCACACCGCTGCCGATGTCATCCACTCCTGGTGGGTGGAGGATCTCGCCGTGAAGAAGGATTCGATCCCGGGGTTCATCAACGAGAACTGGGCAAAGATCGACAAGCCCGGCACCTATCGTGGCAAGTGCGCCGAGCTGTGCGGACGCGATCACGGTTTCATGCCGATCGTGGTCAAGGCGTTACCGCAGGATGAGTACGATGCCTGGGTTTCAGAACAGAAAGAGAAAATGGCGTCGGCCTCCGCCGATGGCACCCGGAACTGGCAGCACGAGGAGCTCGTGAGTGCGGGCGCCAAGGTCTATCAGGCCAATTGCATGAGTTGCCATCAGAAAGACGGGCAGGGCATACCCGGGATGTTTCCGGCGATTGCCGGCAGTGAGGTGGTCACCGGCGACATCGGGCAGCACGCGAACACCATCCTGCACGGTGTCAACGACACGCCCATGCAGGCCTTTTCCAGCCGTCTGAGCGATACCGAACTGGCTGCTGTCGTTACCTATCAGCGCAATGCCCTGGGGAACGCGGTCGGCGACAGCCTGCAGCCCACGGAGATAGAGGCGCTACGCGCCGGTAACCGGCAAACATCGCTGAACTTGAACAACGCCACCCTCAACGGAGTCAACTGATGAGTGCCGATACGACGCATCATGCCGGCCACGAAGCCGGGCACGATCATGACCACCATGAGCATGGGCCTGCAAAAGGCCTGATGCGTTGGGTGACAACGACGAACCACAAGGACATCGGCTCGATGTACCTGTGGTTTTCGTTGATCATGTTCTTCATCGGTGGCGGCATGGCGCTGATCATCCGTGCCGAGCTGTTCCAGCCCGGGCTGCAGATCGTCGATCCGATGTTCTTCAATTCGATGACCACGCTGCATGCGCTGGTGATGATCTTCGGCGTCGTGATGCCCGCGTTCGTGGGGCTGGCGAACTGGATGATTCCGATGATGATCGGTGCACCCGACATGGCCCTTCCCAGGCTCAACAACTGGAGCTTCTGGATCATGCCGTTCGCCTTCACGATCCTGCTGTCCACGCTGTTCATGGACAGTGGTGGCCCGGCGGGTGGCTGGACGTTGTATCCGCCCTTGTCTCTGCAGATGGGCGACAGCTTCGCCTTCGTGATCGTGGCCGTCCATTTCCTGGGCATCTCGTCGATCATGGGTTCGATCAACATCATCGCGACGATCTTCAACATGCGTGCACCCGGCATGTCGTTCATGAAGATGCCGATGTTCGTCTGGACATGGCTGATCACCGCGTACCTGCTGATCGCCACTTTGCCGGTGCTTGCCGGTGCGGTGACGATGTTGCTCACGGACCGTTTCTTCGGCACCAGCTTCTTCAGCGCAGCCGGTGGCGGTGATCCTGTGATGTTCCAGCACATCTTCTGGTTCTTCGGTCATCCCGAGGTCTACATCCTGATACTGCCGGCCTTCGGTATCGTCTCCTCGATCATCCCGACCTTTGCGCGCAAGCCATTGTTCGGCTACGACTCGATGGTCTACGCGGTCGCGGCCATCGCCTTCCTGTCGTTCATCGTCTGGGCGCACCACATGTTCACCACCGGCATGCCGTTGGCAGGTTCCCTGTTCTTCATGTTCTCCACGATGATGATCTCGGTGCCCACCGGAGTGAAGGTGTTCAACTGGGTGGCGACCATGTGGCGTGGTGCGATGACGTTCGAAACACCGATGCTGTTCGCGATCGGTTTCGTCGTCATGTTCACCATCGGCGGCCTGTCCGGTCTCATGCTGGCCATCACGCCGGCAGACATCCAGTATCACGATACCTACTTCGTGGTAGCGCACTTCCACTACGTACTGGTGCCCGGTGCGATCTACTCCTTGATGGCCGCCACGTATTACTGGTTGCCCAAGTGGACCGGCAACATGTACGACGAAACGCTCGGTGTGTGGCATTTCTGGATCTCCACCGTGTTCGTCAACGTGCTGTTCTTTCCCATGCACTTCGTCGGACTTGCCGGGATGAATCGTCGGATACCGGATTACAGCCTGCAGTTCGCGGACTGGAACATGGTCGCCTCCATCGGGGCGTTCGGTTTCGGTTTCTCACAGCTGCTCTGGGTGTACATCATCGTGAAGTGCGTTCGTGGCGGCAAGAAGGCAACCGGTGAAGTATGGGAAGGTGCGCGTGGCCTGGAATGGACGGTACCTTCTCCCGCTCCGTATCACACCTTCGAAACTGCGCCTGATATCCAGCCTGGCACGGTAACGCGCTAGGATTGCAAGACGGGTTGTCCCGGGAGTTCACGGCCTGTGAGCTTCCGGGAAGTCTTCCGACATCCATTTGATGATGAGTGACAATACTTCCGCAAGTTTCTGGCAACGCCACCGCATGCCGATCATCCTCGGCATAGTGGCAGTGTGCATTTACGTGGGCAGCATCGTCTGGTTCGTCTACGGGCATGGTGAACTCGCGTGACCGGGGTCGGGTATGGCAGTACCGGCGAACCTGGCGAGAATGCTGCTGAGTCGGCTGAGGGCTTCGATGCAGAGCCGACCCCGACGAAGGCCGTGCGATACCCGCATCTGAAAGTGGCCGGGCGCAGTCTACTCATCGTCGTGGCCATGTTCGGCTTCGGCTACGTGATGGTGCCGATCTACGACATAATCTGCGATGTGACGGGCCTGAACGGCAAGACGGGCAGGCTTTCGGAAGCGGAGGCGGCAGCCCGTGCCGGCGATGTGGAGCGAGAAATCACAGTAGAGTTCACCGCCAGCGTGAACCGAAACGGGGACTGGATCTTCAGGCCGAACCAGACGGAAATGAAGGTGCAACCGGGCAAGGTCTACCACGCGACCTACTACGCGGAAAACCTGTCGGGTAGCCCGATGGTCGGGCAGGCCACGCCGAGCGTCAGCCCATTTTCGGCGGCTCCCTACTTCAACAAGACCGAGTGCTTCTGCTTCACCCGGCAGGAGTTCGACATGGCAGGTACGGAGGGTGGTGCGCGTGACATGCCGCTGACCTTCATCATCGACGCCGACGTGCCGATCAACGTGGACAGAGTGACGCTCTCGTACACGTTCTTTCGTTCACCCGACCAGAACACGTGAAGAACGGGCGCGCTCGCCAGTCATCGTGCGAACCCTTATAATCCGGTCAGTTTTCAAGGATCACATCCAGAATGAGTGAAGCGTCAGGCTATTACGTTCCCCATCAGGCCCGATGGCCCATCGTCGGCTCGGTAGGCCTCTTCACCTTCTTCTGGGGTTTGGCGATGACGCTGAACCAGGACGAGATGGGGCTGGAGGTATTGGGCGCCGGTACAGTCATCATGATCGTGATGATGTTCGGCTGGTTCGGTACGGTCATCAAGGAGAGCGAGTCGGGTTCCTACAACGGCCAGGTGGACAATTCGTTTCGCCTCAGCATGATGTGGTTCATCTTCTCCGAGGTCATGTTCTTCGCGGCATTTTTCGGCGCGCTGTTCTACGCCCGAACCTTTTCGGGTCCATGGCTCGGTGGGTCGGGCGGCGGCGGTGCCGAATACACCAATGCAGTGCTGTACCCGGGCTTCGACTACGTATGGCCCACCAACGGCCCGAATGAGATCGGTGGGGACTTCCAGACGATGAGCTGGTTCGGCTTGCCATTGATCAACACGCTGATCTTGCTGACGAGTGGTTTCACCTGCACCATGGCCCACCATGCCATCAAGGACGGCAACCGCAAGAAAATGGTGCTCTGGCTGTTCGCCACCGTGTCGCTCGGGTTCGTGTTCGTCGGTTTCCAGGCCGAGGAGTACATTCATGCCTATCAGGAGCTGAACCTGACCATGAACAGTGGTATCTACGGTTCCACGTTCTTCCTGCTGACAGGTTTCCACGGCTTTCACGTAACCATGGGAGCCATCATTCTGCTGGTGGTCATGCTGCGCGGCATGCGTAACCATTTCACGGCGGAGAATCACTTCGCCTTCGAGGCTGCCGCCTGGTACTGGCACTTCGTCGATGTGGTCTGGCTTGGCTTGTTCATCTTTGTGTACCTTCTGTAGAAAGGTACGGGCCTAAAAAGCGCCAGGCTGACGAGATGCGCGGCGTACGGAGATGAGGCCGCTTGCAAGGTTGGATCGAATTTTCAGCCGAGCATTTTCGTTAAGCCTTCGACAACCGCCTACTGACGGGCACTCGTCGAAGAAGTGCTTCTCGACCTGAAAGGTCTCGAGTAGCCGGACAACGGCTATGCAGTTCATTTCATTCTTCGCCGACCTGGCCGGATGGCGATGCGTTGCCAGGTGAATTCTCTGCAGGTGAATCCTTGCCGGGAGCATCCCTTCCGTTCGCAGAAGGCGGCGGGGCACTCAATGGGTTAGGTCTGAATTCGATCACGCCGGTGGCGCCGGCAATCATCACGACCACGATGGCCAGTATCGACAGGCCTATTCTCAGGCTGAGCGCGTTGACCGTGCGTCGCGTCTGCCCCTTGTCCTTGACCAGAAAGAACAGCCCCGAGAAAAGACTGATGACGATGAATCCCAGCAGTAGTATCAGGATGAATTTGACGAGTAGCATGGGGTCGCAGGGTAACACCGGCTGAGGACCACTAGCCACATATGCATATCGGTCCCTACATTTTCAAACCGCGACTTTTCATGTCGATCGGTTTTCTGGCTCTCTTCACCAGCATGATCGCGCTTGCAATCTGGCAGCTACGGCGGGCTGATGAGAAGATCGCCATCCTGAGTGCTGCCGAGTCCGCGATGGCAGCGCCGGCGGTAGCTCTGGAAAGCCTTGTCACCGACAAGGGCAGTTCACTGGCGGTGGCGGCGGAAGCCTATCGGCGAGTTCGGCTTGCCGGTTGCTACGACGATGTTCGGCAGTTTTTATGGGACAACCGCAGCCATGCTGGCTCGCCGGGCTTCGAGGCGATTACTCCGCTACGGCTGCGTTCGGGCAAGCTGGCGCTCGTGAATCGAGGCTGGTTGCCACTCGGGCAAACCCGTCAGGACTTGCCTGATCTTTCGTTCGCCGGTGCGGGGCCCGATGACGACTGCATGCCCGTCGACCTCGAAGGCCTGTTCACGCGACCGTCGAAAGGCTTGATGAGCGGACCAGCCATGGCACCACCGACCACCTGGCCTCGTATCATTCAGTTCTTCGACTATGAAATGATCGCTGCCGCCCTGGGTGAGCCGATCGTGCCGGGCGTCGTACAATTGCAGCAGGCATCCGCCCCGTCCTCACGGCCGGAGGCCCTGGCGGCCAACTGGCAGCCAGCGGCCTCCGGGCCCGAGAAACACTATGGTTATGCCTTTCAATGGTTCGCCATGGCCACCGCGCTTACCGTGATCTACATCGTTCTCAACACCGTGAACACTCGTCGGCCCGCATCAGACACTGATCCTGCACCTCATGACTGACCCCACCTCCCAGATTCCGCCCGGCGCCGACAAGGACGTCACCGGTGTATCGGGTGAGGCCCGGTTCGATGCCGCGCCACCCGTGGACTCGGCCGCCCAGGCTCGTTCACGGCGCATGCTGTTGCTGATATTCGGCATGTTCGGTGTTCCGCTTCTGCTGGCGATCATCTGGCTGCAGGTGGTGCAATCGAGCGATGGTGAGCTTGGAAGTACGGCACGGGGCGAGCTCATCGAACCGCCGGTGCCGTTGACCGGGTTCAGCATGCCGCTCGTCGATGGCGAGACCCTGAAGCTCGTCGACCTGCGAGGTGAATGGACCCTGCTGTACGCGCCGGAAGGCGTGTGTGGCGACACTTGCAAGTTGAGGCTCTACTACATGCGCCAGGTGCGTCTGGCCCTGAATCAGAGAATGAATCGGGTTCATCGCGTTGCCGTGACCGATTCTCCCGGTCAGTTGGACGAGGCGCTGCTGAAGGAACATCCGGGTCTTTACGTCACCACCGGCAGTACCGGTCAGCGCGCTGCCCTGGTCGACCAGATCGAGGCCGCGGTCGCGGACATGAAACCGATGAAAGACAGTATCTACGTCATCGATCCATTGGGTAATCTGATGCTGCGATTCCCGCCCGACCTGCCACCGAAGTCGATACTCAAGGACTTGACTCATCTGTTAAAAGTGTCTCGCATCGGGTAGGGTTATTTGATGAAGACGCTCAGCTTGAATCTCTCCCTGACTCAGGCGGTCACGCACTGGCGCGATTACCTGGAGATCACGAAGCCGAAGGTGGTGCTGTTGCTCGTGTTCACCGCACTGGTGGGCATGGTGCTTGCAGTGCCAGGTTGGTTGCCGCTGCAGGAATCCGTATTCGGGCTGCTCGGCATCGGCATGGCATCTTCGTCGGCTGCGGCCATCAATCACGTCATCGATCAGCGCGCCGATGCCATCATGAACCGCACGGCACGTCGGCCCATTCCTCGTGGGCATTTGAGTTCGGCTCAGTGCTTGCTGTTCGCCGGGTTGCTGGGGGTGGTGTCGATGATCATTCTCGTGATGCTCGTGAATACCCTCACGGCAGTGCTCACGTTCTTTTCGCTGATCGGCTACGCGATCGTCTACACCATGTATCTCAAGCGTGCCACGCCACAGAACATCGTCATCGGTGGCGCCGCGGGAGCCATGCCGCCGGTACTGGGCTGGGCAGCGGTTACCGGCCAGGTCACGGCTGAGCCGCTTCTTCTGTTTCTCATCGTGTTCATCTGGACGCCGCCGCACTTCTGGGCGCTGGCCATTCATCGGTGCGACGACTATGCCAAGGTGGATATTCCGATGCTGCCGGTCACACATGGCATTCCGCACACGCGCGTTCAGATCCTGCTCTACACGGTACTGCTGTTCATCGTGAGCCTGTTCCCCTACCTCATTCATATGAGTGGGGTGCTTTACCTGATCGGTGCCGTGTTCCTGGGGTTGATGTTTCTCTATCACGCCTGGAAGCTGTTCGACCCCTCGGCTGCCCGCCAGCCTGTCAAGACGTTCGTGTTCTCGATCAATTACCTGATGTGGCTGTTCGGTATCATGCTTGCTGATCATTACCTGCCGCTGGTCATGCGCCTGTTCGCCTGAGGCGATCCGGTGCAGTTGTATACGAAATCGTATGTTTCGTGGCATGTGCCTGAAAACCGTGACATTCATGCTGGTGAAGCTTTGCTCTTACCACAAGGCGCGACGCTGACACCCGGGAGCCGACCAGCATGCACATTCTCCTTGTCGAAGACGATCCACAAACCGCCCGTTACGTAGCACGGGGGTTCACCGAGGCCGGCCATGTGGTCGACCTGTTCGACAACGGTCGAGAAGCGATGGTGCAATGCCTGAGCACGTCTTACGACATGCTGGTGGTCGATCGCATGTTGCCCGCGATGGACGGGCTGACTTTGGTGAAAAGCTTGCGGGCGGCGGGTACGGAGTCACCGGTGATCTTTCTCACGGCTGTATCCGGAGTTGATGATCGGGTCGCCGGGCTGGAAGCCGGCGGCGACGACTACCTCACCAAGCCGTTCGCGTTCTCCGAGCTGCTGGCTCGCGTGAATGCTTTGGCGAGGCGGCCGGCCACCGCGGTCGAGACCACCGTCTTGCGGGTAGCAGACCTCGAACTCGACCTGCTGCAGAGAACCGCCGTACGCGCCGGTGTGGGCATCGTGCTGCAACCGCGCGAGTTTCTGCTGCTGGAGGTGCTGATGCGCAACGAAGGCCGGGTCGTCAGCCGCACCATGCTGCTCGAGCGGGTATGGGATTTCCATTTCGACCCCAAGACCAGTGTCGTGGAAACCCACGTCAGCCGTCTGCGTGGCAAGATCGACAAGCCCTTCGATGTACCCTTGTTGCACACGATCAGAAATCTGGGATACAGCCTGCATGCGCCGCGCTGACGCGGTGATGGCGCGCCCGGGCATTGCCCGGCCCAGCCTTCACCAGCACCGCCCGTCGACGACTGTCGACGACGGCAGTGGTCAACGCTCCTCGCGCTTCAGCCTGTTGCGCAGTGTACCGTTTCGGATGGTACTGGCCGTATCGACGCTTTACCTCGCCTGCTTCGGTCTGTCGGCGTGCGTGTTCTACCAACTGCTGCGTGACCGCCTCGACAGTGAGATCAACCAGTCCATCAGTCGAAATTTTTCGTCAGTCGAGGATATCTACCGCAGCGAAGGGCTGGACGACGTCCTGAAGATCGCTCGCCGCCGTGACCAGCTGCCGATGAACTACAACATGGGGTTTCATCTGGCTACCCCGAACGGGCGACAGATAGCGGGCAACGTGACGCTCGATGTCAAGGGCATGGGCTGGAATGAATTCAGTGGCGCGGAACTGGGCCTGGAGGACGATGGCGTTCGCTACCGATTCTTTGCCGGTGAGCTGGGTAGCAACATACTGTCGGTCGGTCGGAGCGTGCAGCCGCTGCAGGACTTGCGGGGCACCGCGATCAGCAGCTTCGGTTGGACCTTGCTCAGTTCACTGATTCTGGCGTTGCTCGGTGCGGGGTACATTTCCTGGCGCACCCACGTTCGCATCCAGAAGATCGCTAGAGCAATGGACAGAGTCGCTGCGGGCAACCTGGAGGCACGGCTGCCCATCAGTTCCGCCTGCGACGGTATCGACGACCTGGCGTGCCAGATCAACCAGGCGTTGACTCGCCTGCAGCAGATGGTCGAAAGCGTGCGTCAGGTAAGTAACGACATAGCTCACGACCTGAAAACTCCGCTGAACCGGCTGTTCATTCACATCGAGAAAGCTGCGGAACTGACCCGTCAGGGCGAGCGGGTCGACGGTGAGCTGGTGCAGGCGTTGAGCGAGGCACAGGACATCAACGCGACCTTCGAGGCATTGCTTCGTATCGCACAGATCGAGGCGGGCGCCCGACGGGCGTCGTTTCGCACGGTAGACCTGCTGAAGCTCGTGGAGACTGTTGCCGAAATTTACGAGCCGGTAGCCGAAGAGCAGGGGCAGGAGTTGATGTTGGAGACGGAAGGTGAGGCTGGTGGAACCCTGGTAGCAGCCGGCGAACCTCGCTCGATGGAGCTGCCGATATTCGGCGACCGTGATCTGCTGTTGCAGATGATGGTCAACCTGGTGGAAAACGCCATACGGCATTGCCCTGCGGGTTCTCGCATCATTGTGCAGGCTGGTAGCTCAGATCACGAAGTCTGGTTCTGCATCAGGGATAACGGACCGGGTGTACCCGATGCGGAAAGAAACAACGTGATGCGAAGACTCTACCGGCTGGAAGGTAGCCGCACTACAGAGGGAACAGGGCTCGGCTTGAGCTTGGTGAAGGCTGTGTCAGACCTTCATTGCGGTGTGGTGGACCTCCGGAACAACAACCCCGGCCTGAACGTTTGCGTGACGTTTGCAAGGGATTGCCCGCCGGCGGGAAGATGAAGGTGCCAATAACGCCGGACTAGTATGGCGCGGCCGGTGGCACGGGAAGGTCTGCCACCCCCTTCCTTGAAGAAGGTTCACCAAGTCTGTACGCCATCGGTGGTAAGTACACCTTGCACTGACACCCCGGGCAAGTACGTGAGAGTACCTGCCCGGAAACTCCCTGCCGATCAAGCTGCAAGCAAATGCGACTTGAGCTTTTTCATCGCTGCTTTCTCGATCTGACGAATGCGCTCGGCCGATACCGAATACTCTTCGGCAAGCTCATGCAACGTGGACTTGTCTTCGTGCAACCACCGACGCTGCAGAATGGTTCTGCTGCGATCGTCCAGGATATCCAGACCATCGGCCAGGCCTTCCAACGACCGTTCGCGCCCATCCTGTGCTTCCAGAATCGCCGAGGGATCCTGCTCCTCGCGGAACAGCAGGTCGGCCGGTGCGAGTTGCCGATCTTCACTGCTGGCGCTGGCCGGTGCGTCGAAGGCGCTATCGTGGCCATGCATTCGAGATTCCATCTCGGTAACCACGGAAGGATCTACATCCAGGTCGCTGGCTACGGAATTCACCTCTTCCTGACTGAACCAGTTGAGCTCCTTTTTGGCGCTGCGCAGCTTGAAGAACAACTTGCGCTGCGCCTTGGTAGTGGCCACCTTCACGATGCGCCAGTTGCGAATCACATACTCGTGAATCTCGGCGCGAATCCAGTGCACGGCGAACGAGATCAACCGGACACCGACATCCGGGTCGAAGCGTTTGACCGCTTTCATCAGACCGATGTTGCCTTCCTGTACGAGATCCGCCATGGGCAGGCCATATCCCTTGTAGCTGCGAGCGATGTGCACGACGAAGCGCAACTGCGACATGACGAGCTGACGAGCCGCATCCAGGTCATCGTCCGCCCGCAGCCGACGGGCCAGAACCTGCTCCTGCTCGGTAGTGAGCAGCTCCACATTGGCGATTCGGGCAAGATAGGCGTTGAGGTCATCGGTGATGACCGGTAGCGCCATGGTGCTCTGATTGACGGTAAGGGCGTTACTCATAAAGATCTCCCACAAGGTATATGCACTGATTTTAGCACTCTGCCCAATAGACTGCTAATAGCGGCCAGAGTTCCTGCCGACTTGAGCCCGGTACCCTGCGCTTTCAAGCCTTTGCTTCGAGAAAATTCCCTTAAATATCAATTATTTGTATAATTTCTAGTGGTTTCGGGAAGAACGGAACATGTTGGATGACGGTTTGGCCAGAGTCATGACGGTACCCGCCAGGCCCAGCATCGTGGCTATTGCCAATATGAATCCGACCGTACGTATTGACGGAAACTTCAGACGAAACGAGCTACCGTACAGATTGGCAAGTTGATCGGCCGGTTGGCGCAATATCAGCAATGCGATGATTGCCAGCACGCACGCCACCAGACCGCCCAGAAAACCATAGAGTGCGCCGGTATACACCAACGGCCTGTGCCGAAAGCTCGTGGCCGCTCCGAGCAGATGCGCCACTTCCATCTCGGCTTCGCGCCTCAGCAGTTCAAGCCGCACCGTATTGCCGATGACCAGCAATGCGGTCAAGACCAGAAAACTACCCAACAGAATGCCAACCAGTTGCAACAACGAAACCACCGCTTGCAATCGGCGGACCCACTCCAGATCGACCTGTACGCGCTCCACCCCATCCACGTCCGCAAGGGTGGATGCCAGCCGATCCATCGATTCATCCGTCAGGCTGTCGCGAGCCGGATGAATCACCACGGCACCGGGCAGCGGGTTGTTCTCCAGCGTTTCGAGCACGTCGTCCACATCGGTATGCTGCCGCAGCAGATCAAGCGCCTCCGCGCGCGAGACATACATGGATTCTCGCACCCCCGGGCGGTTGGCCAAGGCCCGGGCGAGTTCAGCACCCTGCAGATCATCGATATCCGGCGACAGGTAGGCGGTCAGGCTTTCCTGGTCGAGCGTTCTCTTGCCGAGCTGTTGCAACGAGCCGGCACAGAACCACAGCAACACCGGCAGCGCCAGCGTTATCCCGAGGACGAACAGGGTGACTCCACTGGCCAGCGGTCGGCTGCGTAGCTGGCGCCAGCTTTGCGTAACCGCGTAACCGCGCAGCGTGTAGGTCCACCGGCGGCCCATCGAGCCACCGAAAGCGGCGTCCTGACCTGCCTCGCGGTTAGCCAGGGCTGAAGTCTGATCGTTCTGCGCGTTGCCCGGCCTCGATCCGCCAATCGCAGTCGCGTTCTCGCGTCGCAGGCTCATCAGTGGTTCACCTCATCGTGCCGCGCACCGGACGGTATCTGGTCATTCCGACCGACGCTGCCTTGCGAAAGCACCAACCGCGGGTAGTCGAAGGTGTCGAGCAACCCCTCATCGTGAGTGGCGAACACCACCGTCACACCGGACGCGTTGAACTGCATGAGCAGGCGCATGATGTCGACACTGATCTCGCCATCCAGATTGCCGGTGGGCTCATCGGCCAACAGCAGGCGCGGTCGGGCAACCACGGCGCGAGCGATACCGACCCGCTGTTGCTCACCGCCGGACAAGGACACCGGATCGCTGAATGCCTTGCTCAGCAGACCGGTCTTCTGCAGGGCGGCACTGACCCGCTTCTGGATATCGCTGTATGAATAACGACCGATGATCAGCGGCAGGGCCACATTGTCGAACACGTGCCGATCGTACAGCAGCTGGTTGTCTTGAAACACGATGCCCATCTGCTGGCGCAGTGCATTTTCCTGGCTCGGCACGAGGGTGGAGTAGTCGATATCGCCGACGCTGATCCTTCCGGCCGTGGGCCGGACCAGCCGCGCCAGCAACCGCAGCAACGAGCTCTTGCCGGCGCCGGAGTGGCCGGTGAGGAATGTGAACGAGCCGGCATCCAGCTCGAACGACACCTCCTTCAGGGCGAACAGGCCGGGCTTGTATTCCAGCGAGACTTGATCGAAACGGATCATGGCAGGAAGCGCGCGCAGGGGTGTGTCATGAGTCAGCTGACGGGCGTCGGCTCGGCGGCGCCCGTGGCCATCAGAGCATCGACGAACCTGCCGGCCTCGAACACTTCCAGGTCGTTGACCTTCTCGCCCACACCGATGAAGCGGATCGGCACACCGAGCTTGCTGGCCACCGAGAAGATCACGCCGCCCTTGGCGGTGCCGTCGAGCTTGGTGATCACGATGCCCGACAGCGCCATCACGGCGTTGAACTGCTCAGCCTGGTTCAGCGCATTCTGGCCGGTACCGCCATCGAGCACGATCAGGGTTTCGTGCGGCGCATCCGGATCGAGCCGGCCCAGCACCCGCTTGACCTTCTTCAGCTCATCCATCAGCCCTCCCTGCGTGTGCAGGCGTCCGGCCGTATCGGCGATCAGCACATCGATGCCACGGGCCTTTGCCGACTGCAGGGCGTCGAAGATCACCGATGCCGAATCGGCCCCGCTGCCCTGGCTGATCACCGCCACCGAATTGCGCTCACCCCAGCTCTGCAGCTGCTCCACCGCGGCGGCCCGGAAGGTGTCACCCGCCGCCAGCATCACACTCTTGCCACCTTCCTGAAGTTGACGGGCAAGCTTGCCGATGGTGGTGGTCTTGCCGGAGCCGTTCACCCCGATGACCAGGATCACGAACGGCTGATCACTGTCGGGAATTTCCAGCGGCTGCTCCACCGGTGAGAGCAATGCGACGAGTTCGTCGCGCAAGGCTTCGCGCAAGGCGTCCGAATCTGCAACCTGCGAGCGGGCCACTTTCTCATTGAGGGCCTTCATAATCCGCGTGGTCGCATCGACGCCGACATCCGCCATGATCAACTGGCTTTCCAACTCTTCGAGCAGGTCGGCATCGATGGGCTTGTTGCCGAGCAGGAAATCGAGCAGATTGTCGCGGAAGCGCGAGCGGGTGCGGGTCAGCTTCTGTTCGAGTTCGACGCCTTCGTCCGGCTCGCTGGCACGTTCGGCCTTCTGGCGTTTGAGAAAACTGAAGATCCCCATGACAGTCCTGGTTGAAGATGGGCCTGGTCGGAAAACGGGCCTACGGCCCGTCGTTGATCGGCCCAAGGGCGTTGGCGGCGGAACGTTGCCGTGCAGAGCGCCTGATGAGCCTTGAATTATCAGGGATTGACAGCCCTGCCCATCCCACGCCGAATGACGTCGACCGGTGTATCGTAGCATCCGAATGAAGCCGAATTTTCCACCAGATACCCGTCGTCGCCGACGAGGCCGCAGACGTGGTGTCGTGTCTGCGGATGCGCCCAGGCGTGTGTCTACGGATGCGCCCAGGCGTGTGTCTGCGGATGCGTCCGGACGAGTGTCTTCCAACATGCGCACACCTGGGTCTGTCGACGCGCCGGATCGAGTCTCGACGGGGGCGCCTCAACGCGTGCGCATCATCGCCGGCGACTGGGGCGGTCGATGGCTCGATGTGGTCGATGCCCCGGGCCTGCGCCCGACCGGCAACCGGGTGCGTGAAACGCTCTTCAACTGGCTGCAGATGCACGTGCCGGGTGCCCGTTGCCTCGACCTGTTCGCGGGCTCGGGTGCGCTCGGCCTTGAAGCGGCTTCGCGGGGTGCAGCGCAGGTCACACTGGTGGAACGAGAGCCGCGTGTGATCGAAAACCTGAGGCAGCAACTCGTGCGGTTTGGAGAGTCCGTGCCGAGTTCACGAGCGGGTTCGCTTGCTAGGTCGAGTCATCGAGCAGGCTCGCTCGTTGAGTCGAGCGCCCGAGCAGGCTTGCTTGCTGGTACGTCTGGCATCGATGAGCACTCTGGTACGGACGCGCGCGTAGTGCTCATGAATAGTGACGGTCATGCCTTTCTGGCCCAATGCGACACAAGCTTCGATCTCGTGTTTCTCGACCCGCCGTTCGATGCATGGTCGGGTGATGTGGCCTGGTTGTCGGATCTGCTGTCAGCTGTGCATGGTGTACTGGCGGACGTTGCCAGGGTTTATCTGGAATCGCCCGCCAGCTTCGGCGGCGAGAGCCTGGTGCCGGCGGGCTGGGAGGTGATGCGCCAGCGTGTCTATGGTGAAGTGATGGCGACCCTCTACGAAGTGAACTCGCCCAGCGGTTCGTGATCGGTGAGGCGAAGCGATCGGTCAGCTCAGTGATCTCCCTTGTGGATGATGATGCCGAACGGGTCATCACCAGCCAGGAGGTCCACTCAGTACGTCGTTTCAGCATGCTGTATGCGACGCAAAATAACGTGAACGAATGTGGCTTGAAAACTGAATCCAGTGTAATTGCATTGCAACATTTTGCTCTTTCCCGCACACTGCCGACTAGTCAATGGCGGCAGGCCGAGGAGTGGACGTGAAGGCTATCTACCCTGGAACCTTTGATCCGATGACGGTCGGGCATATCGACGTGGCTCACCGTGCCAGTCGGATGTTCGAATCGGTGGTCGTGGCGGTTGCAGCCAGCACCCACAAGCAACCGTTCTTCACGCTGGACCAGCGTGTATCGATGGCCAGAGCCATCCTGAAGGATCTGCCCAACGTGACGGTCGAGCCGTTCAACGCCTTGCTGGTGAATTTCGCTGATAAGGTCGGTGCTCGCGTCATCGTGCGTGGCCTGCGCGCTATTTCAGATTTCGAGTTCGAAGTCCAGGTGGCGGGCGTCAACCGGCACCTGTCACCCAAGCTGGAAACCATTTTCATAGCCGCCTCCCAGGATTACACCTTTCTCTCGTCGAGCATCGTGCGGGAAGTGGCGAGGCATGAGGGCGACGTCAGCGAGTTCGTGCATCCGGTCGTCGTGGAGGCATTCGCCGAACGGCGGCGCTTGGATGCAGGTTCCTGAGAGCCAGTGAACATCTGTCTTGCAGAGGTTTACAAACACGCGGATATTCCGCGTCTGGCCGGCGAACTCGGTGTTGCCAACGATCAAGATCCTATAGTTCTGGACATGCGCAGTCTGAGGTATATCGAACTGTCGCCCTTGTGTTTCTTGCTGGGAAAGGTCTTCGGCTGGAAACAAGCCTCCAAGATGGTAATTGCCGAGGTGGGAGATTTGCCCGGCTGTCTCCCGTACATGCAGCGCATGAACTTTTTCGAGCATTGGGGTTACCAGTTGCCCGAAGCGTTTCAGCGCCATCCTCCCGGGCACCATTTCCGTGAAATCGACAAGATCGAGCGAGGATGTTCGGACCGGCAGGCCGTGAATCTGGCTTCCGATCTTGCCGAGTGTCTCGCTCCGAGTAGCGAGGACAGTCAGTACGCTCATGCTCTGGAGTACGCGCTATCCGAGATTGTCCTGAATGTGGCGCAGCATGCCCGAGGTGCAGGCTTTGTCGGCGCCCAGCACTACCGTACGACTGGAATCACGCAGATTGTCGTAGCTGATGCCGGTATTGGAATACGCGGAAGTTTCAAGCTAGCGGAGTCACCTGTTTGCATGCGGATAGACAGTGATCAGGATGCGATCGAAGTTGCTCTCGAAGGCCAGGTCTCGAGCACATCACATTTTTTCGGCCCAGGCTTGGGAGATAACGACAACCAAGGCGTAGGGCTGACGCTGATGACCGAGGTGGCAAGGAGCATCGGTGGGCAGTACACTGTCTTCTCGGGAACAGGCGCTGTTTCGGAGAGTGGCGGGATGGCACTGTCCGAGGCTCAAGGATACAAGGGAACGTTTTGTGCATTCTCACTGTCCAGGAAGCGCCTGAACCGGTTTAACGAGCACTTGGAAGCCGCCAAACGAAAGATTGTGGACGGCAACACGGACAGATTCGAGGGCATGTTCAAATGAGCACAGCAAAAATGTTCAAAGTAGCGATGCAGGAGCGATTTGGTCACTTTTGTGGCGCCGGAAGTCAGGCGGTCGAACTGCTTAGATCAGAGGTGTACCCGCATCTTGATGGCGGAGGGGTGGTAGAGTTCGACTTCAATGCCGTGCGTAACATGAACAGCTCTTTCGGAAACGCATTGTTCGCTAATCTGGTCAGACGCTACGGTGATGACGTCGTGTGCAGCGTGAAGATCACGAATGCTAAACCAAACATTCGATCTGAAATTCTTTCGTCTTTGTCTCTGGGAAGCTCCGACTCGTCAGGTCGGAGGGCAGAAGCCTAGACTAACTGTTGAACCAGGGCTCATCTATTCCTCTGCACTTTTCGGTGCATGCATGGCGAGCCGGCGCCATACGTCCACTTCGCAGAAATCCTCCACCATCCCGTACGGGTAGGGCGGCAGCCCCGGTGCCGACACCCGGTTCAGGGCGGCAAGGCTTTCGTCGTCGAGTTCGAGGTCGGCAGCGCCGAGGTTGTCGGTGAGCTGCTTCAGCGTACGTGCGCCGAGCAGCACCGAGACCACCGCCGGGCGTGATCGCAACCATGCCAGCGCCACGTGTGCGAGAGGGCGGCCGAGCCGTTCGGCCACGGTATGTAGAACGTCGAGAATGGCGAAGGTACGCTCCGAGTTGCGCCTGTCATAGGCCTCGACGCCGCGTTCCGGATTCTCACCGAGGCGGCTGGCTCCGACCGGGTGTTGGTTCCTGCGGTACTTGCCGGTCAGCCACCCTCCGCCCAGCGGTGACCAGGGCGTGAGTCCGATTTGTTCCTCGAGACAACAGGGCAGCACTTCGAGTTCGATACCCCGATCGAGCAGGTTGTACTGCGGCTGCAGCGCAACCGGTACGGGAAGACCTTCGTGACGAGCGGTGGTGACGATGCGCTGCAGTTGCCAGCCGGTCAGGTTGGACCAGCCGACATGGTGAATCTTGCCGCGTGCGACGAGGTCGCCGAGCGTTTCAAGGGTCTGGGCGACGGGCGTGTGTACATCCCAGCCATGCACGAAATAGAGGTCGATAGCGTCGAGGCCGAGGCGCCCGAGACTGCCCTCGAGTGCTCGCGTCAGCGAACGCCTCGACGCGCCGTGGGAACCAGCAATGGCACCGAAGCGTCCTTTCGTCGATAGTACGAGATCATCGATGCTGCCGCGCTGCTCG
This sequence comes from Granulosicoccaceae bacterium, assembly GCA_965214025.1. GTDB lineage: Bacteria > Pseudomonadota > Gammaproteobacteria > Granulosicoccales > Granulosicoccaceae > Granulosicoccus. The sequence continues at coordinate 98,891 of CBDCAW010000047.1, forward strand.
ATCCAGCGGCCGATGATGCGCTCGGACTCGCCCTCGCTATACACGTCAGCGGTGTCGATGAAAGATCCGCCGTGCCGGACAAAGGCATCGAGCTGCTCGTGTGCGACTCCCTGGTCGGTCTCGGTGCCGAAAGTCATCGTGCCAAGCCCGAGCCACGACACCAGAGGGCCGCCTCGACCCAGGGTGGAGCCGTGCATCGTCGCCGGGCGATCCGACCTGCGTGTTGACTGCGTAGCGCTGTGGGTCATGCGATTCTCCTGGCAATGGGTGAGGCGACGTCTTGTTCGATCCGCAGCCGATGGCGGCTATTCGACGTGTGGCGACGCTGTTGAACAGGGTAGAAACTCACGTGCTGAATGGGAACACGTCGAAACGAGAACCCTTTTTCATGAGTGAAAACCTCCTGAGTTGGAACGATCTCGCGCTCTTTCTTGCCGTTGCCCATGAAGGTGGGCTCTCGGCTGCGAGCAAGACGACCGGGCGCAGCGCCGCTACCCTGGGGCGCCGTATGCTGGCCCTGGAGCGGGCGCTGGGTGAGGACTTGTTCGTGCGCCACAACCATGGCTACGAGTTGACCGACGCGGGCCGTGGGCTGCTGCCGGAACTCGAGACGATCGATACGCAGCTCGATCGTCTCTTCTCCGGCGCCCGACGCCTGCGGGCGCCCTCGGTAAAGGTGTCCGCCGGTACATGGACGACCCTTGCGCTGCTCGATGATCTGGATCTCCTGCTCGGCGATCCACCGGATGTACGGCTGCAGTTCGTCTCCACCGAAGCGGTGCTCAGCATCTCGCGCCGAGAGGCCGTGATCGGCATTCGCAACGAACGGCCTGCCGATGAACGGCTTGCCCTGCGACGTCTTCGACCGGTGCACTTCGCGCCTTACGCCACCGACAATGCCCCTGCTCGCTGGATTCAGTCGCTGGTCGATACGCCGTCTGCACGATGGGTGCGAAGCCTCGGAGCCGAGCCGATCGTCTGCGAGGTGAGCTCGCCGCGAAATGCACTGGATCTGGCGCTCGCCGGCCAAGGCGTGGCGGTGCTACCGACCTTCATCGGCGACATGAAACCCACGCTGAAACGGCGAGACGAGCCGATCGAGGCGCTCTCGCACGAACAGTGGATCGTGATCCACCCGGATGATCGTGAGCTACCGGAGGTGCGTCGTACCATCGACCGGCTCTACCAGGTGCTCGTCGTCTAACCGTGAAGGCGAGACTTGCAGCCGGCAGGCGCCAGCACCATGATATTGCCGTAGCGATTGAAATCCGGAGCCGGAACACCGCATGGCACTACTGATCACCGATGAATGCATCAATTGCGACGTGTGCGAGCCGGAGTGCCCCAACGATGCGATCTATCAGGGTGAGGAGATCTACGAGATTCACCCGCACCTGTGCACCGAGTGCGTCGGCCATCATCCCGAGTCGCAGTGTGTGGTGGTGTGCCCGGTGGATTGCATCCACGTCGATCCGGAAAACACGGAAACCCGACCGCAGCTGATGCTTAAATACGAGGGCTTGATGAAAGCGTCGTGACGGCTCTTTCGCCAACCACTCATCACTCAGTACCGCCCCTGTATCCCGCACCGCGGACGTGTCGTGAAGTCCGCCGGTCCGGCAGGCGCATCACGGGCCGGCATCAGCTCTGACACTTCGAACAGTAGAACGTCGAGCGCTGGCCGAGCGTGCGTTGGCTGATCTCGTTGCCACAGACCCTGCAGGGCTCCCCGGTACGGCCATACACGTATAGCGATTGCTTGAAGTAGCCCGGGTTGCCATCGCTGTTGACGAAGTCTCTCAGTGTGGTGCCGCCTTGCTCAATGGATTGCTCAAGTACCTGCTTGATGGCGCGTACCAGGCGTACCGCATCGTTTCCGCTCAGGCGCCCGGCTGCCTTGCCGGGCCGGATACCCGCCAGGAACAGGGCCTCGCTGGCGTAGATGTTGCCGACGCCCACCACCACACGGCTGTTCATGACGAAGTTCTTGATGGATACCTTGCGCTTGCGACTGCGGGCATGCAGGTAATCTGCCGAGAAATCGTCGGACAACGGCTCCGGCCCCAACAGCGCCAACAACGGATGAACCGGTGCATCCCTCGCTTGCCACAACAGGCAGCCAAAGCGGCGCGGGTCGTGAAAACGCAGCACTCGCCCATTCGACAGGAAGCACTCGACATGGTCGTGCAGGCGTCGCGGCTCGGCACGTTCGCACAGCCGCAGGCTGCCGGACATGCCCAGGTGCACGATCGCCTGACCCGCGTCGATACCGATCAGCAGGTACTTGCCGCGCCGCACCACAGACCTGATGGTCGCCCCCAGCAGCACTCCCACCTCCGGTGGTATCGGCCAACGCAGGGAATGCTGATGAATGGTCAGCTCGGTAACGCACTGATTCACCAGCCACGGCTCGATGCCGCGGCGGGTGGTTTCGACTTCAGGAAGTTCGGGCATGCACGGGTGTTCGTTGGCAGGTGCGGGAAGAGGGCCCCGGCCTGCTGGAATGGAAGCGTGTAGCGTAACGCCTTCGCTCGACTCCGGGGTGTGCCCGATACGCTTGATGAACTGGCGATGGACGTGATCCATACCGGGCTGCCGTGCGATAACGACAATTGAGATGACCTGGCAGCGGTGGCGATACGCGTTGGGATATCAGCCTGCGCGCAACCACTTCAGACTAAGGGGAATGAGTGAGATCACACTTGTATTTTATAGTAATTACCTTCCGGTTGCGATATGAGAAGTCCAGTGGAACCTACAATTCACAATAGTTCTGTAATTGTCTGAAATTCAGTCCTGCGGTGTTGGTTCTAAAACCGTGAACTATTGTGGCGCTCGGTTCGGGGTGTGCTTTGGCACCCTATACTTCTCATTCGAACCGACAACTGGACCAATGGAAAATGTGTATCAAGAACTCAGCAACCCGAAGCGTTGCGCTAACGATATTAATTGGTGCGCTCTTTCATACTTCTCTATCCATTGCCCAGGATGAAGAAGAGTCGTTGGTCGACACGGCGTTCTCCGGTTGGGGCGGCACGGCTTCTCTGGGAGCGACAAGCTCCACGGGTAATGCTGAGGCAAGTAACATCAATGGATCCATTCGCTTGGCTAAAACAGTCAATCGATGGGAGCACCTGGTGTTCGGCTCGATTTTCAAGGGTACTTCCTCGATAGTCGTTGTCGAGAGAGACCAGAACGGCAATCCGATTCTCGGTGATGATGGCAGGCCGCAAAGAACTATCATCAAGGGCGATAACTCCGACAGAATTGCCCTGGGTTATCAGCCAAAGTTCTACTATCGCCCCAACACCTACTTCTTCGGAATATTGGACTACGAGCAGGATGAGCCCGCAAACATAGACTCTGCTACCCGTCAGATTCTCGGTGTCGGCTACAAGTTCTACTCGAACGCGTCCGGCTACCTGAGCGGTGAATTGGGTTTTGGAAACAAGTCGACTGACCTGGTATTTGGCGACAGTGTGGATGGCGGTGTCGGTTACGTAGGTCTGAATTTTCTCAACCGACCCAATGAGAACGTCACCTTCAATGCTGACTTGCGTAGCGATTTCGGAAGCGATAACACCTTCGTCG
>CBDCAW010000048.1:0-34810 GCA_965214025.1 Granulosicoccaceae bacterium
GCTGCGTGTGGACCAGCTGCGCGATACCCTGCAGACCATACCGGGCAGCCCACCGAACATGCTGCACCCGCCGCCGGCTGCCCTTTCGAGCCACGCTGCGGCCATGCGAAGGTCGAATGCAGGCGGCACCTGGAACCTCTGTCCACCTTCGCACCCGGGCGGCTGCGCGCCTGTAACGTCACTGTCGAAGAGATCGCTGGATGAAAACCTTGCCGCTGCTTTCCGCCACCGGCCGGGCGATGGCCCGATGAGCGCACCCCTGCTGAAGGTCGAGGATCTTCGCGTATCGTTCGACATCCGACCGGACGGCGCCCTGCCGTGGACTCGGCCCGACGTACTGCAAGCCGTGGGGGGTGTGGATTTCGAGATCCGGCAGGGCGAGACGCTGGGTATCGTCGGTGAATCCGGCAGTGGCAAGTCGACGCTGGCGCGGGCGTTGATACAGATGGTGCCCGGCACCGGCAAGGCTGTCTGGATGGGCGATCAGGAACTGATGGGACTTGGCAAGTCGGCGATGATGAAGTACCGCTCCGAGATCCAGATGGTGTTTCAAGACCCGCTGGCATCGCTCAACCCGCGCATGACGGTCGGCCAGATCATCGCCGAACCGCTCAAGACCCACCGCCCCGAACTGTCCGCGAACGACGTCAGGGCGCGCGTGCGGGCGATCATGGAAAGAGTGAGCCTGCTACCCAATCAGATCAATCGCTACCCGCACGAATTCTCCGGTGGCCAGTGCCAGCGCATCGGCATCGCCCGCGCACTGCTGGTGGAGCCGAAGCTGATCATCTGCGATGAGCCGGTATCGGCACTGGACGTCTCGATCCAGGCGCAGGTGATCAACCTGCTGATGGACGTGCAGCGCGAGATGGGCTTGTCGCTGATCTTCATCGCACACGACCTGAGTGTGGTGAAACACATCGCCGACCGGGTGATGGTGCTCTATCTCGGCAAGATCATGGAGATGGGCGAGCGCGATGCGCTGTACGCACATCCGCGTCATCCCTATACCGAAGCGCTGATCTCGGCGGTGCCCATCCCTGACCCCAGGGCTGAACGTGCCAAGCGGACCATCATGCTCGAAGGCGATTTGCCCAGCCCGCTGTCACCGCCGTCCGGCTGTGTGTTTCGAACCCGGTGCCGCAAGGCCGAGACGCGCTGTGCCGAAGAGGTACCGGCGCTGGCCGGCAACGAGAGTCGGCAACAGACCCGGGCAGCCTGCCATTTCCCGCTCGACATCTGAGATACACCGTGCAGAACGTGACCCTGACAGACGGCGGCATGGGCCAGGAACTCATGCGGCGAAGCTTGCGCCCCCCTTCACCCTTGTGGTCAGCGGATACGATGCTGCGGGACGCCTCACTCGTTCGCGACGTACATCGTGAGTTCATCGACAGCGGTGCACGGGTCATCACACTCAACACCTACTCGGCCACACCGGAGCGACTCGAACCGAACGGCCTTCGCGATCAGTTCGAGAACCTGCATCGGGTCGCCGTGAAAGCCGCACGCGATGCCGTCGCACTGTCGGAACGGTCCGATGTACGCATTGCCGGCTGCCTGCCTCCGCTGGTGGCAAGCTACCGGCCGGATGTGTCACCACCCTACGGCCGTGCGCTGGAGAGCTACCGTCGCATCGTCGCGCTGCAGGCGCCACATGTCGATCTGTTCCTGTGCGAAACGATGGCCTCCATCGAGGAGGCGAAGGCGGCGGCGACGGCCGCGAAGGAAAGTGGCAAACCGGTATGGCTCGCATTGACGGTCAGTGACGAGAGGCCGGGGTTCCTGCGCAGCGGTGAGGCGCTGGGCGATGCCCTGCAGGCATTGGCACCGCTCGACGTGGAGGCCACGATGCTCAATTGCAGCCAACCCGAGGCGATCACCCTGAGCTGGGCAGAGCTTGCCGAGGCGGGTGGTGTGATCGGCGCCTATGCCAACGGCTTCACCTCCATTGCAGGCCTGGCCCCCGGCGGCACGGTGGAACATCTGGTGGCCCGGCGTGACCTCGACCCGCGTCAGTACGCCGACCATGCCATGAACTGGGTACGGCAGGGCGCGACGATCGTCGGTGGTTGCTGCGAGGTCGGACCTGCGCATATCGCGCATCTGCACGAGCGGCTGATGGCCCACGCCGCCGAGAACAGCTGACGCGGGTGGCCCATCAACGTCAGGGATGTGGGATGTGGGATGTGGGGTCAGAGCCTGCCTCGCGCGCGCTTCACGCGACGAGGTTGCAGTAGTTCAGCTATCGGATACCGCTGCGTAATGCTCGGCGATCGCACCGCTGGTGGTCAGCCACACATCCGGGCGCCGCTCGGCCACATGCATGAGTGCCCGCCGCAGGTGGCGCAGACGATACGGTTGACCCACCAGATAGGCATGCAATGCGATTCCCATGACCAGCGGTTGCTCACGGCTCTGTTGCAGCATTTCATCGAACTGATCGATGATCATGTCGGCGAACTCTGCGGCACTCGCCTGCCGCACCATGATGGCGGGTACATCGTTCAGCTCCTGCGGATAAGGCACCGAGAGAATGCGCCCGCCCCGCGTTTTCATCCACGTCGGCTGATCATCGTGGCTCCAGTCCAGCAGGTAGCGGTAACCGGCTTCGTGCAGCAAATCGGGCGTTCGCACACTCTGTGATATCCAGGGGCCGAGCCAGCCGAACGGTGCCAGCCCTTCCTCCTCGGTCAACCGGGCGCTGCATTCGGCAATCAGCTGACGCTCACCGGCCACGTCGAACTCGCCCTGCTTTTCCGCATTGCTGCGCCCGTGCGCGACGATCTCGTCACCCCGTTCGCGAAAGGCCGCCACGACCTCCGGGCAATGGTCGTACAGCGTGCTGTTGATCAGCAGCGATACCGGCAGCTCCAGCTCCTCGAACAAGGCCAGCAAGCGCCAGACACCCACACGGTTACCGTACTCACGCCAGCTGTAATTCAACACGTCCGGCTCGGGCGATGAAGGGGCCAGCTTGCCGCCGAGACCCTCTCCGAAGGCGAACTGCTCCAGGTTCAGTGCCAGGTACACGGCCAGCCGCTTGCCTTCGGGCCAATTGAAATCAGGCCTCGCGGTGATCGGTGAATAGGCGAATCGGCCATGATCGGACAACTTCACGATTCAGTACCCTCTCATCGTTGTTGCAGTTCATCGTTGCACGAGGCCTGCAATGTCAATTGCCTGACTGGGCTATTGGTGCCGTAAAGGTCGAATGCAGGTTCAATCGACTTGAAAAGCAAAGCCGCCAGGGTGTCTACTGTTCACCTGAAACCCGTGCAAGCAGGTTGATCATCAACGTGGCCCTGCGCAGACGTCAGTGATCGGCAGACCATGAAGCATCTGGCAGTCACGCATCCATTTCAAGCGAGGTACGCGATGATCACCCTGACCATCAACGGCAAGCAACAAACCTTCGACGGTGACCCTGCTACCCCCTTGCTGTGGTACGTACGCGATGAGCTTGGCCTCACCGGTACGAAATACGGCTGCGGTGCCGGCCTGTGCGGCGCCTGCACCGTGCATGTCGACGGTGTGGCCGCGCGAGGCTGTGTGCTGACGGTGGAGGCGGCGGCCGACAAGTCTGTGGTCACCATAGAAGGGCTCGATCCTCAAGGCAACCACCCGGCCCAGAAAGCCTGGCGCGCGCACAACGTACCGCAGTGCGGATATTGCCAGGCCGGGCAGATCATGCAGGCCGCATCACTGCTGGGGCAGAACAGCGAACCGACTGACCAGGAGATCACCGAGGCCATGTCCGGCAACATCTGCCGCTGCGGCTGCTATCAGCGCATTCACGCCGCCGTGAAGGCGGCAGCGGTCGAGCAATCGTCGAAGGGGGTCTGATCATGCTGACTCATGTTCAACGCGAGATTCGGTATAAAAACAACCCTGGCACCGGTGCCGATCGAGACCAGGGCATCGATTCACCGGATCCCGGCCATGCGCTGGTGATCGAGAACGTCAGCTCGCGCCGCCGGTTCCTGAAAACCGCCGGTCTCGGCAGTGGTCTGATCGTTGCGCTGAATGCCCTGCCGGCAGGTGTTGCACACGCGTTTGACGCCTACCCGACCGGCGCCGAGGCGATGCCGCACAAGACCGTGAACGATCCGGTCATCTTCGTTTCGATCGACGCCGACGGTGCGGTCGAGCTGGTAGCGCATCGTGCGGAGATGGGCACCGGCTCTCGCACCAGTGTGCCGATGATCATCGCCGATGAGATGGAGGCGGACTGGGATCGCGTCTCGATCACACAGGCCGAGGGCGACGAGCCGAAATACGGCAACCAGGATACGGACGGATCGCGCAGCCTGCGCCACTATATACAGCCGATGCGCCAGGTCGGTGCGGCAGTGCGGCACATGCTCGAGGCAGCGGCCGCGGAACAGTGGGGCGTGAAGCCTGCGCAGGTGCGGGCACGCGATCACGCGGTACGCCTGCTCGACACCGAAGGGCCGAACGGGCGCGAGACCGGTCAGCTGCTCGGCTACGGCGAGCTGGCCGAGGCAGCCATGAAGCAGCCCGTACCGGCCACCGAAGGCCTGACCTTCAAGACCGACGATGAGTTTCGTTACCTGGGCAGGGGGGAGGTCCAGATCACCGATCTGCACGACATCACCACCGGCAAGGCCGTGTACGGCGCCGACATTCGCCTACCGGGGATGAAGTATGCAGTCGTGGCCCACCCACCCGTGGTGGGCGGCACCCTGGTCTCGATGGATTCGAGCGAGACCATGAAGGTACCCGGGGTCGAGAAGATCGTCGAGCTGGACGGTTCCATGCCGCCGGCGAAATTCGCACCTCTGGGTGGCGTGGCCGTGGTGGCGACCAGCACCTGGGCGGCGATCCAGGGCCGCGAGAAGCTGAAGCTCGAATGGGACGGCGGCAAGCATGCCGGCTTCGACACCACCGAGTACGAGGCACAGATGCGTGAAACCGCCGCGAGGCCCGGTAAGGTCCTGCGTCGGCAGGGCGATCCGGACACAGCGTTCAAGAACGCGAAAAAGGTGATAACGGCGGACTATTATCAACCTCACATGGTGCACGCCACGATGGAACCGCCGGTGGCGGTAGCCCACCTGAAGGGCAACAGGCTTGAGGTATGGGCACCGGTGCAGAGCCCCTACGGCACCCGTACCGATGCGGCCGAAACACTGGGGCTCGATCCTGCCGACGTCAGGGTCAACGTCACGCTGCTCGGTGGTGGTTTCGGGCGCAAGTCGAAATGCGATTTCGTGCTGGAAGCCGCACTGGTTTCCCGCGCCATCGGTGCCCCGGTGAAACTGCAATGGACACGTGAGGACGATATCCGGCACGGCTTCAATGCCACCACATCCGTGGAACGGCTGGAGGCGGCGCTCGATGACGACGATCAGGTGGTCGGCTGGCGGCACCGCTCGGTCGCCCCGACCCTGTTCTCCCTGTTTGCACCGGACACGGGGCATGCCAGTAGCCTCGAAGCGGGCATGGGGCTCGTCGATTCCCCGATTCATGTACCGAACCTGTCCATCGAATCAGGCAAGGCGATGGCTCATACGCGCATCGGCTGGTATCGCTCGGTATCGAACGTGCCGCATGCGTTCGCGGCCCAGTCGTTCATCGCCGAGGTGGCCGATGCTCTGGGGCGCGACCCGAAAGACATGCTGCTGGAGCTCATCGGTCCGGATCGCAAGATTGACCCGAAGGCAACCGGCATGCCCGAAGATCTGTGGAACTACGGCGAGCCCTACGAGGAATTTCCGAACGACACGGCACGCCTGAGAAACGTGGTGGAAATGGTGGCCGATCGCGCCGGCTGGGGTGGTTCACTGCCCGAAGGCGAAGGCATGGGAATCGCCGCGCATCGCAGCTTCGTCAGCTACGTGGCAAGCGTGGTTCATGTACGCATGGGCAAGGGCGGCAAACTCGAGATTCCCGAAGTGCACACCGCGGTCGACTGCGGCTTCTGCGTGAACCCCGAACGCGTTCAGTCGCAAATGGAAGGAGCAGCCGTCATGGGCGCCACTCTTGCACTGTATTCCGGCCTCACCTACGAGAAAGGAGCCGTCAAGGAGGCCAACTTCGACACCTACAAGATGGCCCGCATGACGCTCTACCCGGAAAAGGTCCTCACCCATATCGTCGAGCATCCGTTCTCGGTCCATGCCACCGGCGTCGGTGAGCCCGGCGTACCGCCCTTCGCACCGGCGCTGGCAAACGCCATCTTCGCGGCCACCGGCAAGCGGCTCCGGGACCTGCCCTTCGGTGAAAAGATCGTTTGAGATCACGGGTGAAACCGCACCGCTCCACCGGATAGATCAGTGGTGCGGCTTGATACGTAGCGACCTGATGATTGAACCGCATCGCCGCGCTGAATATCTCAGTGAAGTGGCCTGAAGATCAACGTAGAGCGGCCTGAATACGTGACGACATGATCGTGCCCTACTGCGAGCGCGCACTGTTCGCCGCAGAGCCGCTCAACACGATGAGCAACATTGGCTTCCTGCTTGCGGGCATGATCATGCTGCTGCAGGTTAGAAGCTTTCCCATCCACAAGCCGCAACGGCCATCGGATCCGGCACCCTCGCATGCCACTGCGCACCTGACGAGCTGGCAGCGTCGCGGGCTATGGGCCCTGGCATCGCTGCCGGTGGCGATCGGCCTGGGCAGCGCCATCTTCCATGCGGCACCATCGCCTCTGACCCAGGTACTCGATATCGTACCGATCGCGTTGTTCGCCTTGCTCGGGGTGACGTTGCTACTCGCTATTCGCTGCCGGCTGCGAAACTCCCGGATTGCCGGAGTGCTCGCACTGTGGGTGCTGGCGACGATCGTGGCGGCTCAACGCCCCGAATGGCTGGCAGGTTCGCTGTTCTACCTGCCCACCGCCTTGCTACTGGTATTTCTCGCAGTAAGCATCAAAGGCAGCAGATGCTGGCTATCCGCCTGTGCCCTGACTTTTTCGCTGGCCCTTGCGGTGCGCACCCTGGACATGCCGCTATGCGGTAGTTCCCTGTTCGGATTGCACACTGTCTGGCACCTGCTCGCGGCGCTGACCTGCGTGTTTGCGCTTCGCAGCATCATCACGCCAGTTCGTATGGTGAACGAATAGGTGATATCTGCCCTGCCGAGATTGTCGTTCGGGTAGCTTGGGGCGTACGGGTTCGTTCGGATTCGAGTTCGAAGATGCCCCTGATCGCACGGTCTGCCGGAGCCGACGGACGCGGTGCGATACCAAACCCGATGGCCAAAGCTCACCGACGGCTCTTTCTGTCCTCTGCCAGATAGGCGATGAAGTCGCGAATGGTCTTCAGGCTGAGTTCCGCGCTCTTCATGTGATTATCGAGGTTGGCGATCTCGTGATGCTGACTGAGTTCGTTGCGGCGCTCGAGTTCATCCTTCATTTCCAGCAGCGTGCTTTCGGTCTGGTCGATCAATGCCTGCAGATTCGCATTGGTCAGATTGCGCAAATCCGGAGTGGTCGCCCTGTTTACCATGTCGTTGCCTCTCGAAACGTGTGAACCGTGCCAGCGGATGAGCCGAAGCGTGTACAGGTGTCATAGCATGCTGGTGATGGTCAGACACACAGCGGGTACCACGAGGAATACGCCCAGTATGTAGACCAGACCGACCATCTTGTTCTCGGCCGAGGTTCGCCCGAGCCACTGAGCGCTGACGATCGGCAGATCTCGCAGAAACGGTATGCCGTAGATGACCACCACGCCGAACACGTTGTAGGTCAGATGTATGAAGGCGATCTGGAGGGCCGCTTCGCCGTTGCCGGTCACGGCAGTCGCGGCGAGCAGGGCGGTCAGGCACGTGCCGATATTGGCGCCGAGCGTGAAAGGATAGATCTGCTTGAGCCCGAATGCTCCCGAGCCTGCCAGCGGTACCATCAACGAGGTGGTGGTCGACGATGATTGCACCAGCGTCGTCACCAACGCACCTGAGAAGATGCCGGAGAGCGGACCACGCCCGATCGCCGTGTGCATGATCTCGCGCGCCTTGCCGACCATGAGCCGCTTTAGCAGCTTGCCCACCAGTGTGATGGAGAGAAAGATGAGCCCGATACCGGTAATGATGAGCAGGAGTCCGCCGGCCACGTCGCCCATCGATGCCGCTACCGCCTTGAAGCCGTCGACGACGGGTGCGGTGGCTGCCTTGACGATGTTGAACGAATCCATCGAGGCATCGCCAGAGCCGTAGAACGGTGCCGCGAGCATCTTGCCAAGCTTTTCCAGCGGGCCGAACCAGATCTCCAACGGCAAAAAGATCACCACCGAAAGCAGGTTGAAGAAGTCGTGCACGGTGGCTGCCGCAAAGGCGCGCGCGAATTCCTTCTTCTCCCGCACGTGCCCGAGCGATACCAGCGTGTTGGTGATCGAGGTACCGATGTTGGCACCCATGACCATCGGAACCGCAATGGCGACGGGCAAGCCGCCGGCGACGAGGCCGACGATGATCGACGTCACGGTCGACGATGACTGTATGAGCGCGGTGGCCACGGTACCCACAACCAGACCGGCGAAGGGGTTGCTGGCGAACGCGAACAGCTCCTCGGCGCCGTCGCCGGCCACCGACTTGAAGCCGCTGCCGATAATGCCGACGGCACATATGAGCAGGTAGACGAGCGCTGCGACCGTGAGCCACTCCAACAGGCTGCCACGGCCCTCCTGCTCCACCATTTCCGGATCGGCGGTGTATATGTTCGTGTCGACCATCGGCCAAGCACCTTGTCGCTGTGTTGGTTACGAAGGTACCGAGCGTGGATAACAGGTAGATGACAGCGATATGCCGCGTCAGGCAAGCGCAGGACGCGGTGCGTGCCTTCGTGAAAGCATCACGCCTCGCCGGAAGGAATGATGAAAACAAGGTATCAGCCGCCAGAAGTCATCAACAAGACCCGTGGCGGTCTCTAACCGTCTGTCAGTGCCGCATCCAGCTTTGCCGATTTTGCCCGATTCTGCCGTGCCCGCGCCATGCTGGGTTGCGTGTCGTCTCGGGTTTCCGACGTCGTCGAATCGCCAGGCTCGATCGGCAAGCCGGCGTTCACGGCGTCGAGGTAGTGCCGTCGTAGGTAGCTATGCATGTTGTGCATCGAATGCTCCGACACCGCCAACCAGTGAGAGCAGTTGAACCGCAGTTCGACGACTTCCGGGTCGATTTCCGACAACCGGACCAGCCGACGCAGCAGGAACCGCAGGTAAGCCAGCACCTCGCCGTGTTCGAACGAACGGATGATCAGCGTACCGATGCGGCTACGTTCGCGTCGCGCCCTGTCGACACTGTAGAAGCCGGTGACCGGCGATGGTGCGAAAGCGTGAACGAGCTGGATATCCGGTGAGCTGTAGGCAGCGTGCTGTGCCAGGCCGCCGCCTAGGGAATGGCCGGTCGCGATGATGTTCACCTGCGGATCCAGACTCTTCAGATGGGCTACCAGCGAAGGGATCAAATACCTCACCTGCACGTAGTGGTCGTTGACCCACGGGATGAAGCACGTGATCCATCGCAGGTTGGCGTACCAGTCGGCAGGCGATGTGACTCGGGTACCCCGGAACGCGATGACGGCGGTATGCGATTCGGCATGGTGCCATGCCTGCACTTTAAGGCCGGGTAGGTTCCATCGGCCCGTCGGTAGCAACTGGGTAAGCTCCGGCCAGGTTACCGGCTCCCAACCTGCCGCCGACGTACTTGCTGACTGGGCATCTGCCTGAGCGTCATCCTGATAGGCGGCCAGGGCGAAATCCGCACAGCGCTCGAATTCACGATACCGTGCAAAGCCTTCGCTGTGCAGATATTCGGGCAAGGTGAAACTGGTGACATGACGTCCGTGGCGATGCAGTACCACGTTCTCGAGTTGGAACAGGGATTCCCTGACCCGGGCCAGCAAGGACAGGCTTTTCTTCTTCAGATCGACCATGGGGAATGACTCCGGCTAGTTGACACAGGCGCGCAGTCGCGATAATGAAAACCATCCCGGGTGCCTTGCCCTGAAGTACCGCAAGCGCGTCCATGTCGGCGTTTATCCGCAGCTGCCATGTCTGCAGAGTAGCCAGTGCGTTCGTCGCCGGCAACCGGCCGAAAGTATCAATTCCAACCCTTGGGTAAAGAAGTGGAACGAGGCCCCCGCCCGGTGATTGCCTCATGACAGGCTGCGGGATCAGGCGGGTGGCCACTCTTATTGGACTATCGGGCGCCTATCGATCCAGACGCCCTTAACGTCACCACCGAAGACTACTGGGGAGTACCGTACATAAGCGTCCAGTATGTACCCCTTTTACCGTCAATCCATTCTGGATCAGTACTGTCGTATGAGCAGCCAACGCCGAGCTCGGTATATTCGTCACTCATGACGGTGGAGCAGTGACCTACTGGGCTTCCCATCAAGCCAGACAGAACATCAGCCACGTTGGGCTGCCCCCCAGCGAGGCTTTCGGTCAAAGCACTGAATTCGTAACCGGCGGCCTTTGCACGATCAGCGTCCGAAGATCCGGTAGTTTGGCTCTGATGGTCAAAAAATTTGTTGGTCGCCATATCTTCCGAATGCCCGCGCGCTGCCTCGGCAAGCGTGTCGCTCCATATCAGCTTGCCGACAGCAGGTTTCGATTCGCCGGCACAGGTACGTGCCTGGGCTCGCTGACGATTGTGCTCAGCCAGCATCGCTGCCTCGATTGCGCCAAGTGAAGCATCGCATGCCACTTTCGCAGCATCGACACCAGATACAGGCTCTTCGGGTTCCAACGGCTGTTCCGGTTCCATCGGCTCGACGGGTTCCATCGGCTCTTCCGGTTCCATCGGCTCGACGGGTTCCATCGGCTGTTCCGGTTCCATCGGCTCGACGGGTTCCATCGGCTGTTCCGGCTCCATTGGCTCTTCCGGTTCCATCGGCTCAGCGGGTTCCATCGGCTGTTCCGGCTCCATTGGCTCGACGGGTTCCATCGGCTGTTCCGGCTCCATCGGCTCAACGGGCTCCATCGGCTGCTCCGGGTCCGTGGGCTCGGCCGGCACCGGCGCTTCCGGTGGTACGTCACCTTCGGCCGGCTCTTCGGTTTGAATCAGAGCGGCTACGGCCGAGCCACTGCATGACGTTACCTCGGAGATGCTCTTGCCCCAGCAGCTGTTCCAAACGCCAGCCTCGACTCTTTCCACGGACGCGAGCACATAGTCTTGTTGTCTTTTGTCCCAGAACACCAGCAGGTTCTTGTATTTGTAAACCCGCCCCTTCAACTCTTGCTCGCTGGTCATCAGCATGAATTTTCGCCCTTTGATCGCGAATACATCGCCATCGTAGGGTTGCCCGTCATACGTCAGGTAGAAAACGCGAGCTGCAGATTGGGATTCAGCGGTATTGTATGGTGCCGCGTTCGCCATGGCAGGCAATATCGCCAACGCCAACACCGGCGCGACGAATACGCGCCTGAATAATCGGTGCATGAAAACCTCCAATGGTTTCAAAGTAAGATCTGTGAACTGCAGGTTTTTGCGTGCGGGATCGAGTGTTCACGATCGCGACGCAACAGAAAGATGAATCGAGGCCCCCGCCCGACGATCGCCTCATGACAGGCTGCGGGATCAGGCGGGTGGCCACTCTTACTGGACTATCGGGCGCCTATCGATCCAGACGCCCTGAATGTCTCTACCGAGGATTATCGGGGAGTACCGAAAAAAGCCGTCCAGTATCCACCGTTTCCACCGTTATACCATTCTGCATTGGCATTGCTGTTGGAGCAGCCGACGCCGACTTCGGTGAAGTCGCCGTTCATGATGTTGGAGCAGTGCCCCGGGCTGTCGATCCACCCGTCCATAGCATCAACTACATCAGCGGTGCCTCCAGCGATATTCTCGCCCAACGTGCTGAACACGTAACCGACGCTTTCTGCCCGATCACCGATATCAGATCCGGTTGTTTCGCTCGTGTGGCTGAAGAAGTCGTTGCTCGACATATCCTCCGAATGCTGGCGTGCTGCCTCGGCAAGCGTGTCGCTCCACTGCAGTGGGCCCACCGCAGGGTTCGATCCGCCACCACAGCTACGTGCCTGGGCACGCAGTTGATTGTGCACGGCCAGCATCGCTGCCTCCATTGCGCCAAAAGAAGCATCGCAGGTCACTTCCGCAGGATCGACACCAGTTACAGGCTCTTCGGGTTCAGCCGGCTCTTCCGGTTCCATGGGCTCTTCCGGCTCCATGGGCTCCTCGGGTTCCATCGGCTCTTCCGGCTCCATAGGCTCTTCGGGTTCCATTGGCTCTTCCGGCTCCGTGGGCTCCTCGGGTTCCATCGGCTCTTCCGGCTCCATGGGCTCCTCGGGTTCCATCGGCTCTTCCGGCTCCATGGGCTCCTCGGGTTCCATCGGCTCTTCCGGCTCCATGGGCTCCTCGGGTTCCATCGGCTCGGCCGGCACATCGGGCACCGGTGGTACATCATCTTCAGCCGGCTCTTCGGTTTGAATCAGAGCGGCTACGGCCGAGCCGCTGCACGACCTCACATCAGCGATGCTCTTGCCCCAGCAGCTGTTCCAAACGCCATCCTCGACCTTTTCCACGGAGGCAAGCACATAGTCTCTTTGCCTTCTGTCCCAGAACACAAGCAGGTCCTTGTATTTGTAGACACGCCCCTTCAACCTCTGCTCACTGGTCATCAGCATGAATCTCTTTCCCTTGATGGCAAATACATCACCATCGTAAGGCTGCCCTTCGAACGTCAGATAGAAGACGCGAGCTTCGTATTTCGAACCTCCAGATTTGGATCCGGCTGTATTGTATGACGTCGCGTCGGCCATGGCAGGCAACATCGCCAGCGCCAACGCGGGCGCAACGAATGCGCGCCTGACTAGTCGGTTCATAAAAACTCCCAGTAGTTTCAGTATAGGATCTGTGACAAGCGGCACAATATTACCGGTCTTCGTCACTCACAACACTGCTGGGTAGACACTCGTAATGAGCCCGGCCTTCCGCATCGAAGGCCATCATGAGCCTTGATAAGCCGTTGAAAGCAAGTTGTATTTCAACCTATCCTTCTGATTTGCAATCAACTATTGGTATAGAACTTGACCAAATTGTAAGGTTAAGTTGACACAACAGAACCCCGCCGAGCCGTTCACAGTAAGGTTCTGGATTGCTACGGAAGTGTCTGCAGGTCGACGTGCAGGCCCTGCACGTCGGCGGTCAACAGCATCAGTGTGGTGGGTAGCTTGAAACGCCGAGGGCCGATGCTACCGGGGTTCAGATACAGCACCCCATTCAGGGTTTCATGGTGTGCCTTATGCGAATGCCCGGAAACGACCACGTCGAATCCAGCCGCCGCAGGGTCGATGGTGAGCGCTTTGCGATCATGCAGCATGTAGAACCCGTAGCCTGCGTAGTCGAAAGCCTCGATGGGCGACCAGGCCTGCGCCCAATCGTCCCGATCGACATTACCGCGAATTGCCCGTACCGGCGCCACTGCCTCCAGTGCCGGTACGATCGTGGGTGCGCCCAGGTCGCCCGCGTGAAGAATCAGGTCGACTCCCTGCAGTCGCTCCACTGCGGCAGGTCTGAGTAGTCCGTGTGTATCGGCGACTATACCGATGCGCGTCATGCTTCCCTCCCCCGTGTGTATTGCCCCCGTGCGTATCGGCAATGCATGCCGATGCGTGAAACGGTTTCCTTCAGCAGCCGAAATTCAGTAGCCGAGATCGATATCGAATACCACCAGACCACGCTCGAGCTCACCATCCAGTTCCTTCACGGTACGGGTTGCCAGGGCCCGATGGGCGGGATGCGCCAAATAGGCATCGCGGGCGGCAGCATCGTCGAAATCCATCACGAAACCATGGCGAAAACCTTGGTCCTCGCCTTCGGGGCTGACGTTTGCCCCGGCTACCACGCCACGAACACCCGGAATGGTGTCGGGCAGCTTCTCGAACGCCTGCATCAGCTCGTTGATCAGGGAATCATCAACCGACTCCTTGAATCGTAGCAACACGCAATGACGAATCATCGCTCCTAGGCTCCGGCGTCAAGCTTGTCTTGAGTGCGGTTGTCGAAATCGCTGGCTGCATGGCGTTCGTGCAATTGATCCTCAAGCGGGCCGAAGAGCCGATTGACCTTGCGACCACGCTGCACGGCATCGCGCGAGCGTATCTGCTTTGCCCAACGCATCAGATGCGTGTAGCTCTCGGCCTGCAGGAACTCCGCGGCCTCGTAAGCTTCGTTCAGCACCAGGGCGCCATACCAGGGCCAGATCGCGATGTCGGCAATCGAATAGTCGCCACCGCACATGTACTCACGCTCTGCCAGATGCTGATCGAGCACATCGAGCTGGCGTTTGGTTTCCATCGTGAATCGATCGATGCAGTACTCGATCTTCACAGGGGCATACGCATAAAAATGTCCGAAGCCACCGCCGACATACGGCGCGCTACCCATTTGCCAGAATAACCACGACAGGCATTCGGTGCGCACGGCATGCTCCTGCGGCAGGAACTTGCCGAATTTTTCGGCCAGATACAACAGTATGGCGCCTGACTCGAACACACGCACCGGCTCTGAACCGCTACGATCGAGTAACGCCGGAATCTTCGAATTCGGATTCAGCTCGACGAACCCACTACCGAACTGATCGCCATCGCCGATGTGAATCGGCCAAGCGTCGTACTCGGCACCGGACTCGCCCGCAGCCAGCAGTTCTTCGAGCATGATGCCCACTTTCACGCCATTCGGTGTGGCCAGCGAATGTAACTGCAGCGGATGATCACCGACCGGTAGCGCTTGCTCGTGAGTGGAGCCTGCTACCGCTCGATTGGTACTGCCCCACTTGCCGCCACTTTCCTTGTCACTGGTCCAGACGCGCGGAGGTGTGTATGCAGTAGTGTCGCTCATGGTGGAATTTCCTTGGAGGGTCAATGGAGGAATGGCCGGGGTCCGTAGTGTAACGGCGTTTGCAACGCGTACAAGCACCCGTTGTCGGCACCCTGCCCGAGAGCCTGTCATCCAATTCCGTATACAGACAATCCGTATACCGATGCCCAAGGGCTAATGGGTGACAGACCCCGGCGGTAACCGGCCGTTGCTGTTGCCGAGCGCTAAAACCGATCGGAACGATGGCGAGCCGTAATCAGCTGGTGGTGATCAGGTTGATCACGCGGGTGACACCATCGGTATGCCGCGCAATGCGTGCCGCACGGGCGCGATCGCTACCATCGTTGACAACACCGGACAAGGTAGCCACCCCGTTGTTCACCGACACGGTCAGCCCGTGGGTGTCGATATGCGCTGCATCCAGTTTCTGCTGTATGGATTGGCTGCTGGCGGTCATGGCAAAGGCGGGTGCGGCAAGAACAACGGCAAGTACGGTGGCAGTAGCGGCCTGGCGAATTGAAGTTTTCATGATGTGATGCCCTATGGTTAGCGTTTCATGTGGAGACGAGGCAGATGCCTTGTCGTTGGGAAGGATCATGAAGCGTCAACCTTGCCGCCTGCTGGCAGTGAATTTACAGATACGTATACCCAGGTGTCGGCACGATAATCACCTGCCAGAAAAACCGGCGACCGCAAGCGCGCCGGGATCTCACTGCGGCCTGGTGGTCCCTGCAGGCTGAATAGCGGGGTTCGATGGTAGCCATGTCAGCTGTATTGATGCGCCGACCAAAGTTGCGTTATCTTACAAAACCGATGCGTGCGCTTCATTGCTATGCGCTCGATAAACGCTCTCTGCAAGCGCTGAATTCCCTTTTGCCGAGACATTTGCAGCGAGTTCCGAAAAACAACGGAATCAGGTTTGTCACTGGCCACCCGCGCGGTCTGACCGGTTTCCTCAACCACTCGATCATTACTGATTGCTCATGAAACATCGTTACTCCTTGGCAGCGTTGGCCGTTACCGTTCTCGCCAGTGCCTGTGCAACATCACCCGGCAAGAGCGTCAGCTATGCCGACATTCAGGTTGCCGACCCCTGGATCAGGGCTACTCCACCAGGATCTGTTAGCTCCGCCGCCTACATGCGGCTAGTCAACACAGGAAGCGAGGCTGATCGCCTGGTATCCGCGAGTGGCGATGCTGCCGAATCGATCGAACTGCATACGCATCTCGAAAAGGATGGCATGTTGCACATGGAGAAAATCGATGTCATCGACATTCCGGCCCAGGGGGATGCCGTACTCGAGCCGCGTGGGCTACACGTGATGCTGATCGGCTTGAACGATGAACTCGCGGAGGGTGAGATGGTGCCGCTCGAGCTGAGCTTCGAGAACGCCGGCACGGTGTCGATCGACGTACCGGTGAAGCGCGATGGCGCACAGACCGGCACGATGAACCACGATGCCATGGGTGACGAGGCGATGAGCGAAGATGGCACCGTTGATCAGGACGCCATGCCCCAAGGTGAAGAGATGATGGACGAGGGTGAATTGAACTGATGACCGGATGGCTGCCAGTCACTCTCGTTCTGTGCCTGGCAGTTCAAGCGGCCGATGCACAGGGCGCAGGCAGTGTCGAGCAGATGTCTCCAGGCCACACAGCCGCCGCCGAAAACCGGTTCATCGAGCCACCGAAGCCCATCGATGGCTTCACGCTCACTGACCACACCGGCGGTACGCTGAGCGACGAAACGCTTGTCGGCCATTGGGACATGGTGTACTTCGGGTATACGTTCTGCCCGGATGTGTGCCCGGTGGCATTGTCCACCCTTGCCGGGGTCATCGAGGAACTTGAAGGCTCTGGATGGGCAAACGACTCGTGGACGGCCTGGCTAGTCTCGGTCGACCCGGAACGCGACACGCCCGCGCGGCTCGGTGAGTACGTTCGGCACTTCCATCCGGCGTTCAACGGGGCAACCGGTGAGCGCCGGCAGATCGACCATCTCGCGACTCAGATGCAAGTGCGCTATGAGATCGAGGATCACAAGCCCGGCGATCGCTTCTATGTCGTTTCCCACACCTCCACCGTCGGCATCATCGACCCCGACGGTGCACTCGTCGCGGTGCTTGAAGACTCGGCCCACCCGGCGGATTTCGCAAACCGGATGAACACACTTCGCGATGCCTACCGGGCCCGGCAGACAAAAGACCCGACGCAGTAGTCGCTGCAGCACTGCCATCGACGCCGCAGCACTTACCGCAGCTCTCGCAGCCCCGCAGGCGTCTTGATCGAAGCACGCAACGTGACGTCAGCACCCGCGACGATGACGACGCGCTTATCGCTCAGCCGTCCTGCCAGGAAGTTCGAGATTCGCTCTGCTTCGGGATGTCGAATCTCCAGCTCGACGAGGCGGCAGCCGAGGTCCGCCATGCGATGCGCCGGGTGCGGCCCCCTGGGCCACTGCAGAAAGCTCGGAAATGCACCGCCCAATGGCAGTGCTCCGTCTGGGCGCACGGACAGGTGCCAGGTCAGATCACCACGCGTTTGCTTCAATGTCTTACCGGCCAGAGCCCCGGCCTCGGCGATCGTTGCATCCAGATCCGGTGTGCCGACCAACCAGTGCTCAAGCCGTGCCGGCACGTCGCCACGCCGGTCGAGATCGAACCAGCGAGGGCGCGCGGGTGCGAGTGCAGCGGGGTCGATCGCGATGATCTCCAGAAAGCACGCCTCGCCAAGACTCATCAGATGATTCTTCGTGCCCATCAGCGGGTGTTCACCACCGACAGGTACGTCAACACCGATGTGCTCGCGAACGTGAGCCACACCTGCCTCGACGCAAGGAGCAACGATCGCGAGATGATCGAAGGCCAGAGCAGTCGTGTTGTTCAACATGTGTGCTCCAGACACCGATGTCCGCCGACTACCTCCGCCGTTGCCGAGGCATTCAGCCAGTGAACTGTCTCAGCGCTTGTCGATCAATACCGGCAGGCCAAGTTTCGAAGACAACGGCGTCGGATCATCGATCAGAAGCGGTAGACCGGCACTGCTGTCACCCTTGCCTTGCACAGAGGTCTCGCCCTCTTCGGCCGCCCCGTGTTCGGCCGCCCCGTCTTTCGACACGCCGACTTTCGATGCGATGTCATGCTCCGCCAGCTTCTTGCCGACGCGCCGCGACAACGGCGCTGGATCGTCGACCAGCAGACGCCAGCCGAGTAGTGACGACAGGGGCGTGGGATTGTCGCTCAGCAACTTCAACCCGAACATCGAAGACAATGGTGTGGGGTTGTCGCTCTTCAGCCTCCATCCGATTTTCGAGGAGAAGGTCCAGCCCGGCTTGGTCAACGGCCCGCCAAACCACCTCGAGCAACGCGTCAGCCCGTGGGACAGCGGCGACAGGCCAAGCTTCGTTGACAACGGCGATGGCTCGTCTTTCAACAGTACCGGCCACCCGAGAAAATCCGACAGGGGCGACGGGGAATCCAGCCTCGACGGTGGCGCCGGCAACGGCTCGTCGAGCTCCAGGGAACCGGCATCGTCCATCAGACCGGTGATGTAGCTGCCGTGACTGAAAGGTGGCGTTGCCAACAGCAGTGCTCTGCCCTGGTGAACCTGCCGGGCATAGACCATCGCGTGGTTCAGGGGCAAGTCTCCCGCCTCGTGACTCGCCACGATGGCCTTCGCTGTCGCCTCCTCCGATTCCTTCGGCTCGGTGTACAGTGAGGTGAAGCGGTCCGAGTATCCTGCACCGGTGATACGGTTGACCGCCTCACGCGCTTTCGCCTCGGAGTCGTAGACTCGCCCCACTGGAATCAAACGTACGTTCATTGCGTCGTTCCCCGCGAAGAAATAGTAGCCATCACCCGACCCGGCTGCGACCGCCAGGGCCGGCTTGTCCCTTGTTACGGCACGGCCGGCCTGAAGATCAACCGCCGTAGAATGCCGGGTACCAGGAAGTGTTGACCAGAATACATCCATGCACGATCAACGAGATTAGCGCCACGCTGCCCAGCAACAAAGGCAAACCTACGGTGGGGCTCACTACACACCAGACTCTACCCTGATTCATGTTTACGTCCTCTCGAATTTAATGGGGATAACAGGGGTGACTCAATCAGCCCAGCCAGGGGCTGAGAACCCAGGCGAGGAAATGCGCGAACAGCGCGATCACGAAGAACACACGCGCGCCATCGATCACGTGCTTGTGCAGCTCTTCGGATTCCTTGATGGTCAAGCCCGTTGGCCAAACACGGTCCCCGTCCGAATTCACGGTATCAGTACTCATCTCTGCATCTCTCTCAGGATGAAGGCGACAACCCGCCCTCTCTCTCGTGCTCGCCCCGCACGTAGGGACCTGCTCTCGAACGAACTGCAGTCGCACCTGTCTCGCCATGTCGACGGGTGAACGTGCCTTCGATGCTAGCAATGGCCAAAACAGATGTCCACTCTGGCTTACACTTTTTTGTGTCACTTTTAATTGACACTTAAAGGAGTGATTGATAGCCTGATACCCTGATCGCCGCTGCTGGAAGCGCCAGCTGGAAGTACCATGGGAACACTTGAACACTGGTGCGGTTCCAGCACGGCCCGAACTCTAGAAGTGCGTAGCCTTCAGGTATTTCGATGAATCGTCTCAGCCAGCGCATGATGCGTTCCTGGGCCTCGTTCGGCTCCCGGTT
Source organism: Granulosicoccaceae bacterium (assembly GCA_965214025.1). Classification (GTDB taxonomy): domain Bacteria; phylum Pseudomonadota; class Gammaproteobacteria; order Granulosicoccales; family Granulosicoccaceae; genus Granulosicoccus. The sequence continues at coordinate 19,488 of CBDCAW010000048.1, forward strand.
TCTGCCTTTTGCAGACGTTGCCACGCCCGATCTGCCTCTGGGCAGGCTGTTGAGGCTGTCCCTGTTCCAGGTCTCCGTCGGTATGACGCTGGTGTTGCTCGTCGGCACACTGAACCGTGTGATGATCGTGGAGCTCGAGGTACCGGCGGCACTCGTGGGCCTCATGCTCGCCCTGCCGCTGGTGTTCGCACCGTTCCGTGCGCTGATCGGTTACAAGTCGGATACCCATCGCTGCGAGCTGGGCTGGCGTCGTGTTCCGTTCATCTGGAAAGGGACACTAATGCAGTTCGGCGGCTTCGCCATCATGCCCTTCGCACTGTTGGTACTCGCAGGCCGAGGCGAGGCTGAACTCTACTCGGCATGGATCGGCTACGGTTCGGTCGCCCTGGCCTTCCTGCTGGTCGGCGCCGGCGTACACACTGTGCAGACTGCAGGCCTGGCTCTTGCCACGGATCTCACGCCGCCCGAATCGCATCCGCGCGTGGTCGGCCTGATGTACGTGATGATGCTACTGGGCATGATGGTCAGTTCGCTGGTCTTCGGTATGGCGCTGGAGGAATTCACGAACGGACGGCTGATACAGGTGATTCAGGGGGCGGCAGTCCTGACCGTGGGCCTGAACCTGCTGGCACTGTGGCAACAGGAACGGCGACGTCCGCCGCGCGGTGCGACCCCCGCCGCCCCGGACCCGAGTTTCGGCGAATCCTGGGCAAGCTTTTGCGAGGGCAAGGACACGGTACGCCGCCTGATCATCATCGGTATCGGCACCATGGCCTTCACGATGGCGGACATTCTCATCGAACCCTTCGGTGGCCAGGTGCTGGCGATGAGCGTGAGTTCGACGACTCGGCTCACCGCGTTGCTGGCACTGGGCGGGCTATCCGGTTTCGCCTATGCCTCATATGTGCTCGGGCGTGGTGCCGATGCCTATCGCGTCACCCGGGCAGGCGCACTCATCGGTCTGCCGGCTTTCGCGCTCGTGATATCGGCGGCTCCGTTGAGCATGCCCGGCCTGTTCCTGGCCGGCAACTTCCTGATCGGATTCGGTGGCGCCCTGTTCGGCCACGGCACGCTGACGGCCACGATGAATCGGGCACCAAAGGATCAGACAGGGCTGGCACTGGGCGCCTGGGGTGCCGTGCAGGCCACCGCCGCCGGTCTGGGCGTTGCACTGAGCAGCGGCATCCGTGATCTCGTCAATGCTACGCAGGGCACCGGCGACGGCTGGTTCGGCTTTCCCGCGATCGCCAACGGCTACCTCACGGTGTATGGCATTGAGATGTTCCTGCTGATCGTGACGGTGATTGCCACGGCCCCCCTGGTTCGCCGGTTATCCGCAGAGCCGGAATCTGCCGTCGATCCGGTACAGAAGGACTCGACGCTCCCGCCGTCTCGCCCCGACGAAGCGGCGTCGGCGCGGCCTGGCAGTCTGGACTCCCGCACCAGTCCGGTCACCTGAAGGAGCCTGACAGCCATGACCTGTCTGCCCATCGTCGAGTATCCTGATTCACGGCTGCGCCAGAGCGCTGCGCCGGTCACCCGCTTCGACGAAGAAACGCAGTGCTGCGTGGAAAACCTCTTCGACACGTTGTACGCCAGCGGCGGTATCGGCCTGTGTGCCCCGCAGATCGGCTGCATGAGCCGCATTCTGGTGGCCGACCTGTCGGACGATCGGTCTGCCGGGCAGATCTACATCAACCCGGAAGTACTGACGAGGTCCACGCCCGGCATCATCGAGGAGAGCTGCCTGTCAGTACCCGGCATCGTCGGCAAGGTGCTACGCCATACACATATCACAGTTCGCGCCCAGACGGTGACTGGTGAGCAGTTCGAGCAGGAAGCGTCGGGCATGCACGCCGTCTGCATCCAGCACGAGATCGATCACCTCGACGGCACGCTGTTCGTGGACAGGCTATGGTTGCTCGGGCGCTGGCGGGCTCGGGCCAAGCTTGCAGAACTGGCGCGCGGGTACTCTGCAGCAACGGCCTGAACCTGCCGACGAGAACAGTCGAACCCCTGATTCCGAACTAGGTTTCAGGGTTGTATTTGACGATCTCCGACCAGGGAGTGATCCGGTTCAACTGAATGGTCTCGAACACCTCTTTGGCATTGCCTTCACCGCTCATGAGGCCCAAAAGCACCAGCGCACCCTGATAGGCCGGCACGCCACCATTGCTGGTAATCCGGTTTCGATCGACCACGACGTTCTGATCGACGATCACATCGATCTCCGGAAACTGCTTCTGCAAATCCGACTCGCCGCCGGCCCAGGTCGTTGCTTCATAGCCGTCGAGAAGCCCTGCATGGGCATACAGAAAGGCACCTGAACAGTTGCTGGCGAGCCACTCTACCTTTTCAGCCTGATCTTTCATGAAACTGGTCAGGTCTTCGTTCTCGAACAGCCATTCCATGTCGTAGGCGCTGTTGACGATCAGAACGTCCAGATCCAGATCATCGTAGATATTGGCATCGACCTCGAGAGTCAATCCTTCCTCGGTGGTCACCGTCTCTTCCCGTTCAACGTTGATCAGCGACACTTCATAGTCTGAAAACCAGGCTTTTCGCGATGCAACCCCGAACACTTCAGTCGGTGCGACGGCATCGCTCGTCAGCACTTCGTCGTACACGAGTATGCCGATCTTCTTGTCGGCGGCCCGGCTGACAGACTGAAGCCGATCAGAGCAAGAAAGGTCAGCAGGTAACGAACCGTGTTTCTCGAAAGCATGTCGAACTCTCCTTACCAGTTGTCTTGGCGTTGTGGGTGGGTTATCTCGCTGTGCTGCAACATCTCGTGGTCCTCGCCCGTGACGATGACGGGTTCGGCATCACTCGTTTGTGAGGATCACTGGTCACGCGGCATCGCTCTCGACGTCTAATCGAAGATCCGATCGATACGCGTATTGATCTGGTCGAGCAGATCGCCGAAGCGACTGTCATCGATGGTGGAGTATTCCAGGCTGAGCGCCTGTACATTCCGAATGCCCAACATACCCAGCACGGCAGTCAGGTAAGGCTCCTGAAAATTTAGTGGGGCGTATGCCTGGCCCGGTTCGTAGCCGTAGCCACCTCGAACGAACATCAGGTAGGTGGGCTTGTCATCCAACAGGCCGACATAGGGGCTGTGCGGGGTATCAGGCACCAACTTGGTCGTCACCCCAATGCGGATCACCTGATCGATGTAGGCTTTCAAGGTGCTGGGTACGGTCAGGTTGTGCATCGGGCAACCAATCACGACTGCCGTGGCGTTCCTCAGTTCGGCGACCAGCTCATCGCTGACCTCGAGCGCAGCCCTTTGGGTGGAACTCCTCGCTTCTTCCGGCGTGAAAGCGGCGCCGATCCACTGTTCATCCACATGGGGAACGGGCTGGCGGCCGATGTCACGCTCGACGACCACGCCGTCCGGATTGTTCTCGGCCCACAGGCGGGTGAACCGTGCTGTCAATTGACGACCGTGCGACGCGTCACCCTGAGGGCTGGCATTGATCACGAGCAAATTTTCCATCAAGAGCTTTCTCTGGACCGGGCGAAATGAACTGGGCGAACTGCACTGGGCGAACTGCACTGGACGAATTCGAACCGTGGGTACGACCCGCTAGTCGGAGTCAGGGGATGAGGACGCGAGCTGCGATGGTATCGCTACCCATCGTGCCGGCAGCAACCAGTGGCATCCAGGCCACACCGCGCAACGCTCATCGGCGAGCAACGATATCAGATTTCACTCCTGAAAAGCGAGGCACATACCGGGGTGTAACTCGCCAGTGGAATGCCCTACCCCAGTAGAGGCGCAGGCGTCACCTTCATCACTTCTTCGTAGCTCGTCTTGCCCTGTGCCACCTTGGCCAACCCGCTCACCCGCAGAGGACGCATGCCTTCCTTGAAGGCTTGCTTGCGCAAATCCTCCAGATGCAGGTTGGGCACGATGTGCTCCTTGGTGCCCGGCCCCATCTGCAACAATTCGTAGATGCCCGCGCGGCCCAGGAAACCACTCTGGCGACACTCCAGGCAACCCACGGCCCGGTTGACATGGGTCGGCGTCTCCGCCTTCCACGGCGCCATCAGTGTCTTCCATTGTTCCGGGTCGGCTTCCACCCGTTCCACACAATGAGGGCAATAGGTGCGGATCAACCGCTGGGCGATCACGCCGATGAGGGTGGAGCGGATCAGGTAGTACGGTACGCCGAGTTCGAGCAGCCGTGTCACGGCAGCCGGGGCGTCGTTCGTATGCAGCGTGGAGAGCACCAGGTGGCCGGTGAGTGCCGCCTGTACCGCCATCTGCGCGGTTTCCAGATCACGGATCTCGCCGATCATGATGATGTCGGGGTCCTGTCTGAGCAGGGTGCGCACGCCTGCCGCGAAATCCAGCTCGATGTTGTGTTGGACCTGCATCTGGTTGAACGCGGGCATCACCAGTTCGATCGGGTCTTCGATGGTGCATACGTTCACCTGAGGCGTCGCAAGCCGCTTCAGGCTGCTGTAGAGCGTGGTGGTCTTGCCCGATCCGGTCGGGCCGGTGACCAGCAGGATGCCGTTGGGCTGCTGAATCATGCTGTTCCAGATGCCCGCCTCGCGTGTATCGAAGCCCAGTGCGCTCTGGTCCTTCACCAGCACTTCGGGGTTGAAGATACGCATCACCATCTTCTCGCCGAACGCGGTGGGCATCGTGGATATCCGCAGTTCCACCTCCTTGCCATCGGAGTTGCGCGTCTTCAGGCGGCCATCCTGCGGACGGCGCTTCTCTGCCACATCGAGCCTGCCGAGAATTTTCAGGCGGCTGGTCACCGCTGCCATGACGCCTGCCGGCATGTCGTACACCGGCTGCATTACTCCGTCGATCCTGAAGCGCACGCCTCCGGTGTCGCGACGCGGCTCCAGGTGAATGTCACTGGCGCGCTGTTCGTAGGCATACTGCAACAGCCAGTCCACGATGCTGACCACATGACTGTCGTTCGCCTCGAGCTTGCCACCCCGCCCCAGCTCCATGAGTTGCTCGAGGTTCTGCACGGCGCGCGAGGTACGCTGGTGATCGTTGCTTGCCCCGAGTACCGACTTCGAGACCGAATAGAATTCGTCGAGGTAACGCCGTATATCCTGCGGGTTGCAGATCGCCAGGCGGATGTCCTTGTGCAGTACACGGGCCAGCTCCTGCTGCCATTCGTCATAGAACGGCTCCGCCGTGCCGAACACCACATGATCGGCAGCCACTTCCACACAGATCACGTTGAAGCGCTTCGCGTAGGCCGCCGAGGCCACCGCGGTGACGGCCGCGACATCCACCTTCAGCGGATCGATGCGAATCCAGGGAAGATCGACCTTCTTCGCCAGCCAGCGACTGAGGAAGTCCAGGTCGATCTTCGTCTCGGGGTCACGCACGGATTTCCAGCCGCTGGCGGCAATACGCTCCAGCGGCCCGCGTGTCTCCGAGCCCTGCGTGGACAGTGAACGCAGCAGCTGATGGTTCGACTCCTCGATGAGTCCGTCGATGAGCAGACCGTCGAGTAGTGCCACCAGATCGAGCTTGCCGCTGATAGGGTGGGCGAACCGGCGAGCGTTTTCAGTGAGCACAGATGACCGTAGGCGTTTGGGAACCTGAGACGGCTAGCGGCTCGATGCCCGGAGGAGCTGAGCCAACGATTGGGCAAACGCGCAGGCCGTGCCGGATGAAGGTTCCAGGAAAGCCTCCGCACTGTGAGACGGAGCACGCTATGCTCACCCTCGCAGGCGTCGCCGCACCCTTTCGATCGCCGGCAGGTTTCCGCCCGTGGCCCCTGTCCTGAACCGGCACCAACGCTTTCGAGTACCAGCAGCCATGAATACACGCGTCTTGATCGTCTTCGACACCTCCAGTGGTAACACCGCATCATTGGCGACGCGCATCGCACGTGGGGTGGACAGCGTCACCGACTGCGAGGCGATGCTGCGCCGGGTACCGAAGGTGACCGCGAAGACCGAGCCGTTGATCGATCCGGTGCCGGCGGACGGGGCACCGTATGCCACGCTCGAAGAGCTCGCCGAATGCGATGGTCTGATCCTTGGCAGCCCCACGCACTTCGGCAACATGTCTGCCTCGCTGAAGCACTACCTCGACCAGACGACCGCACACTGGTTCAGCGGCACGCTCACCGGCAAGCCGGCGGCGGCTTTCACCTCCACCGGCAGCCTGCACGGCGGCCAGGAGACGACCCTGATCACGATGATGATGCCGCTGCTGCACCACGGTATGTTGATCTGCGGCCTACCCTATGCCAACCCAGGGCTGACGAAGACCACGGCCGGTGGCACGCCCTACGGCCCCAGCCATGTGTCGGGCGAGGATGGCAAGCGGGAAATGGACGATATCGAATCCGCCCTTTGCGTTGCCCTGGGCGAACGGGTGGCAACGCTGGCCACACGGTTGAAGCACGCCGGTCGGGACGCGCGGAGTTCGGAATGAACCGCATAGCCGTTGCGCGCTGGACCACGCTGGTCGGCTACTTCGGTTTGCTGCTATTGCTGTTGAACTGGTTCATCTGGATATCGCCGCCTGAGCGGCTGCCGCGTTCCCTGCTGATCATCCTGCTGGTGCTGCCCTTGCTGATACCCCTGCGGGGAATCCTGCACGCGACGCGCCGTAGTCATCAGTGGATGAGTTTCCTGTCGTTGTTCTACTTCATGGTGGGCGTGGATGTCTGGTACAACAATCCGCCCGACCAGCAATGGCTCGGTGCGCTGTGCACGCTGTTCAGCCTCGTCCTGTTCGGCGGCACGATTCACTACGCGAAGTATGTAGGGCCGCCACGCGTGAAGAAAGACAAGAAGAAAACCGCGTAAACGGTAGATTCCGGCACTCCTTGACGGGCTGGAGTGCCAGTGGTCCTCCCACAGGGGCCCGTTCTCGATTGCCCCCTGGGTGCCTAGGGATCGGCACGCACAGGGTCGGCACGCACATGGTTCGGGTGCAGCAGCGGTTCGCGGCGCCTGAACAGCCAGCGCCTGGCAATGCTTCGATAGCCATCCGGGTAATGGTAGGCACCGTTCCGGGCAAGTGTCGCGACCCGTTCCATCCGCCAGAACGCAGGCAGCTCGTACCAGGGCACGCCGGGGCGTTGGTGGTGCACGGCATGCAGGTTATTGTTGAGAAACAGGGTTCCCATCAGCCAGCCGGCCTCCACCACCACGGTACGATCACCGATCTGCTCGGCAGCCCGGTGCTCGATGAAGGTTCTGATCATGAGCACCGACATTGCCGGATAGGCCACGAGAAACACGTAGACCACGAACGACAGATTCAATACCAGTAACCACCCTGCCACGAGCGATACACCCGCCAAGTGCAGCACCCAGGCCTTCCGGACCACGGCATCGCCGTCCCTGATCAACCGCCAGTCGGACTGCCAGAAACCGAATGCCGACAAAGCCGGCCCGACCAGCATCCTGCCGAGCAAGGTGCCGTTGAAGCTCAGCAATGCCCGTTTGAATGGACCGGTCGATCGCCATTCATCATCGGTGATGTACCAGCTTTCCGGATCATCGAACGGGTCGGTGAGGCGTTCGTCTCGATGATGTTCCCGATGAGTCGTGCGAAAACGGCGGTAGGGAAGGTACAAACCGAGCGCCGGGAACACCAGCAGTTCGTTGAGCCAGTCTGACCTGGTCGGATGGCCGTGCAAGGCTTCGTGCTGTAGTGACGAATGCAGCGTGACCAACAGCGCGGCGGGGAGCAGGAACAGCAGCCCGTATCGCGCGGCCAGCCAGGTGAAGAACAACCAGCCCGCGTAGCATCCTGCGAGTAGAAACCAGGTTGGCCATTCCGTGAACAGGGAACGATGGCTTGGCAATGAGTACCTCGACTAGATCTATCAGTATTGACAGGATCGACATCGTAATGCAAAGCTTAATTTGATCAAAACGACTTTTTTTCCGTGATACAAAAAGAAATATTGTCTATCTCAGCTTGCACCGGCACCCCACGGAGATGAACCGATGCTGCCGTCACTGAAGGCACTGCAGGCTCTCGAAGCGGCTGCCCGCACCGGCAGCTTCGTGGCAGCAGCGCAGGAGCTGTCGATCACGCCGGCGGCGATCAGCGCATCGATCCGTGCGCTGGAGGCCCAGATGGGTCGGCAACTTTTCCTGCGCACGAATCGTCGAATCGTGCCCACAGAGGCGGCGCACGAGATCCTGCCGCGGCTGCACACCGCTTTTCAGGAGCTATCGAGCGTATCGCGCCAGCTCGGCGGCAGTGCTCCACCGGCAAGGTTGACCGTGTCGGTGCCGCCCTCGGTCGCACTGGGTTGGCTGAGCACGAATATCCACGCGTTTCTGGATGACAACCCTGATCTGGCGATCTCCATTCGCAGCGATGAGGATCCGGTGGTCTTCGAGCGAGACCGCATCGACGTGAGGATGTCGTTCGGGCGGTTTCACTATCGAGATCAGGTCACCACCGAGGTACTGGCTGATTCGGCCTACGCAGTGTGCTCACCTGACTTCGCCAGACGCCACGCGCTGCCTGCAGCGGCCGATGCACTGCTGCGGGTACCGCTCATACATACCGACTGGGGCCAGTCGGCCGCCACCTTTCCAGCCTGGCAGCGCTGGTTCGACACCGCCGGGCTCGGCGGTCATAGGCGCTCGAACCGCGGCGGACTGACCGTCAATTCATCCAAGGTAGCGCTGGATCTTGCGATCGGTGGGCTGGGAGTTGCATTGATACAAGGTCTGCTGGTGGCCGACATGGTGGAGCGGCAAGAACTCGTGATCCCCGTGCCGCAGCGATTGTTGCTGAGCCAGCCCTATTGCCTTAGCGTATCGGAGCTGACCACGGAACGTGAGCCGGTGGTGGCGTTCGAACAGTGGTTCCGCCGCGAATGCGAACGTTGCGTGTCGCGCCTGGAAGCCATGACCGAGGCGCTACCGAATACTTGCGCCTGACAACCCACCATCCCAACCCTTCCCTACTAAAACCCTCTACCCTGCCTACCCCATGCCGATCAAGAACCGCCTTTCAGACCTGCACGCCGAGATCACCGAGTGGCGGCATGACTTGCACGCGCACCCCGAGCTGCTCTACGACACCCATCGGACCGCGAGCGTGGTAGCTGCACGGCTGCGTGAGTTCGGTTGCGACGAGGTGGTCGAAGGCATCGGCCGTACCGGTGTGGTCGGCGTCATCAAGGGACGACAGGATAGCGCGGGCCGCGCGATCGGATTGCGTGCCGACATGGATGCGCTGCCTATCTTCGAGGATACCGATCTGGAATACAGCTCTGGCACACCAGGAAGAATGCATGCCTGCGGTCATGACGGGCACACCGCCATGCTGCTGGGAGCAGCGAAGTATCTGGCCGAGACCCGCAACTTCAACGGCAACGTGATCGTCGTGTTCCAGCCGGCGGAAGAAGGTGGCGCGGGCGGCGAGGCCATGATCAGGGACGGCCTGATCGAGCGCTTCGGCATTCAGGAAATCTACGGCATGCACAACATGCCCGGGCTGCCGCTCGGCCATTTCCAGATTCGGCCGGGCGTGTTCTACGCGGCGGTGGATACGTTCGAGATCGTCGTGCAAGGTCAGGGTGGGCACGCGGCTCGCCCGAACAAGACCGTCGATGCCACGCTGGTGGCCGCAGCTATCGTCATGGCCCTGCAATCCATCGTTGCCCGCAACACCGACCCGCAGACCACGGCGGTGGTCTCGGTCACCAGCGTGCGCACCGAGAGCGATGCCTACAATGTGATTCCGTCGCATGCCACCCTGCGCGGCACGGTGCGCACCTACGAACCGGACAATCGTTCACTGATCGAGCAGCGCATCCGTGCACTGGCATCGCTGACCGCCCAGGCCTACGATGCCGAGGCCGCCATAGAATGGCACGCAGGCGGCTATCCAAGTCTTGTCAATCATGAACGGGAAACCGCGCTGATGGCCGATGTGGCAGAAGTCGTGGCAGGTGCCGTGGACCGCGAGGCGCCGCGCACCACCGGTGGTGAGGATTTCGCCTTCATGCTCGAGGCGTGCAAGGGTGCCTATATCCAGGTGGGCAACGGCGATACGGCTCAGTTACATCACCCCGCCTACGACTTCAACGACGAGCTTATCCCGATCGGCTGCTCCTTCTGGGCGGAGCTGGCGGAATCGCGCCTGCCGGTCGCTTAGCGTGTGGCAGATGTCGATACGCACGGGTGTGGGTCACCGTTTCATGTCCCGACATCTGAACGGTACGGAATTGAGTCACGGTTTCCTGTCCCGACGTTTGAACGGCGCGGAATTGAGTCACGGTTTTTAGTCCCGACGTCTGGACGGTACGAAAATGAGTCACGGTTCCCAGTCCGGACGGGCGGTGAGCATTCACAGCCGCCGACCTGTGTTCCCGTTCTGAACCGACTCGCGGCATGCTCTACAACCTGCGCTGTTGGATGACGTCGTAGTCGGCCGGTGTGGAATGCCAAAAGCCCCTCAAACCAAGCGTGTCACTGATAAACGGGGGTAGTTCGTCGATGGCCGACCCGATGGCCGCCGCCGCTACTGCGCCCTCCGAACCGGAGACAGCGGGACCGGCGCCGGAGCCGAGCCCTGCGATATACGGCAGCCCCGGGGTTGGCGCGGTGAGCTGAAGAACACGCAGGCGATCGGACTCCGGCAGGAACGTACGCGCAAGCCGCCAGCTGACGTAGTCGATGGATGCAAGGTCGGCCTTACCGCCCGCAACCAGCTGGACCGATGCACGATGACTGCCACTGTGCACAGGCTGGAAGAACTCCACCGTCGCGAGGCCTTCGTCATGCAGACAATGCAACATCGCCTGATAGCCGGATTGGCTTAGCTTCTCGTTGAACGCCCAGCGACGGTCACGAAAACCTGACAGATTTTCGGCACGCTCGTCAGCACGGACCACTATCACGCTTCGGTACCAGCCCGGATCACAGCCGGGAACGGCATAGTCCGGTGTGCCCAACAAGGCAACCTTGTCGCGTAACGCGCTGACGTATGGCATACCGCAGGTCTGGCCCAGTATCAGGGCCGGTGAATTCCAAAGCTCCTCCAGTGATCGATCACGCGTCAATGCGGCAGGTGCCGGTATACCGACCTGCCGTAACGCATCGCGCAGGTCGCACCAGAGCCTGTCGGTCGCCTGGCGCACTTCGGGCCAGTCGTACATCGGTAGCATTGCGCAGGGGTCTGACATTTACAGGCTCGGGATTCTCGGTGCAGGTAGGGGATTGTCACGGCACCGGGCCCTGCAGGTGTATGCAGTCGACGTGTGAATCGGGTTATACGGTGGCCTCGAGTGCACTCACGAACCCGCCTCGCCATGGTCCGCAAGCACCAGCCGCACCAACGGAATCGTCACCCGCCGCTGGGCACTGAGCGATGCCTGATCAAGCTCGCCCGCCAGCGACTTCAGGTCTTGCAGGTTTCGCGAGACTCGGCGCAGCAGATAATCGATGACGTCCGGTGAAACCGTCAGCGAGCGGCGTTGAAATTCGTGAACCAGGGCCAGCCTCAGGTCGGCATCCGTCAGAGACGGCAGATGATAGACCGGCCCCCAACTGAGACGGGTGAGCAGGTCCGGCAACTCCAGGCCGAGCGCCACCGGCGCACGATCAGCGGATAACAACAGGCGCGTGCCCGATTCACGGCATCGGTTGATGCAATGGTACAGATGAACTTCGGCTGCGTGATCGAGCCGTTGAAGATCATCCAGACAAACCAGATAGAACTGCTCCAGTGCATCGAGAGCCGAAGGGTCATTGAGCAGTTCGCCGGCGAGGTAGGCGGCGCGATAACCGAAGCTGGTGGCGGCGTAGCACGACGCATTCAGCAGATGACTCTTGCCGACGCCACGCTCGCCGCACAGGAAAATCTGCTTTTCGTCGAAGTTTCCGGTCACGAAGCCGCGCAGGCTGGCAATGGCTTCCTGATTTGCGTCATTGACGGAAAAGGTATCGAACGAACAGGCAGGCGTCGTGTCGAGCGGCAGAACCATCTGCGGATGCACGCTAGCAGCCCTCCCGCACGGCAACGGCGGGCTCGAAGCCCTTCACCTTCATGGGAAAGGACCACCGGCCCACCCTCGGGCCAGCTTTCACCATAGCCCCTGATACTGCAGGGGTATCCGAGTGCGGCATGAAAGAACGCCGCCGGCCGTCACTCACCGGTCGGGGCCGATATAGTCCAGCGCGAGTTCGGTGTTACGCCCCAGACGGCTTTGCGAGGCCACCCTGGGTTTCGCAACCGGCCGTAGCCAATTCACACCGGGTAAGGCAGCGTTGAGGCTACTCAGGGCGTTTGCGCGGCGCTAGCGAGAAAATCATGCCGTCGGCGCCGGCACGCTTCGGATAAACCGTGGCGACACCGTCCAAACGGCCGAGAAACTTCAGGGTACGTGCATAGCTCTTGGTGGAGTCCAGCGAACTGACCCAGACCAGTGCCTCGCTTGCGGAACGCTCATTGGCGAAACGATCGTCCTCGGCGTCCTGCAGATTTCCCTCCAGCGCCGGGATCAGCCAGCCGAGCCCCTTCTGCAAGGCGTCGTCCAGGCTTTCCGAAGTGAAGCGGGTATCGCTTTGCCGATCGCCCTTGATGTCGATACGTTGCCAGGCGCTGGCCCACCCACGCAGTGGCTGACGCTGGACATGCCCGACGAGAATCAAGGGTTCGGCGTAACGCTCCGACGCTCGCTGCAGACGTTGCAGCGGCGTCAGGGGCTCGCGAGCTTCGCCATCGTCGGTGGCGTTGCCCGTCCACAGCGGCCGCGTCGGTGACATCGAGTTCCGACCTGCCCTCTGCGCCCGAACCCGCGAAGGCGCCTGCCCGCGCGGCCCTGCGCCCCTCATCCGGTTTGCCGAACCCGGAAGCGCTCCGTCGATTCGCATTCAGCGCCGGCAGCATACGCAGCTCCTCCAACTCCAGAACCGCGGTATCGAGCTCGTCACCGACCGGGAAGCGCAGACTGAAACCAGCGGCTCCGGCGATCTCGATCGCGCGTCTCTGCACGTTGATCACGTTGTCGCCGGTGACCAGGATGTCACGCGGGCCATCCTCGATCAGCATCCAGACCAGTGCGGACGTAGGCACCTCGGCAGCCACGTCGGTCAGCTCCCGCTCTTCGTCGACAGCGGCATCGTCTTGCTCGCCTTCGATCAGGGCAGTGATGCGCTCGCGATCGAATCGCACCAGCATCAGTTGAGTGGCTTCGCCGCTCTGACGAACCAGATCTGTTACCGGCGTCTTGCGATCGATGGTAGTACCGGGCTCCGGAACCCGATACCGGAACTGTTCCACGAACGACTCGGCATCGCGTACACCGGCAACGTACATCGTTGCGGTTGAGCAGGGTCTTGTCGCCGCTGTTGGCCAGCAGCACCTGACGCATGGCCAGCGTGAAGGCTTCCTGTTTCTGATCATCATCACGATCGCTGATGGCGACTTCCGACGCTGTAGGCATCGGTCTGCGCACGGGCAGGCATCAGCGCCATCAGCGCGAGAATACCGATCGCGACTGCCAGCCTGCCGGCGCATCGGTTCGTGCGCAGCAGCGGAAGGTGCGTCAGGCGCGACCGGCGTACGGCGAATGAGCTGGCGAAATGCCTTGGCGAATGCTTCGGCGAACGTTCCGGCAACCGCCCTGACAGACGACCCGGCGTACGCCTGCGACGCCCGGCATTGCCTTGGACAAGGTGTATTCATGAAAGCGCGTATCATGCGAGCATTGTGCAACCGTGCCGGCGTCATTTCCACTGTTTCGCCACTTACGACTCCACAAACCGCGACGGCACCTCTTCACTGCTTGACGCCTGGCCCGGTGACCGGCCCGATGAACGGCTTGATGCCCCTGGCCCGCTGACCGGCTCACTGACCGGTCCTGACACCTCGTACCTCACACCCATGACGCAACACGCCTCCCGCGACAGTCTGAGCTATGCCGATGCCGGAGTCGATATCGACGCTGGCGAGGCTCTCGTTCAACGCATCAAGCCTCTGGTGAAACGCACGCGCACACCCGGCGTGCTGGGCGGGCTGGGCGGCTTCGGGTGGCCCTGTTCGAGCTACCGGTGGGAAGATTTCGCGAGCCGGTGATGGTATCGGGTACCGATGGCGTGGGTACCAAGCTGCGGCTGGCCATCGACATGTCGGCGGCCGACGACAGCAACGCCGGCACCGAGGGTGATGAGCAACCGCGCCGGCCCGGCATCGACACCGTGGGTATCGATCTGGTGGCCATGTGTGTCAACGACATTCTCGTGTGTGGCGCCGAACCGTTATGGTTCCTTGACTACTTCGCCACCGGCAAGCTGGATGTCGAGCGCGCGGCCCGAGTCATCGGCGGCATTGCCGCTGGCTGCGAACAGGCCGGTATCGCGCTGCTTGGTGGCGAAACGGCCGAGATGCCCGGCATGTACGCTGGCGAGGACTTCGATCTGGCAGGCTTCGCCGTGGGCATTGCGGAAAAGTCCGCGCTCATCGACGGCTCACGGGTCGCGGCGGGCGATGTGATTCTCGGCCTGGCATCGTCGGGCCCGCATTCGAACGGCTTTTCGTTGATCCGCAAGGTGCTCGACGTGAGTGGCACCGATGCACGCAGCGAAGCGGCACCGGCCGGCCCCGAGCCCGACACTGTCCCAGGGGAGTGGCAGTGGCGATGGTATCCGCAGTGACGAGGGCAGCAACGCAACCCACGGTGCGGTCGCCACGCTGGCGGATACCTTGCTGCAGCCCACCACGTAATCTACGTTCGCTCGATTACGGATCTGCTCGCCAACGTCGAGGTGAAGGCCCTGGCACATATCACCGGAGGTGGCCTGAGCGACAACCTGCCGCGCGTGTTGCCTGCTGGCACTCGGGCGCGGCTACAGCGCAGCCAGTGGCAGATGCCGCCCGTGTTCGACTGGCTGCAGACCGCCGGCAACATCTCAGACAGCGAAATGTTGCGCACCTTCAATTGCGGGCAATCGGCATGACGCTGGTGGTCGACGCGGACAAGGCACATGCTGCCATCGGCAGATTGCAGGCGGCCGGTGAACGCATTGCCGTGATCGGCGAGGTGGAAGCCCATGATGGCACGCCACAGGTCGTCTATGAACCCTGATTCGGGTGATGCTCTGATTCGGTTGCCGGGCAGCGCCCATCGACCGAGAACCTGGCTGCCTCGGCTGGTCGTGCTCGTTTCAGGCCGCGGTTCGAACCTGCGAGCCATCGTCGCGGCCATTCGTGACGGTCGACTGCAGGCCGAGGTCTGTGCCGTCATCAGCAACCGTCCCGACGCCGCCGGGCTCGGCTGGGCACACGAACAGGGCATCGAGACGCGTATCGTCGACCACCAGGGCTTCGGCCGGCCCCACGATCG
>CBDCAW010000049.1:0-8298 GCA_965214025.1 Granulosicoccaceae bacterium
GTTACCGTGGAGCGCCCCGTCTTCGTCACCGGCTTGCCACGAGCCGGAACGACACTGCTGCTGGAACTGCTGCACGACACCGAGCGATTCGCCAGCTTCACCTATCGGCAGATGCCGTTCGTACTCAACCCCTTGCTCTGGAATCGCTTGAGTTCAGGTTCACGCAAGCAGGGCGAGGTGCAGGAACGCGCCCATGGCGATGGCATGCTCGTCTCCTACGACAGCCCCGAAGCTTTCGAGGAAGTCCTGTGGGTCAACTACCTGGGCAAGGTGGTCTTCGAAGATGGCGGCATGCGTCCGCTGAAACCTGCAGACCTTGATTCACGGTTTCGCGAGGCCTTCGTCAACCTGGCACGCAAGCTGGTGTGCCTCAAGGGTCTGGATGCCGACGACAGGCAATCGCGGACGGCGGATACACCAGCCGCCAACGCATCGGCTGGCGTTGAATCCGATGAAGGTACGGTAGCTTCGCAACCGCCCTTGCGCTATCTGTCGAAGAACAACGCGAACCTGGCACGTCTGCGTGCCCTTCGCTCGGTGTTCGCCGACGCGGATCTGTTGCTGTGCTACCGGCATCCGTCCACTCATGTCACTTCCCTGCATACCCAGCACCTGCGTTTCCTCGAGATGCACCAGGACGATGCATTCGCCCGCAACTACATGCGCTGGATCGGCCATCACGATTTCGGCGACAATTTCCGGCCTATCCGCTTCGCGGGCGAGATCGCTCTCGATCCGAAGGAGCGGCTGTTCTGGTTGCACTACTGGGTCGATGCCTATCGATTCGTTCTCGACGAAGCGCCGGAGCACACACAGTTCATCGGCTATGAGTCGTTACTGCACAACGGTGAAGCCGATCTGGGTCAGCTTGCATCGGCTTTGCATCTGGGTGATACCGCGACGGGCACGCTGACGGCGGCGGCGGAGCGCTTCCGCGCGCCAGGCAGCCGGGCGGATACCCTTGCCGAACTCTCCGACGAACTTGCAGCCGAGGCAGAGTCGATCTATAACCGGCTCGTGGAGCGTTCCCGCGCACAGGGCTACGCCGGCGTGCCGGTTCAGACGGCCGAGGCCTGATCTGCCCGGTGCATGACGCTGAACACGCTACTGCCAGGTGGGAGGATCACCAGCCAGACGTCGTGACCCGGAGATGCGGGTGAGATGTCCGCCGGATCGATCGTTGGATCTTCGATGATAGATTCTTCAAAACTTCGGACCCTGCAGGCGCCCGAGCCTTGTCTCGGTTGTCGTGTCCGGGTCCCGGCCCCACTGTCCTTCCCTGACTTATCACTTCAGGGCTATCCATGAGTAACCAGCGCGCACTTCTCGTACTGACTTCCCACGCTCAGCTGGGTGAGACCGACAACCCTACCGGGTTTTACTGGGAGGAGATGGCGACCCCATACTACGCCCTGAAGGACCACGGTATCGATGTCGATATCGCCAGCGTCGTCGGTGGTGAGCCACCGGCGGATCCGTCCTCCGCCACCGAAGATACGCTGACCGATTCGGTCAAGCGCTTCCAGTCGGACGACCAGGCGATGAAGGCCCTGAAGAACACGGCTGCCATCGCCACGGTCGATACGACTGCCTACGATGCGATCTTCTTTCCCGGTGGTCACGGTACGATGTGGGATCTTCGCCAGACGGCGGCCGTCGGTGAAAAGATCGCGGCAGCGTTCGAGAACGGCAGGATCATCGCGGCAGTCTGTCACGGGCCGTCTGCACTGCTGGGAGCCACGCTTGCCAACGGTGATGCACTGGTCAAGGGGCGCAAGGTCAACGGCTTCACCAACTCGGAAGAGAAGGCTGCCGGCCTGACCGATGTCGTACCCTTCCTGCTCCAGTCGGAGCTCGAGGCTCAGGGCGGGATCTTCGAGAAGAACGACAAAGACTTCGGCATGCATGCCGTACGCGACGGACATCTGATCACCGGTCAGAACCCCGCGTCTTCAGCGGAAGTGGCGAGACTGATTCTGGAAGCGCTCGATGAGGCCCCGGCTGCGACTTGACAGCCGTACGTTCGTCCGCAAGGTTCAGTGGTTGGTGAATAGCCGGGGGCGCCTAGCCGGGGGCGCCTGGCCGGTTTTTCAAAAGGCAAACGACGCCGCAGGGCGAGATGCAGGAGCGGCCCGGCAATAGCCAGTGAGCGGTTGTGCAACCACCAGCGCGGTCTCGAGTAGCGACAACCACTATGGATGAAAATACCGAGAAGAACCTCAACGACCACCAGTGGCACGATGACGTGTGGGCCTTTCTGATCGGCACGGTCCTCGTCGCACTGGGTGTCTTGATGTATCGACACACGGGCCTGCTGACCGGCGGTACGGCAGGGCTGGCGTTTCTGGTCATGTACGCCACTCACTTCGATTTCAGTGCGGCCTTCTTCGCCATCAACTTGCCGTTCTATGCATTTGCCTGGCACCGCATGGGGCCGGTGTTCACCCTGAAGACATTCGCAGCGGTCACCCTGCTTTCGGTGCTGGTACATTATCTACCCATGGTCATCGGCTTCGAGCTGCTCACGCCGGCGGCAGCGGCGATCATCGGCGGTATGCTCATCGGCACCGGCATGCTCATTCTGTTTCGGCACAAGAGCAGCCTGGGTGGTCTGAACGTGGCCGTGCTCTACCTGCAGGAGCGCTACGGCATCAGCGCCGGCAAGATCCAGCTTGCGCTGGACGGTCTGATCGTACTGGCGGCCCTGACGGTCGCCGACTGGGACCGCGTGGCATTGTCGGTACTCGGCGCCGTGGTACTCAACCTCACGATCGCGATCAATCATCGCGCGGGGCGATACATGGCCGTTTAGCAACGAGGAGTATTCCCAGTGAAACTATTCGGACATCCGGATTCCGGCCACGCTTACAAGGTCAGGCTGATGCTGACCGTTGCCGGCATCGAACACGACTACGAACAGGTGGATATCTGGGCGCCGCGCGATCAGCGCTCCGAGGAGTTTCGCCGGCACGCGCGCTACCATGAGGTGCCGTTGCTGATCGACGATGACGAAGCGCTGGTTCAGTCCAACGCCATCCTGTTGCATCTGGCGTCGCGCACGGGCCGATGGGGTGCACAGACGCTGTCGCTGCAAACGCTCTGCAGAGAATGGCTGTTCTGGGAAGCCAACAAGATCGGGCTTTGCCTGCCACAACTCAGAGTGAGGCACAGGTTCGACGCCAATGCCGTCAACGACGGTGCACTGGACTGGCTGAACAGGCGATATGCGCACGACGTGGGCCTGCTGGAGAACGAACTGGCCGATGGTCGCGACTGGATACTGTCCGATCGCGACCCCACCGTGGCGGACTTCTCGCTCTGTGGCTACCTGTTCTTCGCAGAGGAAGCGCAGGTAGACGTACCACCCGCGGTTGCCGCCTGGCTGCAGCGAGTGGCTGGCCTGCCAGGCTGGCAGCATCCCTACGACCTGATGGCAAGTGCCTGAAAGGAGTCCGGAAGGCTCAACCGTACAACCGGTCCTCCAGCGACTGACCGACTGCCAGAGATCGGTAGCGCCAACCATGCTCGTGCAGCAAGCCGAGCAGCTGCCTGTCGACATCCGAGCCGGAAGCGCAGTGGAGCCGGAACTCCCCTGAACCACGGTACTCCAGGCCTGAATGACCCGATAGCTTCGTCGCCTGTTCCATGAAGGCTTCCACAGGTACCTCGGGGGCAAGCAGCGTCAGATAGCTTTCGGTCGACAGCTCACTGACCGTTCCCTGCTCCACCAGCCTGCCACGGCTCAATGACACCACCGTCGTACACAGCTTCTCCAGCTCATCGAGATTATGCGAGCTGACGACAAAGGTAGCCTCGGCGGAGCCGGCGCGAACGATGTCGCGGATAATCCGGACGTTCGGCGGGTCGATACCGGCGGTGGGTTCGTCCAGCAGTATCAATTCCGGTGAACCGAGCAAGGCCTGTGCGAGCGTCGCGCGCTTGCGCATGCCATGGCTCAATGCGCCCGGTCGTAGTTTTTCGGCCTCGCTGAGCTGCACCTGTTCCAATACTCGGAGGGTATCGGCCTGCGCCTCGCGCCGGCTCATGCCCTGCAAGCGTGCAAAGTGCCGCAGCTGATGCCCGATGCTCGTCTGCGGGTGCAGCGCTGCATCCTGTGGCATGGCCGACAGGCGACCACGTAGAGCGCTGGAACCCGGCCGTTCGCCGAACAGGCGCACCGAGCCTCGGCTTGGATGCAGGAAACCGCACCACAGGCTGAGCAAGGTGGTCTTGCCGGCACCGTTCTCACCCACCAGCGCTACCGGTCCGCCCGGCTCGATGATGAGGTTCAAGCCATCGAGCGCGCGCTTGCCACCGAAGCGCTTCACCAGATCGACA
This sequence comes from Granulosicoccaceae bacterium, assembly GCA_965214025.1. Taxonomy (GTDB): domain Bacteria; phylum Pseudomonadota; class Gammaproteobacteria; order Granulosicoccales; family Granulosicoccaceae; genus Granulosicoccus. The sequence continues at coordinate 4,339 of CBDCAW010000049.1, forward strand.
CAGACCACGAGGCTCACAGATCGATCCTGCGCATGGCGTACCAGGCCAGGCCGAGAAGCACCATACAATGCAACAATGGTACAGGCGCCAGCGACAATGCGTCGCTGACCGGCAACCGGACCAGCGAGCTGATCTGGGAGCCGGGCAACACCCAGTCGAGCCACGGTACCGGGCCGTACCGGGCTTGTACCCAGCCGCTGAGCAGCGACACCGCGATCCAGGCGACTATGGTGAACAGCGTGGCCTGACGCGCAGAGCGCGCCAGTACCGACATGAGCGACATCAGTGCCACATAGGGCAACAGCACGAGGAACTCGTTGGTGATCACAGGCAGGATGAGCGCGGCTGCACGGGGCCACTGCTGCGGTGAATTGAGAGCAACGGCGACGAGCACCGAACCGAGCGTGGTGATGACGACGAGCAGCATGACCATGCACTGCCCGAGAAAGCGGCCCAGCAGCACCGAGCTGCGGCTTGTGCGCAGCACCAGGAAGCGAAGCGTGCCGCGTGCCTTGTCCGATGCGATCTGATCGGCGGCAAGACTGATCGCGAACAGCGGCAACAGCCAGGGGGCGATGAACCAATAGAGTGCCAGCTCCGGGCTGCCGAAGCTCTCCATGCGTTCCAGCCCGGCACGCTCCAGCATCATCCCGGCCAGACTGCCGATCTCAGGGTTCTCCAGCCAACCGGCGGCGGGCAGGATGACGTAGAGGAACACGAGCGCCCACAGCAGGGCGAATGCCAGCAATGTGAGCAGACCTCTTGTCGAGCCCGTGAGGCGCCCGACCTCGCGGCCCGCCAGGGTGAACAGCGGGCTCAAGGTTGAAAACGGTGCCTGGCACGGCTCCCGGCCAGGGCCTGCCGGCCAGTGCCGACGATCAGCGGATCAGGCCCGGTGACCACGGAGGAATCCCGGTCGGGATAGGCCAGACAGGACAGGAAATGCTGCATGCACGCAAGCCGTGCTCGCTTCTTGTCGTCCGACTTTATGATGGTCCAGGGAGCGTCGGCCGTATCGGTGTAGAAGAACATGGCCTCCTTGGCATCCGTGTAGTCGTCCCACTTGTCGATCGACTGCTGATCGATCGGCGAGAGCTTCCATTGTTTCAGGGGATCTTGCGAGCGCGACTTGAAACGATGCAACTGTTCCATCTGCGACACCGAAAACCAGTACTTGAAAAGGCGAATACCGGAGCGTGTGAACATGCGTTCGAGCTCCGGCGCCTGGCGCATGAATTCGAGATACTCCTCGGGTGTGCAAAAACCCATGACCCGTTCCACACCGGCCCGGTTGTACCAGGAGCGATCGAACAGCGTCATGGCACCGCCTGCGGGCAGGTGCGAGATATAGCGCTGAAAGAACCATTGCCGGCGCTCGGTCTCGGTAGGCTTCTCCAGCGCAACCACCTTGGCACCGCGCGGATTCAGATGCTCCATGAACCGCTTGATGGTACCGCCCTTGCCAGCCGCGTCACGTCCCTCGAACAGAATCGCGACACGCTGCTCTGTATCCCTGACCCAGCGTTGCACCTTCAGCAATTCGACCTGCAGCGCCGCCTTCTCCTCTTCGTAGTCCGACTGCTTCATCCTGCCGTCGTACGGGTACTCGCCATCCTCGAAGGCACGCCGTGTCTTCGCTGCCTCACTCGGGTCGAGAACCTTGCCCAGCTCATCTTCACGACCGCCTTCAAGCCTGTGTTCCGACAGATTCGGCTGATCGGTCGACGTATTGCCAGACGAGTCAGACATCGATGTTTCCTCGAAAAATGGACGAAGACAGGAGCTAACAGTGTACCAACCCACAGATTGAGGCAGACGTGAGCGCGGCGTGATCGAAAATACGGCGGGCACCGCGGTACCGAAGTGGGCAGCACTGACACACTCCGGCTCATCCACTCAAACCCTGGGTCTGTCTCATGACACGTCAATCGACATCTCCACCACGCAGCAGCCAGTCCCTGGACCCGCAGAAGGCTCACACCAAGACCGCAGCGTCTCGGCCGCCAGCCGTTGTGCCGATCATGACCACCGTCTGTCAGGTTGCCGGCATGTTCATCGGCGGCATCGTGTTGATGCTGTGCACAACACAGGCTCGGGCGAGCTACTGCGGTGAGCCGGCGGCCGCAGCCACGCAATGGCGCACGACGACGAGCGATGCCACCACGAAGGTCGATGCGGATTCCAACAGGACTTCGGAACTGCACTCTGACATCACGAAAGTCGTGGTATCACCCAGCACCGAATCATTGGCCGCACGGCACGCGCATGCAGCAAGCATCGAACCATCGGAGCTGCTCGGCCTCAGGCACGGCGAAGGTGTGCGCGTGATCTGCAAGCGGATCGACGGTGTCGACACAGCCGAAGAAAGCAGTTTCCAGCTGGAAGATGTCTGGCCGGTCGAAACAGGCAACGGCCGCGTGCTGATCAGTGCCTGGGAGAACGATGCGAACCGCAAGGTGGTGAGATCGGCCCGCATGGAACTCGAACTCTTCCAGCCCGTCGAGTCCGCGATCGCCCGGCCCGTTCGGCGCGCCAACGCCGCACACTGCACGAACACGGTCACCGGCCGCTGCAGTTCGGCGCTTGAGATTCGCAGCTCGGTGCGCTCGCTGGGCAATCGCTACCGGATCGACGAGACCACCTACGTCAACGGCGCACGCACCGAATGGGTGGTCTGGTTGCTGAATCGTTGATACCGAAGGGCCACGGATGCAGGCACTTCAGCGAGGTGAGGCTCTCGAGCGATCAGGCTTCGGGCCGCATGTGCGGAAACAGGATCACGTCGCGAATGCTCGGCGAACCACTGAGCAACATCACCAGCCGATCGATTCCGATACCCTCGCCCGCCGTCGGCGGCATGCCGTATTCCAACGCGCGAATGTAATCCGCATCGAAGTGCATGGCCTCCTCGTCACCGGCCTCCTTGTCCGCCACCTGAGCCTGGAACCGGGCTGCCTGATCCTCTGCATCGTTGAGCTCGGAAAAACCGTTGGCGATCTCGCGCCCACCGACGAACAGTTCGAACCTGTCGGTGACGTCCGGGTTCTGATCGTTACGGCGCGACAACGGTGACACCTCGATCGGGTAGTGGGTGATGAAGGTCGGGTCGAGCAGCCGGTGCTCGGCGGTGGCCTCGAAGATCTCCGTCAACAGCTTGCCCGGACGCCAGGCAGGGTTCACCGTGATGCCGGCCGCCGCCGCGATGCGGCGGGTACGATCGAGATCGACGAGATCGTCGGCGCTGGCATCAGGGTTGTATTTCAATACAGCGTCGAACATGCTCAACCGGGTAAACGGTGCGGCGAAATCGTAGTGCGTATCGCCCGATTCGGAGGCGATGTTCGTCGAGCCGACCACGTGAGTGGCGAGGCTGCGAAACAGCTCTTCCGTCAGATCCATCAGGTGCTCGTAGGTCGCGTAGGCCTGATAGAACTCGAGCATCGTGAACTCAGGGTTGTGCCGCGTGCTCAGGCCTTCGTTGCGAAAGTTCCGGTTGATCTCGAACACTCGTTCGAAACCACCCACCACGAGCCGCTTCAAATACAACTCCGGTGCCACCCGCAGGTACAGATCGAGATCCAGCGCGTTGTGGTGCGTGACGAAAGGCTTCGCTGCCGCCCCGCCGGGGATGACCTGCATCATCGGTGTTTCCACCTCGAGATAATCTCGTTCGATCAGGAACGAGCGAATGCGGCCGACCACCGCCGAGCGCAGGCGGAAAACACGGCGGCTGTCCTCGTTCATAATCAAATCGACATACCGCCGGCGATACCGCGTTTCCTGATCGCTCAAGCCATGGAATTTCTCCGGCAGCGGGCGCAGCGATTTCGTCAGCAGGCGCACCTCTCGTGCCTTCACCGAAAGCTCACCGGTCTTGGTGATGAACAGCGTGCCGCTGATCGCGAGAACATCGCCGATATCCAGCTGCTTGAACGTCTGATACCGCTCCTCGCCGAGAGC
>CBDCAW010000050.1:0-4123 GCA_965214025.1 Granulosicoccaceae bacterium
GCATGACGACAACCCGGTAGAAGGCTCGACCTTCGTGAGCTGGGCCTTGATGGGCGCCTGTGTGCTGATCTTCTGCTGGCAGATGGCGCAATCGAATCAGATGCAGCAGGAGATCGTGTATGCGCTCGGTGTAATTCCGGCTGTGTTGCTCGGCGATGCCGTGCTGGCGCCTCCGCTGCAGTGGGTGCCGGCCTGGGTCACGGTGTTCACGAGCATGTTCCTGCACGGTGGCTGGCTGCATCTGATCGGCAACATGTTGTACCTGTGGGTGTTCGCCAACAACGTGGAGGCAGCTGTCGGATCGCGTCGGTTCATCGTGTTCTACGCGTTGTGTGGCGTAGCCGCGGCGCTGGCGCAGGGCTTGCCCGACGTGGCCTCCGAAATACCGATGGTCGGCGCGAGCGGTGCGATCTCCGGTGTGCTGGGTGCGTACCTGCTGCTGTTTCCACACGCCCGGGTACTGATCGTGATTCCGATCTTCATCTATTTCCACCCGATGCGGGTGCCGGCGATGGTGGTGCTCGTGATCTGGTTCGCGATGCAGCTGTTCAGTTCGTTGATGGCGGGCAACGCCGATGAGGGTGTCGCCTTCGGCGCGCACATCGGCGGCTTCATCGCCGGCCTGCTGTTGATCGGCCTGTTCGTGCGCCCGGGTTTTCCGGTGCAGGTGCCATTCCTGCATTACAACCCTTTTCGACGGATATGATATCGATGTGCCGTGAATCGCCGGCGGAACTCCAAGGCAGCGTTCGATAAGGCAGCGCCCGATGTCTTGACGGCTTCCTGCGGTCAGTCAGCGCATGATCATTTCGATCGTCGTCGAGGTGCCCGTGTCGGGGAGCCGGAACACCACGTCTTCCCATCGCGGCGAGCCGGCGTCGACATTCGGCCTGAACGAGCCGCCCCAGGGCTCCCTGGGAATTCCGAACCAGTCGCTGTTCAATTGCTGATCGGCATTCAGATCGAGAAACGCAAGAGCCGCGTAGTCACCTGTGGGCAGATTCTCGAACGTGATCTGCATCGTACCGGCTCGTGCGGTGCGTCGTACGCTGCGCAGCCAACTGTCCGGAAAACGGTCGGAATCGTCGTACACGGCAACTTCGAGGGTGCCGTCGACACGGGGTATCGACTTTACCGTGACCGTCAATTCCGCCGCTCGCAACGAAACGCCTTGAAGGCATCCGCAGGCGATGCACGTAGTCGCGATGAGTGCTCGAGGAGGGGTCAAGGAGCTGCATCGTGCCCCGGGGGCGCACTGTGCGGTAGTTTCATGCGAGTTCGTTCCAGGGGGTGCTGTCCACTGTTGCAGCGTTTGTCATTATGCAGATTCATTCGAAAGGGCCGCCGTGGATTGTCGCATGGCTACGCGCACGGCGTTCAATTCGAGCTTGATCGGCAAGGCAAACTTCGTGGACTCGACGGCTCCTGGTACCTCGCTCACCTTATCGATGCCACACTGCGCAAGCCTGTCGATGACCTCGCTCACCAGTAGCTCGGGAGCCGATGCACCGGCCGTGATGCCCACCCGGCGCTCGCTGGACAACCAGCGCACTTCGATCTCGCTGGCATCCTGCACCAGGTAGCTTTCCACGCCGAGTTGCTCGCCCAGCTCTCGCAGGCGTGTACTGTTGGAGCTGTTCCTTGCCCCGACCACGAGCAACAGGTCGATACGCGGTGCGATCTCGCGCACGGCCTGCTGACGATTCTGGCTGGCGTAGCAGATATCATCCTTGCGTGGGCCGATGATGGACGGGAAACGCTGCCGCAGCGCGCCGACGACACGCGCCGTATCGTCTACCGACAGGGTCGTCTGCGTGACGTAGGCCAGCCGATCGGCCTGTGTGGGGGTCAGCGATTCCGCCTCTTCGACAGTGGCGATCAGATGGATTTTTCCGGTGCCGGCATGAGCATCGAAGTGACCCATGGTGCCGATCACTTCAGCATGCCCCGCGTGCCCGATCAATATCACATCGTACCCCTGCCTCGCATGGTGCTCGACCTGACGATGTACCTTGCCGACCAGGGGGCAGGTCGCATCGATCACGCTGAGACGCCGCGCCTCGGCCTGTTGCTCCACCTGCAGGCTGACGCCATGCGCACTGAGAACCAGGGTGGAACCGTCCGGTACCTGATCGAGCTGCTCGACGAAGCGTACGCCACGCTGCGTGAGGTCGCTGATCACGTGCTGGTTGTGCACGATCTCGTGCAGCACGTACACCGGTGACGTCGAGCTCTGCAAGGCTGTCTCCACGGCGTCGATCGCACGGACCACGCCGGCACAGAAACCTCGCGGATTGGCCAACAATATACTCATGGAAACTCCTTCTGTCCGCTCTGGCGATTGTTCGTCGGCGGCAGGCCGAGCCCGGCCGTTCCGAACACGGCAAGCAACCGATTGTGGCGCGCACCGAGCAGACTGAGCGCCAGCGCGGCGCGCACGCCCGTACGAGAGATCTTGGCAGGCCTGACCCCATGGGCTGCCTTGCGTCGATACACCTGCCGCAGCGTCAGCAGTGCCATGCTGATCGACCACAGACAGAATGCACGCAGGCCGTTCTCTCTGGCGGGAATCAGAGTCGTATAGCGCACGGCATCATCCAGGTGCGCGCGGGCGTGAAGAATGAGCTGCTGTATGCCGGCGTCCAGGCATTGGCTGCCCAGCAGGGCGCCATCGGAGCCGGTGCTGAGCAGCCTGTCGAAGTCGGCCTTGTCGCCGCCGAACAGGCTGCGTGGCAGCCAGCAGTACCCGCGCTGATGATCGACATGGACATCCTTCAGGATGTTGGTCAGCTGCAGACCGCTACCGAAACTCACCGACAGGGGCATGAGCTCCTCTCGCCGCTCGGCTATCGCCGGGGAGTAGTCGCAGAACAGCTCGGTGAGGGTTTCGCCGACCACACCCGCGACGTGATAGCAGTAGTTGTCGAGAGCGTGCATATCGGCAAGACCGCTCCGGGCGGTGGCGCACATGCTGCCGGTGGCACCCGGCGGATGCGCGGGCGCATCGCCGGCCGTGCGTGCCGCGTTCGTCAACCCGTCGAACTCTTTCATGCCTTTGGCCATGATACGGACGCATCGACAGACTATCTGTTGCTGAGTCTGGCTGAATCTTCGGTTGATCGCCACCACCTCCGGCAACCTGGCTATCAGTTCGCGCTCACCCGCAGGGGCAGTCGGAGACAGGGCGCGTGTGAGGTCCTTCGCCAGGTTCGTCGCCAACTCACGATTCAACAGCACAGCCTGGAAGCGCACGAAGAAATCCGTTCTGTGAGAATGATCAGCCAGGACTTCATCCTCGATCGTGTCGATGATTCGGCAAAGCAGGTAAGCATTGGCCACCACATCGCGCAGGGCTCTCGGCAGCCTGGGTATGGTCAGGGCGAACGTGCGTGATACCGCTTCGAGCAACTTCGCCTGTAGCTGTGCCTCCGGTGCAGGTAGGCAGGCTTGTACTTCGGAGATCGAGTTGGCCGATCTGTCGCGACTGGTCAGGGATGGTGTCATGAGCGAGTGAAACCAGGTTGTTCCAGCGAGTCGGGGTCGGGTCGTCGTTGCCAGCAGGCTGCGAGCGCTATGCCGAGAAAGACCCAGCAGACAGCGTTGAACTCGCGAAAGAATCCACCGAGTCCCAGTGAGGCCTGTGCCGAACCCGCCACAGTGCCGGTGTCGGACAGCGTCAGGCAGGCACTGAAAATGAACAGTGCACCGATATGGGTTGCCGCCAATGCCAGCAGAAACGGCTCTTGCATCTGAGGGGAGGATGCCCGGCGGGTGGTTCGGGTACGGGAATTGATACACGCCGCCGCGATTGCCAATGCCGGCAGAGCTGAACGTAGAATGGCGATCACGACGGCTCCGGTGAGGCCGGCCGGCCCCTCGACCAGCTGATAGGCCACGGATACGTCGATGGTGGAGAAGCTCAGAGCGTCACCGGTAAGGCGTGTTAGCGCCGGCAACAACAATGCAGCCATGACTCCAGCGACCACCGGTCGCCGCGCGCGATACAGCCAGCCGGCCATCGTGTAGCACAGGAAGGTGACAATCAGCAGCGGCAGGCCACCGAGGCAGCTTGCGATGATCATCAGTGAGAACAGCGTCGGCCAGTCGACGGATATCGAGGCAA
>CBDCAW010000051.1:0-10974 GCA_965214025.1 Granulosicoccaceae bacterium
CGATGGTCAGCGGTGTGCCGTCGCGTTGCGTCCGCGCGGCGGCCGCCCATTCGCCGACCAGCCTCCCACGTTCGTCGAATTCCACGCCCAGCCCATCGATGTTCGGCGCTCCCCGTTCGCCGATTCGCGGTATCAGCAGCCTGACATCGTCGGGTACATCGATGTCTGTGTCATTGTCGGTATCCGGATCGGTGTCAGTGCCGATATCGATGTCGGCCACGAAGGGATCGGTGCCGTCGCGACGTTCCTCCAGGTTGGTCAGGCCATCGGCATCGAAGTCGAGCCGGACGTCGTATTCCCCGTTGTCGAAAGCCAGCGAAACGCCCTCATCGCCTGAATCGAACGTTGTGCTGTATTGCGCCAGTGGCAGGTCCCGGCCGCCGACCGTTTCGATCCACAGCACACTCAGTGCGTAGCCGGCATTCGGTTCGACCCGCACCTCGCCACTCCACCGTGCGTCGGTCTCGCGCCGCATCGGGACCGTATTGACGCCGTCGAGCAGTACCCGTGGGCGCAGGGCAGCACGATTGATCTGCCGTACTTGCAGTATGGCGGCAGGGGCAGCCAGGCCCAGGCCTGATCGTGCGGGCTCACCTGCGGATGATGGTTCGTCGCCTGCTGCATCGTCATGGACGCCGCCGGCACACCCGCTCAATATCGCGACCGCCAGTGTCAGTGCCCAGGTCGGTCGGCGAAGTCGCCAGCCCTGCCGAGCGTTCGTAGGTTCGTGATTCATCGCTCAAGGCTCCTGAATGTTGATCGAAAGGGGCACGCCGCCGCTGTTGCCATCGGAGTCGTTCGAATCACCGCCGCCACCGCTGCTGACGAGTGCGGCGACGGTGCCTGCTGCCAGAACGCCCAATGCAACCGTCCACCAGCGGATGCGACCGGTGCTCCCCTGATCGGCCTCAGTGCCCACGCGCGTTGCGGGGTAGCCTGCGAGAGCTACAGCCGCCGGTATCAGGGCACGTGTATAAGGGGCGAAGGAATAGCCGCTGATACCTCTGTTACCCGCGGCATCATGCGCTTCCACGTAGTACTGCAGCGTGCGTAGGTCTGTAGGGTCAGTGTCGATGGATATGTTGTAGAACTGGCTCGTACCCAGCGAGGTCATGAGCAGCGGCTGGTACAGCTTTTCGCCTTCGCGACGCACGAAGAGGATGACCTCGGCCAGTTGCTGTTCATCCGACACCTGGGCCGTGAAGGCCTGGCGACGCTCCGCCGTGCTCTCGCCAAGGGGTGCGATGCGGATGACCGGTGGTGTCAGGTCAGTGCCGGGCCGCGCATGCGCCACCGTGCCTGCCAGATGGCCGCTGGCGAGCAACACTGAGAGAATGAGCGACAGGCCACGAGTCGCGCGCCGCGTCAGCGACTGACGTGAAACCGGCCATGGCGAGGTGTCACTGCAGGTATGCTGCAGCGCTGGCGGGGGGTGTTGCAACTGGCACGAGATCGGCATGAGAGAAGCTTTTCAGGAGCGTGGGCGGTCAGTATAGAAATGCGGCCGATTCCGACTGTGACGTGAGGGTGGATTCCGGGCACCGTGGGTGTGCGCCACCTCAAGCAAACGAACGCTATTCCGTATCCGATGAGACGAACCCGCTACGCGTTGCCGTTGGCCCTGGCGGGTGTGTTGCTGTGGCCCGGCATGCACGCCGAGCGACGCACCGTTTACCTGAATGCGCATCTGATCACACTCGCCTCCGGTAGCTCGGACGCCGGAAAGTGTTGTGACGAGAAGCGCAGCGCCCCCCCGAGTTCGAGTGACCACGATTGCTGCGGCGCGATGCTCGTGGTCGGCGAGCACATCGCTGCCGTCGGTGGCGCCGTCGAAGCGCAAGCCTGGATCACGGCCGGTACCCGTATCGTCGACCTTGGCGGGCGTACCGTGATGCCGGGCTTCGTCGACGCGCACAGCCATTTTCCAAGCTCTGGAATCCGCCAGGTCGCCGTCGATCTGAGTGCGCCACCGATCGGCACGGTCGCCACACGCGATGCGCTGTTGCAGGCGGTCGCAGAGGCGGCCGCCGAGCAGTCCGGTGATCGCTGGCTACTCGGGTACAACTACGACAACACCGCCTTCGCCGATGGTCGCCACCCGACCCGTGCAGAGCTCGACGTGATCAGTGGAGATCACCCGGTGTATCTGTGGCACAGCTCCGGGCACATGGGCGTCGCGAACTCGAAAGCGCTGGCGGAACTCGGCATCGATGAAAGCTCGCCAAACCCACCGGGTGGCGCAATCGGTCGCGATCTGGCAAGCGGCCTGCTGTCGGGTCTCCTGCAGGAGCAGGCGGCACCGTCGTTGGAGTGGCTGCTGCAGAAGTTGCCGCGCCAGGCCCTTTGGCAGATATTCACACAAGCGCGTGACGAGTATCTGGCCGCCGGCGTGACGAGCGTGCAGAACGGCTTCGCGGGTGCTGCGATGATCCGCATTCTCGATGTGGCCGAACGGCTGGGGGTGTTGCCGCAGCGCGTCCTCGTCTGGCCGGCGCATGAGAAGCTGGGTGCGCAGTTGCTCACGCGAAGCCCTCGAAACGGCTCGCGCACCGGTTTCAGGCGTGGTGCCGTGAAACTGATCGTCGATGGCAGCCCACAGGGGCTGACCGCTCATCTGAGCCTGCCTTATTTCGCCGCATCGGGAGCACCGCACGACCATGTCGGGATAGCCACCCTGAGCGCTGCCGACCTGCGGGATCTGGTGCTGCGATACCACACGGCCGGCTATCAGCTGGCCATCCATGGCAACGGCGATGCCGCCATCGATGACATTCTCGATGCCATCGCCGCCGCGCAGATCGTCACGCCCAGAATCGATGCACGGCACATGCTGGTGCATGCCCAGGTGCTACGCCGCGATCAGGTCCGGCGTCTGCGAGAACTCGACGTCACACCGAGCTTCTTCACCGCCCACACCTGGTATTGGGGCGACTGGCACCGGCGACGCTCACTCGGTCCGGCACGCGCGGCCGATATCAGCCCGGCGGGCTGGGCTCGCGATGCCGGGCTGCGCTTCAGCCTGCATGCCGATACACCGGTGACGCCGATGCTGCCCATGCAGATGCTGTGGAGCGCGACGCAACGGCAGACTCAGGCCGGCGTGGTGCTCGGTGCGCACCAGCGCATCACCCGCTTGCAGGCGTTGCGGGCGCTCACGCTCGATGCCGCCTGGCAGAATTTCGTCGACGACAGCCGCGGCTCGCTGGAGCCTGGCAAACTGGCGGATTTCATCGTGTTGTCGGACGATCCGCTGAGCGCAGGCGATGTCAGAGAGATCCGGGTGTTGCAGACCTTCATCGGAGGGAGAGAGGCATGGCGCGACGCGGTACCGTCTGGGGAGTGATAGAGTCGGTTCCCGAATGGCAGGGCTGCCGGTCACGAATCATCACGCCGCCGACAGTGCGCCTCGCGCGGCGTCCACACTGCGTGCATCGTTCAGTGTCTCGGCGATGATCCAGCGGCGAAAGGCTTCGATGTTCTGCTTGTTGTCGCTATCCGGCAGGCTTACCGCGTAATAGGCACTATCGAGAAACAGCCGGCGCTCGAAAGGTGCGACGAGGCGGCCCGCTGCCAGGTCCGGCCCTGCCAGCTGCTCCAGCGTCATGACCACACCCTGGCCGGCATTCGCCGCCTCCAACGCCAGCGTGATCTGGTTGAAGTGCAGGCCCTGGCTGTCATCGACATCGGCGGCACCGACAGCCTCGAGCCATTTGGACCAATGGGTGTTGTCGGTGTAAGACTGATCCTCGTGCAGCAGGGTGTGGTGCCGAAGGTCGTTCGGCTCCCGCAGGGGCCGATCCGGATCGTTCATCAATGCGGGTATGCACAGGGGGGTCGCGGACACCGCCATCAACTTGTCGGTATGGCAACCCGGGTAGTCGCCCTTGCCGAAGCGGATCGCCACGTCGATGTCGTGCTCGCGCAGGTTTTCAGCCGCCTGCGATTGCTTCTGACCGCTCGTGTCTGTCAGCTCGCTGCTGGCCGAGATCCGCAGGTTGATCGTCGGGTGCTGCGCCACGAAGCGGTGCATGCGCGGCATCAACCATTTCGAGGCGAACGACGGCGCCATCCACACATCCAGGCGCCGGGTGTCGATACCGTCCGTCATCTTGCGTACGGCATCGTGAATGTGGTCGAAGCCCGTGAGCAGCAGCGGCAGGCCCGCCTTGCCAGCGGCTGTCAGCTTGAGCGAGCGCGTCTGCCGGTGAAACAGCTGCACGCCCAGCTGATCCTCCAGCGTACGAATCTGCTGGCTCACCGCTGCGGGGGTGACGTGCAGCTCCTCTGCCGCATTCCGGAAACTCAGGTGCCGGGCTGCGGCTTCGAAAACGCGCAAGGCATTCAACGGTAGATGGCCAACCATCACGACTCCATCGGGGCAAGGTAAGTAAAGCTATGGCGCCAGATTAGGAATTATCGTTTGTTGCAGCGCAAAATCAACCCTAGTTTAGTTGCAACTTAAACACCAGGGTTCATATAGTCATGTTCAAAATTCTCCACAGTTTCATGTCTGGTCATCATGAATATGCAGTTCGCGTATCGCGCAGGCAAGCGCATCGTCATCTGAGCCGGCAGAGTGACCGTGTGTTGGCAGACTGCGGTTTTTCACGCGCATTGATCGACGAAGGCGTTGATGCATGGCCATGGCGCGAAGCAGATCTCGCGGAGCAGCCTGCCCCGCAGGGGTTGTCGCCGACGCTGATCGATCATGCGGTTCAAGAACTACGAGCCTACAGTGATGCGGACCTTGCCGACCTCGGCATTTCGCGTGGCTCCATTGCCGAAGCCGTGCGGCATGGGCGTCCGGGTTTCGAACGTGACGGAGTGCTCAGGGTTGCATGAGCAGGTAGCCCTCGCGACCAAGCCTGTTTTTACAGATCAGTATCCCTCCCCTTGGAGAAGGCGATAGGCTCGTCGCCACGGTGGTATGACCAGGATGATGAGGCATGGGGGAGACGGTTGAGAAGAGCAAACGACAGGTCGCTGCACTGTTCCTCAGGCTGTCTGGCGTGTCAGGTCGGCAATGACGGATGATCGTCAGCCACCGCTACCCGATATTCAGTATGCCGATCTCGACGGCCCTGGCTATTCGCGCCGGCGTCAGGGTCGGGGGTTCAGCTATTTCTCGGCTGACGGCAAGCGGCTGTCCGACAGCGGCGAAATAGCGTGGTGCAAGTCGCTCGTCATTCCACCGGCCTGGCAGCAGGTCTGGATCAGTCCTAACCGGCGTGCACATATCCTGTCCACCGGCCTCGATGCGAAGCAGCGCAAGCAGTATCTGTATCACCCGGAGTGGAACACCTGGCGCAACCTGCAGAAATTCGAAGGCCTGCAGGTATTTCCAAGGCGCCTGCAACGTATTCGTGCGAGGGTGGAGGCGGATCTGTCCCGTGCCCGCTTCTCACGTCGTCGAGTCATCGCCAGCGCCGTCCGGCTCATCGACCAGGGCCTGGTCAGAGTCGGTAACGAGGCCTACCGGCGCGACAATCAGACCTATGGAGCGACTACCTTGCGCTCCGAGCATGTCGAAGTGGGAAAGGATAGTGTCGATATTGACTTCACGGCCAAGTCGGGCAAGCACCGCCACATCGAACTCGACGATCCGGCACTGGCCCGCAGCCTCGCTGCCTGTCAGGAACTACCCGGCCAACGTCTGTTTCAATACCGTACGCGCGCCGGAAAAGTGGTGGCGGTTACCTCGACCGATGTGAACGCGTATCTGAAAGATGCCTCGGGCAACTGGGTGACCGCCAAGGACTTTCGTACTTGGGGAGGTACCGTGGCTGCATTTCGGCATGCGGATGCCCATCGCGAAGAGGCACCGCGCAAGCTGGCGGTGGCGGCCGCAAAGCATGCCGCTGCGGTATTGGGCAACACGCTCACGGTCGCCCGCAAGTACTACATACACCCCGCACTGCTCGTTGCCATCGAAGCAGGGGAGACGCCGCCGCCTGCGCCACGGCGCTGGCAACAACTCGACCGTGAAGAGACGTCGGTGGCCAAGTGGCTGCAAACAGTGGGCGATGAATGAGTGGGGTGAGCGCTTGCGCAACCTTCACACGCTCAGGTACTGATTCACCAGATCATCACCCAGGCTGTTCATCGGGCCGCTGGCCATGATGCTGCCACGGTCCATCAATGCGAAGGTATCGCCGACGCGGCGGGCGAAAGGTAGTTTCTGCTCCACCAGCAGCACAGTAAGACCTGTTTCTCGCACCAGGCGCATGATGATGTCGCCGATATCGCTGACCACGTTGGGTTGAATGCCTTCGGTAGGTTCGTCGAGCAACAGTATGGAGGGTTCAGTGACCAGGGCCCGACCGATGGCCAGCTGCTGTTGCTGTCCACCCGAGAGATCACCGCCGCGGCGGGAGCGCATGTCGTGTAGCACGGGGAACAAGGTGTAGATGTCCTCAGGTATCGCGCGCCCACCGTCCTTTCGAGCCGGCAGGCCTATGCTCAGGTTCTCCTCTACCGACAACATCGGAAATATCTGCCGCCCCTGCGGTACATACCCGATGCCTGCCTTCGTGCGCCTCTCCGCCGGCAGTGAGACGATCGCCTGGTTGCCCAGCATTATCTGGCCGCTTTTCACGCCGAGCAGGCCGGTAATACACTGAAGCAGGGTGGTCTTGCCAACGCCGTTGCGACCCATGAGAACCGTGCAGCCACCGGTGGGTACGTCGAGTTCCACATCGCGCAGCGTGTGCGATTGTGCGTAGAACTGGTTGAGCGATTCCACGCTCAGCATTGCGGTTCTCCCAGGTAGACTTCCCGCACCTTCGGGTCGTTCTGTATCTGTTGCATGGTACCGGTAGCCAGCACGCTGCCCTGATGCAGCACCGTCACCGGTGCGTCGAGTGCGCGCACGAAGTCCATGTCGTGTTCCACCACCACTACCGAGTGTGTACCGGCAAGGTCTGTGAGCAATTGCACGGTGCGATCCATTTCCTGGTGCGTCATGCCGGCTGCCGGCTCATCCACCAGCAGCAGTTGCGGGTTCTGCATCACGAGCATGCCGATCTCCAGCCATTGTTTCTGCCCGTGAGACAGCAGTCGCGCATGATCGTGAAGGCATTCGTTCAGGCCGATCAGTTCACCGATCTCCTCGATACGGTCAGCCTGCTCACCCGACAGTGCCGCGCGCAGTACCTGGAACACGTTCCGCGGACCGGCCATCGCAAGCTCGAGATTCTCGTGAATGCTGAGGTTCTCGAACACCGTGGGCTTCTGGAACTTGCGGCCGATGCCGGCGCGCGCGATCTCCGCCTCCGACAGGCGCAGCAGGTTGATGCGTTGGCCGAACCAGGCCGAACCGTGGTCCGGGCGTGTCTTGCCTGTGATGATGTCCATCATGGTGGTCTTGCCGGCGCCGTTGGGGCCGATCAGGCAACGTAGCTCACCGGGGTCGATGTAGAAGTTCAGGTTGTCGATCGCCTTGAAGCCATCGAACGACACGCTAATGTCCTCCAGATACAGCAAGGTCCCGTGACTCAGGTCAAGGTCGTCCACCTGCCGGGGAATCAGGAAATCGAACGTCTTGTCGCGACGGTAGAACGTGGCCGCCTGATTGGCAGGCTTCACTTTGGCGAGCTTCGCCGGCGATGAAGAGGGGGTAGTGCCATGGAACTCCCCCGGATCAGCAGCCGATGCTCCCTCGGGCACGTTGCCGGGTTCGCTCATGATGCCGCCTTGCCCTGTACTTCGGCGTCGGCTGGCGTGGCTGGCTCCGAATCCACCTCCGTCGAGCTGACGGCTGTGTGGTTGCGACCCTGCCGCCGCTGGAGAAGCCCCGCGATACCTTGGGGTAGGAATAGTGTGACGAACACGAACAGCCCGCCGAGGGCGAACAGCCAGCTTTCGGGGTAGGCACCGGTGAACCAGGTCTTCGCATAGTTCACGCCGATGGCCCCGACGACGGCTCCGTACAGCGTGCCGCGCCCACCGATGGCGACCCAGACCACGACCTCGATGGAATTCAGTGGCGAGAACTCCCCGGGGTTGATGATGCCGACCTGCGGTACATACAGAGCTCCGGCGATGCCGGCGATCATGGCCGACAGCGTGAACAGTGCAAGCTTGGCATGTTCCACGCGGTAGCCGATGAAACGGGTGCGGTCTTCGGCGTCGCGGATCGCCACCGTCAGACGGCCCAGGCGCGAGTTCAGCACCCACTTGCAGAGCAGCCAGGCGATCAGCAATGCCACACCCGAGGCGATGAACAGACCCAGCCGAACATCATCGGATCGCAGGTTGTAGCCCAGGATGTCCTTGAAGTCCGTCAGCCCGTTGTTGCCGCCGAAACCCATCTCGTTGCGGAAGAAGGCCAGCATCAACGCGTAGGTCATCGCCTGGGTGATGATCGACAGGTAGACCCCGTTGACCCGCGAGCGAAAGGCAAACCAGCCGAACATGAAGGCGAGCAGGCCCGGTACCGCCATGATCATGATCGCGGCAAACCAGAATTGGTCGAAGCCGTGCCAGTACCAGGGCAGTTCCTGCCAGTTCAGGAACACCATGAAGTCTGGCAGGTCGGGGTTGCCATACACGCCGCGCTCGCCGATCTGGCGCATCAGGTACATGCCCATGACGTAGCCGCCGAGCGCGAAGAACGCGGCATGCCCCAGGCTCAGGATGCCCAGGAAGCCCCATACCAGATCCACCGATACAGCGAGCATGGCGTAGGTCAGGTACTTGCCCAGCAACGTGACGGTATAGGTGCCCATGTGTAGCGGATGTGCGGCCGGCAACCGGTTGGCCACCACGACCCCGATGATGCACACGAGCAGCACCACGAAGCAGACAAGACCTGCCCGATCACGATGAAACAGGGGGCGGTGGCCCCTATCTCGCTCTGGCGATGCACGTTGCAACAGTGAGCGATCCTTCATGAGTCACGCTCGGAAGATGCACGTCGGAACAGTGAACGATAGCTCATGAGTCATGCCCGGTTGGTGTACGTTTGAACAGGGAGCGACCGTTCATGCTTCTGCCGCCCGACCACGTTGCGGAAACAGGCCGCGCGGGCGCTTCTGGATGAACGCGATGAGGAACACCAGCACGAGAATCTTCGCCAGGATGGCGCCGGCCCAGGGTTCCATGAGCTTGTTCGCCACACCGAGCGTCATGCCACCGATCAACGTGCCCCACAGGTTGCCTACCCCGCCGAACACCACGACCATGAAGCTGTCGACGATATAGGCCTGCCCGAGGTTGGGGCCCACGTTGGTAAGCTGCGATAGGGCCACACCTGCAATACCTGCGATTCCCGCACCGAGGCCGAACGTCAGGGCATCCACGCGCGCTGCCTTGACGCCCATGGCGCGAGCGATGCCACGGTTCTGAGACACGGCGCGAACCTCGAGCCCGAGCCGGGTACGCTTGAGCAACTGCAGCAGCACGACGAACACCAGCAGGCAGAACACCAGGATGTACACCCGGTTCAGTGTCAGGCTGAAAGCACCATTGATCTGCAGCACGCCACTCATGAATTCGGGGTTGGCGACCGGTACGTTCTGAGGCGATACGAAGGTGCGTACCGCTTGTTGCAGTATCAGGCTGATCCCGAAGGTGGCCAGCAGTGTTTCCAGGGGCCGCCCGTACAGAAACCGGATCACGCCGCGCTCGATCAGGATGCCGACGATGCCGGTGAGCAGGAAGGCTGCGGGTATCGACAGCAGCAGGGCAAGTCCGAGTGACTGCGGCATCAATTGCTGCATGCCCCAGGCCGTGTAGGCACCGAGCATGATCAGCTCGCCGTGAGCCATGTTGATCACGCCCATCACGCCGAAGGTGATCGCGAGGCCGATGGCGGCGAGTACCAGCACCGAGCCGAGGCTCAGGCCGAAGAACAAGGTTTCCAGATGGCCGAAGAAGCGCACCCGAGCCTCTGCCAGACTCTGCGCATCTGCCGCATCCTGGCGCACGTCTTCATCCGGATCATTGAGCGCCAGGTCGCGAATGGTCCGGCGCAGCTCCGGGGACAGCTCACCCGTCAGGTCGGCAATGCCGGCCCGCCGCTCCAGCGGGTCTTCAGCCGTCAGTTGCTTCAGGCTCGTCAGCATCTGCAAGGCGGCACTGACGTTGGCATCCTGTTCCTGTGCGACCAGCTCGTCGAGAGTGCTGCTTTCGATGTTCTCCGGTGCCTCGAACAGCGCTCGGGTGGCGCGCAGGCGCTGGGCCGGATCTTCCGAGCGTAGCGTGAGCGTCGCGAGCAGGCCACGGATATCGGTACGCAACTGGTTGTCTATCGACAGACGCTTCACGCGACGCTTGCGTTCCTGGCCGATCTTCTCGCGGGTCATCAGGTCCTTGATGATGTAGTCCCGGCCATCTTCCTCCACCCAGACCAGACGCGACTCGTCCTTCCAGAACAACAGGTCGCTGTTCAGCACACCGAGCAAGAGGGTGCGCTTGTCGTCCCGGTCGCTATTCGTCAGCGCCTGCAGAGCCTCGAGCTTATCGTCGTCGGAGCGTGCGTCGATGAACTGTTCGAAGATCGCATCCAGCGCAGCATCTCCCGTATCGAGCACCGTGTCGTCGTCGTCGGCCACGGACGGCATGCAGATGGTGACGACGATGACGCTCAGGGCAATTCGCAGAAGCGGTGGCCGAAGCCACCGTGCCCAGGTCGTCTGATGCCACCGCTGCCGCGGAGCTGATTCGGTAAGGCGATTCATCGCGTCAGCTCAGCCTCGGCAGGAGCATGTGGAAGCACCACCTACAGGTTCTGGCCAGAGCACTCGCCCGTCACGACGTTGTAGTTACCGCACGATAGCGGCGGCTGCCAGTCGGCCATCAGATCCTTCGAAGTATCGAGATAGTCTGACCAGGCATCACCCGCTACCAGGCCCGGTGTTTCCCAGACCACTTCAAACTGCCCGTCGTCCTGGATTTCACCGATCAATACAGGCTTGGTAATGTGATGGTTCGGCATCATCGCCGAATAACCGCCGGTCAGGTTCGGAACCGTTA
>CBDCAW010000052.1:0-59861 GCA_965214025.1 Granulosicoccaceae bacterium
GGATCATCAAGGAAGTCGATGAGAAAGCGTGAGAACGTCGGGCGCCAGACTGCCAGGGTCCAGCCGAAACAGAGTTCGGAGGTTTCCGGCTTGTTGATGATACGGCTTACTCGGCCGGTGGAGTCGGCGGTGCCGCGTGTTGTATCGTACTCACAGAAATCCCAGTTCCTGCGTTGATCGGGTGCGAACGGTACAGCGGCCAGGCACATATCCACCTGCTCGTGGCGCAGCACGCTCAGGGCGGTGGAGCACAGGGTGGAAGGGTGCAACATGATGTCGGGGAATCCGATCGCGATGTTGCGATTCATGGCCTGCGCACAACCGATGGCCAGCGAATGCACAGAGCCCGGCGTGGGTGGCGTCAGCAAGTCGTTGACGGCGAACCGATCGCCCATGGCCGTGCTGGAAAAGTACGCGCCAACGTCCGTCTTTTCGGCACGACGTATCAATGCGACGTCGCGAATACCGGCGTTCTCGTACTGGCGCAGCAGGTATTCACATACCGGTATATCTGGCACCCGGTCTGGCGAACCAATGCCGGCGAGTTCCGCCAGATCCGGAACACTCAGCAGTTCCTTGCTGCCACTGGCCAGGGCGAGCCGGGTGGCGCGCCCGGCAGCCGGAATCAGGCCGACGCAATCAGGTAAGCCGGCCGATGGCCTGTTGTTCGAGTGTTGTGTGTCCATGACAGTTTATTCGTTTGCCCGTACGTGCCTATCACCGAATGGGTGACAGGCTCCAGGGCGTTGCATGCCAGGTGTTCAGGAAGCAGCCCAGCAGACATCGGCGAAGCGGATGTGCGTGGTGGTCTCCGGTGACCAGGTCGGATCGTTGCCGCCGTAGAAGGTGGAGTAGAGCAGCTGATCGATCGTCGGCTCGCCACCCTTGGCCTGCCACCGTATGTCGTCATGCTCCAGCAGCAGATTGCCGTTCACCAGCACGCGCACCGAGCCGTCACTGTCGGTGAGTGTCGAATTGGTGGTAACTTCCATCTGCATGTCGATCCACTCGCCGATCGGCAGTTCGTAGCCCTCGATGACCAGATCCTCACCGTAGGACATGCCCTTGGTGCGTGAGGTGGGTCGGTCGGCCGCGTAGGAATAGACCGAAAGGCCGGCTGTGCCATCACCATGGCCACGCCACATGAACCGTACGGTGAACCCATCGGGCTGATGATCACCTCCACTGGGCGCGGAACCACCGGCAAGGCCGAATCCGAGCTTGCCGCCTTCGTTCTCTCCGCCCCAGTCGAACTCCGGTTCGAACATCACCGATTGGCGCAGCGTGTAGGTCCTGGCGGGCTTGATCTTCACACCGGCGAGCACGCGTTCACTGCCGTTCTCACTGGGCACCATCTTCTGACGTAGTGAGAGCGTGCCATCGTCTGATTCATCGATGGCGAGGCGCCGCAGATTGTCGGTATAGATGATCTCGTCGATACCGGCGAGCGCATCCATTACCGGCTCGTCGATACTACCGTAATCACGCGTCTTGCCGTCGATGGCAAGACAGTGCCCCTTGTCGATCGCTACGCCGCACGCCGATAGCGCCACGGCCGTGGATAGCAACGACAGGGAGGTGAATGTTCGGGCAAGCGGTTTGATCATCCCGACAGTGTATGCAAAACACTGACAACCGCAAGAACATCGTGTCTGAACGAGGCGCCGCCACGGGCGACATTGGGCAAGGGCCGACACCAGCGGCATCGGGCAGGTGCCGCCACAGGCGGCATCGGGTGGGCGCCGCCACAGGCGGCATCGGGCAGGCGCCGCCACAGGCGGCGACGCCCCTACCGGATGTCGCTGCTACTGACCGAGCGAGGCTATCGCGGCCTCGGCATTGCGCCAGCCGGACGCGGCATGTGCCATCGCCTGTGACCGATACAGGTCAGGCATCGCAGCGCTCTCCAGATCGAGTTCTGCCTGAGCGAGCGACTGGAAGGCAATGGTGCAACGAGCGTCATTCCGAGCGCTGCTGCAGTCTTGCGTGGCGATCGCGTCCCTGGCCCGCTCGACACTCGCGAGCGCCAGATCGCTGGCCACTCCGACCAGATCGATCTTGACCGTTTCAACCTCCGCGGTGATGCCCTCCGAAGCACCGAGTGCATCGATCGACTGCAGGTGGTTGGCGACCCGTTCGAGGTTCGCCATTGCCGGCGAATCGACGACGAGGCTGTCGTTCGTGGCCCAGTCCTGAGGTGTCAAGGCTGCGTTTATGGAATACAGTGTCTCGCGCAGGGCACTGTCGAGGGCCTTCTCCTTCACGGGCATCAATAGATCGAGGCGCTCGATGGAATCGTTGAGAGTGGCACGGGCGGAGAATTCGGCAGCGTTCAGACCGCCGTCGGGTGCCGGTTGATCGCCGTCGCCCATATCGTTCATCATGAAGTCGTTCTGCGCCACGAAATCGTTCGACGCACCGCCCGTCGGTGCCCAGCAGACATCGGCAAAGCGAATGTACGTGGTGCGGCCAGGTGCCCAGGAAGGGTCGGCACCACCGTAGAACGTGGAGTACAGGAATTCCTGAATGACGGGCTTGCCACCGGCGGTCTGCCAACCGATGTTCTTGTTGTCGACCCGCAGTTCGCCGTTCACCCAGGCGCGCAGCGTACCGTCTCGGCTGCCGGTCGAGCTGTTGGCGGTCACTTCCATCGCAAGATCGATCCATTTGCCGACCGGTGCATCGAAGCCTGCCAGCTTGATGTCCTTGCCGTACTTGGAGCCACGATCGGCGGCGTATGAATAGATGGCTAGGTGAGCCGTGCCATCCCTGTTGCCACGCCACATGAAGCGTACGCTAAAGCCTCTGGCGTCGATGATTCCGCCGCTGGGAGTCGTGCCGCCGCCGAAGCCGAAACCGAGCTTGCCACCTTCGTTCTTGCCACCCCAGTCGAACCCGGGTTCGAAATATACCGACTGACTCATTCGGTAACTGCGGTTCGAGGGCATCTTTGCACTGGCTCCGACACGGTCGGAGCCTCTGCTGCTCGGTACCATCTTCTGTCGCATGTACGGTCGGCCGTCCGCACTCTTGACTTCGAGATAGTGGCCGTTGCCAAGATACTTGGTGTTCAACGGATTCATCCAGTTTGCCCAGTCGCTCTTCTGGATGCTGCCGAAGCCCTTGCCGCCACCCGGCAGATTCATGCATTGCGCACCAGGGTAGTCCGGGCCGATGACCGTGGCGCTGAACGATTTGTTTTCAGGTTCCTTCGCAGGCTCCTTGGCCGGTGCCGGTGCCGGTTCGGGCTTATTGGCTGGTGCCGGTTCAGGCTTCTTGGCCTCCTGCGGTGATTCGGCCGCTATGACTTCACCGGTCGTTGCATTGGTGATGTCCTTGTTGGACGAGGCTTCGACCGATTCGCTACCACCCTCTGGCTGTTGCCCGACGCTTGCCTGCGACTCGGGCTGTGAATCCGGTTCCGGTGGGGGTGTGAAGGACGGGCCTTCGTTCGATTCCTGCGACTCCTGGTCGGAATTGAACGAGTTGCCGCCGTCGCCATCCGCGCTTCCGTCCCGTGCACTGGAAGCTGCCAGGTTCTGTGATGCGGCGGGTTCGGCGCTGCCGGAAGATTCGGCGGGAGCCGCGCTTGCTGTACCTGGCGATGCCGCAGCGGGTTCCTGAGGCGGCGTCAGTTCGGTGTCTGAATCGCCGTTGCCGCCACCGCAGGCCTGGCACATCAGTGCGAGTGCGAGAGCGCCGATGAGAGCCCTCAGGTCGTAGCCGTTTGGATGAATCACTGCGTTGCCCCGTAGTTGTTAGCTAGTTCGCCAGGGGACAACCGGGCCTTACGCCATTCCAGATTCCGTCAGTGCCACCAGTACCGACCCATACCCCGCAGGCGAGTGGAACGTCTTGATGTGTGTTGCCAGAATGTGTATGCGGGTTCTACTTGCCACAGCTGTCCGTCGTGCCTTCGAGGTAACGACCAGCCGATAGATCTCTTGTGGGTCAGGGCAGGGCAGGTTGGCAATACGCGAACGCGGTGACGTTTGCAATGACGAACCGCGCACTGTTCCTGTTTCGAGGTGAGCCATGTGATCAGATGCTCACGGCAGCAGCCTTATTGCTGCCAGGCCGGAACCAATGGCTAGCCGTAGAGCATCTCGCCGGGGCTGTACAGCTTGCCGAGGTTGGAGAAGGCTCGCTTCACCCACACCCCGGTGGCGTCATGACCGAAAACCATCAGCACACCGGCAATCGGCAACGATATCAGGGCAATGCTCAGCGCTCTGGCAAGGAACAGCGGTTTCGGGCCCATGGCGCGGCGCTGTTGCAGGATGCGCCGGTAGTTGCGCCCCTGGATCAGGCAGCGACGCAGGGTGTAGCGAACCGTGGAGCGATCGGCGGGAATGTCTTCGTGAACGATGGCGGCAGGTGCCCAGCGCAGCACCACACCGGCGTCTTTGAGGCGCAGGAAGTAGTCGGTATCGGAACCTCCTGTCTTGCCGTAGGCCTCGTCGAAGCGTAGCCCTTGAGTGCCAGGCTTGTGGATGAGCACATTGCCACTGGCAGCGAAGTCCAGCTGATCACCGCGAGCCAGCCCGCGTGCATTGTGGATGTCGACGCCACGCACCCAGGCAGCGGTGCCCGGTGCGAATACCGGTACGATCGGCCCGGCCACGGCATCGCAATCGTATTCCTGCTGGAGTTCAAGCAATGCCGACAACCAGCCCGGTGTGGGGAATTCATCGTCATCGACCAGCACGAGCAGCGCATGCCGGCTGTGATCGAGAACGAGATTGCGGGCCGTGGCAATGTTGTTCTTCGGTGAATCGACGACGATGCACGGGCATGCATTGCGCAAACCCGATGCCGCAACCGCCGTTTCGATCGTGGCGTGCGTCGAAGCGCCGCTGTTGTTGACTACGACCAGTTCGCAATTCCCTGCGTAGTGCTCGACGGCGGGCTTCAGATGATCGAGTAACTTGGCAAAGGCAACGGTGCGACGATCGGTCGTGATCACACCGATCGAGAGGTGCGCATGTGTCTTCATCGCCCGGTGCCCCGCGGGTGCACCTGCTCCACGCCTGCGCGGAATCGCTCCACCATGGCATCCATCGAGTAGTGGCCGGCACTCGCTGCACACCCGGCCTGCAGTCGTTCGGCGAGGTCCCCCTGTTCGATGAAACGCGATACCAGAGCGGTGTAACTTTCCACATCGCCACCACGAGCGTCGAGCAGCGCGTTCACATCATGCTCCAGGTAGGCGATCTCGGGCCCATGCGCGTGCGCGTCGATCGTGATGATGGGGCAGCGAAAATGAAAGGCATCGATAGCCACCAGCCCCACGGCTCCCGGCATCATGATCGCGGCACAACTGCCCAGCAGTCGGTTGCGCTGCTCGCCGTAGAGCGAGCCGTGGTAGTTCAGCCAGGTGTGCTGCCGAGCGGCGGCCTCCACCGTTTCACGCAATGGGCCGGTGCCCACGACATGCAGCACGAAACCGGGCGTTGCGGCCGCCACGCGGGTCGCGGAATCGAGCAGCAGATCGATTCGCTTATCCTCGTAGAGCCCGCCGATGTAGACAAAATCGGTTGGCTTCTTGTGCAGCCAGGCGGCGTCGATGTCGGGCGGCAAGAGTGTGTTGTTGACCACACTGATCAGCGCTTCGTCGACCCCCTGGCGCTCCAGGCTGCGGCGCGATACCTCGGTATAGGCAAACCAGCGTGCCACCCGGCACAGCATCGCCTTCTTGACGAAGCGCGACAGGCCGAGCTCGCCGCCGACCAGAAAATTCTCGCCGTGGCCGAAGTAGCCGAAGTGCAGGTAACCGACGCGGCTGAGCGCGTAGAGCAGGTAGTTGTCGAGCAGCTTGGCCGCATGCTCGACGACGACCAGGTCGCCCCGGCGCACATGGCGCCATGCCTGCTGCCAGTACAGATACCTGCCGCGGAACCTGACGATGCGGCTCTTGACCCGTTGTGCCCAGTCCGGGTACTCGACGCGAACCTTCGAGCCTTCGAAAGGATCGGGTTGGCCGCATACCAGGACGAGTTCGATGCCACGTTCGGCCAGACTGGCACGCAGCCGCTCGAAGAACGGTGCGCGGTAGTGCGGCACGAATTTCTGCACGAAGACGACGCGCTCGACGTGCCGGGCCGCTGTGGTAGCGGCGGAATCGTCCGTTGTGTGCTCAGGCTTGACCATGCTCATGCCGCTATCGGGTTCATCGGTGGTGTTACCAGCTTGCGTGTCAGGCTCGATGCGCGCGAAGTTGCCACTTGGCGCTCCCGCGTTGCCGGTTCGAGCGTGGGCTGCATGTTCAATGGCCAGGGTGGGGAGCTTGATGAAAACCAGGCATGATAGGCCAAGTGTCCGGCAGGACGGGAATTTGTCGCGCGATCTGTGCGGTCATTTGCCCCACCGCGATGGGCGAAGCCAACTGTTACCATTCGATCTGATGTCAAGGCTCCGTCCATCCGGCCAGTAATGAGTGCCCTCGAACCAACCACCGACAGCCTGGCAGAACCCGTTGCCGAGCCACCCGTTCGCAAAGGCCGCACCGCCTCCGGCCACCGGGGTTCACGCACCACCTCGCGGCCAGGGCGCATCAGCCCGCCGGTCTGGTTCATGCTCGGCCTCATGCTGGCCACCGGCTTCACGTGGGTCACGGGTCTGGCCGGTGTCGAGTACGATGAGGGCCCGATACTGGGCTTTGCCCATACCTTCCCCGGGCCCGCGGCCGACTGGGATACCTCGACCGAGCTTGGCAGTGTGACGATCACGAAGTCGCGGTTGATCATCGAGCGAAAGAATGCTGCTCGAGCCTTCGCCATACGCACTTTCAGGTTGACAGACGATGTGCGTGCCGGTGGCGGGCTGCTGCGCGTCAGTGGGAAGGTGGATACGCTGCGCAAGCCGAACTACGAGGAGCCGGACAACATCGCGGCGATGTTGCTGTGGTTCGTCGATGGCAACGGTCGAGCCTTCAACTACCTGACGGTGCACGCTCTGCACGGCACTCAGGCGCGATACTCGGGTTCGCGGATCGTGAAAGCGCCCGACAACGCCAGGCGGATAGCCGTGGCCATGCTCACCCGCGACAGCGACGGGAAGTTTGCGCTGACCGATGCCACGGTGCAGCAGATCGCCACGCCGCTGAGTGCCAGGTTGGTCGACCTCGCATTGGCGATCATATGGGGTACCCTGATCGTACTGGCAGGCTTGTGGATGAAGCGCCACGCCAGCGTGAAGGTCAGCGGTATGCTGCTGGGCCTGGTGGTGGTGACATTCATCGGCGTGTTGATGCCGGAAACTGCCCGCATGAGTATACTGCAACCCGCGTATCATTGGCTGGCATCGATGCTGTCGGTATCGGGCGATCGCCCGTTGGCGCTGTCGTTCAAGATCGGCCATTTCATGGTCTTCTTCCTGGTCGCCCTCACGTTGCTGAGCAACAAGGCAGCCCTGGGAATGCGTACCTGGCTGGTGCTGAGTTGCATGTTACTGCTGGGAATCGCTACCGAAGGCCTGCAGCTGCATCTGTTCGATCGCACTACACGGCTTTCCGACCTGTATATCGACATGGCCGGCGTCGGCCTCGCACTGCTGTTGGTCAGCAGTGCGAACTGGGCGCGCAGGCGGCACCGCAGCTCATTCAGAACGAGCAATCGAACGCTGGTCAGAATGGGCCTGAAACCACGCCACGGCGGCCGTTCGCGGCACGCCCACCAGTCCACCCCCACATCCGCCGCCGCCCCCGACGAGGGCGAGCAAGCAGACAGACCCTGACAACCCGATCTCTTCGCATGACCACCAATACGACAACATCGTCCGCAGCAGCGGCACCCGTCGCACAGCACTGCCGCTTCTGTGACGCCACGCTGCACCATTCGATGATAGATCTGGGCCTGTCGCCCCTGTGTGAAGACTTCATCCGCGCCGATGAACTGCAACAGCCGGAAACGTTCTTCCCGCTCGATGTGCTGGTCTGCGAGCAGTGCTGGCTGGTGCAGGTGGTCGAATACAGCTCGACCTCGGCAATCTTCGATGAAGACTATGGCTACTTCAGCTCTTATTCCACCAGTTGGCTGCGGCATGCCAAGCGCTATACCGACATGGCTACCGAACGCTTCGAGCTTGACCAGAGTAGCTTCGTCGTCGAGATAGCGAGCAACGACGGTTACCTGCTGAAGAATTTCGTTGCCAGTGGCATACCCTGCCTGGGCATCGATCCGGCTGCCAACGTGTCAGCCGCGGCGCGGGCGGCCGGGATCGACACGCGAGTGGAGTTCTTTACCTCGGCGGTGGCGGGTGAACTGGCCGATGCGGGTCGCCAGGCGGATCTGCTGATCGGCAACAACGTACTGGCCCACACTCCCTACATCAAGGATTTCCTGGCCGGTGTGGCAAGCCTCGTGAAACCGGCAGGCCGCGCCACCTTCGAGTTTCCGCATCTGCTGCGCCTGCTCGATGAGGTGCAGTTCGATACGATCTACCACGAACACTATGCCTACTATTCGCTGTATACCGTGCAGCGCCTGTTCCACAGCGTCGGCATGCACGTGTTCGATGTCGAGGAGCTGCCGACACACGGCGGCTCCCTGCGTGTGTTCGTGCAGCATGCGGCGCACGGTACGGATACGTCGGCGGCGGTCGATCGGGTGCTGTCCGGGGAGCTGGAAGCAGGGCTGCGCAACATCGATACCTACCTCGATTTCGGGGCGCGTGCCGCCGAGGTCAAGAATGCCCTGCTCAGCCTGCTCATACGACTGCAACGCGAGGGCAAGAGCGTGGCGGGCTACGGTGCGCCCGGCAAGGGAAACACGCTGCTCAATTACTGCGGCATCAAGCCCGACCTGCTGCCCTACACCTGCGACATGAGTGAGCACAAGCACGGCCGCTATTGTCCTGGCTCGCGCATTCCGATATTCCCACCGGCCCGGATCGACGAGATGAAGCCGGATTACATCCTGATACTGCCCTGGAACCTGCAGCGCGAGATCATCGATCAGCTGGCCCACGCCCGTACCTGGGGAGCGAAGTTCATCGTTCCGATCCCGACGGCCACCATCATCGAGTGAGATCGTTTTCCGGCCCAGGCACACGCGAATGGTCGTCAACGTCATGAGTCATGGGTTCCGACTCGGGAGCCATGGCTCAGGAATCAGGACGTTGATGGACCACTGATGACAGTCACGGACTGACTCACCATGCTGTTCAATAGCTGGGCCTTCATCGTCTTTCTCGGTGTGGTCACCGTGCTGTACTATTGCGCCGGCCGACGCAACCCGGGTGCCGTCTGGCAAGTGGGCCTGCTGCTGCTGGCCAGCCTGTTCTTCTATGCCTGGGAGACGCCGGCACTCGTGCTGCTGCTGGTGTTTTCGCTGGTCATGAACGTGGCCTTCGCGGTCGCGATCAGCACTTCCCGCGAGCGTGGTGGCCGGGTACGGGCCTGGGTGGCGGGTGGGGTGAGTGCCAACCTGGTGCTGCTCGCGTTGTTCAAGTATGCCGGCCT
Source organism: Granulosicoccaceae bacterium (assembly GCA_965214025.1). Classification (GTDB taxonomy): domain Bacteria; phylum Pseudomonadota; class Gammaproteobacteria; order Granulosicoccales; family Granulosicoccaceae; genus Granulosicoccus. The sequence continues at coordinate 9,461 of CBDCAW010000052.1, forward strand.
GCTGGCGCCCCTCGTTCTGTCGGCCACATGGCTGGCTGATCACGGTATCGACCCGAACACCATACCGTTGCCGATCGGCATATCCTTCTACACGTTCCAGGCCATCAGCCTGCTGGTGGACCTGAAGGTCAGCGATGATCCCGGGGTCGTCAGCCTGCGCCGTTCGCTGATGCGATCCGTACCCGGGCAGCCGACGAGTGGACGTTCCAGGGCACGTGCCGCACGCGATATCGCCTTCTATGTCGCCTTCTTCCCGCAACTGGTGGCAGGCCCCATCGTCAAGGCCAGCTTCTTCATGGGGCAGATCGGCCACAAGTACATCGCCGATGTGCACTGGCCCACCGTGTTTCGTTGCCTGGTCACCGGCTTCTTCCTCAAGATGGTGATCGCTGACAATCTGAAGGATGTCACCCGACTGCTGGGCGGCGAGCCGATGGAGAGCCTCGGGCGCATCGATCTGGTCGTGCTGCTGTACGGCTACTCGTTTCAGATCTTCGCCGATTTCGCCGGCTATTCGCTGATCGCCATCGGCCTGGGTGCCCTGTTCGGTTATCGCTTTCCGATCAATTTCAACTTTCCCTACATTGCGGGGTCTATCACCGACTTCTGGCGTCGCTGGCACATCTCGCTGTCGGCATTCCTGCGCGAGTACCTGTATGTGCCGCTGGGCGGTAACCGGCGCGGCGCGGCACGTACTTATGTGAACCTGGGTATCGTCATGGTCCTTGGCGGGTTGTGGCACGGGGCCGCATGGAGTTATGCCGTGTGGGGGGCGGCGCACGGCGTTCTGCTGGCGCTGGAGCGCTGGCACTACGGCCGCGCACCGATACGTCGAACCGCACGGTCGAGCTGGCGGCGCCTGCCGGGCATCGTGCTCACGTTTCATCTGGTGTCGGTATTGTGGTTGTTGTTCCTGCTACCGGATTTCAGCCAGGTGATGCGTTATTTCCAGCTGCTTGCCACGACCGATACTCTGTTGCTGAGCTTCCAGCACGTCTATATCGTCGCGCTCTACGCACTGCCCGTCTTGCTGTATCACGCAGACGCGCTGGTGCGCGAAAGCTCGCCGAAGGGGATCTGGGCGAGCCACCTGCGGGCACGTTGCGAACTGCCCGTGTTGTGCGGCATGTTGTTCCTGATCATCGTCAACTCCGGAACCGCGGGTGAATTCATCTACTTCCAGTTCTGATATTTCCGGTTCCGAACCTGGCTGGCGCCTGGCGGGAAAGCTGGTGCTCGGCACCACCTTGCTGCTGGCCTCGTGGTGGCTCGTGATCGGTATCACCGGCTGGTCGGCCAGAGTCGCTGAAACCAACGTGGGTGCGGGTCTGATGCGCCTGCAGGCGCTCGAGCGTAGTCACGGACCGGCGTCGGCGTTGCTGGGCAGCTCAATCATCGCCAAGCTCGATGCCGGCGTAGTTTTCAAAGGCCACACCGGCCATGCGCTGAACCTGGGAATCGACGGGGGGGTGGCCTCGTATTCCGCCGAACGCCTTCTCGGATCGGAGGCGCAGCCGCGGCTGGTGCTGATCGAGGCGAACCTGCTGACATCGAACCGGTCGGGCAACCTGGCACTGCTCGACGACGCCTCTCAGGGACTGCTCTTCAGGCTCGCCGCCGTGATCCCGGTGCTGCGGCGTGAGTATCGTCCTTCCACCTGGCTCTACTCTCTGCTGAAGGCAGCCAAGGATGCACGCACCGCCGATGGTTCCACCGCTTCTCCACTGGATGACGTTTCGGTGCCCGCCAAGGTGCCGACCCTGCAGCCGGAGTCAGCGAGCCGGCCGGAGGAAGCGTTGATCGTCGATCGCTGGCGCCCCGTGCTCGATCGCTTGCGTGCCGAAGGTAGCGATGTGATGTTCGTGATGATGCCTGACGGCGAGAACGATCAGCGGCTCAGTCGTCGAGTGGCACGTCGCCTGGCTGCAGAGCATGGCCTGCCGTTCATCGATCTGGAGCGCGACATTCCGGAGTCGATGTTGCAGTACTCCGACGGAACGCATCTGCTCGGGCCATCGGCGCTGGCGGTGAGCCGCCTGTTGAACAGGGTTCTGTCGGGTACTGTGGAGGAACACGACGTCGATTCAGCACCCGTGCCGCAATAGAGTGTGCAAGACTCATCACCTGACAGATCGTTGGCATTGGCTGGACGTCGAATTCTCAGATGAGCGAATCTCTGCACTTCATTCATGTCGGTGACAGTCATCTAATGGCAGATGACCCGCAGGGTCGCTCGGTCGATCGCCTGCAGGCAATGGTCGAGCATGTCAATCATCTGGTGGCAGACGGCGTAGCGCTGGATTTCGTAGTCCATACCGGTGATCTTGCCGACGACGCGGACCATCCTGAAGCCGACGCGCACAACACGCTGCGCGGCATCCGCACGCTGGCGGGGCTTGCGGTTCCGTGGTATCTGTTGAACGGCAATCACGATCGTGTCACGTTCATGCGGCAGGCCGCATCTGCCGATCTCGGGCAGGGGCAGATCGTCGCCTCGAACTGGCCCGGTATCGATTCGATCAGCCGGACCGGTATCGATCTGTTGTTCATCAATGCCAACCCGGAAACGCCTCATCCGCCTTCGATCGATGCGGAGGTCACGGGTTATATCGATTCGGAATTGCTGTCGAAGGTGGGCGAAGCGTTGAAGCGTGCCTCCGGCAGGCTGGCGATCTTCCTGCACTACCCGCCGCTGAAGCAGGAGGCCGCCTGGGCCATTCCACCGCGCGGTGGAATGGCATTGCATGCCCTACTGAAACCGCATGCCGGTCGGATTGCCGGGGTCTTCGCAGGCCATGTACACCGTAGCATTCACCATCTGGCCGATGGTGTTCTGTATGTGTCCGTGCCGCCGATAGCTCGGCACTTCATGCTGTGGCCGAACGCCTCGCACGGCTTCGGCACCGAACCTGGCGCGGGGTTGCATTACGTGACCATCGATACAACCGGCACACGCGTGCAACACCACACGGTCGACGTCGGCTGAATTCGTCAGACGCTCACGCGTGCAGCACTTCGCATTCTTGCATCGGCTGAATTCGAGTCACCGAGCGCTGACGCGAAGCAGGTCCTGATCCTTCAGCAGGGTCGCCGCCTCATGCAGCAGCTCGGAAGGCAGGTTCGAACGTTCGGCGATGTCGAGCAATGAATGATTGCCGTCCGACTGATTGAGCATCCATAGCATGGCCATCTGCAATTCGCCAGGATTCGCGCGGGCGCCGAGGCTTGCGTACAGGCCGCGCTTGCCGAGTTGAGGCTCGCCGTAGGGGCACTGGTTCTCGTAGGTCACGTCCCGGTCGATCAGCTCGGCGATGGACTCGAGCAGCGCCAGGGACTCGGACAGCCGCGCTGGTTCGACAAAGCTCAGGTCGTCGCCATCGGTATGGTATTGCGGGAAGGTGCCATGCACCGCACGCGTCAGGCGTCCTACCGGCAGGCTGAAGCCCGGCGATGCGTACTGCCGTTCATCGTAGCCGTAGGGTCCGAACGGTATCACCGCATGGTGATCGGGTACCTGTTGCCGGAGCACATGCTGAGCGATGCGGTCGATCCATGCATCGCCGTCGCGCGACAACTTCCAGGTGAAGTCGCTGCTGTCGCCCAGACCGGTCAGCACCAGCCCGGCCCGGATGTCGGGCATGTCATCGCGGTGCCTGTCCAGCCAGCTGATGGCGCCGATGGTGCCCGGTACGAACACGAAGCGCCAGGTATGCGGATTGCGTTGCTGCAGGCGAGAGGCGGCCAGGGCCGCCGACAGCACCATGCCGGAGAGGTTGTCGTTGGCCAGGCTCGGGTGGCAGATGTGTGTGGAAACCAGGATCTCGGTAGCGGATTCACCCGGAACCACCAACTCTCCCCAGTTCAGCTCACCGGCCTCCAGGCGCGCATCGATCCGTACGTGAAACGGGCCGTCGCCGAGTGCGGCGCGGGCCTGGTCCGACAGGCAGAACCCCCAGGTCTCGTTGTAGTAGCTCGTGCGATAGGGAACAGCCGTTGGTTGATCCGGCAGGCTGTGCAGGTGCGGCTCGAGTTCGGCGCGGGTCACGCGCCGGTCTACCGGCACACTGAAATTGACGACATGCAGATTGCACACCGATGCATCGACCAGGCGCTTGCCGTCGGCATCGGCTATGAAGCCGTCGATGAAATACCATTCCTTCGGCACCTCCCAGTCGAGCACCGCCTGGCCGGTGGGCACCGCGTGAATGTCGAGCGGTACGATCTCCCGCAGGTACTCCAGGCTCTGCCTTACGCCCGGACCGGTGATGCTGCGTGCCAGCGGAAACAGCGCACTGATATGGTCGTGTAGTGTGGAACCGTTCATCTTCTTCAGATGGGTACCCTCAGCGCCGTTGCCGGAGTTCCGCATGTGGCGAGGTGTCGAACACGATGGTGGAATGGCCGCGTGTCGAGTAATGAGTCAGCAGGACGGAGATGGCGAGGGTGTAGGCGGCCACGCATAGCCCGAAGGCGACATGTGATTTCTGCAGGCGCATGCGGAATACTCGATGGAAAGCTCTGATTTGCATGATGACGCAAGTGTCACCGAGCTCGCAACTCTTCTTTCCGGATGGTCGGAGCCGCCCAGGCGGCCAGCTCGCCGGGCATCAACGATCGGGTGCCGATCAGAAGCGCGGCATCCGGTGCCAGGCCGAAGCGTTCCCACCCGGCCCCGTCCAGAGACCGGGTAGCCGGCCCGTAGTTGAAAGCGAAACACACCTCGCCACATCGGCGCACTCGCATACCTTCATCCAGGTGCCGGTGGGGTATGGCGCACCCGTCGAACAGGCCTTCCATGAAGGCGGTCAGCGAGTGCTGATCCGGGCAACCGTTGAGGTAGTGCACACGCCCGGCAGTGAAGTGAATGCCGCTGCCATCATCGAAGCGGTGACTGGCCTCGACGGAGCTGTCGACCCATTCGCGCCAGTCGATCACCGTCAGACCGGGCAACTCGTCGGCATCACGACGATCGGCGTCATCTGCAGGAGTGGCATTGCGGCCTGTATTCGGCACCGCACCCGGGCTTGCACCCAGGCGGGCATCAGGTGGTAACGATTCGACCCGCGTGACCCGCATGTCGATCAGCGAACGGAAGGCCCCGGGCGGCAGACCTTCGGGAATGGTGTTGTCGACCGTCTTGCTACCGGTACGCGCGAACAGCACGATCTCGGCATCCGTATGGCCGAGTTTTTCAGCCAACTTCTCGTTCGATTCCGTGGCGGTGGGCAGCAGCAGCAGGCTGTACCCCGCCAATTCGTCATCCGGCCCGACGACATCCACATCGACCCCCAGTTGCCGGCAGGCAGTGTATACCCGCATGGTGAAATGCAACGGGTCGAAGGTAAGGCCACCGGGCTGCTGAATGCGCTGCAGGCAATCACCGGTGTAGTCGTACACGAGCGCCACCTGCGCCTGCCGCGTGGCCGTATCGAAATGCTCCAGATGCGCAAGCTCTGCGCCGAGCTGGCGCACCTCGTGAGCACCGATGTCTTCCGTGCCATCAGGCAGTAGCAGGCCGGTGTGCATCTGTTCCTGAGCGAAGGGGGCCTGGCGCCAGCGAAAGTAGCTGACCACTTCGGCACCGTGCGCGAATGCCTCCCACCCCCAGAGCCGCACCATGCCCGCCAGCGGTGCCGGATTGTGGATCGCCCAGTTCACCGGGCCGGGTTGCTGTTCCATCAGCCACATGCGCCCGCGACCGGCGGTGCGATACAGGTCGTGATGGAAAGCCGAGCTGTCCGGATGGCCGGTACGCATGAACGTGGCGCGATCTGCCGCGGTGCCGTGGCGAACGAGTTGCCCGAGAGGATAATTGTCCCAGGCGGCGACATCGAGATCCTGTGCGATCAGACGGTGATCGAAGTCGGGAAAGTAACCCATGAAGTTGTGGGTGATGTCACGCCCCGGAGACAGCTCTCGCAGTATCTCGACCTGCAGCGCATTGAAGCTTGCGATCTGTGCCGACGAGAAACGCCAGAAGGCGAGCCTGTGCGACGGGCTGGTTTCCGTCACGGCTGCGACCGGGAACTCGATCTGGTCGAAGCTCGAATACTCCATGCTCCAGAACACATTGCCCCAGGCATCGTTGAGTTGCCCGATGCTGCCGTAACGCGTCCGGCACCAGCCGCGGAAGGCCTCGAGGGCTGCCGGTGAGTAACTCAACGTGGTGTCGTGGCAGCCGTACTCGTTGTCAGTCTGCCATGCGAAGATTCCCGGGTGCTCGCCGAAGCGCCGCGCCAGCTCGGTCACGATGCGCGCGCACTCGTCGCGGTAGCTCCGAGACGAAAAGCAATAGTGCCTGCGAGAGCCGAACCCCCTTGGCCGTCCCTGCTCGTCGCAGGCCAGCATGGACGGGTCACGCTGCACCAGCCAGCGCGGCGGCGTGGCCGTCGGCGTGCCGAGCACGATGGACAGGCCGGCGTCTTGCAAGGTATCGATGGCTCGTTCCAGCCAGTCGAAGCGATAGTCCCCCGGCGCGGGTTCGAGGCGGCTCCAGGCGAATTCACCGATCCGCACCACCGCAAGACCAAGCCTGCGCATGTGAGCGGCGTCCATTGCCCAGCGCGACTCAGGCCAATGTTCCGGGTAGTAGCAGACGCCCGTCTGCATGGTCTTCTTCATGGCTCGTCGCTCCGGGTGGCTCGGGAGTCACCCTTCCGATCGGCGTTCTCTTGATCAGCCTTGCCGCTTGATCCGCCGAATCCACCGGCGAGGGCCAGACTTGACCACTCGCTGACATCGATGGCCCGCAGTTGCGCGGCGGCCTGCTCGGGCTGCACCGGGTTGATGATGTTGCCGGCGGCCGATTCGAACCCGGCCAGGAACTTCATCTTCGAAGGATCACGCAGCGGAGGATGGAACTGCACATGGAAACACCAGTGACGGTTATCCGGATGCCCATCGCTCGGTGCGTTGTACAGCAGGCTCACATTGGGCGCCGAGCGCCGGAACAGGAGGTCGTAGCGGCGTACCTGGCGCTGGTAGCAACCGGCGAGCTCGGCCACTTCGGGCTCGTCGAGGCCATCGAGTGCCATGACATGCCGATGCGGCACGATCCAGGTCTCGTAGGCAAAACGTGGCGCGAACGGTACGATCACCGACCAGAATGCGTTGCGCTCGACGACCAATGCATCCTGCACCCGCGGATGATCCCGCATCGCCTGCAACAACCCGACATGGCCGGCCTGAGTCGCCCGCATCCGCTCCGCCAACTTCGTGACGAAGCCGCAGGCGTAGATCTGCCCGTGCGGATGCAGGTTGGATACCCCGATCTCGGTACCCTTGTTCTCGAAGATCTGCACCAGGTCGATGGCCGGGTCGGCGCTGAGCAGGGCGTACTCGGATTGCCAGAGGCGCGCTGCGATCAGCATGTCAGCCTCTGCCAGGCTCGCCAGTGTGGCATCGTGCCGCTCGGACCAGCACAGCACCCGGCAACGCCCGCCGGCAGGCGCGCGTACGGCCAGCGGATCGGCAGATTCACGGACGTTCGGTGCCGCGCCAGACAGTGACGGGAAGTCGTTGTCGAAGGCGAACGGCCCGTGGTAGTCAGGGTTGGCTTGTCCGTTCGCACGGGTCACGCCGGGGCACAGGTAACACGCAGGGTCGTGTGCGGGCACGGTGGCGGTGGAGGCCGTGGCGCTCGCACCCGACCAGGGCCGCTCGGCACTGCTTGCGGAGATGACCACCCACTCATCGAGTAGTGCCTGCCAGCGACGCTCCCAGTTGCCTTCCACGCTCACTGTCGGCAACAGGCCATCGTGGTCATGTGCGCAGCCTCACGGTGCCTCGTCGGCCGGTATTGCAGCATCATGCAGGAAGCGGCACACGGTGCACGCCCGCGCCTGGCAGCACCGTAAGGAAGTCGGCGGTGAGTCCGGTGGCAGCCTGGTACCCTGGGCCCACGCTGCGAACGAAACGTTCGATGCCGGTAGCGGGAACCAGGCTGACGGTGCAACCACCGAAGCCTGCACCCGTCATCCGGCTGCCCAGCACATCCGGTTCCCGCAATGCAAGCCTGACAAGCTCATCGAGTGGCTCGCTCGACACTTCGAAGGCATCCCGCAGGGAAATATGCGAGGCGTTCATGAGTTCGCCGAACCCCGCCAGATCTCCACTCTCCAGTGCCGGTACCGCGGCGCGCACCCGCGCGTTCTCGGTGGCCAGGTGTGTAGCCCGGCACAGTGCGATCGGATCATCGTCGAACAGATCGAGATTCGCATCCAGCGCCTCTTCCGACAGCTCACCCATCGCGCCGATCCGCACACGTGCCTGCAGCAGCGACAACGCACGTCGGCATTCGGCCACCCGCATGTTGTAGGCGGATTCGCTCAGTTCACGTCGCTGATTGGTATTGGCGATCACCAGCCGATAGTCGCCCAGTTCGAGTGGCACCTGCCGGTAGTCGAGCGTGGCGCAGTCAAGCATCACCGCGTGGTCGCGCCGGGCCATCGCGACAGCGAACTGATCCATGATGCCGCATTGCATGCCGACGAAATCGTTCTCCGCGCGCATCGCCACATGCACCAGCTCCAGCGTGCTCAAGCCCACCGCATGGAGCTCGTTCAACGCCATCGCGGTAACCACCTCTATCGAGGCCGACGAGCTCAGGCCGGCGCCGTTGGGGATGTTGCCGCTGAACAGGCAGTCCACTCCGGTCAGCGCAACGCCGTGGCGGGTGAACTGGTCCAGCACACCCAAGGGGTAGTTGATCCATGTGTCGCCGTAGGTCTGACCGATCTCATCCTTGGAGAGCTCGGCCATGGCATCGAAGTTGGTGGAGGCGAACCGATATCGGTGCCGGTGCGTGCGGCGGATGATCAGAACCGTACCGCGATCGATACCGCAGGGAAACACCAGCCCGCCCGTATAGTCGGTGTGTTCGCCGATCAGATTCACACGCCCCGGTGCGAAGAAGCACAGCGGCTCCCCCAGGCCCTGATCGTGACCCTTGCCGAACGTGTCGTAGAACCGCTGCAACAGCTGCGGCAAATCGAATTCGCTCGGAGGATTCCCGTCGCCAATGCCGGAAGCGCTGCTACCGGGGGAGTTCCCGGGGGCGCTCATGGGTCGCCCCGCGTATCGACGCGCTCGCAGACGATCAGCAAGGCTTGCTGCGGAGGTAGTACGGGTAGCGGCACACCGAGCGTCATCAGCAACTCGCCGCTGACTCGGATGGGCTCCACGCACCAGCCGGGCAATACGCGGCTGAAAGGTTCGATCTCGCTGTGGTTGAGGCTGCCCAGGGATACCTGATAGAGGCCCTCGGGTGCCAGGCCGCGCAGCGGCAGCACGCCGGCGCGCGAGGTTTCCAGACTGGCGAGGGCCGTGACGAACACCCAGCCCCGGTGCTGGTCCGGTGCGATCAACGCACTGGCCAGCAGGGCATCCGCCACACAGGGTAACTGCCAGTAGCAGGCCTCGTTGAGCCAGTTTCGGTTGTTCTTGTAGAGGTTCGTGTAGTGCTGCAGATTGCGCACATCGTTCGGATCGAGCAGGCGTGCGTCGATCTCGAACCCGAACTGCCCCTGGAGGGCCACGATGGCACGCGTGTGCAAGCTGGTGCTGCGCCCGGTGAGGTGCGCGTGCGCATGCCCCACATGCGCACCCATGGTTTCCGGCGGCAGGAAACGGGCGTACCCCTGCTGGATGGTGGCGCGTTCGATCGGGTCGATGTTGTCCGATGCCCATACCCGGCCGGTGTGGCGCAGTATGCCAAGATCGGCCCGCCCCCCGCCCGACGCGCAGGTCTCGATCTCGAGGGTGGGGCAAGCCTGTATTATAGCCTGAAGCAGCCGATAAAGTGCGGGTGCCTGGCCGGCCGCACGGCATTCGGTACCGCGTCCTGGCAACACCATGCTGCGGTTGAGGTCCCACTTCACGTAGTCGACCGACAGCTCGTTCACCAGCGATACGATACGTTCGAGCAGATAGTCGAAAACGTCCTGATGTTGCAGGTCGAGCGTGAGCTGATCACGTTGCAGGGGTGTTTCGTAACCGTCGTGATGCAATGCCCAGTCGGGGTGGGCGCGGTAGAGATCGCTGTCGGGGTTGACCATCTCCGGTTCGAACCACAGGCCGAACTGCATGCCGTGCTCACGCACCCGCCTGGCCACCGGCTGCAACCCCTCGGGGTACACGTCCGGGTCCACATACCAGTCGCCGAGCCCGGCACGGGCGTGGCGGCGATGCAGGAACCAGCCATCATCGAGCACGAAGCGCTCGGCGCCGATCGAAGCCGCAGCATCGATGAGCGCCAGCACGGTTTGCGTGTCGTGATTGAAATAGAGGGCTTCCCAGCTGTTGGCATGGACAGGACGTGGGCGGCGTGTCCAGGCCGGCAGCACCCGGGTGCGTGCATAGCGATGGAAGCGCTGGATGCACGAATTCATGCCGGCACCGCGCGTGAAGAGCAGCGGTGGTGACTCAAGCGTGGCCCCCGCCGCCAGGGTGCCCTCACCGGGCAGCAGCAGCACGCCCGTCTGAAGGCTTGCAAGACCGTCGACATGGCGCTCCACCCGCAGGCTGAAATTTCCGCTCCACGCCAGATGCGCGAACAGCACCTCGCCGTGGTCTTCGTTGAAGCCGGCGTCGCCGATGATCAGCCCCGGTGAATGCTCGTGGCTGGTGCGACCGTGCAGATTGCTGATGTCGAGACGACCCGGCCCGATACGTCGCCGACACGGTTGGCTCTCCCGACCCCAGCGGCCATGATGCGAGAGCACCTCTGAAAACTTCGGTGGCAGCGGCAAGGTAGCGCTGGCGAACCAGTCGACATGAAATGCGGTGTCGCCGGTATTGGTCAGTGTGCTGCTCAGGCTGGCCACGTCGCTGTCTGCGTCGAGCGTGAGCAGGATATCGAGTTCGAGCCGGGCAACGGGATCGTCGAGCCGGAAGCGTAACCCTTGCGGCTGCTGCTCTACCCGCGACAAGCTGAAACGCTGGGCGAAACCACCACCTTCGCGATGCCCTGCCAGGCCCGGTGAGCCTGTGTAACCCCGTGCGGCCTCGGGCAGCAGAGGCATGGTCAGCGCCGTATCCATCGCACCACCTGGCAGCGCGGTATCCTGCAGGGCCGCAAGGGCTGCCGGATCGATGCCGTGTTCAAGTCGTTTTCCGTACCAATGCAAGCATGGCAACCCGGTATCGTGTAGTACCAGCAGGGAGGTGTGCCTGCCATCGAGCCGCCAGCTACTCGGTCCGGTATGCATCGATTCGTTCGGCATCAGAGAACTGGTGCAGACATGGGTACGGTTTGCGCTGTGCCGACAATGGTGAAACAATCTTGCAGAAGTATATGAGCCGGTGCCGAAGAGTGTCAATTCGCGCTCCCGATCCGCCTCCTGATCGCCACCGGTTCTCTTCCATGAGAAATAAAGCCGACGCGCGGTGCCCGGCTCCGTATTCCTGACTCGACAGGCATGCATCGCCGTCGGCTCACCGAGTGTTCCATCAACAGGGATCGACCAAGGCATGGCCACTGTACAGCTGAAAGAGGCCTTCAAGAGTTTCGGTGAGGTCGACGTCATCAGAGGTATCGACCTCGAGTTGAAGAGCGGCGAGTTCGTCGTCTTCGTCGGTCCATCCGGTTGCGGCAAGTCGACCCTGTTGCGGCTGGTGGCCGGGCTGGAAGATCTCTCCTCGGGTGCCATACACATCGCCGACCGTGATGTGACGGACGTCGCCGCGGTCGATCGCGGAATCGCCATGGTCTTCCAGTCGTATGCCCTGTACCCGCACATGTCGGTCAGCGAGAACATGAGTTTCGGTCTGCGCATGACCGGTACCGACAAGAAGATCATCGAGGAGAAGGTCGCCTTCGCCGCCGAGACCCTGCAGCTCGACAAGTTGCTCGATCGCAAGCCGAAGAACCTGTCGGGCGGGCAGCGCCAGCGAGTGGCCATCGGTCGTGCCATCGTGCGCGATCCGGATGTGTTCCTGTTCGACGAGCCGCTGTCGAATCTGGATGCCGAGTTACGGGTGGAGATGCGGCTGCAGATCGCCCGCCTGCACCGGCAGCTGGGTGCCACCATGATCTACGTCACCCATGATCAGGTCGAGGCCATGACCATGGCCGATCGCATCGTGGTGTTGCGCACCGGCAGCGTCGAGCAGGTGGGCAGCCCGCTGGAGCTGTACCACCATCCGCAGAACCTGTTCGTGGCAGGCTTCATGGGGTCACCGCGGATGAACTTCCTGGACGTGAAGGTGCTGGAGGGTAGCAGCGCGCATGCCAGTGTCGAGCTGCCGGATGGCACGCCGGCAAGCATTCCGGTAGATGCGGCACGAGCGGCCGCAGGCAGCCGGGCCACACTGGGCATGCGCCCGGAAGACCTCGGTGCGCCGCAGGGCGACTTCGTCCTGCCGATGGAAGTCGACGTCGCGGAGCGGCTGGGTGGGTCGACCTACCTGTACGGGCGATGTGCAGGGCTTGAAAATTTCGTCGTGGAGCGTGCCGGGCTCGACGAGACCGAGGCCGGTGGTCAGGTGGAGGTGCAGGTCGCCTCGGTGAACTGCCACCTGTTCGACGAGGCAGGGCGCGCGTATGGTCGGCTGACGCAGAGCGGGCGTGCAAAGGTGGCGTGATAGGGGCGTGAGGATCATGCACGTATTCATGAGCGATCGACAGGCCCCAGGTGTTGTGATCGGCTAGACAGTCGTGCCCTTCACTGTCAAGTGGCCAGGGGTACAACCGCTAACTCGTTGACAGGCAAGCCCACCCTGGAACGAGTCTTTGCATGAAGCGCATCCTGCTGGTTGACGACGACGCACACGTATTGCACGTGATGCGTCGTGCGCTCGATCGTAACGGCTACGAGGTGGACGCAGCGTTGTCCGGTGCGATTGCCATGCGCCTGCTGGGCGAAACGGCCTATCACGTGATCGTGGTCGGTGCGGATCTGGTCGACATGCCCGGCCGCGCCCTGTGCGAGAGCATACAGAAGTCACACCCCGAGCGATGTTTGCTGCTGTTTCTGGTCGAAGGCAGCTCCCAGGCGGTACCGATCGACCCGTCATCGCAGATGCCGGGCGTCGAGCTACTGGACAAGCCGGTGAGCCTGCGCTGGCTCGTCGCCCGGCTCAACGAGTATTTCGGGCACTATCTGCGCGCTGCCGGCTGATGCCGGGCCCATCGCCAGCATGAACCGCACGGCGGCCGACATTGCGCGAGCCTACGCCAGGTTCGCCACGCAGGCGACCAGCGAATTGCTGCGCCTGGGGGCCGAGGCCGCCGATGCATCGGTCACCTGCCTCTATTGGCGTGTGCGTGAACAGATCATCGCCGTACCCACCGAACTGGCCGCTTCGCCGGAACAGATGCAGCTGCGCCAGCAGATCCGCCGGGATTTCTGGCCATGGGTTCAGTGCCTGGCCCCGGCGGCCGACGATCGGGTTCTGCTGCTGCCGAGCTCGGTACGGCCACCGAGCGGGGCGAACGACGACAGCGTCATCCTGCTCACACTCACAGATCACCAGGGCGAACTCGGCGGGATCATAGCGATGTGCGTGTCGGCGTCCGGTTGCGCGGATGTGCTTGGGCCCTGGCGCGCCGAGGCGATCGGCTTTGCCGAGCTGGTGCGCGAGAATCTGCTCGCTGAGCTTGACCGAGACACGGGTCTGCTGACACCGGCGAGCTTCGACGCCGAAATGCAACGCTGGAAGGATTCTGCCGATGAGCGAAACGCCTGCGCCTGTCTGCTGAACCTGCACCTGGATTACCTGGACGACATCGAGCAGGCACTCGGGGCGGACGTTCGTCGCAAGGCGTTGCAGGAGGTGCTCGGTCTGGTCGAGACGCGGCTTCGAGGTCGTGATCTGGTAGCGCGTCTCGGTCCGGCCTGTATCGGGGTGATGTTGAAGCAATGCGATCTGACCGATGCCAAGCGGGTCTGTGCTGCGCTTGAAGAGAGGCTTCGTGACTATCGCTTCCGTAGCGGCATCCGACGATTCGCGGCTCGGCTGCGCATTGCCATGAAAGTGCTCGACCCGCGCACATCGAACGATGCCGGATTCGAAACGGCATTCGAGTCGGCGGCCAGCGCATCACCGACGCACGTCGACGAGCTCGCCTCGTTGATGTCAACGAACGTTCTGCCGCTGCACACGGCCAACGTGCTGAGTTTCCCCAGCGTGGCACATCGGCCGACCGACGATCCCGGCGAAGTGAGCACGGGCACGCCGTACTCGATACCGCTGCGAGCGCAGCCGTGCCGAGCTCTTGCGTCCCTGGATCAGGTCGTTATGTATCGGCTTCGAGGGCTGTTCGGGGGCCGGCTCGAAGACGCGGCTCCGGGTTCGTCATCGCAGGCCGCCCCGGCGACGGTGCGAACCCTTGCCGATCATGCCCGGCAGCAAGCGCTGCGCGATCGGTTCGCCGACGTGCTCGAACAGATCTCTCGGCTGCTTTCGGAACTACCGATACAGACGCCGCCGCAGCGAGCGACAGCGTCGGCCGTTGAAAGGGCGTCGTGTCTGCTGTTGAGTATCGACGCCGGGCTTGTCGACGCGGGTACCGTTGCCTGGCTGGTGGCTGCCTGTCGGCAGCGGCGCATCCGCCATTCGCTGCTGTGCCTTTCGATCAGCGAGGCGGCGTTGATCGGCGACGTTCGCCGTTTGCTGCCGGTGCTCGGGCGTCTGCATCGCGCCGGTTTCAAGTTGTGCATGGAAACCGGCGGCTCAGGCATCGAATCGCCGACGCTGCTGCGTCGTCTGTCGTTGGATTACGTGCACGCATCGACGAGCCTGAGCCGCCTCACCGGCAACGTGGCAGGGGCGCCAGGGGCGGCGGATCGGAAACGCCTGCTGGTGGAGCTGGTGGAGTTCGCCGATTCGCGGGGTTGCCGGGTGCTGTGCGGCGGGGTGGATAGCGACGAGCAGGCCAGCGAGCTTCACGGGTTGGGCGTACAGGTCGGTCATGGACGTGCTTTGGGTGCCAGCATTCCCTTGAGCCGTTTGCGAATTCGGCCGTGACAGTGGCGACGCCTGACGCTTGAAACTGTAGCCCGTGCTCGGATACGGTAGGCTGGCCGTCAGCTGCCTGGAGTTCGAACATGACCGATGCGCAATCGCCCGAGGGTTCGGCAGGGGCCGCCTCGGGCAGCATGTTCCGAGGTATCGGGATTGCATTGATAGCCTTTTCGGTATTCTCCGCGCACGATGCGCTGATCAAGAGCGTCGGCAGTATCTCCACGTTTCAGACGGCGTTCTTCGTCGTGCTGTTCAGTTTCGTTCCGTTTGCCCTGGTGGTTGCCGTGGACCCGCGCGAGCGTTCCTTCCGGCCGCGCCTGCCCGGCATGGTGGCCCTGCGCTGCCTGTTCTCGTTGTCGGCGCTGTTGTGCGGCTTCTACGCGTTCGGGTCGCTGCCCATGGCGGAAGCCTATTCCCTGTTGTTCTCGGCGCCGATCATCATCACGGTGCTTGCCATTCCGCTGTTGGGTGAGCGCGTGCGACTGATTCGCTGGGTAGCCATACTCATGGGCATGGCCGGTGTACTGGTCGTGTTGCAACCGGGCAGCACAACGCTGGTGCCGGGGCATCTGGCCGCACTCGGTGCCGCGTTCAGTGTGGCTTGCGTGTCCCTCGTGACGCGCAAGATCGGCGATCGCGAACATGGCATCACCCTCATGCTGTTCCCGATGCTCACCAATCTGCTGGTTTGCGGGGTATGCCTGTATTTCGTCTACGAACCGATGAGCGGGAATACGTTGGCGAAGCTGGCGGCGATGGGGCTGTTGAACGTGACAGGCCAGATGCTGATGATCATCAGCTTTCGCATCAGCGAGGCTCAATTCATCGCGCCGATGCAATACAGCCAGATGATCTGGGCACTGATCTACGGCAGCCTGATCTTCAACGACGACATCAATTCCACCACGTTGCTGGGGTCGGCGGTGATCGTGCTCTCCGGCTTGCTGTTCATCTGGCGCGAATTGTCCAGCTCATTGTTCAAGCCGGTGTTGCAGACGCGCAGCATGCGCTACGCAGGCTGGTCGCAGGTTGCCGCCATGCACAGTGGCAAGATCGATCGGGTACGTGCGATCGAGAAGGATCTGGAAAGGCACCTGGATCATTTTGCAGGCACGGCTGCGAAGCAAGGCGCTGAAGGCACCACCCGTGGTCCAGTCGCATGACTTTCACTGACCCCGTCATCGTCACGAGCCCCGAGGGCCACCAGGCTTGACCGCTGACTGGTGCCCCGTTAACCTCCAGCCCATGCACTTGCTCGCGTCACAGTTTCAGCTTAGTCGCCCGGCCTCTTGATATAGAGCGCCGGGGCTGCAGCATCCTGCTTCATCGAAACCTGTGGCAGCCCGACGGTACCTTCGTCCGTCCGGTTCCTGCCGAACGTGCCACCCCTCGGCACGACCTGCAACGCGAGAATGTACACTTCATGAATATCGACCCAGCCAGCAAGTACCCGGCCTTTCCGCCCGTACCGATCGAGGCGCGAACCTGGCCCGACCGCATCATCGAAAAGGCGCCACTGTGGTGCAGCGTCGATCTGCGTGACGGCAATCAGGCACTCATCGAACCGATGGGCAGCGAGCGCAAGCTGCGCATGTATCAATTGCTGCTGGATGTCGGCTTCAAGGACATCGAGATCGGTTTTCCCGCCGCCTCGCAGACTGATTTCGATTTCGTGCGGCATCTGATCGACAACGATCTGATACCCGCAGGCGTCACGTTGCAGGTGCTGACGCAATGCCGGCGGCCACTGATCGAGCGCACCTTCGAAGCGCTGCGCGGCGCCCCTCGCGCGATCCTGCATCTGTACAACTCGACCTCCACGTTGCAACGCGAAGTCGTGTTCCGGCAGGGTCGCGACGGCATTCGCCAGATCGCGACCGAAGGTGCCGAGATCGTGGCCGAATGCGCGGCGCGGCAGAGTGACACCGACTGGCGTTTCGAATACTCACCCGAGAGCTTCACCGGCACCGAACTTCCCTTTGCCGTGGAAATCTGCGATGCGGTGAACGACGTCTGGCAACCCACGCCCGAGCGGCCCACCATCCTGAATCTGCCAGCCACGGTGGAGATGTCCACACCCAACATCTATGCCGATCAGATCGAATGGTTCCTGCGCCATGTGCATCGCCGCGAGTCCATCTGCTTGAGCGTGCACCCACACAACGACCGCGGGTGCGCGGTAGCCGCTACCGAACTGGCGCTGATGGCAGGTGCCGATCGCGTCGAAGGTACGTTGTTCGGCAACGGCGAGCGCACCGGTAACGTCGACATCGTGACGCTGGCGCTGAACCTGTTCAGCCAGGGCGTGGATCCGGGGCTCGACTTCAGCGATATCTTCGAGGTGATGCGCACGGTCGAGCACTGCAATCAGTTGCCGGTGCATCCACGGCACCCCTACGCGGGTGAACTGGTTTTCACGGCCTTCTCCGGCTCGCATCAGGATGCGATCAAGAAGGGCTTCAGCGCCATGCGCGCCAGCAACTCGGTGGAGTGGGCCGTACCTTACCTGCCGATCGACCCGGCCGATCTCGGTCGTACCTACGAGGCGGTGATCCGAGTCAACAGCCAGTCGGGCAAGGGTGGGGTGTCGTTCATCATGGAGCAGGATCACGGCCTGGAGCTCCCGCGGCGCATGCAGATGGAGTTCAGCCGTATCGTGCAGGAACTCAGTGAAACATCAGGCAAGGAGGTGGATTCCGCTACCATTCGCGCCGCCTTCGATCGTCATTTCATCGAGGTGGCATCGCCCCTGTCCTTCGTGCGTCATGCGAGCGTCGCCGAAGCCGGTGACGACGGCATGCGCAGCCTGACGGCCACCGTGCTGATCGATGGTCGCGAGGTGCTCATCGAAGGCCATGGTAATGGCCCCATCGATGCCTTCGTCGATGCTCTCAAGCGCGCTTTGAGCGTGGACTTCCGGGTGGTCGACTACCACCAGCACACCACCGGCACCGGTGCCGATGCGCAGTCGGCGAGCTATATCGAACTGCAAGCCGGCAAAGGCGAAACACGCTACGGAGCCGCGTTGCACAGCAACATCGTGTCGGCATCGCTGGCGGCGGTGTGCAGTGCCTTCAACCGGCAGGTGGCCGATGGCTTGTTGGCACCCCGTTCACGAGGATGACTCTTCACCGATGGAAGCGAGATGAGCGAAGACTTCGACCAGGCAGCGCTGGACTATCACCGGTACCCGAAACCCGGCAAGCTGGAGATCACGGCGACCAAGAACATGGTCAACCAGCGCGATCTGGCGCTGGCCTATTCACCGGGCGTTGCGGCAGCCTGCCGCGCGATCGAGAAGGACCCGCTGCAGGCCGCTGAGCTCACCGCGCGGAGCAATCTGGTGGCCGTCATCACCAACGGCACCGCCGTACTGGGCCTCGGCGGCATCGGTGCGCTGGCCTCGAAGCCTGTCATGGAAGGCAAGGCGGTGCTGTTCAAGAAGTTCGCGAACATCGATGTGTTCGACCTGGAGCTGGACACCACGGATGTGGATCGTTTCGTCGACGCCGTGTCGCTGATGGAACCCACGTTCGGCGGTGTCAACCTGGAAGACATCAAGGCGCCCGAATGCTTCGAGATCGAGAAGCAACTACGCGAACGCATGAACATCCCGGTGTTCCACGACGACCAGCACGGCACTGCCATCGTCGTCGCCGCAGCGCTGGTAAACGGTTTGCGGGTGGCCGGCAAGCAGCTCGAGGATGTCACGTTGGTGTGCTCGGGTGCCGGGGCCGCGGCGCTGGCCTGCCTGAACCTGCTGGTCTTCATGGGCATGAAGCGTGAGCATGTGACGGTCTGCGATATCGTCGGTGTGGTGTACGAGGGCCGTACCGAGCAGATGGACCCGTACAAGGGCGCGTTCGCCCGTGCCACCGACGCCCGTTCGATGGACGACGTGATCGGCGATGCAGATGTGTTTCTGGGGCTTTCGGCGCCCAATGTGCTCAGCGGCGAGCAGGTGAAGCGCATGGCCGCGTCCCCCTTCATCCTTGCACTTGCCAACCCTGACCCTGAAATACACCCAGACGTGGTGCACTCGGTGCGCGACGACGCCATCATGGCCACCGGGCGGTCCGATTACCCGAATCAGGTCAACAACGTGCTGTGCTTTCCGTTTCTGTTTCGCGGGGCGCTGGATGTCGGTGCCACCGAGATCAATGGTGAAATGCAAGCCGCAGCCGTCGAGGCCATTGCCGACATCGCTCATCGGGAAGCCTCCGATGTGGTGCGCGCCGCCTATGGCGGCAAACCGTTCAAGTTCGGCCGCGATTACCTGATTCCCAAGCCGTTCGACTACCGATTGATGCTGGAGATACCGCAGCGGGTGGCGAAGGCCGCCATGGAAACCGGCGTGGCGAGTCGGCCGATCGCCGACTTCGATGTCTATCACCGCAGGCTGCGCTCTTTCGTGTTTCGCTCGGGCCTGATCATGAAGCCCGTGTTCGAGCGTGCCCAGGCCAGCGTTCAGCGTGTGATCCTGTCTGAAGGGGAGTCGCTGCGGGTGCTGAATGCCGTTCAGATCCTGGTGGATGATCAGGTCTGCCGACCACTGCTGCTAGGCCGTCCCGACCGGGTACAGGCCAACATAGACGAGCTTGGCCTGCGGCTGAAAATCGGTCAGGGCTTCGACGTGATCGACCCGCAGGACAACCCCGACGTGCAAGATCACGCCGATGCCTACCTGCGCCTGATGGAGCGGTCCGGCGTATCGCCGCGCTACGCGATGAATGTGGTGACCACGCGCACCACGGCGTTGGCTGCGCTGATGGTGAAGATGGGCAAGGCTGATGCGATGGTCTGTGGTACCCAAGGTGCCTACGCGCGTCACTTGAAGTACCTTCGCGATATCATCGGCCTGCGCGAAGGGGTGCGTGACTGCTCGGCGCTGATCCTGATGATCCTGGACACCGCAACGGTATTCCTCACCGATACCCACGTGACCGTCGAGCCGACGGCCGAACAGGTTGCCGAAACCGCCGACATGGCCGCTCACCTGGTGCGGCGCTTCGGCATGAAGCCGCGAGTGGGTCTGCTGTCTCATTCGAACTTCGGCAGTCGCGACAATGAAAGTACCTTGAAGATGCGCCGTGCCCGCGAACTGCTGGTCAATCGCTGCCCGGATCTGCCGGTGGAGGGCGAGATGCACGCCGATGCGGCCCTGTCGGAGGCGACGCGTAACCGCGTGTTTCCGAATGCCGCCTACAGCGGTGCGGCCAACCTGCTGGTGATGCCGAGCCTGGATGCGGCCAACATCACCTACAACATGGTGAAGGTGCTGGGGGATGGCTTGCCCGTCGGGCCGATGCTGATGGGTCTGCAGCGGCCGGCGCACATCGTGACCGAGTCGACCTCCGTTCGCGGTATCGTCAACCTGTGCGCGATCGCTGCCGTCGATGGCATCGACTTTCGTGCCGAGCAGCACCTGTTCGCCAAGAATGACGCTTGAACGCTTCTTTCGACGGCTCGAGGCGGAGCCGGAGGGCATCGAGTTCACCGAAGTCATCGCGCTGATCAATCAGCTCTACGAATTCACCCCCACCGCATTCAGCAACGGGGCGATCGACAACGAGGCCGGCCAGAACAGTGGCTCCTGCCGGGTGTTCGCCTTCGCTCGCCTGCACGAACTGAACGAAGCACAGACCCTGGCGCTGTTCGGTGCGTACTACCGTGCCGACGTATTGCGTACACCCGATGGCTCCAGTCACCCGAACATCCGCCAGTTCATGCTCACGGGCTGGTCGGGTATCGACTTCGAGGGTGTGGTGCTGCGTGCACGGCCCCCGCATGAAAGCGGGCGGTAGGCCTGCTGGACCCTGCGCAGTTTCAAAGCCGATAGCTCGCCCGCATGCACGCGTCTCAGGCAGGATTTTCACGGCTGTTTTTGGATGACGAGACAACGGCAGAACGGTTGACTGTACAGGCAGCCAGCCTATGTGAATCGCAGAGCATTCTTATCCACAATACCTGTGGATAACCCTGTGGATAAAATCTTGAAACCGGCTTGCAGGCCTTCAAACATGTCGGCTTCATTAGATTGACAGTTTATTGAACAAAGATTATTAATTGTTTTTTTTCAGTAGCTTAAGAGCTAGTGATCAAGTAAGTTCTCCCTCAAATACACAAAACTGTCATACCTTTCAAGGGTTTTTGACGGTTGTGCATAAGCCGGAACGATTTCGGATAGTCAACCCCCTGAACCCGGAAAAAACGGCATCAGTAAGATGAATTTTCAGGTGATGCACAGTTCACATGGATGCCCTTCCGATGACCTTGATGCACTTCACACCGTCGTTCGCGGCGAGGACGTTGATGAAGTCCACACCATTGCTCATGCGAAGACCTTGATACGGTTCACATCATTGTTCGCGGCAAGTTGTTCGCGGCGAGGACCTTGACTCAGTTCACAAACTGCAGAAACCCGGCTACCAGTCCGATCAGCCCGCCGAAGACACCGCCCCATACCACCAGCCAGCCCAGGTGCTTGCGGATCATCTGCTGCATGATGTCGCGTACCATGGCAGGTGTCAGCTCGTCGAGCCTGGCGCGCAGCACGGAGTCGAGCCGCTGCAAGAAGCGATCGCTACTGGCCGCCCTGGCCACCTGTTGCTGTACGGCTCTCTGCAGGCGTGGCGATCTGGCGGCGTCGGTGAGGAACTTCTCCATGCGGCTCTTGAACGGCTCGCGCAGCGGTTGCAGTGCGGCTTCGCCGCCGACCATGCCGAGCATGCCACCGAACGAGGATTCCCTGATGGTAAGCACGAGCTGGTCGAAGGCGAGGTCGAGGTCGATCTGAGCGAGCAGGGGCTCCAGATTGAACATCGTGCCGGTGTCGGACGCCTTCGCCGTGCCGGCGCTCCCGGCCGCCCCGGGTGCGGGTTCGTCGGATGTGTTGTCGGCTGCCGCACCGGTGGCGGCGCCTTTCGGATCGCCGGGGCGACCGCGCAGAATATCTTCCACCTTGTCGCGGGTGAACAACTGTTCGTGCACGAGCTTGAGGATACCGCGCTTGAACTCATCGAACTGTAGCTCGATCACCCCGGAACCGTACAGACCCGGTACGCGCTCGAACAGCATGTGAATCGCCAGCCAGTTGGTCAACGAGCCGGACAGGGCGAACAGGCCGACACTGAGCACGATGGCACCGCCGGGCCCGTCAAGGCTCAGGCCGAGCAGGACGATGGCCGCAGCCACGAGGTTGGGCAGAACGTGTTTGTCGAGCATGAGATGAAGATGAGCGGTGAGGGTTGTCGGCCGATGACGGGCATCATGAGCATGCGTCGATGGCCGGCAGACCCTGAAGGGTTGTGACTGGTTGGGCAGGCAGTCTACAGAATTACCGGTCAGAATCTGAGGGCAGACGCTGTCGCTGATAAACTGGCGAAATACGATATTGATATCGATGCGACAGCGTCCGTACCGGATCCGGCGCTGGCGCTGTTAGCATCGATGTCCGGAGTGGGCACTGTGGCGATGGCGTGATGCTGCACCTGCCCGCGCTGCGCGCCCTGTTCGCCGCGTCTTGCCGCCGTCCGGTGCGCCGCGGGCAGCAGGCATGCGTCAACGGCCAAAAGACTTCGAGGTGCGGGAATCCATGAGCGAAGACGATTCGAACAGAGACGATTCTGTCGGGGATGCGCGCAAGGGCAGCAGGGTGAAGCCGAGCGCCTCCGCCATGGCCCCGGGTGGCGGCATGGTGCAGCTGGTATACGTGCTGTATCTCGTCAGCCTGGCGCTGGGCATCACAGCGGTCGTCGGCGTGGTGATCGCCTACGTCTATCGTAATGACGCACCCACCTGGCTGGGCAGCCACTACCACTTCCAGATTCGCACGTTCTGGATCGGCCTGCTCTATACCTTCATCAGCTTCGTTCTGATTTTCTTCCTGATCGGTTGGCTGGTCGCAGTGCTGGTGGCCGTGTGGCTGGCCGTGCGCTGTGTGAAAGGCCTGCAGCTCGTTCAGCGCGGTGAGGAGCATCCCGAGCCGTACACCTGGTGGGTGTAGAGCCTGCAGACTCTCATTCGGCGCGCGATCTTCCGCGTCTGGATCGTCGGCTGCCGCGCCCGCTGGTTGATCCGCCGGCCAGGCTCAGGTCGCCTTGCATCTGGGCCAGTGCACCCTGCGACAGCTCGCCCAGCTCGGCGACGATGCGGTCTGCCTCGGGTGCCGGGCCAGGTTCCCAGGCATCCAGCGCCTCACGCATCGCACGCACGTGCGTCGGGCTTGTGCCGCAGCAACCGCCGATGATTCGTGCGCCGGCATCGGCGGCCAGTGCCACGTACCGCGCCATCAGTTCCGGCGTACCGTTGTACACGATCTTGCCATCGACGAATTCGGGAATGCCGCAGTTGGCCTTGGCAACGATCAGCGGGTTGATTGCCAGCGACTCGGCGGCCGTCACCAGGTTCCTCACGGCGGCCACCACCTCGGCCGCCCCCACACCGCAGTTGGTGCCGAGCGCCGCGATCTCCGGTTCGAGTTCGGTGCTGAGGCGTACCGTGTCGGCCGCGGTGAGCCCCATCATCGTACGCCCGTTCGTGTCGATACTCACCGTGTACACGATCGGCAGACCCACGGTGGCGGCTCCCTGCACGGCGGCGGTGATCTCTTCGGTGGATGACACGGTCTCGATCCATAGCAGATCAGCACCGCCGGCGGCCAGCGCCTCGGCCTGTTCGGCGAAAGCGGCCTGTGCATCGGCGATACTCACGCTGCCGGTCGGGGCGAGAATTTCACCGGTCGGGCCCATGGAACCCGCCACCAGCACCTGGCGAGCACTGCCGTCCGCCACTTCCCGTGCAAGTCTGGCCGCCGCCTGGTTCAATTCGGCAACGCGATCCTGGGAGTCGTGGAGTTTCAGTCGATAGTGCGTGCCACCGAACGAGTTGGTCAGGACGATATCGGAGCCGGCATCGACGAAGCTCTGGTGCAAGGCGCGGATGCGATCGGGGAAGTCAATGTTCCACAGCTCGGGCGGGTCACCGGTCTGCAAGCCGGCGGCGAACAGGTTGGTGCCGGTGGCGCCGTCGGCAAGCAATATGTGCCGATGGCCGAACAGCTCTTTCATGCGTACATCCATGATCTTTGAGTCACCGTCAGGGAGGGGTGCGGAATTTGTTGAATGGTACAGCGGTTGTGGATGTCGCTGGCAGTGGTGACGACGAAGCTGCATACCGCGAACGGCCCGGATGTTACGTGGCGCAGGTGAGCCTCGCACGCGATAATGAGGGGTTCAGCGCCCGTATCATGTGGAAGGACCATTGGGTTCAGCTCCTGCATCGAGCGGCCGATGACTGTAAAAACAACGTGTTCGATGACGTCGGACAAACCGAGAGCATGAGATACACTATCGGTGCAACGGTGTCACCCGAGGCTGGTTGGTGCATGCCCGAGGTCTTCCAGACGATTTCCTTGCCAGAGCCAGTGGTTTGCTTATCAAGGCCTGCCGTACCGCTGGTCGTTTCCAACGATGGACAGTGAATGTTTTCAGGACTGGGCCGGGTGCCCGAAGCCAATCTGATCGATACCATCAACGTGCCCGGTTACGTCGGGTGCATGGGTCTGGTGGCGTGCCCCGGCGTCAGAATCGAGCAGCCGTTGGGCAACAACCGGCGTCATCTGCAGGCCGACCTGAAAGAGCTGCAAGACTGGGGCGCCAACGGGGTGGTTTGCCTGGTCGAGCCTCACGAGCTGAAGATGAACAAGGTCGAAGATCTGCCGTCGCTGGTCAGGGAGGCCGGCATGTGGTGGAAGCATCTGCCGATCATCGACATGGATATTCCCGATCAGCACTTCGAAGATGTCTGGGCTGCCGATGGCGAGCGTATCCGGCATGCACTGCGCATCGGTGAGCGGGTGGTGTTCCATTGCTATGCGGGCCTGGGCCGAACCGGCATGATCGTCGCGCGTATCCTGGTCGAGATGGGCATGGAGCCTGAAGATGCGATTCGTACGGTACGCAAGGATAACCGCCGGCGCATCCAGACCCGCGGCCAGGCCAATTTCGTGCGGGCCTGTTTCTCGCTGCTCGATTTCTAGCGCTGTCGGCGAAGTTGCTCACCAGTGCCGTTCTTCAGAGCCGTTTGCCCGTCACTGCCATCCCGCGCGTCGCTTATCGTCAATCTCGGTGTCGCCTGGCGCGCTGTGCGCCGTGCTGAAAACCGGCACGATGGCAACTTGTTTCGGCTCTCCCGGGCCGTGAATACAAGGGGCGAGAAATGATCGAATCCGATACTGCGAGTCGCGGTGGAAGGCGACGCGGTGGCGGGCGCGAAGCGAAGCGTGCCGCACGCGCGGGCGCTCAGCGGGAACACAAGGCGTTCATCCAGCGCAGGGTGCCGATCTTCAGCATGCTCGACGATGACGGTCTGTCACAGATCGAAGCGGCCGCCGACACCATCCTGGAAGAGATCGGCATCGAGTTTCGCGACGATGACGAGGCGCTGGCCATGTGGCGGGAGGCCGGGGCCGACGTGCACGGCGAGCGGGTGCGTTTCCCGAAGGGGCTGTGCCGGTCGCTGATCCAGGCCAGCGCGCCTTCGACGTTCACCCAGCATGCACGTAACCCGGCGAACACCGTGACCATCGGTGGCATGAATACGGTGCTGGTGCCGGCTTACGGTTCACCGTTCGTGCGCGACCTGGACAAGGGGCGGCGCTACGCCACCCTCGCTGATTTCGAGAACTTCGTGAAGCTCGCCTACGCCAGCCCTTCCCTGCATCACTCCGGGGGCACGGTGTGCGAACCGGTCGACCTGCCGGTGAACAAGCGCCATCTGGACATGGTGTACACGCACATGCGCTACAGCGACAAGGCGTTCATGGGCTCGGTCACCGCGCCGGAACGCGCCGAAGATACCGTTGCCATGGCGAAGATCCTGTTCGGTGACGAATTCATCGATCCGGCCACCGGTAGTGAGAGAACCGTGATCGTCAGTCTGATCAACGCCAATTCGCCGTTGACCTTCGACGACACTATGCTCGGCGCGGCCAAGGTGTATGCGCGTGCGAATCAGGGCTGTGTGATCTCGCCCTTCATTCTGGCGGGTGCGATGTCACCGGTCACGGTGGCCGGTACTTCGGCTCAGATACTGGCCGAAGCCATGGCCGGCATGGCCTTCGTGCAACTGGTGCGCAAGGGTGCGCCGGTGGTCTTCGGTACCTTCGCCAGCTCGGTGTCGATGCAGTCCGGTGCGCCCACCTTCGGCACGCCGGAACCTGCGCAGGTCATGAACGTTTGTGCAGCCCTGGCACGCAGGCTCGGTGTGCCTTTTCGCAGCGGAGGTGGGTTGAACGCATCGAAGATGCCGGATGCACAGGCTGCCTACGAAGCGGCCAACACCTTGCAGGCGGCTGCCATGGCGGGCGTGAACTTCATGCTGCACACGGCCGGCTGGCTCGAAGGTGGCCTGGTGATGAGTTACGAGAAATTCCTGATGGATGCCGACCAGGCCGGCATGATCGGTGTGCTGCTGGAGGGTATCGACCTGTCGGAAAACGCTCTGGCCCTCGATGCTCTGCGAGAAGTAGGGCCGGGGCAGCATTTCCTCGGTTGCGCCCACACTCAGGCCAACTTCGAAACGGCTTTCTATCGTTCCTCGATCGCCGACAACAACAGCTTCGAGCAGTGGGAGTCGGAAGGCTCGAAGGATGCCTCGGCGCGGGCAAACGTACGGGTCAGGGAGCTGCTGGCTGCCTACGAGGCACCACCAATTGACGCAGCAGTTGACGAAGCACTACTTGATTATATAAAAGTACGCAAGGATTCGGTACCCGACTCCAACTACTGAAGGGGCTCAGGCCAGGTCGTCCGACCTGCTCGGTGAGTACCCGCCTGAGCAGGACCTTACATGATCGGTACGCCCGGCGCCGTGAGTCGCATCGGTTTCTATCTTCTGCCACGCTTCTCGCTGCTGGCGTTTTCCAGCGCGGTGGAGCCGTTGCGAATGGCCAACCGTCTTGCCGGTGAAAGGCTGTACCAATGGGAGTTGATCGGGGCGAGCGGGTCTTCGGTCGCCAGCAGCAACGGGTTGGCGGCCCCGATCGATCGGGCTCTGGACGAGCGCATGCGCATGGACGCCTACGATGCAGTGTTCGTCTGCTCCGGGGAAGACGTTCACAAGGTGCAGGACGAGGCCGGTCTGGCGTGGTTGCGGCAACTCGACAAGGCCGGGGTGACACTGGGTGCTATCTGCACCGGTACGCATTTTCTGGCGCGGGCCGAGCTGCTCACCGGTTATCGCAGCACCGTTCACTGGGAGAACCTGGCCAGCACGCGGGAGAACTTCCCTGCGCTGGTGATTTCCTCGGAACTGTTCGAGGTCGATCGCGGGCGTTACACCTGTGCCGGTGGCACTGCGCCGATGGATATGATGCTGTGGGAAATTCGCCATAGCCACGGTGCCGATCTGGCCACGCGCGTGGCCGAGGAGTTCATGTGCGAGCGAATTCGTGATCGTCACGATCGTCAGCGTGTGCCGTTGACGAGGCGTATCGGTGCGAGCCAGCCGAAACTTGCGGAAGCCGTGTCGTTGATGGAGGCGAACATCGAGGAACCGATGTCGCTCGATGAGGTGGCGCATCATGTCGGTGTATCGCGTCGCCAGTTGGAGCGCCTGTTCAAGCGCTACCTGCAGTTGGTTCCGACGCGGTTCTACCTGAACCTGCGGCTGCAGCGCGGGCGCCAGCTATTGTTGCAGACCAGCATGCCGATCGTGGACATCGCGCTGGCCTGCGGTTTCATTTCCGCACCGCATTTCTCGAAGTGCTATCGCGATGCGTTCTCGGTGCCGCCGCGCGATGAGCGGCGGCGAGCGGCCGGTCCGTGGCAGGACGAGCGTCATGGGATCGGGTAGCGCACTACTGGTGCTCCGCACGCTCGAGGCCGACGCTGAACCCGTCATCATCGTGCGGTAGGACCACTGGCGCGCAGCGACATCGGCACTGGTTCAGAGCGCGAAATTGAGCAGCATCAGCTCGTAGACGATAAGCCCTGCGTAGAGCCCGGCGAAAACACCGAGCAGGCTGCGTGGCCGCACACGTCCCCTGATCAGCAGGTTGCCGGTAGCCACCAGAAGGATCACCGGAACCGCCGTCAGTAGCATCTTGACGGCGGTGAACAGCCAGACACTGTGCTGCAGCAGGTAATTCATGAACGGATTGACTTCACTGCCACCGTGGGAAAGCAGTGTGAGCGTGAACAGCGAGTCGAGCACTGACAGGCACATGATCAGGATGGCCAGTGTGGTCACACCGCTGTCGAAACGATCGAGTACCGGGAAGCGTCGGTCTTCGCGGCGGCGCCCCGCGGTGCGGCGCGGGTGAGTCACGGCACCGACGAGTGAGCGCCAGGTATATTGGCGGCGCTCGGTGTTGTCGCGGCGTTCCGCCTTGGTTGCGGGCAGGCGTGACGAATGGACGTGCAGGCCGCCGCGGACGATGATCTGGTGCCCCGGCGATAACGTGTTAGTGGCAGTCGTCATACATGGTGCAGTCCTTGAATGATGAAATCAGCATAGCCTGCTGACAACACCGTTCGCCATGCACTCTCGCACGGCTTGAGCGCTGCGTCACCGCTACCGACGCCGGCTTGTTCACTTATCGGATGGTAGTCCCAGAACCGCGCATTGGCGGAATCAATGTGCCGAGCCGTAACTTTTCTCGACGGCGGATCGTGGCAGCATGATCGTGAAGCGGGTCCACTGATTGCGACGTGATGCAAGTTCCACGGTGCCTCCCATTTCGTGCACTGCCTCTCTGACGAGATAGAGCCCGATGCCGTGGCCGCCCACGGAGGGTTGCCGGTCAGGCGTCCGGTGAGCTCTGTAATACAGCTCGAACACTTTCGTGATCACCTCGTCCTCTATACCCATGCCGTTGTCGGTGATGGTGAAGGCGATGTGGTCGGCGGTGGTGCAGGGGGCCGACGAGATCTCGATGGTGCTGCGCGGCTTTTTCGGGTCGCTGTACTTGATGGCATTGGTGAGTATGTTGTTCAGCACGGTTTCCAGGCGCGCCTTGTCGACCGTAATCATGCCGATATGATCATCGATCGTCAGTTCTATACTGCGCAGTTCCAGCGACTCGCTGAAGCGCGAACCGACGTCTTTCATGGTGGTGCTCAGATCGATCTTCTGGCTGGCCGCATCGTCAGCGACCTCGGCACTGTCGTTGCTGACGAGGTTCTCCAGATTGCCGAGCAGGGAGGCCATCTGAGAAATGGCGGACTCCACCTTCTGCAGGCCTTCCACGTCACGATGCTCGGTCGAGCGCTCTTCCATCATCAGCTCGATGTTGAGCATCGCGGACTGCATCGGCGTTTTCAGTTCATGACTGATGAACGAGTTGAACGAGAGGATCTTCTCGGTCTGGTGGGAGATGGTCTTGCTGTAGAGCTCCACGAAGCAGTCGATGGTCGTCTGCATGATGCTGCGCACCATGCGTGCGAAGAACGACATGATGGCGATACCATCATCGAAGTGAATCTCGCCCGGGTACGCCGGGGTCCTTTCCAACACGTAGGCTTCCAGAACCTGCGCGAGGATGTCGTACTCACGCAACAGCTGGTTCACGGACGCCTGTTGCTGATGGCGAAGCTTGCCCAGTTCACGAGCCTTGCCATGGATCATCGAGTTGGCCAGCGCCAGCTGGATGTCCGAATGATCCAGCACGGCGCCCATTTCGCTGATCATCTGGGGGATATGATCGAGATACTGCTCGGTGGGAAAGATATCGCGTCGATCTTCCTGGACGACGTCTGTCAGACGATGAAGCCAACGGTTCGCGATCTCTCGCGCGTCGGCTGCCAGGCCTTCCGACATGAAGGTACGGTAGGCGTCCTTGGGTTTTACGATGTTGCTCATTACAGTCTGGGTGGTTGACAGGCCCTTACAGACCCAGGCGTTCTCGCATCCGATAGTACTGCATCCCGAGTGCGATCAGCCCATTACCCACCCGGCGGCTGCCGGGCACCCGCCGATGCGAGAAGCCGCTGAAGGTATCGAGGCTCTGCGCATTGCCGGTCAGCGCCTCGGCGAGCATCTCGGCCACCACGTGTGAGGTGGCGAGTCCGTGACCTGAATAGCCCTGGGCGTGCAGGATGGCGTGCGAGGTGCGACCCACCAGCGGAATCCGGTTGATGACGATGCCGGCGGCACCGCTCCAGGCGTAATCGATGCCCACACCGCGCAGGCCCGGAAAGGTGGCTTCGAGCGAGGGTCGCAGGGTGGCGGCCACATCCGGTATCTGACGTCCGCTGTAGCTGGTGCCACCACCGAACATGAGGCGGGCGTCGCCGGTGATACGGTAGTAGTCGAGTACCGTGCGGCTGTCGTAAACGGCCAGGTCATCCCGGTTGACCTGGGCCAGGGTGGTGGTATCGAGCGGTTCGGTGGTCAGGTTGCCCAGCGTGGCGGGAAACAGTAGCCCACCCAGCTTTTCTTCGAGCAGATGGTGATAGGCATTGCCCGCGAGCACCACCGAGTCGGCCCGTACCCGACCTTGGGCGGTCTTCAGCACCACACCCTTGCCAGGTTGCTCCTCGACGTGCCGGACAGCTGATTCTTCGTACAGCCTGGCCCCCAGCGCGCTGGCCGCGCGGGCTTCACCGAGGCAAAGGTTCAGGCTGTGGAGGTGCAGATTGCGGCGGTTGAGCACACCGCCGTGGTAGTACCGCGTGCCGAGCCTTGCGTGAACCTCATCGCGATCGAGCCAGCTGACCTCTTTCTCCAGGCCATTGCGATGAGCCACGCGGACCGCCGCTTGCAAGGCAGGCACATGCCGTTTCGACCAGGCGGTGTGCAGATGACCCGTCTTCAGGTCGCAGTCGATCCCATGGCGCTCGATGCGCTCACGGATGATGGCGTGCCCGCGCCAGCGCAGATGCTCGATGAAGGCTGCCGCATCCTGCCCGCGACGGGTGAGCTGGCGCCGCATGGCGGGCTCGCCGGAAAGGCTGCCGGTGACCTGACCGCCGTTCCTGCCTGATGCACCCCAGCCGATCCGGCGGGCCTCCAGCAGTACGACGTCGACCCCACGTTCGGCCAACTCCACCGCGGTGGCAACCCCGGTGAAACCACCACCGATGATGGCGACACCGGCCCGCAGATCGTCCGCCAACGGCGGATAGCGCCGCGAATCGTTTGCCGTTGCGGTGTAGTAGTTGCCCTGCGACATCACTCAGGCAGAGGTTTCGGCAAGCGCCCTCTCGGAAGCTTCCGTAGATGCCACATCGGAGGCCCGGTCCGGCAGGAACAGCATGTCGTCCAGTGACCACGAGGCCCACAGCGGAACTTCCTGTCGGTCGCAGCTCAGCGTCGCGGCGTCGTCGGGCGCTGTGATGGCGGTGAGCCCGGCTCTGCCTGCCAGCCGAATCTCGTGGATCGAGTACTGGCCCTGGAAGGCGACATCGCCCAGCATGCCCTCGATCGCCACCACGTTACCGGCGGGTTCCGAGCGCGACACCCGGATATGCTCGGGCCGGATCGAAGCCCGGCTCAGCGTGACCGGATCGATTCCTCGCAGCAGCTCCTCGGCCACCGTCAGCGTGCCGAGTTCCTCCGTGACGATGCGCCAATAGCGCTCATCGTCGTCGCGTTCGACGTCGGTGATGGCGAAGTTGTGCACGGTGCCGATGAAGTCGGCGACGAACGCATCCACCGGGCGGCGGTAAAGCTCGGCCGGTGAGGCGACCTGCCGCAGCGTGCCGGCGTCGAGCACGGCAATGCGGTCGGCCATCGCCATGGCTTCGGACTGATCATGCGTGACGATGATGAAGGTGATACCGACCGTTTCCTGCAACTTGACCAGCTCCAGGCGCATGGCATCTCGCAGCTTGGCATCCAGTGCCGACAGCGGCTCGTCGAGCAGCAGCACCCGTGGCCGCTTGACCAGGGCGCGAGCCAGGGCGACCCGCTGACGCTGGCCGCCGGAGAGCTGGTCAGGCTTGCGTTTGGCCAGGCCATCCAGATGCACCTGTGCCAGCGCCTCGTCCACCCGGTGGTTGCGCTCATCCTTGGCCACGCCTTCCATTTTCAGGCCGTAGGCGACGTTGTCCGACACACTCATGTGCGGGAACACCGCGTAGGACTGGAACACCATGTTGATGGGCCGACGATTCGGCGCAAGGCGTGTCATGTCCTTGCCATCAAGCAGCATCTCACCGCTGCTGGGCGTCTCGAAACCCGAGATGGCACGCAACAAGGTCGACTTGCCGCAACCAGACGGGCCGAGCAGGGCGAAGATCTCGCCGGCCTGAATGTCGAGGTTGATGTTCTTCAATGCCTGAACCGCGCCGAAGCGCACGCTGACATTGCGGATCGAGATGATCGGATCGCTCATCGGTGGTTCCGGGTCTGGGTGCGCAGTGCCAGGAACGTCAGCACCAGCGTCAGCAGGATGAGAACGGTGGAGGCGGCATTGATTTCCGGCGTGACCGAAAAGCGCACCATCGAGTAGATCTTCACCGGAAAGGTCACCGTGTTCGGCCCGGAGGTGAAGAAAGTGACGACGAAATCATCGAGCGACAGGGTGAAGGCCAGCAGGGCACCGGCGACCAGGCCGGGCCGCATGTGCGGCAGGAGGATATCGCGGAAGGTCTGGAATTCGGTGGCACCCAGGTCGCGAGCGGCTTCCTCCATCTCGCGGTTGAAGCTCTGCAGGCGCGTACGGATGACCATGGCCGCGAACGGAAACGAGAAGGTGACATGCGCGATGATGATGTTCGTCAGATTGAACGGCCAGGAGCTGTCCCCGGTCTTCATCCAGCCCATCTGCGAGAAGAACATCGCCAGCGACACGCCCATGCAGATTTCCGGAATCACGATCGGCAGCGACACGAGCCCTTCCACGCCCGGTTTGCCCGGGAAGCGAAAGCGCCACAGCAGGATGGCGGTCAGTGCCCCCAGGATCACGCTGACAACGGTGGAAATGATCGCGATCGTCAGTGAGTTGCCGAAGGCCAACATCAGCTCTTCGTTCTCGAAGGCCTTGACGTAGTACTCGGTTGTGAACCCCTTCCAGATCACGTTGCCGCCGCGTCGCGAATCATTGAACGAGAACGCGATGAGCACGAGAATCGGTGCGTAGAGGAACACGCTGACCACGACCACCACGGTGCGCAGCGACCACTTGCGGTTGTAGTCGAATGGACCGGCACGCTTGCCTGGCATTGAGTGTTCCTCCGGCATGGCTAGCGCTCTTCCTGGCGCGATCGAGTGGCGTCGTGCAAGGCGCGTAGCGCCAGCAGGATGAACGTGAGATACAGCAATGCCAGCGACAGCGCCGAGCCGAACGGCCAGTCGTTGGCGCGCTTGAACTGGCGCTCGATCACGTTGGCGATCATGTCGACCTGACCCCGGCCGAGCAGGTCTGGCGTGAGAAACTGACCCAGTGCCGGAATGAAGGTGATGACCGCCGCGGTGATGATGCCGGGCATGGCCAGGGGTACCAGAATGCGGCGGAAGGTCTGCCACTGGCCAGCACCGAGATCCATGCTGGCTTCCAGATAGGACCGGTTCATTCGCTCCAGCGCGGAGTAGATCGGCAGTATGGTGAACGGCAGGGAGACGTAGACGATGCCGAAGATCACCCCCCCCGGTGTGCCGAGCATGGTGACCGGGCGAAAGGCGGCACCCAGGAGTTCGTACTGACCGAGCCCGACGAGCCTGAGCAGCCCGTCGCCGGCACTCCACAGCCAGCCCAGCAGATCGTTCACGCGCCCACGCGTACCGAGGATGTTCAGCAAGGCATAGGTGCGGATCAGCAGGTTGGTCCAGAACGGCAGCATGATCAGCAGCAGCAGCCACGGCTTGGCGGCCGGCGAGGCGGTGGCGATGACCAGAGCCACGGGAAAGCCGACGATCAGGCAGATGACCGTGGCTGACAGTGCCAGTACGATCGAGCGCCACATCAGTGTCAGTATTTCCGGCTGGCCGATGCGTGCGTAGTTGTCGAGCGTCCAGGTAGTCTCGATCTGCGTGATCGTGACGTTCTCGCCGAAGCTGTACAGGAAGATGATGGCCAGCGGCGTGAGGAAGAACAGCAGCAGCCAGCCGAGGCTCGGCACCGCGAAGCTTGCAAACACACCCGGATACTTGCGATAGCTTTCCATAGCGTCAGTCAGTCGTCAGTCAGGCGAGCGTCAGCGCCCGCTGGCTTGCTGCGGCCCGGACTCCTGCAATGTATGGGGCTGGGCTTGCAATAGCTGTCCGAGGGGTTCGACGGCAAGGCGCGTACCGACTATCGGCGTTCAGGCTGACAGATGTTCAGGCTGACTTGATGCGGGTCCAGGCGTCGTCGATCAGGCGCAGGGTTTCCTGGCCGCTGAACACCGAAATCTCGCTCTTCTCCAGCGCCTCTTCCGAAGGAAAGACGGCGGGGTTCATGTTGTAATCCTCACTCAGCTGCTCGCGAGCGGCTTCGTTCGGCGTAGCGTAATAGACCCAGTCGGCGATGCCGGCTCCCACCTCGCCATCGAGGATGTGGTTGATCAGCTTGTGAGCGTTCTCGACGTTGGGTGCGCCCTTCGGAATGCACAGGCAGTCCTCCCATAGCAGGCCACCTTCCTTCGGCAGGGCGTAACCGATGTCGTCGTCCTCTTCCATCACCTGCAGGATGTCGCCGTTCCACTCCATCACGAGGTCCACCTCGCCGGCGAGTAGCAGATCCTGCCCGTTATCGGGGGCGAACGAGGCGATATTCTTCTTCTGCTTCTTGATCAGGGCCTCGGCTTCGGCCACGTTCTCCTTCGTCCAGTCGTTCAGCGAGTGGCCGCGATACTTCATGGCCATCTGCAACACCGTCTGCGACTCGCTCATCAGCGCGATGCGGCCGGCGTACTCATCGGAGTCGAGCAGCAGCTTCCACGAGTCGGGAGGGGTATCGAACACGGACTTTCGGTACCCGATGCCAATGGTGCCCCACAGGTACGGAATGCTGAACTTGCGGCCCTTGTCGAACTCACGGTTCATGAACTCGGGCGCGATGTTCTTCAGGTTGGGCAACAAATCGTGATCGACGGGCATCAGCATGTCGGCCGAGACCATGCGCTCCACATAGTCATTGGTAGGTACGATGATGTCGTACCCCGGGTTGCCGCCCCGCAGTTTCGCGAACAACTCGTCGTTGTCGGCGTAGAGGTCGTACTGCACCTCGATGCCGGTCTTGTCCTCGAACATCGCGATGGTGTCTTCGCCGATGTAGGTATCCCAGTTGTAGAAGTTGACCTCGCCGCCATCTTGCGCCAGCGCGCCCTGGGGTAGCGTTATCGAGATGCCGAGTGCCGCCGTGCCTTGCAGGAAGCCGCGCCGCCCCGGGATCGATGAAGAATCGTGGCGCGAGACAGGTACGCGGCGGGTTCTGTTCAGACGACTGGAGCGTTTCATCGACAGGGTTCCTTAGGCCATACGGGGTAACCGGCCGATGCCGGGCTATCGTTAATGTATATCACTTGTGCCGCCGATGCGCTATCGGGTGACTGCGCTACCTGCAAACACCGAGCGCTTCCTGGCAGCCACGAACGAGCATACCGGCATCGTGGCCGGGCACGACCATGTCGAAGCCTGCCTCTATACAGGTTCTGGCGGCGGTACCCGATGAGCAGAAGATACCGCAGGGCTTGCCGGCCGCACCGGCAGCTTCGCGTATCCGTCGGATGGCCGCGACCACCGTGGCATCCTCAGGTTCCGACGTCGGTACGCAGCCGAGTGCCAGCGACAGGTCGTTCGGCCCGATGAACAGGGCATCGAGCCCGTCGACCGCCGCGATCTCATCGACAGCTTCCAACCCTTCCGCGGTCTCGATCATGCCGATGGTGAGTATTTCGTCATTGGCACCGCGGGCGTAGTCGTCGCCACCGTACAGCAGGCCGCGGGCCGGCCCGAACGAGCGATCGCCGAGCGGGGGGTAGCGACAGGCACGCACGAAGCGCTTCGCGTCATCGACCGTGGAGATCATCGGGCAGATGATGCCGTAAGCGCCGGCATCGAGCAGCTTCATGATGAGCGTCGGCTCGTTCGCCGGTGGCCGGCTGATCGGAATGCAATCCGACGACGAGATCGCCTGGAACATGGCGATGGCATCGTTGACATCGATCATGCCGTGCTGCAGATCGACGTTCACGCAATCGAAGCCCTGAGCGGCGACGAGCTCCGCCGAGAAACCGGAAGGTATGGCGAGCCAGGCACAGATGGCAGGCTCTCCGGAGGCCAGTTGGGTCTTCAAGGTATTGGGTCGCATGCACTGCCTGTTGCAAGGGGGCTGGGTTCACATTGTCGAGTGCCGGCGGGTTGGTGTAAAGGCTAAGTGGTTGTCGGGTGTTTGGTGGTCGTGGCTGGTTTGGTGGGGCGGCTGATTGTAAGCTTCGTGTACGGCTGGTTGAAAGGTTAGTGCTCGGCTGATTGTAAGGTTGAGTATCGGCTGATTGAAAGTGCGCAGTATGTCAGCGAGCTTCCCAGGCACGCTACCTGCTGCACGTGCTGCCCATGGGCTTGATGCGCATGCGCCATAACGGCTATCCCTTCAATCGCTGTCGGCGACGCCGGCCTCGGCAGATCCGTACGGCAATCTGCGCCGCGCCTGAACAGGCCACCAACGACAAGGCGGGAGGCAATGGGGAGACGTTATCCCTACCTTGTCCACGCTGTCGAGCGGGGCAGCTTGCCTGCTGCGAACTGATCCCACCGCGTGGGGTGAAGGCGCGCTTGCGCGATAACAGACGATTGTTGCGATCGGCGGACGAACAACCCAACGGCAGAGCGCACACGCGGCGCTCTAGGGAATCGGGTGCGCGAGTATCCGACTATGGCGTCTTTCGCAGGGCGGCTCAGTCCAGCAGCGTTTCATCCGCCATGCTACCGCACGACGGATGTAACGCTTGGTAGTTATGTGATAAAAAGGCCGTACCTTAATTCTTGACGAAAAAAAAGCATGAAATTAGCGGATATGTCAGATCGGGAAATAAGTGAGATAGCGAAACCGATCCTTTTGGATACCATATGCGGAGCAAACAATAAAGATTGGGTGCAGTTTTCCAAACACATGCTTAAAAAAACTTCATCCGATCTAAAAATTAGAAAGGATGTGGAGCGCCAGTGGGAGGAAGATGAATATCTAACCAAATTTACAGACAAGCCCAAATTTCTAGGGGTAATTCGCAAGAAGGAATATGTAACGGTACTCTGGAGATTGACAGCTACAACCACTGATGATGAATATCTCGAGAGGCTAATGCTTGAAGATAAAAATGGTAAGATATTTCAGATTGGTATCTGGACCGATTAAGTGCTGGTAGTTTAATGGGTATAACATGGCCTTCAAAACCTGAGCGTACACGTACCAGCCTGCGGTTCTAATGCGCTTCGCTTTTCCGCAGTATGGTCGCCCTGTATTTTGTAGCTGAGCGCGGCGTTGTGTTTCGATGAGAAGTATGCGACGAAGATTTGCGGTGTATCTTCTGATGGTGTATGGCTGGCAAGAGGATCGCCACGGCGACCGTTGTATCGCATAAATCGCTTAGATCGCAAAACAAAAGTCGGGCGATTTTTTCCTACTGTTTCGGAGAGCACTTACTTCTCCGCAATCGGAATAAATGGTAAAGAGATCTGGCTTGGGGCTTACGAAAAGCACTGGTCAGCATCCACTTATTCCATAACTTATCGTCTTGGGTTGGTGATCGACGAATAGAGGTTGGAGTGCGCAAAACTGAAAGTCTGTTTCCGGCCGACTTCGAAGTTCATGCCGTACACGGGATGGGCTTGTCGCAAACCTAAAGCAGTGCTCTGCTTGCACTTTAATCAAGTGAGCGGCTTGACGCTCTGAATAACAGCGTACCAGAGCATGAAGTATGAGCACAATCAAGAAACAGGTTGAGGTAGTATTCCTGTCCGCAAGCCTCAAGCACGTACAGTCTGCCACCGAATGCAAAGCGCTTCCCGACTTCCAGTAATCTGGCTTGGAGGTTTCGGACCAGTCCGCGACCCATGTCGCGTTCCACTGATGTGTTCAGAGCATCCAGTAGCCGAAGGCTGAGATCGCGGGCGATCGTGCAACGAGCGGTTTCGCAAGTTGCGGGCAGTTGACTCTCGAACGCTGGCGGTGAACTAAATGCCGACGTGACGGTCATTTGACGGACAGTAGAGAACTGAATCAACAGACAGGGAAGAAGGATATGCATACCAACGTTCGAACCCCGTACCCCCACGCTGAGCCTGGTGCCCGATGCCGACTCATCGTCTGCGTGTTCGCGATCGCCGTGATAGTTGCCGGCTGCTCCAGCAGTGATAGTGACACGGTCGAGGCAACGGGCCCTGTGAACGATGCTTCCGAACCGGTCACAGGCGAAACTACTGCGGGCGAGGCAATGAACCTCGTGAGCGACACTTCTGAACCGGTTGCCAGCGAAGCCACTGAAGGTACTGCAATGGGCCTGGCGAATGATACTTCCGAACCGGTTACGGACGAGGCCA
The DNA here is from genome assembly GCA_965214025.1 of Granulosicoccaceae bacterium. GTDB lineage: Bacteria > Pseudomonadota > Gammaproteobacteria > Granulosicoccales > Granulosicoccaceae > Granulosicoccus. The sequence goes on from CBDCAW010000052.1 coordinate 47,888, forward strand.
TTGAAGGCGAAGCAACATCGCCTGCCGGCATGGAAACACCGCAGGTGGGTTCTGAAACAGCGCAAACGGCAAGCTTCCGGCTCGTATTCGACGGTACCTGGAGCCCGGAGACGCACCCTTCCGGTTTTCCGGATGGCCCACATTTTTCGGGCTTGGTGGGCGCCGTGCACAACGAACAGGTGCGATTCTGGGAGCCGGGGCAGATCGCTACGGATGGGGTGAAGCAGGTCGCCGAGCTCGGCGCCAAGCCGGTGATGAACGAAGAGGTCGCAGCGGCGATCGATGCAGGTTCGGCATTGGCCCCGATCGATGGCCCTGGTATCGCTGATGCTCCCGGAGTTTCCGAGGTGGAGTTCGAGGTCACGCTCGACTATCCGCAAATTTCCGTGATCACGATGCTGGCGCCAAGCCCCGATTGGTTTACCGGTGTACACGGCCAGACGTTGTTGGATGAAACAGGTGGCTGGATCGACAGCATGACAATCGAGCTGCTCCTGTACGACGCCGGTACCGACAGCGGGACGGTATACGAAGCCGCAAATCTTCCGACCGAGCCTCGTTCACCGATCGAGCGCGTGACCAGTGAACCGTCGGATACACCGTTCGTCGACGGTGGTCCGGTGGTGGGCAGCTATCGGATCGAACGCGTCCGCTAGCGATCAGTAGCTACGCTGAGCATACTCCGCGCGGCGTAGCACTGCAGCTGGAAATCGAGCCCTGCTCTCAATGGGCGTGCCCGCGGAACTCGGCGTGCCCGTAGAACACGGTCAAACACCGTCAACCTGCTATCACCAAATGATTGTCCCAATGCAATTCCGCGTGTCGGGCAATCCTCTCGGTAACCCAGGCTCCTTGCCCATGGCTGGGGCAGCGCCGTAGGGAGCCGTCACCGCTGCTGATGTAGAGCGTGCCGTCGATGCCTGCCACTCCGCTGCCGTCAAAGGCCTCGATAGTGTGCTCGACGGTGCCGGTCAGGCTGTTCCAGATCAGGGTGATGCCACCGTGAGATGAGCTGGTGGCCATGTAGGGCGTGCCTGGAATCGCGCTGATGGAGCTGATGTAGTTTCGCAGGGCTACCGTCGTGGCAGCGGGGGATTCCCACAATGCCAGCTTGCCCTCGGGCGACAAGGAGCCGACCAGCGGTGGCAGGTCTTCCGGGGCGCCTTCGTATTGGCCGCCGAAGCAACAGTGACCGCGCGAGTCCAGCGCCAGGTGTCTTAGGGAAAGCCTTTGCAGCGAGGTGGGCAGGTTGTATTGCCTGATCAATCCACCGTTGCGGCTGTCGATCAGTGCCAGTGTGGAGCGCATGTCGAACAGGTTGAGTTTTTCCCGCCCGGTATCCGGATGGGTCTCGATGCCGCCGTTGGCAATCACGAGTGTTCGGCCATCGGCCATCAGGCTGATATCGTGGGGGCCGATTCCTTGCGAGGCGAACTCGCCCGTGCGCTGGTAGTCGCGTTCGGCATCGTAGACGCCGATGATACCGCGCGCGCTGTCGTAGTCGTTTTCGGTCACGTACAGGACTCGCCCGCTGGCATCGAAGCAGCCATGACCGTAGAAATGCCTGCCCGGTGTGCTCGCTATGGAGATAAGTGGTCTCCGCTCGCGGCCGTGCACCTTGAGCCCCAGCACATGCATATGGGTTCCAGGCCGTCTGTCGAAAACGACAAGCTCCGGCCGATGAGGGTGAAACACACAATCGTGCAGGCGGGAGGGAAGTTCTTGCCGAATCAGCTCTCGACCGTTGGTATCGTGGATTGATACGCCATAGGTGGCCCCGTCCGTACCGGCGTACCCGGCAGCCAGGCGGGCCTTCTGAACAGGAGCGTCATCGGCAGCCAGGCTTGCCTGTACGGACGCTGCACGCGCCATGACCGAAACTGCAGCGACGCCTAACAGTTGTCTATTGAACGAACGGCGGGTAAGGCTCATTTCAGAGTGCCTTTCATCGTTGGTTCGTGACTCCGCTCTCGCACTCGCTTACCCGTCCATACAGCTACACGCTCGCACGCCCACACGGGTTCAAGCCTTCATTTGCCCTGCGCGCGGTCACTCAATCACCATCACCCGAATTGAATCCCGTCTCCACACCCAGTGCCGGTGCAACGCTGCCGAGCACCTGATCATTGAGCCCGGCCACGATGGAAGACAGTGCTTCCAGCCGCGAACGAGCTGTCTCGGTATCGCCATCTACCAGTGCGTCTTCGGCCGCATCCAGCATGGTTCCGGCGGTGCGGAACTCGAAGTCCAGATCGTCGCTCGCGTCTGCCGCATCGGCAAGGCCTACACTCACCAGCAGACTTTGAAGGCCTGCAAGATTGCCGCGCAGGTTGGCCAACGTCTGATCGCTGCGCCACAGCGGTGCGGTCTTGATGATGCTGCCTGTGTCTTCGAGGCCACCGACCACTGGCACGATCTTCTTGTCATGGACCGCAACCAGGCCGGTTTCGACGAGGGTAAGCAGCGCAGCGATCGACTCGTCATCGCTGCGATACAAAGAGGTGTCCGAGTGATTGATCAGTGCTGCGGCTACGCCGTCGTCGGCGTTCCAGTCCTGCTCGATCTCGCCGGCGATGTTCGCCATGTTGCCGGCGATGGCGCGAGCCACCACGCAATCGGCTTCGGGAACCTTGGCATCAGGGGCACGTGCGGTATCGAACAGGATGCGTTCCAGGGCCGGCAGGCCCTGCAACGCGACGCTCTTGTCGGCCAGCGTCGCCGCGTCGATTTCCGAGCGAGCAGGGTCTGACATCAACTGGCTCAGCTGCCGCTGGCCGATGCCCTTGCGATCGGGCCAGAAGAACAGGCGCTCCGCGCGGTTGTCCTGATTCATCGCACCGAGGCGGTAGTACTCGGCCTCGGAGAAGCGTTGCACGGTATCGATGAACTGTTCACGAACCGTCTCACCGCTGCAGGAGTCGTCCAGTGTGTTGGACAGACGTTCAGCGCTGTCCGCCAGGGCGCCGGTAGCCGGTCGGAACACATCGTCTATGGCGCGATTCACGATGGCAGCCTTGTCGTTCCCTTCCGCCCCGTGTGCGAAGGTCGCGCAGCACAACGTCAGGCCGGCCAGGCCTAATCGAGTCAAGGGCGGGCCGGTTAGGAGCGGACGGATCAGGGATGAGCCGATCAGAGGCAAGCGAGTCAGGAACGCATCAGTCAGAAACAGCCAGGAACGGGACGGGTAAGTCGGGGGCGGACAAGTCAGAAACTGAAGCCCGCCCGTTCTCGAACGCATAATCATGGTCACAGGGACTCCAGGAACTTGACGAGTGATTCGCGCTCGTCTTCCGACATCGCGAGAACCTTGTCTCGCGATGCCTCACCTTCACCGCCGTGCCACAGTACCGCTTCCATCAGGGTGCGGGCGCGGCCATCGTGCAGGAAGCTGGCGCGTGGGTTCACTGTCTTCGTCAGGCCCAGGCCCCACAACGGCGGCGTGCGCCACTCGGCAGCCGCCACCCCATCGTTGACGCCGCCGTGCATGCCGACCTCGTCGGCCAGTGCCTCGCCCATGTCGTGCAAGAGCATGTCTGTGTAGGGCCAGATGAGCTGGAAACGTTGGGCCTCTTCAGGGGCATCGCGCGAGGTGACGTACTTGGGCGTATGGCAACCGGTGCAGCCGGCATCATAGAAGGCTTGCTTGCCACGCAGCACGGTCGGGTCGTCCACATCGCGTCTTGCCGGTGGTGCCAGATTGCTGGTGTAGAAGGTGACCAGGTCCATCAACTTCTCCGGAACCTCGGTCTTGCCGAAGCGTGGCTGCTCGCCATCCGGTGCGTCCAGGCACTTGGCCTGTGCCGTTGTGCAATCGCCGGAATTGACCGGGTGCAGCGGGTTCGAAAGGCCCATGTCGATGGCGAAGGCGTTGGCCGACTGCTCGTGCACCGTGGCCTTGGCGGCTTTCAAGCCGAAACGCCCGAGCCTGACACCCTGCTCATCGACGACGCGGCCGGCCCGCCCCGAGATGCCGTCGTCATCGGCGTCGTCCGGATCTTCACGGCTGAGGATGTCAGTGTCACTGATGGCCTCGAGCAAGCCCATGCCGATCATCGGCGGCGCCAGGCGAGGGGTCAGGCCCGTGTTGCTGTCAAGCGGGCCGTAGGCGAGATCGACGGCTCGGTAGGTCGGTTCGCGCAGCGTGACGATCGTACCGTCATCGAAGTGAACCTCCCGATCGGTATGGCTGATATCGATACGCGCCTCGGCCTCGTGGCCGGGTACGCCAACGGTCTGCAGTTGCCTGCCGTAACGCTCATCGCCGTTCCATGGCGCGTCGGAGCCCTGGCGTCGTCCGAGCTGAACGAGGAACGAGGATGCCGGTTCGCCTGCGACCGGCAATTGGCCGCGACCGTCCTTGATGTGGCACGACTGGCAGCTGCGGGCATTGAACAGGGGGCCGAGGCCGTCGGACGACTGCGTGGAAGCCGGTGAGGATACCCACAGCTTGCGAAACAGGGCGTTGCCGAGATTGAAGGTTTCACGCTGCGCGAAATTCAGGTTCGGCTGCATCTGCGAGAACGCATTGCGATCGAGCGGTGTCTTCGAGGTGGCCGCCCCGGCCTGCATCGACTCGAAAGGCTCGGCGGCGTTGAAGCGCGTTGCAAGGGCCGTGACCGCCGTCACCCGGGCCTGATCTTCGACGCTGAGATCGGGCCTTTGTCGATCGGTGACTGCGGCGATGGCGAGGCAGGAACTGACCGTCAAGCCCAGAATGAGGGTGCTGAGCCTGAGGCCTGCGAAAGAACGACGTGGAAACATGGATTAGACGTGGAAGAGAGATCCCGTTGACGCGCGTGGTGGGATCGAATGCCTGATTCTACTGGAAGACCGAGTCAGGATCGTCGAGGCTGTCGGAGCCTTCGATGACGATGGCTTCGGTGCCCAGGGTCGTTACGATGCGCTCGATGGTTCGGGTCTGCTTGACGAGCCCGTCGATCGCCGCCTGTACCACCGCGTTACCTTCTTCGTTGCCTTCGCCGATCATCTGATCGTAGGCTTCGATCGTTTCCCCCCGCTCGGCCATCGCCCGCATGGCCTTCATCGTGTCGTCCAGATCCTTGCGCATCTCGGCGTCCAGGTCAGCGTCGAGCGCGGCCACCTTGTCCGACAGGCTGATACCTTGAACCTCAGTGTCGCCGTCGTACTTGCCGAGGTAGACGTTCTGGATGCCCAGCGCATCGTAGAAGTGCGAGTTGTGGGTGTTGTCGGCGAAGCAATCATGCTCCTCTTCCGGGTCGTGCAACATGAGACCCAGACGCATGCGTTCACCAGCCAGCTCGCCGTAGGAGAGAGAACCCATGCCGGTGAGCATCGTCGTGATCACCGCCGGCTCGCCCGCTTCCTGCAGGCCGACACGCGCTTCGCCGTCGGCTTCCCACAACGCCACCATGTCGGCGAGATCGTCCTGCAGCAGATCAGTGGCCGCCTTCAGGTACTCTGCCCGCCGATCACAGTTCCCGTTGCTGCAGTTCTCGGTGTCGAAATCGGTAGCCGGGCGTTCGCCGGCCCCGGCATCCGTACCGTTGAGATCCTGCCCCCAGAGCAGGAATTCGATGGCGTGGTAACCGGTGGCCACGTTCGCCTCGTTGCCACCGGCCTCCTGCAGCTCGTTGGCCAGCAATTCGGGTGTCAGGGAGCTGGCATCGATTTCCTGGCCGCCGATCATGACCTTTTCGTTGGCGATGACGTTTGCCGCGTAGAGTTCGTTGACGTCGGATTCGGCGCCGTAGCTGGCATCCACGTAGTCGATCAGGCCCTCATCCAGCGGCCATGCATTGACCTGGCCTTCCCAGTCGTCGACCAGCGCATTGCCGAAGCGGTAGACTTCCGACTGCTGGTAGGGCACCCGCGCGGCGAGCCATGCCTTGCGCGCCGCCTCAAGGGTGGCATCGGTGGGGGATTCGATCAGTTCGTCCACGGCAGTGCCGAGCAACTGTGCAGTGGTCAGTGAGTCGCTGAAGGTTGCCAGGGCGATATCGGCGTAGGTCTCGGTCAGTGATGTCGGGTCACCGTGAGCCAAACCTGACGCGGCCAGGCTCGACAGGGTCAGCCCGACAATTCCGATGGGTGTGGATACGTGCTTCATCGATTGCTTTCCTCGATTCGATGGGTACAAGCCTGCCTGGCGGGTGAAGAGCCTGTTCAGGGCTTCGTGGCAACGGAGATTAATAGGAATGAATCTCGTTAACAACCCTGCATATTTTGTGGATACCGAGGAGGGCGTGCGGGGTCAACGTTCGTGCTTTCGGGCATGTACGGTGCACCGGAGCCTCCGGGTCAACGATCGTTACCGCCTGCATCTTCAACTTTCTTTCCAGCGACCTGACACTCGTCGCTGTACGGCAGAACGTCAGGTTGTGCAGCAACCGTGGCTTGGCCACGATTTCTCAGGCATCCAGCGGATCACTCAATCGTAGTGACGCCTTGGGTTCCCGAAATACCAACGGCTGCTCTCCGACCACGGTGCTCTGCGGCCGCTGTGCGAGGTCGACCGCTTCATCGATGACGCCGCGCTCGGGTGACTTGTCGCAGACAGGGTCGGCCGCGGCGGCATCACCGGTGAGCATGAACGCCTGGCAGCGACAGCCACCCAGGTCATCGTCCTGCTCCGGGCAGGAGCGGCACGGCTCTTTCATCCAGCCCTTGCCACGGAACCGGTTGAAACCTTCCGATTCATACCAGATGTGCTCGATGCTGTTAGATGCCACGTTGGGAAATGCAAGCCCGGGTAGCATGCCGGCCGTGTGGCAGGGCAGGGCGGTGCCATTCGGCGTGACGGTGAGAAACACGTTGCCCCAGCCGTTCATGCATTTCTTCGGGCGCTTCTCGTAGTAATCCGGAACCACGAAGATGATGCGTATGCGATCGGCATAGCGCTCGCGGTATTCATTGGTGATGCGTTCGGCACGCTGCAACTGTTCACGTGAAGGCAACAACTGCTCGCGGTTCACGCTGGCCCAGTTGTAGAACTGGGTATTGGCAAGCTCCAGGTATTCGGCGCCGAGCTCCAGCGCCATATCGATGATCTTGTCGATGTAATCGATGTTCAACCGATGGATCACGCAGTTCAGCACCATGGGCCAGTCGTGATCCTTGATCAGTGCAGCCACCCGGTTCTTCAGCTCGAACGTTTTCGTGTGCGACAGGAAGTCGTTCAGTTGTTTCGTCGAGTCCTGGAAGGAAAGTTGCACATGGGCGAGCCCTGCATCCTTCAGTGCGCGAGCCCGGGTTTCGGTGAGACCGACACCGGAGGTGAGCAGGTTCGTGTAGTAACCGAGGTTGTGTGCCTCGCCCACCAGTGTTTCCAGGTCTTCCCTGAGCATCGGCTCGCCACCGGAGAAGCCGCACTGCACGCTGCCCAGTGCCCGCGCCTCGCGCAGCACGCGCAACCAGCCATCGGTGTCCAGCTCCTGATCATGACGCGCGAAGTCCACCGGGTTGTAGCAGAAGGCGCAGTGCAACGGGCAACGGTAGGTCAGTTCGGCCAGCAACCACAACGGTGGTCCTGGGCGGGCAGGCTTGCCGGCAAGGGCTGCCGCTTCGGAATTGCCGTCGTCCATTCAGGCCTCCCGCAATGCTATCCAGCGCTGCGCCAGTGCGATGCCGAGAAAGCCGCTAACGTCATCACTCAGGCCGCTCTGGCCGAATGCTTCTTCCAGCTCGGTAACGACTTCCGATACCGGGCGTTCGCCGTTGCACCGGTTGAGGATTTCGCCGCCGCTCTGATTGAGCTTGACCATGCCTTCCGGGTACAGCAGCACCCATGCGTCTTGCGCGGTCTCGAATTGCAGGCGGAAGGGGGCGGCAATCGCGGGTACCGCATCCAGTGCGACCGGTGGTGGCGCCTCGCTCATGAAGGGGGCGAGCCGTCGTGAGGGTTCGAGTCGCCATCGACTTCGTCGTCTCGGTTGCCATTCGGCTTCGCGTCATCCACCGCTCGTTGCGCTACCTCGCTGTCGCGCCGGGGGCGCCGTGCCGAGCTTGATTGCCCGGGCAATCCATAGCGCTGCGCCATGGCATCGTTCATCTGCCACAGTACATCGAGCTTGAAGTTCAGGATGTCCAGCGCGCGCATCTGTTGTTCGCGGCTGGCGAAATGGTCCAGCGTGATCTGCAGGCCGTGCTCGACATCGCGCCGTGCCTGGGTGACTCGATTGCGAAAATACTGCAAGCCGTCGCTATCGATCCAGGGATAATGATCGGGCCAGGTGGCGAGGCGCTGCTTGTGGATCGCGGGGGCGAACAGCTCGGTCAGAGACGCGCACACCGATTCCTGCCAGGGGCGTGTTCTGGCGAACTCGATATAGGCATCCACCGCAAAACGCACCCCTGGCACCACGTGAACCAGGTGGGTTGTCTCGTCGCGTGTCAGGCCTGTGGCTTCGGCGAGCCGTAACCACGCCTCGATGCCGCCTTCGTCACGGTGGCCGTCGATTTCGTAGCCGTCGTGATCGAGCAGCCTTTTCACCCATTCACGGCGCACGCTCTGGTCGGGGCAGTTCGACATCACGGCCGCATCCTTGATAGGAATGGCGACCTGATAGTAGAAACGATTGGCGACCCAACCCTGGATCTGCTCACGGGTGGCGTGGCCCTCATTCAGCATCACATTGAACGGGTGATGAATATGGTAAGCCTTGCCTTGCTCGCGCAGGCGTTGTTCGAATACCTCGCGCGTCCAGGGGCTCTCCGCGCCGGAAGGGTATGCATGACCGGATATCATGCGCCGAGCTGTACCTGAAGCCCGTCGTGCGCTACCTCGATGCCGTGCTCCGTGAGCAGTTGCCGCTCGGCGCTGCCTTCATCGAGAATCGGGTTCGTGTTGTTGATATGAATGAGGATCTTCCGGGTCGTCGCTGGTAGCCGGTCCAGCCACTCGATCATGCCGCCGCTGCCGCTCTGTGGCAAGTGCCCCATGGAACGGGCGGTCTTCGCCGAAGCTCCGCGGCTGATCATTTCATCGTCGGTCCACATCGTGCCATCTACCAGTACCGCATCGCTCTGCTGCATGGCGAGCCATACGTGTTCTTCCATCTCGCCGATACCGGGTGCGTAGAACAGGCGCCTGCCGCTTGCGTCATCGATGATCGACATGCCAAGGGTGTCGCCGTCTACCGGTCGGTCACGGTGTGGCGAGTAGGGCGGGGCGTTGCTCGTGAGGCCGACGGGCTCGAAGCTCAGCCCGGGAGCGGCGGGAATCGCCACCGGTGCGCCTGTGGTTTTCAGCTCATGCCAGTCTACACCGCAATAATGTTCAAGCACTCGAAACAACGGGTTGCCCTCGGTGAGATCTTCGCGAACGGCAGCCGTGCACCAGATGGCCAGCGGCTCGCGGTGTTCGCGCAACATCAGCAGGCCGGTGGTGTGATCGATCTGTGCGTCCATCAGCACGATGCTGTCGATGCCGGTATCGCGTAGCGTGCGTGCCGGTTGCAACACGTCTGCGCTCTGGATCTGCTGCAGGATGTCGGGTGATGCGTTGAACAGTACCCAACGGTTGGCGGCGCTGCTGATCGCGATGGAAGACTGGGTTCGCCTGCGTGCGTCGATCGCGCCGGTTCGCACCCCGTCGCACAGGGGGCAGTTGCAGTTCCACTGAGGAAAGCCGCCGCCGGCGGCGGAACCCAGTACGCGAACGGTGAGCATCAGGCCGGTAACAGGGTTGATTCGCGAGCAGCCGGTGCATGGCAGGTACGCGAAAGACGATCAGGTGAGCATGAGAACGACGTGCCCGTCGTCGTTTCATAGCAGGGCCTGCCCGTCAAAGGGCAGACCCTGGTGATTCTGCACATGAAAATGGCGGCTCTGAATCCGTCATTCTCACGCGAGAGAACCACTGGTTGCTTCTAGCGGTTCATCACGTACATGGTGATTTCGAAGCCGAAGCGAAAGTCAGTTGCGGTGGGTGTTTCCCAGGTCATCTTTATTTCCTCACTTGTGCAGGATCGGGATGGCTGCGACTGGCAGCATGACAATGCGGTACCCGGCAGGTCTCACACGAGAACCGAGCTGAATACCACATCTTGTAGACAGTGTAACGGCTGCCGAAGTGTCAGTCAGCCGGGCCAGATGGCCCATGCAAATTCGATAGTTCCTGCTGATGATGGAAGCATACTTGCCTGGAAGCCTCTGCTTCAATTCTTGCCCGGTACCAAGGCATCGGGTGCATCCACGAACACGATGTCGGCGTCGCTGGTGCGCGTCTGTTCGAGCAGCGACAGATCTGCATCGGTGGCATCCGGTGGGCTGGCCTGCCCGATCACCGGCAGGCCCTTGCGCAACTTGCGGGTCGCCTTGTCCACGTTGTCGTGCAGCTTGGTCGAATACGGTAGTGCGAAGGAGCGCGGTATGGTGCGGCCGAGACCGTTTTCCAGATCCGTACCCCATAGATAGATGCGGTGCGGCTCGTCGATGTTGGCGGCATGCAGGTAGAACTGGCGTGGCAGGTCGCGGCTGGTGGGCCAGCCCAGCAGGCCAGGCCAAGACTGATAGGTCACGACGATGAACGCGATGACGATGACGTTCATCATCGCCTTGATCCGCCAGCTCCAGTTCGAATGCAGGTTCAGGCTCAGCAACAGTGCGGCCACGATCAGGTAGGCAACGATCAACCCGATCACGTCGAGACGTGGCAGATTCGATTGCGTGGCGGCGAGAAGATCGGTAAGCATGGAATTGAAAGCCCTTGCTGGTCTGGTCAGTCGGGAACGAGCTTGCGGGGGAGTTGGCTGACCTCGCCGACCGATCCATCACCCGCGATGGTAAAGCGTACGGCTGTCTGTTCGTCGCCCTTGGCGGCCAGGGTACTCGTACCGTAGTAGGCCACCGTGTATACCGGATTCACCCGTGCCACCTTGACCGACACGGGCACCGGCAGGTCGGTTTCCGAATCATAGTAGTGCACATTGACCACGTATTCGCCCGGCAGCTTGCCCCGTATCGACACCACTTCCTGATTCAGCGGATTGGACACCTCCAGGCCATCGATGGTCTGGGTGTCGTTGAGCATGCCGCGATCGTCCCGATCCAGATGCACCATGCCGGTACTACGGCTGCGAAACCAGGTCACGTTGCCCTGTGGGTCCTGGATCCAGGTATCGATATCGTCCGGGCTGTTGTCAGGCCAGGTCACCGTGATCACGTATTCCGCCTCGATATCGATCTTGCCGGTGTCTGTCGCCGGGTTCAGGAACAGGATCGCGATGAAGAACAGCAGGATGAAGCCGAGCAGTACGTTGAACAGCAAGTCGGTGAACGGGTCGGAACCTGCGATGGTGCGGTGCGAACGATGCCCTGCGCTGCGCTGGCCAAGACGGATCGCCATCAGATTCGCGGGGGGATCGAATCAAGGGAATCGGACGGTGGAGGCTCCGATTCCGGAGCCGGCGGCGATCGGTCTGTGCACCGTCCTCGCAACCGCAGCATCAGGCCCACCAGCGTCTCCGCCTCACGACCCAGAATCAGATATTGAACGCTGAGAAGGCTGGCAGCGATGAGACCGGTCAACGTGGTGAACAGGGCGGTACCCATGCCGCTGCTCATCGCCAGCAGCAAGTCCTTGATACCTTCCGTGCCACTCACGGAGCTGTCGGACAGCGACGTGAAGATCAGAATGAAGCCGATGATGGTACCGATCAGGCCCAGTCTCACAGCGAGATCCACCAGGTACCAGCCGAGTTCGACCGGGCTGCGCAGTCGGTCCGCATGGATCTCGATGATCGAATCGGTGTCGGTGCTCCATGCAGTCGCCGTTGTCGTTGCCGCCGTCACGTTGGTGAGTCGTGCCGGCGGGCCGGCCTGCGCTTCGGCCAGATCAGTCAGCAACGCATTGATGAAGTCGTCGCGCTGCAAGTGCTCGGAGGTGTCGTGCTGCGAGCGCGCAGAGGTGTCGTGCTGCAAGTGCGCGGGAATGTCGTGCTGCAAGTGCGCGGGAATGTCGTGCTGCAAGCGCGCGGGAATGTCGTGCTGCAAG
>CBDCAW010000053.1:0-111276 GCA_965214025.1 Granulosicoccaceae bacterium
GCCGCATACAGGGTCACGCCCTGAAGTACCTCGCGGCCCGGTGCAAGCCCGCCGATGAGCACGTGGCCTCCCATGGCTGCTGCAGCATCGTGCATGACGAACACCTCCTTGCCGGGCACCCGCGCAGGCACCAGGTGGCGGGTCGGCTCCAGCGCCAGGTCGTTCTTCCAGTGTTCGCTGAACTCGAACCAGGCACCCTGTACGGTGCGAATCTGCGGATGTGGAAACCAGCCGTAGATGGCTCCGAAAGAACCGAACAGCACCGCCAGACTGACGGCGGAGGCGAAGAACACGACAACAGGAAGTCTATCCATTGGGCGGTACATCGGTCGGCTTTAAGGGTTCAGCGTGGTCTGGCTGTCATGCAGGAGCATGGCCTTCTGTCCGTGACCTGACAATGACAACTCCTGAAATTACACCCAAAGCCCGGCACCCACGGCCACGGTCAGCAGCGAGAGCAGCACGGCGCCGAGCATCAGTGCACCATCGCGTACCGTGATCGACAGGCCGAACGCCGCGATCGCAGACATCGGTGCGGAGCTGGCGAACGGCACGACTTCCAAAGGCGGCACCGTGATGGCCAGCAGGATGCACAGGAGCGCTGCGATCCGGATGAACGGTTGTCCGGTAAGCCACGGCAGCCGCCCGTGAAACCAGCGATCCAGGCGGGTGGCCACCGGGCGCATGCGTTCGGTACCGGTGCACAGGGTCTTGCTGGGTATCCGGCGCGCGCCGATCCATCTCGGCAGGTACAGCGTGCGCCGGCCGAGCAGCATCTGAATGGCGAACAGCAGGATCACGAACGCGAGCAGCGTCGGTACGCCTGGAATACCGCCGATGGGTGAAATCTCGATCAGTGCCGGCAGCATCAGGAACGGACCATAGCCACGATGGCCGAAGGCCTGGGTAAGATGTTCCAGAGTCACGTGATCGGCCTGTCTTGCAGCCACCGTCAAGCTGTCGAGCGTGTCGGTCACGGAACTGGCGGGCGTGCTCATTCACAAGGGCCTGTCATCAACTGGCTAATGGGTGCTGCCCGATCCCCCTTTGTTCGTCCCGCAAGGCAGCAGTGGGCGAACTGTAGCAGGCATGGATACTGCACAGAGCGCCACAAGTGCCGGTTTTGCCGCTGCCCGATGAACGATTGCCCATGAACGCATCCGAACTGCTCAAGAACTCAGTGATTCTCGTCACCGGTGGCACGGGTTCGTTCGGTAGCACCTTCATCCGCCGCACGCTGGCGCGCTACAAGCCGCGCAAGATCATCGTCTATTCGCGCGATGAAATGAAACAGTGGAACATGGCGCTGCAATTGAAGCGCGACCCGCGCGTACGCTTCTTCGTCGGCGACGTGCGCGACAAGGATCGCCTCCACCGCGCGCTCAACGGTGTGGATTTCGTGATTCACGCCGCTGCGATGAAGATCGTACCGACCGCTGAATACAATCCGTTTGAATGCGTCAAGACCAACATCGAGGGCGCGATGAACCTCATCGATGCCTGCCTGGATCGCGGCGTGAAACGCGTGGTGGCGCTCTCCACCGACAAGGCCAGCAGTCCGGTGAACCTCTACGGTGCCACCAAGCTTGCGTCCGACAAGCTGTTCGTCGCCAGCAACTCGTACAGCGGCGCGGAAGGCACCGTGTTTTCCGTGGTGCGCTACGGCAACGTCATGGGCTCGCGCGGCTCGGTGATTCCAAGCTTCTACCGAGCCAGACAGCAACCCAGGTTGCCGATCACCGACCCGCGCATGACGCGCTTCATGATCACGCTCGACCAGGGTGTGGAACTGGTCTGGCATGCGCTGGAAGACATGATGGGTGGCGAGATCTACGTGAAGAAGATTCCGTCGATGAGCGTGGTGGATATCGCGCGTGCCGTGGCGCCGGATGCGGAAATAGACATCATCGGCATTCGCCCCGGAGAGAAGCTGCACGAGGAGATGATCAGCTCTGCGGATTCACTGGGTACGTACGAATACGGCGAACACTTCAAGATCCTGCCGCCGCTGCATGACTGGAACTCCGACCCGAGGCGTATCAAGGATGGCGTGAAGGTGGCCGAAGGCTTCGAATACGATAGCGAGAACAACTCGGAATGGATGCCGGTGGAAACCCTGCGTGCGTGGATCGAAGTGCGCAAGAGCGGATTCGCGGTCTCTTGATATGAGTGGCGGGCCCGTACTGCCGTATGGGCGTCAGGAAATCACCGACGCCGATATCGAGGCCGTGCTGAGCACGCTGCGCTCGGACTTCATCACCCAGGGACCACAGGTGAAGGCGTTCGAGGCAAAGCTTGCGCGCTACTGCGAAGTGGCGCACGCGGTGACCCTGAACAGTGCAACCTCGGCACTGCATGTCGCTTGCCTTGCACTGGATGTCGGGCCCGGCGATGTCGTCTGGACTTCGCCGGTTTCGTTCGTCGCTTCGGCCAACTGCGCACGCTACTGCGGTGCCGACGTGGATTTCGTCGACGTCGATCCCCTGAGCGGGAACCTGTGCGTCGCTGCATTGCACGCACGCCTGGTGGCTGCCCGACGGGCCGCCGAGCGCCTGCCGAAGGTCGTCATTCCGGTGCACCTCGGCGGCCGACCCTGCGACATGCAAGCCATCTCGGAACTGGCGGCACAGTTCGGCTTCCGGATCATCGAAGACGCCTCACACGCCATCGGTGCACGCTACCGGGATCAGCCGGTGGGCAACTGTGCGTTCAGCGACATCACCGTGTTCAGCTTTCATCCGGTCAAGATCATTACCACGGCAGAGGGCGGAATGGCGACCACCCGGGATGGCGGGCTCGCCGAACGCATGCAGAGCCTGCGCAGCCATGGCATCGATAAGTCCGAAGAAATGCAAGCAAGGCACCCCGAAGAGCCCTGGTTCTATGAGCAGACGGAGCTAGGTTTCAATTACCGTCTACCCGACGTGCTCGCCACGCTGGGCATCAGCCAGCTTGATCGGTTGGATCAATACATCGGGCATCGTCAACGGTTGGCCGAACGTTATGCCGAGCAGCTTGACGGCTTGCCGCTGGGCTTGCCATCCGTGCCGGCAGGCACTCGTTCCGCCTGGCATCTGTATGCCGTGAGTACCGCACGGGTGGTTTCCGGTTCCGCGCAGCCGAACGTCACGCAGCGGCGTCTGAACCTTTATCGTCACCTGCGCGAGCAAGGCATCGGCGTGGCGGTTCACTACATTCCGATTCACACGCAACCGGATTACCATGCCCTGGGCTTCGTGGCGGGAGACTTTCCGGCGGCCGAGGCGTATTACGCGGGCACCTTGAGCCTGCCGATCTTCGGTGCGATGACGTTCACCGAGCAGGATCGTGTCGTGGCGGCGGTGGCCCGCTGGGCGGAATAAGGCCACTACCGTGAGATCGCGGGTTCCACCTCCACCAGCGGCAACAACACGTATTCCAGCTCGTCCGCCAGAGCGATCAGGTCTTGCGACTGCTGATAGTTCAGCGCCCGGGCAAGGCTGCGTTGCACACGATGCGCCCGGTCGGCAGGCAGCCATTCCAGTGGCTCACCGACGGATTCGAGCAGCGCCATCAGCAGGCTGCTCGCCTCGGCTTGCCGGCCCAGCCGTAGCTTCTGCCCGCAGCGCGACACCTGCTCGCGAATCATGCGAGTGCCTCGTGGGTCACACCGGCAATGCGGGCGCTGTACTGCCCGATGTTGATGAATCGGCAGCGCTCGCAGAGCTCTGATCCGATGAACGCTTCCAGGTCCCGGTAGTAGCTGACGAAACTCACCTGTGATGCGATGGGTCGGTCATCGTAGCTTCTGACGGTCACACCTGCGGCGTTGTCCACCGGTGCGGCCCGGCAGAACGCCGAGGCACTGGCATGCGTGCCGTTGAATGGAAAGCCGAAATCGGCGCCCGCGAGATAGAGAGTCTTCGCCCCCATGCGTACCGCCAGATCGGTGGCGGGATGAATCACGCTACCGGAGGTGAACAGGCTGGTGTGGGCCACCCGTTCGCGTAGCGAGGCATAGCGTGAGTGCGTGGTATACGCCACATAACGCTCATGGGGCCAGAGTTGCAGGACGTCGGGATGCGCCTGGGGAAAGTAGACCAGGGATGTCGTCTTCAGTGCAGCGATATCCACATCGAAGAAGCGCCTCACGGCAGCCTGCGGGTCCAGCGTGACGACGCAGTCGGGTTGTGTACCGGCATTCAGCAAGGGTTGCAGTGCTGCATCGACACAGATCACTCGTGCGCCCTGTCGTCGCAGCTGGCCGATCCGCTCCGTCGACCGGTCCAGAGACGGGCCGGCAGCCACGACGACGGCCGTTTCACAGGTGCGTGAGAACAGCATCGCCACATCCGGGTCGGCCGCCACCGTGGTCTCGTTCGCCCTCATGTTGTCGCGTGTGAGGGTTTCGCGTGTGGCCAGGTGGTCACTCGCATGGTCGGCGGTGAGTGTCTGCAGTAGCCGATCTCGCAGGCGTTCGGCAGCGGGTTCGGCAAGCGTGAGCAAGGGTGTGGTGATGGCATGGCGAGCCGCGACTTCGCCGTGCTCGCTCGCCAGGGTCAGCTTCACCGCCGGGTGTCGCAGCCAGGTGCTCTGCTCGACCACATCGAGCATCGTGCCGAACAGGCTGGTGTTCAACAGCACCACCTCGAGCTTCCCGTACGGTGACAGGCGTTGCAACAACAACTCGGGCAGACCGCCCATGCCGACACCGTACAGCGTTACCGCATCGTTGACCCTGCGCAGGTGAGCGACCTGGAGTTCGGCTTCCGCGTCCGGTTGCCAGGCGCTGGCCAGACGAATACCTCGAGCCGACAAGGTCTGTACCGGACCTGCCGTGTCGAGCTCCAGTTGCCTGAACGGTGGTGCAGAGCGGAGTCGTCGTGCCACGTCCGGCCAGCGTTCGGCAATGATGGATCTTGCCTGGTCGCCAGGCATGGCAGTAGTGATGTGAGCGGTGCTCGGCATGCCGTGATGAAGCACGATGCATACCGTGCGTCACAGCGGCATGGCGCTGCTGCAGGCGTACGCGGCAATTTGTTGACATATGGAAAGGATATAGGTAGAACCTTCATGGCACTTGTTCCATGAATTTCCAGATGCCGAGGCCATGGCCTCGTCGTGGTCTACGCAAAGGAGTCGACATGTCCCGCAGGTTCAGCTCGTGTTTTCTGGCCTCTTCCCTGTGCACTGCCCTGTCGCTGGCCCTGCCGCTGGCGGCCACGGCTCAACAGGAAGACCACCCGCTGGCCGGCAAGTCGATCGACATGACGGTGCTGGGTATCGGCGGCTGGCTGCCAAGCAGCCTCGGGGCCGACATGGCGAAGGAGCTGTTCCGCCCCTACGCGAAGGAGAACTACGATTACGACGTCAGCTTCAGTTTCTCCGAAGCTCCGTTCTCGCAGCTGTTCCAGAAGGCCGCGTCATCGCTGGCCACCCGCTCCAACGAATTCAACATCATCATCAGCGACAGCCAGTGGCTCGGCGCGTTCGCCGAGCCCGGCTGGATCGTCAACATGAACGATGTCATCGCCGACAACCCGGAACTCGATATCGACTGGTACGACCCTATAGTCGTCAGTACCTATATGACCTACCCGGACGGCTCCGACCAACTCTGGGGTTTGCCGCAGGAAGGTGACGTGATGGCGCTGTTCCTGCGCAAGGACCTGTTCGAGAACCCCGACGAGCAGAAGGCGTTCGAGGCAGAGTACGGGCGCCCGTTGCCGACCACCTTCGAGGACTTCGAAGCGCTCACCATGAGCGAATACGAAGACGTGGCGAAGTTCTTCACGCGTCCCGACGACGAGCTCTACGGCTCGGCCATGCAGTTCGCCAAGGAATACGATTTCGCATCGATGAACCTGTACCCCTTCATGTTCTCGATGGGCGGTGACATCTGGGATCAGGACACCGGCCAGGTGCAGGGCATACTCGACAGTGAGATAAACGCCGAGGCCATGGTATGGAACAAGCGCATGCTCGACTACATGCCGCCCGGCGCGCAGAACTACGGCATCGCGCAGGTGGTGGACATCTTCGCGCAGGGCAAGGTGGCTTCCGCGTTCCAGTGGGCTGCCGTCGGCCTCGGCATGATCAACGACGAGAACCGCGATGATGTGATGGTGGTACCGCCACCAGTGTTCGAACGCGCCGACGGCACGATGGATCGCACCTACGCGATGGGTGGGCAACCCTGGGTGCTCAACGCGTTCAACACGCCCGATCAGCAACGCGTGGCCATCGACTTCCTCAAGTGGTGGTACCTGCCTGAGACTCAGGTGGAATTCGCGCGCCGCGGGGGCAACCCGACGACGAAAGAGGCCATGACCGACCCGGAATTCGAGAGCATCAATCCGTGGAACCGGGCCTACAAGTACATGTTGCAGGAAGATCGTGCCCGCGACTTCTGGCATGAGCCGGTCTATTCGGAAATGTTGTCCACCCAGCAGGAGGCCTTCACTGCGTTCACGTCCGGTCAGGTCGACGATCCGCTGAAGGCGCTGGTCTGGGTGGCTTGCGAGCAGCAGAAGATACTGAACGATGCCGGCCGTTCGGACATCGAACCGTCACGTGAGTGCCGACGGGCACGTCTGCAATAAGGGTTCCCGAAGGGTTCCCGAAAGGTCCTCGAAGGATTCTCGAACTACTGCGAGGTCTGTTTCCGGCATGAGGCCACTTCCCGGAGTTTCGGTATGAATCAGACGGTGCCGATGCGCCCCTCGGTCGCAGCACGCCTGCGTCATCTGTTCGATGACGCACGCTTGTTTCCGTTGCTGCTGATCCTGCCGGCACTGTTGTTCTTCCTGATCTGGAACCTCATTCCGGTGCTCTGGCTCATCGGACTGAGCTTCTACGATTACTCACTGAAGCTCGGCCAGCCGCCGAGCTTTGCCGGGCTAGACAACTTCATCGATATCGCCTTCGACTTCGGTGTCTGGGAGAGCCTGTCGCGAACCTTTGTCTGGGTCGGCCTGTCGGTCGGCATCGAGACGGTGCTCGGTGCCTTGCTCGGCATCCTGTTCTGGGGTAGTGCCGGCCTGCCGGGCCGACGCATCGCGCTGACCTTGCTGTTCACGCCGATGATCATCACGCCGGTTGCGGCCGGTGCGTTCTATCAGTACCTCTATGAACCTACGTTCGGCATCTTCAACCACGTACTCGGGTTGTTCGGTACCAACATCGATTTCATCGGTGATCGAGACTGGGCCTTCGCGGCGGTGCTGGCAGTGGACATCTGGATGTGGACGCCCTTCATGATCCTGATCACCCTCGCGGCGCTCGGATCGGTACCGAAGGCCGAGCTCGAAGCTGCAGAGATCGACCGATTGTCGTGGTTCAAGCGCTTCTGGCACATCATATTGCCACGAGCGAAGTTCATCCTGATGCTGGGCATTCTTCTACGCACCATCGAATCGTTCAAGACCATGGACCTCATCTACCTGATGACGCAGGGTGGCCCCGGCAACAGCACCGAGCTGATCGCCCTGTCGCTCTACCGCAAGGCATTCGACTCCTTCCAGATGGGCTGGTCGTCGGCGCTCGCACTGATACTGCTGCTCACGGCGATCGCATTCACTTCGATCTACCTGTACATACTCAACCTGAACAGCCGCCAGCAGGAGGTGATCAGTTGATCAGGGTGCTCAACCACGATCGCTCACGCGCCGGCGCGCCAACGGCATGAAGCGCCACCTCTATCACGCCTGCCTGTGGCTGGTTGCGCTTGTCTTCTTCGCGCCGATCCTGTGGATATTCCTCAGCTCCTTCAAGACGGTGCGCGGCATCCTGGCCACACCACCGCAATTCCTGTTCACGCCGACGCTGTCGAACTACGTGGATCTCTTCGAACGGCCCAACGTGCTGCCGTATCTGATGAACAGCATACTGATCTCCACCACGGCACTCGTCATCGCCATCGTGGTGTCGTTCCTTGCGGCCTACAGCTTTTCACGCTTCCAGCCGAAGGGCACCGACCTGGCCATGTTCCTGTTGCTGTCGGTGCGCATGGTGCCGGCTGCCGCGGTGATCATCCCGGTGTATCTCATGTATGTGGCATTCGGCTGGAAAGGCTCCTGGTGGGGTGTGGTGATGTTCTACGCCATGTTCAGCATTCCGTTCTCGGTGTGGGATACTGAAGGGCTTCATCGATGGCGTATCCACGCGTTTCGACGAGACGGCGCTGGTCAACGGTGGGGGTCCGCTGGCATACCCTGTTTCGCGCTGATCCTGCCACAGGTACGGCCCGGCCTCATCGCAGCCTTCATCTTCAACCTGATCTTCGTGTGGAACGAATTCCTGTTCAACTTCATCGTCAGCGGGCCTCGCAGCACCACCATCCCGGCCTTGCTCGCCACGAACCTGTACGCGAACGCCGGTGTGGACTGGACCTTCATGGCCACGCTCACCTCGGGTGTACATGCTGCTGCCGATCGTCCTGATTCTGCTGTTCCAGAAGTATCTGCTGGTGGGCATGACGTTCGGTACCCGTGCGCGGGGAGGTGTGATGCGCAAGGGTACGTTCGCCACGCGCATGCAGGCGATCCTCGTGGTCGCCATGCTGCTGAGCTTCGCGCTGATGACACAGCAGCTCGACACCTTCATCGATGTCGGCGACATCGAGATCGATGTGGGCCTCGTGCTCTACCAGAGCGGGGCTCGTGCTCCTGATCGTATCGGCGATCCTGCAGATCGCCTTCGGCAACATTCCGTCGAGTGCCGGTTTCGGTCAGTCCATGCGCCTGCTCGGCATCACGTTGCTCATCGTCGCCATCGTGTTCGGCCTGGGCATCGTGCTGGCACCCTTTCTGACGCAGCTGGGTCGTTGATCGATGAACGATAGATCATCAGCAGCGAGTGTCGAAAACCCACTGGTCCGCTTCGACTCCGTCTGCAAGCGCTTCGGCGGCGACACCATTCTCGATGGGGTCGATCTTGGTATACGCAAGGGCAGCTATTCGGTGTTGCTCGGTGGGCCGGCAAGTGGCAAGTCCACGTTGCTGCGCCTGCTCACGGGCCTGGAGAAACCAGATGCCGGGCGCATCACCTTGCGCGGTGAAGACGTCGTCTCGACCAGCCCCGGTGAACGCAACATCGGCTACGTGCCGCAGTCGTTCGCGCTCTACCCGCACTATAGCGTGTACGACAATATCGCCTATCCGCTGAAGCTTGCGCGCCACGCCGCGCTCGGCGATCGAGACGGCAGTGCACGAGGCGGCGAGAAAGCTGGGTATCGCCGACTTCCTGAAGCAGAAGCCGGATCAGCTCTCCGGCGGGCAGAAACAGCGTGTGGCCATCGCCCGCGGCATGGTCAAGGACACCGACATCTTCATTCTCGATGACCCGCTTACCGGTCTCGACTTCAAGCTGCGTGAGCAACTGTTCGATGATTTTCGCGCCATGCAGGCCGATCTCGGTGCAACCTTCATCCACGCCACCTCCGATACCCTCGAGGCTCAGATGCTCGCGCAAGACATACATGTACTCGATGGCGGGCGTATCGTCGAGGCTGGCGATTTCGAAACGATCTTCGATCAGCCACGCCATGTACGTTCGATGGCCCTGCTCGGCTACCCGAAAGCGAATTTGCTGCCCGCGACCTATGAGGCGGGTGTGGTCAGAACGCCCTGTTTCGACCTTCCGGCCGATGGTCTCGATACATCGGGCCAATGCCAGGTCGCGATTCGTCCGCAGCATCTGTGGCTGGCCGCAGCGGATACCACGCCGGTCAGCGACACGACCGCACTTACCTTCAGTGCCGAACTCACGCTGATCGAAAACCTCGGCGGCGAGTTCGTCGCCTATCTGCAAGCCGGTGAGCAACTGCTTTCGGCCGTGCTGCGGCACGATGAACGCGGCAGGCTTGTCGAAGGGCCTGTGAACGTGAGCATCGAGCGTGAACAGGTCGTGCTCTATGAGCTGCACAGTGGCAAGCGTATCGAGGCATGGCATCGCGCAGGCGGTGCCCTGCAGCAGGCGCGGCACGGGATGGCAGGTACGGGGAAATCCGAGGAAGTCGAGGATCCGCCACCAGAGCGATCCATCCGAGGGAGCACGCCCGATGGCTGAGATCCGTCTGGAGAAGCTGCAGAAGAGTTTCGGCAAGGGCAAGGGCAGTACAGTTGCCGTGGCCAGCCTCGACGAGCATTTTTCACGTTCCAGCGTGACCTGCCTGCTGGGCCCTTCCGGCTGCGGCAAGACCACGCTCATGCGCATGATCGCAGGGCTGGAATACCCCACCAGCGGTGAGATCTACTTCGATGACGAGCGGGTTACGAACCTGTCGCCGAGTGCACGCAACATCGGCATGGTGTTCCAGTATCCGGTGGTGTACCGCGGCATGGATGTCTTCGGTAATGTCGAACTGCCGCTGAAGGAGATCAAGGGCCTGTCGCGTCAGGATCGCAAGCGGCGGGTGGAGGGCGTGCTGGAGTCTCTCGATCTGAGCGAGCGCAGCAGCAGCTCCGTCGATCAGCTCGATAACGGCACCCTGCAGAAGGTCGCGGTGGCGCGCGCCCTCGCGCGGCGGCCCCCGTATCATCCTGTTCGATGAGCCGATCACGAACGTGGACGCCGAATCGCGCGTGCAGCTGAAGATCGCTCTCAAGCGGCTCAGCCGCCAGCATGAGCAGACCATCGTCTACGTCACCCATGATCAGACCGAAGCGATGACGCTGGCCGATGACATCGCCCTGATGCGCGACGGCCGGTTCATGCAGCGCGGCACTCCGGATGAGGTGTACGACAGCCCGCAGACGCGATTCGGTGGCTGGTTTCTCGGCAACCCCGGGATGAACTTCGTGCCGCACAAGGTCGTCGACGGGTACCTGCAGGTGCCACTGTTCAGCGAGCCACGAGCGGTGAACACCACCGGGCATGAGGTGCTGGTCGGTGTACGACCCGAACGCCTGAAGGTGCTGCGTGCGCCGCAGCCGGGAGCCGTGCAGGCCGAGATCGTTCATCGGGCCATCGTCATCGGTGGCCAGCATCTGCTCACGCTGCGGGTGAACGGCCAGAGCGTCAAGGCCAAGCTCAAGCCCTCGGAGCTGAATGCAGGTCAATCGGTGTGGCTGCTCGTACCGTGGGGGTCGGTCATGCTGTTCGACGAATCAGGGGCAGCGGCTGCGCACAGCCACCTCACCCTAGGGAAACATCAAGCATGGTAGATCTCGTCAACGACCCTGTCGACTTCAAGGAAGACTTCATCACCGGGTTGTCGGCCGCCCACGAGCGCTACCTCCGGCGGGTGCCGAATGCCGCGGGTGTGATGGCCCATGGCATACCGAAGCCGGGCCGTGTCGCCGTCATCAACGGGGGTGGTTCGGGTCATTATCCGACGTTCGCCGGCATCGTCGGAGAAGGCATGATGAGTGCGTCGGTGATCGGCGACGTGTTCACCAGCCCATCGGGCGAACAGGTTTATCGCGTCGCGAAAGCCTGCGATGGCGGTGCCCGGCGTGCTGTTCTGTTACGGGCAACTACTCGGGCGACGTGATGAACTTCGACATGGCCGCGATGCGGCTGGCGGACGACGGCATCGCTGCCGAGACGGTGCTGGTGACCGACGACGTCGCCTCCGGCGGCCCCGATGAACGTCACGAGCGGCGCGGCGTCGCCGGCGGTTTCTACGTGTACAAGTGCGTGGGTGCAAGTGCGGCACGTGGCGACGATCTTGCCACGATCAAGCGTATCGGCGACAAGGCCAACAGCCAGCTACGTACCTACGGTGTGGCCTTCGATGGTTGCACGTTGCCGGGGCAGGCCGATCCGCTGTTCAGCGTCGAGCCGGGCAAGATGGAAATGGGCCTGGGCATTCACGGCGAGCCGGGTGTGGAGATCGGATCATTGCGTACGGCCGATGAGATCGCCGGGCTGATGCTGGAACGAATACTTGCCGACAAGCCCGACGGCGCAGGCGGGCGAGCGGCCGTGCTGGTGAACTCGCTCGGCCGTACAAGCCCCGAAGAGCTGTTTGTGCTGTACGGCAGTGTGCAGCGCCGGCTCCAGGGTGAGGTCGACATCTATCGCCCGATCGTCGATCAGGTGGTCACCTCGCTCGATATGGCAGGCTGTTCATTGACGCTCCTCTGGCTCGATGAGGAACTTCAGGAATTGCTCGAGGCGCCTTGCTCGACACCCGCTTATACCCACGTGGGGGGCTGATCATGTCACTGACCACGATACGGACGATCTTCGACGAACTGCTGGCGGTCATCGAAGCCCACGAGAATGAACTGGGCAAGCTCGATGCGGTGGCAGGCGACGGTGATCACGGCATCGGCATGGTACGTGGGCTGAAAGCGGCATGCGAATCCCTGAGTGACGCGGGCGGTATGCGCGATGTAAGTGACATGAGTGACGGCGAGGCCGTCGCGCATGCCGGTGCTGCCTTCTCGGATGCCGCAGGCGGCTCATCCGGCGCCCTGGTGGGTATCTTCATCATCACGATCGGTAACAAGCTGCCCGACAGCGTGAGCACACCTGGCGTACACGAAGCCATGCAGCTGGGCTTCGAGCGCATGAAGGCGCTGGGCAAGGCCGAGCCGGGGCAGAAGACGATGCTCGATACCCTGCATCCGTTTCTGGCGGCACTGAAAGCGAGCGCTGGGAAAGACCTGCCGGCAGCTTGGCACAGCGCCATGTCGGCAGCGGCCAGGGGAATGGAGGCGACGAAGACGATGCCGGCCGCAAAAGGCCGGGCGTCGAAGCTCGGAGACCGGAGCCTGGGCCATGCTGACCCGGGAGCGGTGTCGATGCACTACCTGCTGCAGGCGGTCAGTGACGTCCTGAACCGTGAACCATGAGCCGTGAAGTGCAGGTCGTGGGCACCGTCTCGGCGTGATGGCTGAGTACCTGCTCGACAACGCAAGTCGGTGACTCGCCTGGGCATAGGCATTGTCGGCAGCGGCTACATGGGCAAGTTGCACAGCGTGGCCATGCAGTCGGTGGGTGCTGTCTTCAATACCGCCCTGCGCCCGGAGTTGGCCATGCTGTGCGCCACCACGCAGGAAGGTGCCGCCGAGAAGGCCCGCGCCCTCGGCTTCCAGCGTTCCACGGCCGACTGGCGTGAGCTGGTCGCTGATCCCGCAGTCGATGCGGTCGTCATCGCCTCGCCGCAGCACACTCATCAGGAGATCGCACTGGCTGCCATCGGGCAAGACAAGCCGGTTTTGTGTGAGAAGCCGATGGGCGTGTCGCTGGCAGAGAGCTTGACGATGGCCGACGCGGCCGAGAGCGCCGGTATCGTCAACATGGTCGGGTTCAATTACATGCGCACGCCCGCTTCGCAATTTGCCCGGCGGCTGATCGCGGATGGAGAGATCGGCGACATCAGTTTTTTCCGCGGCGAGCACACGGAAGACTTCTATGCCGACCCGCAGGCTCGCGCCACCTGGCGAACTCGCGGCCGTGCCAACGGCACGATGGGGGATCTGGCATCGCACATGATCAATGCAGCACTGGCTCTCGTCGGGCCGATCGATGCCCTGTGTGCGGATGTGCAGACGGTCCATGCATCACGGCCGTCCACCGACAACCCCTCCGAGTGAACCGGTGACCAACGATGACCAGGCTCAGTTCATCTGCCGCTTCAGCCGGGGTGCGATGGGGCATCTGATGTTCAGCCGTGTGGCCACCGGCCGCAAGATGGGTTACGCCTACGAAGTGTACGGTTCGAGTGGTGCCATTCGATTCGATCAGGAAGATCAGAACGCCCTGTGGTTGTACCGCATGAGCGACGATGAGGCCGAGCAGGGGTTTCGCAAGATTCTGACGAACCCGGCGCATCCCGACTACCGGCATTTCTGCCAGGGGCCGGGGCATGGCACCGGCTATCAGGATCAGCTCATCATCGAAGCTCGTGATTTCCTGCTGGCCATCGAGCAGGGCCGGCCACGCTGGCCAACCTTCAGGGACGGCTACCACGTCAACGCCGTCATCGAAGCTACCTGGCATTCGTTCGACAGCAAGCGTTGGGTGAACATCAACAACTTTACGTGACGATTGAAGTGCCGCTTCACGGCCGTTCTATTGCCGAAAGGACCGAGCAGAAGGATCACTCGGCGGAAATGGTCATCGTTACGTCGGGATCATTCATGGGGCGACGAATAACCGGTGGCTTTGGTGGGCCAGGACCTGTCAACTGACAACCTATGCACGCTGAGTTCTGTGCGCTGACTCCCGCTTCATCCCCTGTACTGTCAGTGCGGTAGATCCACGTCCCGGTTGTGAATCAAGCCGTTCGCAAAGTCGCCGACACCTTGAGCAGTCGAGGGTCTCATCAGGCAGGG
The DNA here is from genome assembly GCA_965214025.1 of Granulosicoccaceae bacterium. Taxonomy (GTDB): domain Bacteria; phylum Pseudomonadota; class Gammaproteobacteria; order Granulosicoccales; family Granulosicoccaceae; genus Granulosicoccus. The sequence continues at coordinate 14,268 of CBDCAW010000053.1, forward strand.
CTGTGCGCAAACGCGGTGTTCAATGCAAGGTAGCGAGCGCCGCGTACCGTTTGCGGCCTGTGGGCTCATGAGCCTGCCGAATGAATCGAGGGCTCGGTCGCCGGTCGCCTCGAGCGCTCGTTCTGCAAGCCGGCTGCCCGGCCAACTGCCCGGTCAGTTGCCCGACCAGCTCCCTGGCATAGCCGAGCTGTTGCAGGAACGTGAGTGGCTGCTCAGCGAGAATCGGCGTCTTGATCGGCTCGCCACCCTCGACCCGTTGACGGACGTGCTCAACCGTCGTGCCTTCTTTGAGCTGTTCGAAGCTCTCTTCAGTGTGGCGAAGCGTGACGGAACCCCACTCGGCTGCATGATGGTCGACATCGACTACTTCAAGTCGGTGAACGACACGTTCGGGCATGCGCTGGGCGATATCATCATCCACCATGTGGCCAAAGTGATGGCTCAGTTCGCAGGCGACGGTGGCATCGTGGCGCGTCTGGGTGGCGAGGAGTTCTGCCTGCTGATACCCGGGCACGACGAGGCGGCCACGATGAAAACGGCCGAACAGGTACGCAGTCACATCGAGTCGGGTCGTGATGCGAGCTTCGCGGACCAGCTGGGCGTGACGGCCAGCGTCGGGGTGTCGGCGCTGCCTGCCCGTGCGCAGACCACGCATCAGTTGATCGAGTTGGCCGACAAGGCCCTGTATCTCGCCAAGGACCGCGGCCGCAACCGGGTGGTCGGTCACGAAACCGATACCCATCAGCGGCTCGCCGCCGTCGCGGCGCTTGCCGGTGAGGAAGCCGACTCTCAGGCCGTCGCTGAGCTCGATGATGAGCCCGGTATCGATTCGACATCAGTCGTCGCGAAGCCGGTAGGCCGCGGCCACGAAACGCAGGCGTCTCGCTCACCGCGTTCGGCCGGCACGCGGCGCAGACGTGACGACACGTCTGCGGTGGTCGGTGCCCGCATCATCGTGGAACACGATGCAGCGCCCAGCGAGCGACAGTTGCTGTTGCACGAGATCGAGGCAGCGGTATCCAGAGCGGGCCATGTACAGGATCTCATGGCGATTCTGGTGCTCGATTCCCGCCCGATGCTGACCATTGCCCGGCAGCTGGACGGGGACCTCGGCTCGCGGCTGTGCGCCGCCCTGGTGGGGCGTCTGGGCAATCTGATGCGCACGCGCGATGTGGTATCCCAGTCATCACGGTTGAGCCATGTCGGGGATATCGCCGATCCGGGCGCGGATGAACACTCATTGGCCATATTGGTGAACGATATCGACCGGGTGGAGAGTGTGCCGATCATTATCGAACGGGTCCTGTCGGTCTATCGTCAACCGATCATGATAGACGGTTTCGAATACCGGCTGGAGACGGCGATCGGAATCAGTGTGTTCGGCGTCGATGGTGACTGTGGTCCGCAGCTGTTGTCCGAAGCCATGCAGGCCAGCCGGCAGGCGCGGTTGTCGGGCGAGATCAATGGCTACCGGTTCGCCTGCCCGGCGATGGATGAGGAGGCCAGACGCAAGTTACGTCTGCAAAGCGACCTTGGTCTGTCGATGGATCGCGATGAGCTTGCCGTGGTGTATCAGCCGAAGCTTGACCTCGTCTCCGGCCTCGTGCTCGGTTTCGAGACTCTGCTGCGCTGGGACCATCCGGGTTTCGGTCGTGTGTCGCCGGCGGAATTTATCAGCCTGGCCGAGAAGTCCGGCTTGATCAAAGCGATCAGCCAGTGGGTGTTACGCAAGGCGGCCGAGCAACAGCGTCAGTGGCAGGATGAAGGTTTGCCGACGTTGCCGATCGCGATCAACATATCGGCTGTGGAGCTGCAGGACGAGCGTACGGCACCGGCGTTTCTGGACATAGTCGGTAAGTTCGGACTCGAGCCAAGCCTGTTCGAACTGGAAATCACCGAATCGATGGGTATCGAATCGCACGAGATCGCCAGAGGTACCCTGCAGATTCTGCGCGAAAGTGGTTTCAGCATCGCCATCGATGATTTCGGTACCGGATACGCCTCGTTGAACTACCTGCAGCAATTGCCGATCGACCGGCTGAAGATCGATCGCTGCTTCGTCGACCAGCTCGGTGCCGACGAACGATCGATACGGGTGGTACGTGCCATCATCAGCCTGGGTGACAGCCTCGACATGCGTGTGGTGGCCGAAGGTGTGGAAACACTGGAACAGCTACGTTTCCTGATCCGCGCTCAATGCGACGAGGTACAGGGCTACCTGCTGAGCCGCCCCGTGGATGCCGAAAGGGCCACCGCCATGTTGCGCGATCCGCAGCGGCTCGCTGCGCTCATCATCGACGCCCGCCTGGCCCTGACCCATGAAGGCAGCCTGCCCCTGCTGAGGAAGGCTGAAGCCATACCGCCGGGGTATGCAGCCTTCAGGGCCACCGGTACATCGTGATTCCCGGAACGTACCGGTAGCGACCCACGGCTGCCTTGGCGCGAGTCGGGTGAGGCGCGTTCGGACAGGGGCATCAAGGCTCGTCACGCATCGACCTCACCCGTTGCGCCAGTTCGGCCACATGTTCATCGTCGAAGCCATGATCGACCAGCGCATCCGCGAGCCGTAACAGATAATCCCGATTGCTGCCGCTGGGACCATGGCTTGCGGCGATCTGGCGTGCCATGGCTTCCGCCGATGCAGCACCCAGCCAGGCGGGGTTACCGACACCGGCGATGTAGGTGATGCCATCAGCGCTTGCCGCATCGTCGAATCGCAGAGGCAACCCGACCCGCCGGTAGCCGTTCTGCTCACGAAGATCGAGTTGCCCGAAGACTTCATGCAGGGTGGCTCCGTCGATACGATAAGCCATGCCACTGCAGCAAGTGCCGGCGGCGGGCACCAGCGTGACCACGCGACCGGGCGCCTGCGGTGTGCCGCGATGATCGTGTGAGCCTTGCCAGAAACGGCGCTGCCAGCCATCGACCACGGCGGTGCGCCTCTCCAGCCAGTCGAAGCCCGGGCGCCAGATAAGTGAACCGTAACCGAATATCCAGTGGTTCCGGCCGCCGTTTTCGCCGGCTTCGGCACGCTGCTCGATAGGGGAGTCACTCTTTGCCATGCCCGCATGGTGGCACGACTCCCGGGTACGTGCACCGGAGTGTTCACACCCGCGTTATCTCCGGTGGCTTTTCCACGGGCAAATGATGCTGAACCCATCGCTGTCATGTGGAAGGGCCACTGGAACGACTGGCCGGAGTCTTGCTGTATCAGAGTCTGTAAGGAGCTCATATAAGGATATCCTTATATGTTTATATGAAGCGTGCTAGGATGATGTGATCCCGGCCTAAGCCTCAACCATCGAATCCCACCATGCCGAAAGCTCAGCCATCCGAAGCCGAACAGCGCCTGCGCGAGCAACTGGAGCGCCGTGTGCTGATCCTCGACGGTGCCATGGGCACCATGATCCAGCAGCACGCGCTCGATGAAACAGACTTCCGCGGTGAGGCCTTCGCCGACTGGCCTCAGGATCTGAAGGGCAATAACGACCTGCTCACGCTGACCCGGCCGGATATCATCAGCGACATACACCGCCAATACCTTGCCGCCGGCGCCGATATCATCGAGACCAACACCTTCAACGCCAACACGGTGTCGATGGCCGACTACGCGATGGAGTCTCTGGTCCCCGAGCTGAACACCGAAAGTGCCAGGCTGGCGCGGGTAGAGGCCGACAGGGCAACCGCCGAGACACCCGATCGGCCGCGCTTCGTCGCCGGCGTTCTCGGGCCCACCAACCGGACCGCCTCCCTGTCCCCTGATGTCAACGACCCGGGCTTTCGCAACATCGATTTCGACACGCTGGATGCGGCCTACTACGAAGCTGCCGACGCGTTGATCGAGGGTGGTGTCGACATCCTGCTGATCGAGACCATCTTCGATACCCTGAACGCCAAGGCGGCGATCTTCGCCGTGAACCGTGTGTTCGACGATCGTGGCATGCGCCTGCCGATCAGTATTTCCGGCACCATCACCGATGCTTCGGGCCGCACCCTGTCCGGCCAAACGCTGGAAGCCTTCTGGAATTCGGTACGCCATGCCCGGCCGCTGTCGATCGGCCTGAACTGCGCGCTCGGACCGTTGCAATTGCGCGAGCATATCGAAGAGCTGTCGACGCTTGCCGATACCTTCGTCAGCGCTCACCCGAATGCCGGCTTGCCGAACGCCTTCGGCGGCTATGATGAAACGCCCGAGCAGGTCGCGGAGGAAGTCGGGGAGTGGGCGAAGAACGCTCACCTGAACATCATCGGCGGCTGCTGCGGAACCACGCCTGAACACATCATCGCGATCCGCGAAGCGGTGATCAACGAGTCGCCACGGGTGGTACCCGAACGGCCGAAGGCGTGTCGGCTGTCTGGCCTGGAAGCCTGCACCATCGACGGTGAATCGTTGTTCGTCAATGTCGGCGAGCGCACCAACGTCACAGGCTCGGCGCGTTTTCTGCGCCTGATCAAGGAGGGTGAGTTCGATACCGCGCTGAACGTGGCGCGTCAACAGGTCGACGAGGGCGCGCAGATCATCGATGTGAACATGGACGAGGGCTTGCTCGATTCGGCCGCGACCATGCAGCGCTTCCTGCACCTGGTGGCGTCGGAGCCGGATATCTCGCGGGTACCGGTCATGATCGACTCATCGAAGTGGTCGGTGATCGAAACCGGTCTGAAATGCCTGCAGGGCAAGTGTGTGGTCAATTCGATCAGTATGAAGGAGGGCGAGGAAGAGTTCCTGCGTACTGCAAGGCTGGCGCAGCGCTACGGTGCCGCCATCGTGGTCATGGCGTTCGACGAGGATGGCCAGGCGGATACCGTCGAGCGCAAGGTGGCGATCTGCGAGCGTGCGTATCACCTGCTGATCGATAGCCTCGACTTCGATCCGAACGACATCATCTTCGACCCGAACATCTTCGCCATCGCCACCGGCATCGACGAGCACAACACCTACGGCCTGTCGTTCATCGAGGGCACGCGGCAGATCAAGCAGCGCCTGCCCGGTGCACTGGTCAGCGGTGGAGTGTCGAACGTGTCGTTCTCTTTCCGTGGCAACAATGCCGTGCGCGAGGCGATTCACGCCGTGTTCCTGTATCACGCCATCGACGCGGGCATGGATATGGGCATCGTCAACGCCGGCCAGCTCGCCATCGTCGAGGAGATTCCGGACGATCTGCGCAAGGCAGTCACCGACGTGGTGCTGAATCTCGATGACGAGGCCACCGATCGCTTGCTGGCCATGGCTGAAAGCTTTCGCAGCGATGCGCCGGAGGTAGAGGCCAAGCAGGATGCCTGGCGTGATCTGCCCTTGCGGGAGCGTCTGGAACACTCGCTGGTCAAGGGCATCGATGCGTATATCGATGCCGATACCGAAGAGGCACGCCTGACGATGGATCGTCCGCTGGACGTCATCGAAGGCCCGTTGATGGACGGCATGAACCGTGTCGGTGATCTGTTCGGTGCCGGCAAGATGTTCCTGCCACAGGTGGTGAAATCCGCGCGGGTGATGAAGAAGGCCGTGGCCTGGCTGTTGCCGTACATGGAAGCTGAAAAAGATGGCTCGGCCCGGAGTGCCGGCAAGGTTCTGATGGCCACCGTGAAGGGTGATGTGCATGACATCGGCAAGAATATCGTCGGTGTGGTGCTGCAGTGCAACGGCTTCGAGGTGATCGATCTGGGAGTGATGGTGCCGGCCAGCAGGATCATCGATGAGGCGCGCGAGCACAAGGTCGATGTGATCGGTCTGTCGGGTCTCATCACACCGTCGCTCGAGGAGATGGTGCATGTGGCACAGGAGCTGGAGCGTGAAGGGTTCAAGACCCCGCTGCTGATCGGTGGTGCCACTACCTCGCGCATGCACACGGCGGTGAAGATCTCGCAGCATTACACCGAGCCGGTGGTGCATGTGGTGGATGCATCGCGTTGCGTGCCGGTGGCCAGCCACCTGCTGAACGGCAATCAGAAGTCGCGCTTCGTCGAAGAGCTCGATGAAGATTACGACCGTTACCGCAAGCGTTTCGCTGCCAAGTCGAGCAGCACCGAGCTGCTCGACATGGACACGGCACGTGCCAATCGCCTGCAGATCGACTGGCGGCAATCCGAGCTGGCAACACCTGAGCAGGTGGGCGTCACGGTGATCGACGAGGTGAGCTTCGAGATGCTGGTGCCGTACATAGACTGGACGCCGTTCTTCCATGCCTGGGAACTGCGTGGCAAGTACCCGCGCATTCTCAAGGACCCGACGGTAGGTGAGGAGGCGGTCAAGCTGTTCGACGATGCCCAGGTCATGCTGGCCGAATTCTGCGCCGACGACACCTTGAGCGCACGCGGCGTGATCGGGCTGTTCCCGGCCAACACGATCGACCACGACGACATCGCCATCTACGCTGACGAAAGCCGTGACGAAGTACTCGACGTGGTGCGCTGCCTGCGTCAGCAACGCATCTTTCCTGATGAACGGCCGAACCTGTCGCTGTCCGATTTCATCGCGCCCGAGGGCGAGGGCCTCGCCGACCACATCGGCATGTTCGCCGTGACCACCGGTGCCGGGCTTGATCCACTGATCGAAGCCTACGATCGGGACAACGACATCTATCGCAGCATCATGGCGAAGGCGCTGGCCGATCGGCTCGCCGAAGCCTTCGCCGAGTACCTGCATCGGGAAGTTCGCACCCGCTACTGGGGTTACAAGGCCGACGAGGAACTCGACAACGAATCACTGATTCGGGAGCGGTACCAGGGTATCCGCCCGGCACCTGGCTACCCGGCAAACCCTGATCATCGGCAGAAGGAGGTGATCTGGAACCTGATCGATCCGGAGGCCAATGCCGGCATCAGCCTGACCGAGAACCTCGCGATGCTACCGGCCTCCTCGGTCAGCGGTTTCTATTTCGCTCACCCCGAAGCGCGCTACTTCGGTCTCGGCAAGGTCTCGAAGAGCCAGATGGCCGACTACGTGCGGCGCATGAACGAGCCGGTGGAAGAGTCCGAGCGCTGGCTGGCCAGTTCCCTCGCCTACGGCTGAAGGCCGCTCATGTCATTGAGCAATGGGTATGCGAAACCGAGTTTCGTCGAGTATCCTGCCTACCGGCCGATTTCCGGATCGTTCGATACAGGTAGCCTCCACGACGAGCGTGTAGGCCGTGATGGTATTGAAATCGATGTTGCTGAAATTGGCGAAGACCGATGGCGGGTTCCAGAAGTGATGCCAGTGAAGATTAGCCGACCACGGTAGGCCTTTGGCGTACCGGCTTGCATTTATTCCATGCAGGCTCTTGATGAAACGTGTGACGGCGGCACCATTCCAGTCCGCCGCCCGCGTCGATACCATTTCTTCCTCGGAAAACGAGCAGTTCTCGGCCTTTCTCGCGATATCGAAATAGTCGGATCCACCGTTGGTATTGGTTGGAACGTATTTACCTCCCGGCGGATGCCCGTAGCTCATGTGCGATATGGGGTAGGAATAGAATCCGAAGAAGGCGATAGGTAGGCGGGCCTCTTCACCGGCGGCCGTTTCGGCGACGAAATAGGTGTTGTTGACGGCCAGCGTATCGTACCAGGCCAGGTTCGCAGTCTTGTAGAACTTGCTGTAGCCAAACTGGCAAAACACCATCAGCAGGCAGGATACGATCATTGGCTTGACGCCGAACATCCGGTCGGGCATGACGCGGGCTGCCGCGATGACGCAAAGATTCACCAAAACCCAGGTCATGAAGTTCGCCCCCTGGGAGATCATGATTCCGAGATGCATGATGTCGTAGAAGATCAACATCAAGATCATGTAGCGACGCGACAGGAACACGCTGAAGGCAAGCAGCTGGCCGGCAAAGACCATCAGCGACATGAGCCGACCAGTCCCGTCCATCAACAGTGTGAACGCCTCGACTGCGCCCGGAATGTCTTGCCATATCAGCTGTTGATTGATGACGCCGGTGAAGTAGATGTTCTGCAGTGTGTTGGCCAGTGGCCAGGAAAGGAGCCCGCCGTCGAGTAGTGCCTTTTCCACACCGGAGAAGAGGTATCCAGCCATATGGAAGGAGATGAGTACGAACAACAGGGCATTCATGAGTCCGGGGGAGGCAGACGTCAGGGAGGCCTTGCCATGGATCTGGCCTGTTTTCTTCAGCCACCCAACGGCCGGAGCAGAGTTCAACACGGCAAATAGCAGGACGATGAGTCCCACCCCGACATCGAGTTGGTGAAGTGTGCGGATATCCAGCAGCGATTCGTAGTGAAAGCCTGAGAGATGCTCGGCCATCGACTTGATCCACGGCAGGTAGAATCCTACAAGTATCAGCCACACTGGTTGCCGCCAGGAAAGCACGGCGATTACCAGCACCAATGCCCATTGCACATCGAGAATGAATTGGCTGGCATACAGTCCGTCGTTGATCAGCGGAATCACCGGTTGCTGCAGCGCGATGTAGATCAGCGAGACCAGCGTCAGGCCGCGTGTGAGCGCGACGAGACCGTCGGTGAGTTCGACTCGGCATTTCAGGGCGCCGACAGCACTTGCCAAAGCTACCAAGGGAAAGCTCAGCTCGCTAACCAGCAGGCTGTGTGTGCATAGATGCAGGATGCCGCTGACAAAACCAAAGAGCCCGAGCCAGATACCAACCAGTGGAACCGTGAGCCCGGCGCGGGTGGTCAGGTCTTCCACGAAGGAAGTGATTCTCGGCGTATCGTCCGCGATCCATAGCTGCTTCATTACATTCTCCCTTTCCCTTTCCTTTTCGCTTTCTCCGCGGGTCCTCCTTAAGTGCCTTGCTTGCCTGCTTTCCTTGCCTTCCTATCCTGTACTTTCCCCATCCCGCCTCTGGCGAGCTGCCCGAATGCACCAAAAAAGTGAACAGCGTCACATTTATTTACAAATCACTGTTTATAAATTTGGGTTGATTCCGTCCGACATTTTCCGCAGTCTACCCTAAAATATAGTAGTGGCAATATTCTTCGTGAGCGGATGTCTGGCTATTCCACTCAGGTGCTGCAATGGAAATGAAGCCCGGTGCCGGTCGTATGGTTCGGTTGATGTTCATAAGGATCCGGAACTGTCCATGCAGGCAAAGCCGCTCTTTCATTGGTGAGACTACACAGCTCCCGCGTGACTCTCGTTCCCAGAGTGCTGGGAAACACGGGTATAAACACCCGTTATCAACCCTGCGAAACCGTAGGTATAAACAGCTACCTTTAACCCATTGGTCCGTATAAACCCCGTATTTTCGCAACAGTCCCGCGATGAAAGGTATGCTGAGGTTGGCAACCCTGGCAGCGCGACTCTCCTTCGCAGCGCGCGTTAACCCTTGCCCCTCCCGCTCACATTCACTCATCCAGTTTCGGCAATTCAATGCGTAAGTCGTGGAAATACAAGCATGAACTCGCCCTGTGGCGGCAGTTCCCGCGGATGCGATATCCCGGTACCTTGGCGCCGGTGGCGCTGGTTACAATGCTTGCCGGCTGCGCTGTCAGCGCGGCATCAGACGTCTACAGCGTCGATGGTGAATATCTGGGCGGAGGGCTGACACGAGTGCTTGATGCACTGCCGGTTTCCGCTTCCCAGTTGCATGTGCAGCAGACGCCGATCGCGAATCGTGAGGGCGCGGTCTATATCGCCAACATCGAGCCGGGTGACGAGGGTGATACGGACGACATCAACTTGCATACCGTGCTGCGCAAGGGGGTCCGAGGCGACGACAAGCAATGGTCATGGACCAGCTCGGTCGTCGATACGCGAACTCTGTTCGATGCCTGGCATACGGCACCGGCAATCGGGCTGGATCGCTCTGGCCGGATTCACATCGCGTACAACATGCATAACCTGCCGTGGCAGTACAAGCGTTCCAGGCAACCCGGCGATATCGATAGCCTCGAATTTCACGGGCAGAACGTGAGCATGGAAGATCTCCGGCAATTCAGGTACTTCGGCAAGACTTCCTATCCCGGTGCCGGCACCGCCGGTATTCCGGGAAACCAGATTACCTACCCGGCGTTCTACAACGATCGTGATGGTGAGCTGTACATTACCTATCGGTTCGCTGCTCGGCCGGCGCTGCGTTTCAAGCAGCGAACGATGAGTGGGGGAATCGCCCGCTTCGACATGCAGCAGGATCAATGGACGGCCATCGGTGCCCGGTTCGATGGAATCGATACCGGCGGAGTCGATGTCGATGAAGTCATTGCAGACGGGGCGGAGGCCGGCATCGCAAAAGACGATTCCGACAGACTGGGGCGCACACCGGCGTTTGCGGGTAAGTCCGGGTGGACCGTGTACCACCCGCGGCTGACGTTCGGCCCCGGGAATCAAATGAACGTGAACTGGTTCTGGCGTCGAGGTATCGCAGGCACCAAATTGTCGCGTCCCTGTTTCCTGCGCAGCACGGATCGGCTCAACTTCAAGACGATGGAAGGTGAGAGGGTCGATCTTCCCGTCCCGCCGGAGGCTTGCGGCAACATGCGCGTTGCCGATGAAACCGAACACTACAGCGTGGGAAATTCGACCGTCAGCTCAGACGGTACACCCTACATACTGCTGAGTCCCGATGGCCGCTCACGCGAGATACACCACTTCAGCGACGGTGCCTGGACGCATGAGAAATCGCCACGGAACGCGACCGAGATATTCTTCGATCATAAAGACAGGCTTTGGGCGATCGCTTCCGGTCTGCGCATATCGCGCCGCGAGAAAGACAGCGAGCAATGGGTCTCGGTCTATGAGCCGCGTGGGGAAACCGACGATTGCATTCCGCGAGTTTCGTTGAATGCCGGCAAGACGATCGCGTGGTTGTACTCACTGGGGTGTGAGCGCAGTGAGGTCTCCGTGTACAGGCTTGAACTGAACGGCTGATGAAGCCGCATCGGCGGTTCGCGACGGCATGAGCCGGTCGGCTGATGGCTGCCAGACCTTGGCGTACGGGCAGCATCGTGCTCGATGTGCGAACATCGCGCCGTGCCCGTCGGGCGTCGAGTGTGAAGCCTTGAACATAGCCGCCGATTGTCGTGACTCCTGACCAGTTCGCCGTTTTCGCGATCCTTGCAGGCGCCATGGCGCTGTTCGTCTGGAACCACTGGCGTTACGATGTGGTGGCAGGCATTGCCCTGATGGCCGCGGTGTACACCGGCATCGTGCCGGCCGACCACGCCTTCGAAGGCTTCGCACACCCGGCTGTCGTCACGGTCGCCAGCGTGCTGGTGATCAGCCATGCGCTGCAGGCGTCCGGCATCGTCGAACTGTTTCTCAAGTACCTTGCCTTCGCCCGCGGTACCCTGCCGCGTCAGCTGGCCGCCAACTGTGGTCTGACAGGCTTCCTGTCGGCCTTCATGAACAACATCGGGGCGCTGGCCCTGATGCTGCCCATCACGTTGCGCGATGCCCGCCGTTCGGGCCGGCCGGCCTCCGTGCTGCTGATGCCGCTGTCATTCGCCAGTCTGCTCGGCGGGCTCGTCACTGTGATCGGCACACCGCCGAACATCATCGTCGCCACGTTTCGCGCCAATCAAGTCGGTGAGCCGTTTCGCATGTTCGACTTCACACCGGTCGGTCTTGTAGTTGCACTGAGTGGCGTGGCCTTTCTCGTGGTCTTTGCCAGGCGATTGCTGCCGCAGGTCGCAGGTGATGACGACGCGGATTCGCCGGTACGCATCGCGCGCTATGTCAGCGAGATGCGGATCCCCTCCGATTCGTCGCTGGCCGGCAAGAGCATCGGTGAGTTGCAGGCGATCTGCGACAACGAGATCTCGGTGATCGCGCTGCTGCGCAACGATCGGCGTCGCCTGGCTCCGCGGATGATCGAACTGTTGTACGAGGATGACGTGCTGATCATCGAGGGAGACAGCGAGGCGCTGCAGCCATTGTTCGAGAACCCCGGGTTGATCGAGGCGGGCACCGCCGGCATCAACGCCGAGCAGTGGAAATCGGCCGAAGTGCGGGTCATGGAAGTAGTGGTGATGCCACACGCGATGATCGAAGGCGAGTCGATGCGTGGGCTGGAGATGCACCAGCGCTTCAATGTCAATCTGCTCGGTGTGGCGCGCGAGGGGCGCTCATCGCGCGCCACGCTGCGTCACATCCGCTTCAAGACCGGCGATGTGCTGCTGATACAGGGTGAGGAGCGCGCCATCGATCAGATGTGCCGCACGTTGGGATGCCTCCTCATCCGCAACCGTGGGGTGACGATAACGCCGCGGCGAGGCGCACTGCTCACGCCGTCGGTGTTCGGCGCCGGTATCCTGGCCGCGGCGATGGGCTGGGTGCCGGTGCAGATCGCGTTCACCACGGTGGTCGGCGTGCTGGTCTTGCTCAAGATGGTGTCGCTGCGCGCGGCCTACCGCAGCATCGAGTGGCCGGTGATCGTTCTGCTCGGCTTCCTGATTCCGATCGGTGAGGCGCTGCAGAGCACCGGTGGCACCGACCTGATTGCCTCGGCGATCATGTCGGTGTCGGACGATCTGCCGGTGTGGATGTTGCTGGGGTTGATCATCGGCACGTCCATGCTGATGTCGGATCTGGTGCACAACACGCCTACCGCCGTGCTCATGTCGCCGGTTGCCTACAGCCTCGCGCTCGGTCTGGAGCTGCCACCGGATGCGTTTCTGATGGCGGTGGCAGTGGGTGCCGCGTCACCTTACCTGACGCCGATCGGTCACCAGTCCAACACGCTGGTGATGGGCCCCGGAGGCTATCAGTTCGGTGACTACTGGCGGCTGGGTCTGCCGCTGGACTGCGTCATCATCGTGGTGGCGGTGCCGATGATCCTGTGGGTGTGGACCTGATACGCCGCTGGCACGTCCGCTGGCGCTGCTGCTGATGCGCATGCTGGCGTGCGGATGGAATCTTTGACCGCTGGGACAAATGCCGTATACTAGGGAGTTACCTCCAGGACACTACAAACAGACATGGTCACCATTCGCCTGTCGCGCGGCGGCGCCAAGAAGCAGCCTTTCTATCACATCGTTGCCACCGACAGCCGTGCCCGGCGTGACGGTCGTTACATCGAGCGTCTGGGTTTCTACAACCCGGTGGCACGTGGCGATGCACCCGGCACCGAAGTCAATCTCGAACGGTTCGACTACTGGGTCGGCACCGGGGCACAACAGAGCGAGCGGGTGGCGAAGATCCTCAAGGCTTACCGCAGGGAGCATGCGGCAGCCTGACGGGGCCTCGTCCACATCGAGCCCTGCCCGGATCGTTCTGGGGCATATCGTCGGGTTCCACGGGGTTCGAGGTTGGGTCAAGGTGCATTCGGACACCGTACCTCGTGAAAACATACTGGATTACCCGAGCTGGAATCTGATCAAGAATGGTTCGGAACAGGCCGTGCGCCTGCTCGAAGGCGGCCGTTCCGGAAAGAGCCTGATCGCACGCATCGAAGGCCATGCCGACCGCGATGAGGCGGCGGTTCTCATCGGTAGCGAGATATTCGTGTGGCGCGACGATCTCCCCCGGCTCGAACCTGGTGAATTCTACTGGGCCGATCTTGTCGGCTGTGCGGTGCATGATGTTGCAGGGCTCCGATTTGGTTCGGTGATCCGGCTGTTCGAAACAGGCGCCAACGATGTGATGGTAGTCAGTGACGAGCGTGGTGATGACGGGTCCGGCAGATCGTCCGCGGAAATACTCATTCCATGGGTGCGACCGGATGTCATCGTCGCGATCGACCTGCAGGCTCGCCGTATCGAGGTGGACTGGGATCCCGAGTACTGAATGAGGTTCGGGGTCATCACGTTGTTCCCCGAGGCCGTGGAGAGTTTTCTGACCGTCGGGGTGATCGGCAGGGCAGTAAGGGAGGGCCGGGTTGCCTGCAGTATCTGCAATCCGCGTGATTTCACGGAAGACAAGCACCGGACGGTAGATGATCGACCTTTCGGTGGTGGTCCGGGCATGGTGATGAAGACGGCGCCGCTGGTTGCCGCCATCGGTTGGATGAGGCAGGCGCTGCCGGCGGCACCGGTGGTCTATCTGTCGCCCCGGGGTCAGCGCTTCGACCAGCGGATAGCCGAACGATGGATGGCCGGCGGTTCTCTGGTCCTGCTGGCCGGACGTTACGAAGGTGTGGACGAACGGGTCGTTGCCCGTGACGTCGATGAGGAAGTATCGCTGGGCGATTTCGTGCTCAGCGGGGGTGAGGTTGCCGCGCTGGCCATGATCGATTCGGTGGCACGGCTGGTCCCGGGTGTGCTCGGGCATGCCAGCTCGGCGGAGGAGGATTCCTTCAGTGCCGATGGTCTGCTCGACTGCCCGCACTACACTCGCCCCGAGTGGTACGACGGGCAGCAGGTGCCGCCGGTGCTGCTGTCCGGTGATCATCGGGCAATTGCACGGTGGCGGCGGCAGCAGGCCTTGAAGGCGACGTGGGAACGACGGCCAGACTTGCTGGATACGGCAAGTCTGACACCATCGGATACCGAATTTCTGAAACAGCTCGAATGTTCGCCGCAGGCAACGTTCGACCACAAGGGTAGTGAGTAGCTAGCATGAGCAAGATAATCGACGACATCAATGCCGAGCAGATGGGCAAGACCGTGCCCGATTTCTCGGCGGGCGACACGGTCGTCGTGCAGGTACGGGTCAAGGAGGGCGATCGCGAGCGCATCCAGGCCTTCGAGGGTGTGGTCATTGCCAAGCGCAATCGTGGCATGAACTCGGCCTTCACGGTACGCAAGATCTCTCACGGTGAAGGCGTCGAGCGAGTCTTCCAGACCTACAGCCCGGTGGTGGCCGGAATCGACGTCAAGCGCCGCGGGGATGTTCGTCGCGCCAAGCTTTACTACCTGCGTGGCCTGACCGGCCGCGCGGCCCGCATCAAGGAAAAGCTCGCCACTCGCTAGCGACATGCACTGCCGGCGCCTCGCTTGGTGCCCTGGCCCGGTGAGCGGCACTGCAGGTCTCTACCTGGCATGCAAGGCGTTACCGGGCGTGAGTGCCGGCTCTCCGGGTCGGGTCTGCTCTTGTAAATTTGGCAGATGATCCGCACATCGGATTGCATCGAGTAACGCCTGCACACGGGCGTTCCAGCACCCACCAACGCGGAGAGATCCATGTCAGGACCCGAGATGACCGAACCTGAAGTGCCCGTATCGCCGGACCAGCAGGCCGACAAGACAGCCGCCGGGTCGGCCACCGGGCCATCCATCGGCAAAGCCGGCAGCGAAGCCACGCCCGTCGGCGAACAGATGCATTTTCAGGCTGAAGTCAATCAGCTGTTGCAGCTGATGATCCACTCGCTGTACAGCAATCAGGAAATCTTCCTGCGCGAGTTGATCTCCAACGGGTCCGATGCCTGCGACAAGCTGCGCTTCGAGGCCATCGGCGACAGCTCGCTGCTTGAGAACGATCAGGAGCTCAAGCTGCAGATCAGTTTCGATGAAGAGGCCGGTACGGTCACGGTCAGTGACAACGGCATCGGCATGTCGCGAGATGACGTGATCGCGAACATCGGCACGATTGCCAAGTCTGGCACGAAGCAGTTCCTCGAATCCCTCACCGGCGACCAGAAGACCGACGCACGCATGATCGGTCAGTTCGGCGTCGGTTTCTACTCGTCGTTCGTCGTGGCCGAGCGAGTCGTGTTGACCACGAGACGGGCCGGTGCGCAGGCCGACGAAGGTGTGCGTTGGGAGTCGGACGGTTCGGGGGGCTACCAGCTGGCGACTGTGGAGAAGGCAGCACGTGGAACCGAGGTAGTCCTGTACCTGAAGGAGGAGAGCAAGGAGTTCGCCAACAGCTGGCGGTTGCGCAACATCATCAAGAAGTACTCCGATCACATCACCTTCCCGATCATGATGCTCGAGCCGGCAGCTCCGAAGTCCGAAGCAGCGCCTGACGAGGAGACGGACGACGAGGCGACCGTCGAAGACACCGCTCCGACGTGGGAGCAGATCAACGATGCATCGGCGTTGTGGACGCGCAGGAAGTCGGATGTTTCCGATACCGAATACGAGGATTTCTACAAGCAGGTGTGCGGTGATTACGAAGCGCCGCTGATCTGGACCCACAACCGGGTAGAGGGCACACAGGAATATACCTCGCTGCTCTACATTCCGAAGCGTGCCCCGTTCGATCTCTATGATGGCAACCACCAGCGCAACGGCATCAAGCTGTTCGTACAGCGCGTGTTCATCATGGACGAGGCTGAAAAGCTGATGCCTCGCTACCTGCGTTTCGTGCGCGGTCTGGTAGACAGCAATGATCTGCCGTTGAACGTCTCGCGCGAGATCCTGCAGAACAACAAGATCATCGACACCATCCGTCGGGCCTCGGTCAAGAAGGTGCTCGGGTTGCTGGAGGGCGTGGCGGAGAAGGATGCCGAGAAGTACCTGGCGTTCTGGAACGAATTCGGCCGCTGCCTTAAGGAAGGCCCGGCGGAGGATTTCGCCAACCGCGAACAGATCGCCGGCCTGTTCCGCTTCGACAGCACCCACGGCACCAAGGCAGGCGAACTCACCAGCCTGGCTGACTACATTGCTCGTATGAAGCCTGGGCAGGACAAGATCTACTACATCACCGCCGACAGCTACCTGGCTGCGAAGAACAGCCCGCACCGCGAGATCTTCGCCGACAAGGGCATCGAGGTGTTGCTGATGCACGATAGGGTCGATGAATGGATGATGTCGTATTTTCAGGAATTCGACGGCAAGTCGCTGGTGTCGATCGCGAAGGGCGATCTGGACCTGTCGGCGATCACCGGCGACGAACCCGAGAATGCCGAGGCAAAGGCTGAGAAGGAGAAGGCGGCGGCGGAGGCCGAGCCTCTGATCCAGCGCATCAAGAAGGTACTGGAGGAAGACACCAGCGATGTGAAGGCGTCGACTCGCCTGACGACCTCACCGGCATGCGTGGTGCTGGGGGAGCAGGAGATGGCACTGCACATGCAGCAGTTGATGAAGCAGGCTGGCCATGAAGTGCCTGATTCGAAGCCCACGCTCGAGGTCAACGCGGAGCATCCAATCCTGAAGTTGCTGGATCAGGAGCAGGATGAAGATCGTTTCGCCAGCTGGTCGCGTTTGCTGCTCGACCAGGCTCTGCTCGCCGATGGCGGGCAACTCGAAGACGGCGCGGGCTTCGTGAAGCGCATGAACGAGATGTTCGTTGCCCTGAACGCCCACGCGTAAGGTGCTCGCTTCCGCAACGTACAGACGCCTGAGTTAGACTACCGTATTGCAACGGACGGCCGCCTGGCTGCCCAGAGAAGATGAGAGAGAGCATTTCGTACCGATGAAATACCCCTACAGCATGCGGTTCAGGCCTTCAGCGACGTTGTCGAGCCCGGTGCCGATGCGTGACGAGAGTGCTGAGCAGTCGCGATTTCGCGGTGCACGCCTGGCATTGCTGCTGCCGTTTTTCATGATGCTGTCAAGCTTGACGGGTCCGTCGTTGGCGGCCGGAAACGCAGAAGCCGGTGCGGCCAAGGCATGGACCTGCCTGGGCTGTCATGGTGTAGAGCATTACGTGAATGTCTACCCGAGCTACCATGTACCGCGTATCGCAGGGCAGAATGCGGAGTATCTGGTTGTCGCATTGCAGGCCTACCGGAGCAAGTTGCGCCCACATCCCACCATGCAGGCCAACGCCGGCTTGCTCAGCGATCAGGATATCGAAGACATCGCGGCATGGTTTTCACAGCAGGGGGCAAGTCAATGAAAATTAGAACATTGCCCTGGGTACTGTTCGTGGGCACCCTGGCGGTCGCCAATCCCGGGTTCGCGGCAGGCAATGCGGCCGCTGGCGAGAAGAAGGCACAGGTATGTGCATCCTGTCATGGTGCCGCCGGCAACGAGACCACCACACCGGCCTATCCGATCCTCGCTGGCCAGTACGCGGACTACCTGGTGAAATCCCTCGAGGGCTATCGCTCGGGAGCGCGTGAGAATGCGATAATGCAAGGCTTCGCCGCGCAGCTCAGCGATGAAGATATCGCCGACCTGGCGGCGTGGTTCGCTTCTCAGCCCAGCGGCTTGACTACAGCTCCGCGCCCTTGAGACGCGGTTCGGCCTTTCGTCGTATCCTCGGCTACGGCCGCCAGCGCGGTTTCGATATCGCGTGGCATCTGCACGTGGAAACCCTGCCGTTCGAGATTGGCCAATACCGTCGTGGCGGATTCCTGCCCCAGCCTGCGCTCCGGAGTCAGTTCGAAGCTGAGTGCAAGTTCGGGTTCGCCGAGTTCCCGGAGCACCGGAGCAGGCAGGCGTTCGAGGCCGTCCTCGTCTCTCAGGTACACGTAGAGGCCGGTGCGTCGGGAACTGCGATAGACGTAGGTTTGCATGGCTCAGGAGTATAAGGCCGCGCTGCGAGTAGACAAGTGGCTATGGGCCGCGCGATTCTTCAAGACTCGCAGCCAGGCGGCGGATGCCATCGGCAAGAATCGCATCCGGGTCGGCGGGCAGAAGATCAAGCCATCCCGGGCCCTGCAGGTCGGGGACGTGGTGCAGATCGAGCGGCCACCCTACCGGTATGAGGTGACGGTACTCGGCCTCAACGATCAGCGTCGTCCGGCGAGTGAGGCGGCTTTGCTTTATTGTGAAAGTGACGCAAGCGTGGCGGATCGGGAAGCTCTCGCGCTGAAACTCAGAGCCGACAGGCTCGCCAGTGGTGGCTTGGCGGCAGGCGGGCGACCATCGCGTGACCAGCGCCGGCAGATCATCCGGTTCCAGACTGTGCGCCAGGAGGCTGACGCCGATGGGCCGGCCAGGCCAGGGAAGCCGGGCCCCACGACAGACGACCCCCAACAATGAAACGGAGAAACGCTTGCTGAAGACTCTGAGCAGATTGTCGCAGTCTGCCATCGATCGAACCAGGGCCCTGTTGGTACCGGGCGGGAAACCGGCTGGTTCCGAACTGGCGCCTGGCATGACCTCGGGGACGACACAGGTATGCATCCTGCCGCGCGACCAGCACAATGTCTCCCGACAATCGATCAGCCGCAATGCGCTGAAGGTGCTGAATCGCCTGCACGAAGCCGGCCACGGTGGTTATCTGGTGGGCGGTGGGGTGCGCGACGTGCTTGTCGGGCTCAAGCCGAAGGACTTCGACGTGGCCACCGATGCCAGCCCGGAGGAAATTCGTGCTCTGTTCCGCAACTCGCGCATCATCGGGCGCCGCTTCAGGCTGGTACACGTGGTCTTCGGTCGCGACATCATCGAGGTGGCCACCTTTCGCGCCGCTCACGACAAGGGAGAAGGTGGCGAGGTCGGTGAATCCGGTCGTATCGTCCGCGATAACGTCTTCGGCTCGATCGAGGAAGATGCGCTGCGCCGGGATTTCGCGGTCAATGCGTTGTACTACAACATCGCAGATCACTCGGTGATCGACTACGTCGGCGGTCTCGACGATATCGAGGCACGTGTCTTTCGCCTGATCGGTGACCCCCTGCAGCGCTGTCAGGAAGATCCGGTGCGCGTGCTCCGGGCCGTCCGGCTGGCCGCCAAATTGTCCTTCGACATCGCGCCCGATACCCTCCGGGCAATGCGGCAGACGGCCGGTGAGCTGGCCCATACTCCGCCTCCGCGACTGTTCGAAGAGGTGCTCAAGCTGTTCCAGGGAGGGTATGCCGAGCGCAGCTTCAACGGTGTGGTGGAGCATGATCTGCTCAAGTACCTGTTTCCGCTGCTCGACAGGCGTCTGAAAGACGGTGTTGGCAAGGTCGCTCAACAGGGCGGCAGAGCCGCCGCCGGGCAGGGTGATGGTAATACGGGTCTGCAGGCTGATCCGCTGCGTACCCTGCTCGACGCAGCCCTGGCCAATACGGATCGTCGCGTCGGCCAGGGCAAGCCCATCACTCCTGCCTATCTGCTGGCATTCATGCTCTGGCCGGATGTCGAGGAAATGGCGCGTACCAGCATCGCCGATGGCATGCCCACGCTGGATGCGCTGAACGAGGCTGCCGATTCCGTCATGACGAGGCAACTGCGGGTCATCTCGATACCACGGCGTTTTTCGGGACCGATGCGCGAAATCTGGTTCCTGCAACCGAAGCTGGAGTTGAACCAGGGCGCCAAAGCGCTGGGGCTGCTCGAGAACAAGCGCTTCAGGGCGGCTTACGATTTCCTCCTGTTGCGTGCCAGCGTCGATGCCGATCTGCGCAGCACCGCCGACTGGTGGACTCGGGTACAGAACCTGGATCCGGAGGCACAGCAGGCATTTCTGGCGGACAAGCCGCAGATCGACTCTCCCCTGGCGAGTTCCGCCGGTGAAGGTACCGCCCGTGCCGACACCGAAGCACGGGGGCCGGGCGGACGCTCGCGTGGTGCTCGTAACGCTCGCGGGGGTGGTCGTAACGGTGGCCGCCATGGTGGACGACAAGGCAGGCGTGAGGGTGGACGCGGACCGGCAGGTGACGGTGATCGTGCGACGGGCAATGAGGGTTCATCGGCGGATGCCGAGGCCGTACCGAAGCCGCACGTGGCGAATGCTTCTGCTACCGATGGCTCGACGGCTCCTGCCAGGCGGAAACGTCGGCGTCGGCGTAAGCCTGCCGCCAACAAGGCCTCCGACGCCTGAGCTGGCCGATGCGGCAAGCGCCGATCGAGGCCTTCATCGCGCTGGGCAGCAACCTCGGCGACAGGGCCGGATCGATCGGCAGCGCGTTGCGTTCGCTGGAAACGATCGCGACCGAACGGCGAGTCACCTGCTCGCCCCTGTACGAAACGGCGCCCATGGGCCCGCAGGATCAACCGGCCTACGTGAACGCCGTTTGTCGTTTGGCCACGCGGCTGGCACCATTGGCACTGCTGGATGCCACTCAGGCGATCGAGCAGGCGCACGGGCGAGTACGTGACGACGGGCAGCCGGCACTTCGATGGGGGCCGCGATCGCTGGATCTGGATATCCTGTTGCTGGGTCAGGAGCAGCATGCCGATGAGCGGCTGACGGTGCCGCATCCGGGCATCGCACAACGCTCCTTCGTGCTGATGCCGCTGAACGATCTGGCCCCGACGCTCGCGATACCGGGGATGGGTCCGATCAGCGAACTGCTCGCGCATTGCGAACGGTTCGATATCCGACTATTTACGAGCACACCATGACACAGCGTTTCATCGTGATAGAAGGGCCGATCGGTGTCGGCAAGACCACGCTGGCGAAGCATATCGCCAGCGAATTCGGCGCGCTCTACGTGGCCGACGGCGATCGGGACAACCCATACCTGGAGAGTTTCTACCGTCAGCCGCGGCGTGTTGCCCTGCATACCCAGCTGCACTTCCTGGCCTCTCGCCTTGAAATCCTGCAAAGTGCGACGGTGCGCGACGCCACCGGGCCCCTGGTTGCGGACTTCCTGCTGGAAAAAGATCGTCTGTTTGCCGAACTCACGCTCGACGAGCATGAGTGGTGGATGTATCGGCAATTGCATGATCGGATCGTGCAGGGCGCTGCGCAGCCCGATCTCGTGGTATACCTGCAGGCACCACTGGAGCGGCTGATCCAGCGTATCGAGCGTCGCGGCCTGCGTCACGAGCAGCGCATCGGCAGCCACTATCTCCAGCAACTGATCGACAGCTACGAACGTCTGTTTCATGCCTGGGACGCAACGCCGCTACTGATCGTCAACGCCGCCGACATCAACTTGCAGGACTCCATGGCCGATGCTGCCGATCTGCTTGAACAGATCCGGACCATCAAGGCAGGTCGTCACTATCTGAACCCGGTACCCGAAATTGTCTGATAGGGTCAGCTGCCCATCATGACGGTAACATTGCACTGTGACGCCGACCTCTGTAAAACTTAACCACGACCAATGGCACAAGCACCCACTCTATGTCGGAACGTCTGAAATTGCGCGTAGGGCTACTTGAGGACAACACTGAGCAGGCAGCGCGTGTCAGTAGCTGGATCGAGAGCAAGGGTTATCACTGCGGCGTCTTCAACAGCGCCGAGGAGTTCCGGCGTGCGTTTCGCAAATCCAGCTATGACGTCGTGGTACTGGACTGGACACTTCGGAGCGGCAGCTCCGGTCTCGAGGTGTTGCACTGGATTCGCCGCACGCTGACCAGTGACATCCCGGTCATCTTCGTCACCGCCCGGCAGGATGAGCAGGATATCGTGCTCGCGTTGCAGGCCGGCGCCGACGACTACCTGGCCAAGCCGGTGCGTCAGCACGAGCTGTTGGCACGGCTGTTCGCACTGGTACGGCGAGCCCAGCCGGAAACCGAAATCCTCGAGTGCCCGCCCTATGTGTTCGATACCGGCAGCCGGCAGGTGTCGGTGAGCGGGGAGGAGGTGAAGCTGACGGAAAAGGAGTATGAACTGGCGTTGTTCCTGTTCCGCAACCGCGGCCGGGTCCTCTCCCGGCAGCACCTTCTGCACTCGGTCTGGGGCACGTCCGCCGAACTGAACACCCGCACCGTCGATACTCATGCCAGCCGTCTGCGCAAGAAGCTCAGGCTGCTTGCTTCCGAGCGCTGGAAACTGACGTCCATCTATCAGCACGGCTATCGTCTCGAAGAGCATTCCAGCCGAAACTGATGCGGATTTCGTCCGCCATTGACACATCTGCCTCTCGAGCCATCGACATCGGCCTCCGACGCCATCGATAGCAGTCTCGTGCGCGTCTGACATGGAAGTCAGCGATGCATCACCGGCGATCTCGTACCGCCGCACCATCACCTGGAGCTGGCTGACCGGGTTCATCCTGTTGTTGCTCGGGTTCAGCCTGTTGATCGCCTGGGCCGATGCCACCCGCAAGCTCGATCGTCTGCTCCACGATGGCTGGGTACGCCTGTCGCAGCGCGAACCACCGGCGGATATCGTGATCGTGGCCATCGATCCGGAGAGCCTGGGCGAGCTGGGGCGTTGGCCCTGGCCTCGTCGGCTGCAGACGCGTCTGTTCGATGCGCTGGCCAGTGCCCGGCCGCGTGCTGCCGTCATCGATATCCTCTACGTGGAGCCGGCCGCCGCTCCGGTTGACGATCAGTCGTTGGCGGCGGCAATCTCGCGCCTGCCGATCGCGGTACTGCCGGTTCTCACCGAGCGGCGTTCCGGGCTGGCGGAACGCTTGCCGGTGGCGTCGATCAGCCGTGTGACCGATGGCCTGGGTCACATCTTCCTGCCGATCGATGACGATGGCATCGTGCGGCGGATCTTCCTCAAGTCCGGATTCCGGCAGGCTCACTGGTCAGCGCTGGGTCTGGAAGTTCAGACCTTGATGTCGCACCAGGAGGTCGAGGAACGGGAGTCGGCCGGCAAGACCTACCCGCGCGCTACCGACCCGGCACGCCTGGTCGGACGACGAGTCGCGCCGGGCTCAGGCAGCTTGCCCGACATCCTGGGAGAATTCGGTACCGCATCGCGGGAGCACCCGTCTGGCTGGGTGCAGGATCATGAAGTGCTGATTCCGTTCGCGGGTCCCAGCGGTCAGTTCAGACAGGTATCTGCCGCCGACATCATCGCCGGACGGGTCGATGCGGCTGCGCTGCGCGACAAGGTGGTGTTCGTCGGCTTGACCACCACCGGACTGAGCGATGTGGTGCCCACGCCGGTGTCGGCGTTGAATCGACCGATGCCCGGTATCGAGATTCACGCGAACGTGTTTGCCGGGCTGCGCGAAGGGGTCATGGTCACACCGCTCAGCCCCTACGCCGCCGTGCTGCTGGCACTACTGTTGCTGCCGGGCATGGTCTGGTGGTACTCGCGTACCGCTCCCCAGTGGGCCTTGTTCGGTGCGGTAGCGGCAGCCGCCCTGCCGATCTTCCTGAGTTTCGTGGCCTACCGATGGTTGCACTGGTGGTTCGCGCCCCTGGCAGCCAGTGTGCCGGTGCTTCTGAGCTATCTGGCATGGAGCTGGCACCGGCTGGACTTCGTCAACCGTTTTCTCGAGCGCGAAAGCCGCAGACTGGCACCCCACGGTAGCCAGCCGGAAGACCAGAGCGTTCAGGCCCCGCCAGGGGTCTCCGATACCTTGCCGGAAGACCGGACCGATCAGACCTTGACCAGGTTCCTGGATCATGCCATGGAGCACCTGCCGATCCGCGCCTGGAGCGTGACAGCGTCCGGACGCAACCAGGGTGGCGGGGCACCCCTGACGCTCAATGGTGCCGGCACTCCGGTTGCACAGTGGCAACGCTTCGGCAGCGTCTATCGTCGTCGCTACCGCACGCCGGACGCTCTGCAGGTGCGGCTCGACATTTCGGATCAGGCGCGGGCGCCCGAGATTCTTCGCTTCGTGGATTCGCTGCCGGAGATTCGCATTCGGCAGCAACCGGTGCGCCCTTCAGGGTCGATCGAACGCCTGCAGGGCAACGTGCTGCGGCTGGCCGCACAGACCGCGGCCCTGCGCCACGTACAGAGTTTCACTGAAACGGTCATGGCGGGCAGCCCGGCAGGCTCCGGCGTTTGGAACGCGGCGGGTGAGTCGGTGCACCGCAATGCCCTGCTGCACGATCTGGTCAGCGGGCTGCCGCCGACAGCCTCGCTGCGCCAATTCCTCGAGGTACTCGGTCGGCAACCCGGAGGGGCCGATCGGGAAAAGGTGAACGCGCTCTTGCTGGATGGCGAACCCTGGCAATTGACATACCACGAGGAGCAATGCGAACTGGTGATCAACCTGAATGCCGTCGGTGACACACTGGCGGACAGGCTCATCTGCGCCACCGTGGTCGACGTGTCGCAGATTCGATCGGTGGAACGCTCCCGCGCCGAAATGATGGAATACCTGTCGCACGACCTGCGTTCGCCATTGGTATCAGCCCTGTATCTTCTGGATGATGAGGAGAGCGCCGTACCAGGTGTCGTTGCCGGTGTCGCCGATGATTCGGCCAGCCGTGAGCGGCGCGAGGACATTGGCGCACGCATTCGCCAGAGCCTGAAGATGATGGAGGATCTGTTGCACATGGCGCGTGCCGACAGCCTCGATGCGTCCACCTTCCAGGAGGTGTACCTCAACGGTGTGATCGACGCGTCGATCGATGAGTTCGGTGCGCAGGCACGGTCGCTGGAGGTCGCGCTCATAGCCGACATGCCCGATATCGATATCTGGGTCGCCGGCGATGCGAGCCTGCTGGAGCGGGCGTTCAAGAACGTGATCGGCAATGCGCTCAAGTTTTCGAAACAGGGTGGTGAGGTGACGGTACAGCTACGCGCGATATCGATGCGGGTAGAGGTGGCGATCAGCGATCAGGGTGTCGGTATCGCACCCGACATGCTCGATCGGCTGTTCACCCGCTTCATTCGCGACGAGGGCCGCAAGGCCCGCGGCTTCGGTCTTGGCCTGGCACTGGTGTCGCAGGTGGTGCAGCAGCATCGCGGCACGGTGTGGGCCACCAGCTCATCTTCAGGTTCGCGAATCACCCTGCGATTTCCGCGGAAACCGTGACTGGACGTGCTCCACCCGTCCGTCCGCATGGCCGACGATCAGATGGTTCGCCGGGCGCTGGGCGAACAGCCCGACGGTGACCACACCGGCGATGTTGTTGATCCGGCGCTCCAGTTCCACCGGATCGTCAATGACGAAGCCGTGGCAATCAAGGATGATGTTGCCGTTGTCGGTGCGTGGTGCCTCGCGAAATTCCGGATCTGCACCGAGCGCGAGGATCTGCCGGGCGACGTAGCTGCGGGCCATCGGAATGACCTCTACCGGCAATGGAAACTCGCCGAGTACCGCCACCTGCTTGGTGTCGTCGACGATGCAGACGAACTCGCGGCTGGCGGCGGCCACGATCTTCTCGCGGGTGAGCGCTGCACCTCCGCCCTTGATCATCTGCAGCGCCGGGTTGATCTCGTCGGCACCGTCGATGTAGACCTCGAGGTTGCCGGTCATGTTCAGATCCAACACCTCGATCTTGTGCATGCGCAGGCGCTCGGCAGTGGCCTCCGAGCTGGCCACGGCACCGCGTACCTTGTGAGCCTGCTTGGCCAGTTCATCGATGAAGATGTTGACGGTGGAGCCCGAGCCGATACCGAGGGTACCGTCGTTGCCGAGCCGATCGAGCGCCGCGAGTGCGGCGGCAAGCTTGCCTGGATGCATGATTCTGGAGCGTGCCTGCGTTGAATGTTTGACCGGTCCGCGTCTCTCCTCCGTCCATCTGCCGGTGCATCTCCGTAAACCCCACTTGAACTCCCCATTGATCCCCCTGTACGACGAGGCAAGGCGAGCTGCGAGGCCTTCAGCGGAGCACCGGTGACGGCAGACGGGTAGACTCTTCGCCCCGGGCGGTTACCAGAGTATGGTTCCACCCCTGCCGGACACGCGATGGCCGGCAATGAGATACGAGTTGCCCGGTACGAGAACAGCGGGTACGGGAATACTGGAAAATCATGCAAATCTCTCACCAGGAGTATATCAAACGCATCCTGTCGGCCCGCGTCTATGACGTGAGCGTCGAGACGCGACTGCACGAGGCGCCGAACCTGTCTGCGCGGCTGGGCAACAGCATTCGTCTGAAGCGCGAGGATGAACAGTCGATCTTCTCGTTCAAGTGCCGAGGTGCGTACAACCGCATCTACAAGTTGATGCAGCGTGAACGCGTGACGGGGGTGGTGGCGGCGTCGGCAGGTAACCATGCGCAGGGTGTCGCGCTCTCGGCCAGGCGCCTGGGCATCGAGGCGATCATCGTGATGCCACAGACCACACCCCCCATCAAGGTCGACGCGGTACGCTCGCTGGGTGCCGAGGCGGTGCTGCATGGTGACGATTTCGCCAGTGCACTGACGCGAGCCAAGGCGCTGGAGGCAGAGATGGGCTTCCCGTTCATCCACCCGTTCGACGACCCGGACACCATCGCCGGGCAGGGCACCGTGGCCGTCGAGTTGTGTCGGCAGAACCCGGGTGACCTCGATGCGGTCTTCGTGCCGGTCGGTGGTGGTGGCCTGGCCAGCGGCGTGGCCGCCTACATGAAGTACCTGCGGCCCGATGTGCAGGTGATCGGTGTGGAACCGGTGGATGCCGCGAGCATGCATGATGCACTGCTGGCCGATGAGCGAATCATCCTGCCGCGCGTAGGCCTGTTCGCCGACGGGGTAGCCGTCGCTCAGGCCGGGGTGGAGACATTCGCCGTCTGCCGTGAGTTCCTCGACGGTGTCGTACTGGTCACCGTCGATGAAATGGCCGCGGCCATCAAGGACATCTTTGTCGAAACCCGCACGTTGACCGAACCTGCCGGAGCCCTGGCGCTGGCAGGGCTCAAGCGTCATGTGCAGGACCACGACTGGCAACAGCGCAATCTGGTCGCCGTGGTGTCAGGTGCGAACATCAACTTCGACCGACTGCGTCATGTGGCCGAGCGTGCGGAAATCGGTGAGAGCCGTGAAGCGCTGTTCGCAGTGACGATCCCTGAGCGGCCCGGCAGTTTCCGTCACTTCTGCGAGGTGCTGGGGCGGCGCAGCATCACCGAGTTCAATTACCGTTACGCGGATGATCAGCTCGCACAGGTATTCGCAGGTGTTGAACTCGGAGGCGGTGCTGTGGAGCGGGCGCAGGTATTGTCCGAATTGCAGGCTGCCGACTATGAGGTACTCGACATGACAGCCAACGATACGGCCAAGCTGCATGTTCGCCACATGATCGGCGGCCCGACTGCGGTCGACAACGAGCGTGTGTTCCGCTTCCGTTTTCCCGAACGCCCCGGTGCCTTGCTCGATTTCCTGGCCAGCATTCACGCCGACTGGAACATCACCCTGTTCCACTACCGTAATCACGGCGCCGCCTACGGTCGCGCGCTGGTGGGCATGCAACTACCGGCCGATCACGAATCGCTGCTACAGGCATTCGTCGCGCAGCAACCCTTCTCGGTACAGGAAGAGACCGGTAACGAGGCGGTCAGCATGTTCCTGCGCCAGACACGGTAGCATCACTGTGCGATGACCACCGGTGAGCGGAAGGGCCGATCGAGACGACCTTGCGTTCAGGCGCTGCGGCCAGGTCTGTAGATCACCCCTTCATCGGTGACGATCGCATCCAGCGGCACATCCCACCAGTCCGGCAATACCGATTCCACCTGCTGCCGGGCATGGGCACAGCCGATCAGCATGGTCGATTCCGGTCGGGGGACGGAAGCTGCGGAAAGCGCCGCGGTAGCGTTCTCGGAATCAGCCGCCCGGCCGATCTTGGAAGGGTTCGTCACGGGGGTACGCTCGCGCAGTGCCGCGAAGGTGCGATCGTAGAAACCGCCGCCCATCCCGATGCGATTGCAGCCGGCGTCGAAACCGACCAGCGGCACCAGCACGATGTCGAGCGCCAGCGGGTCGATCGCCAGCGAATCGGGTACATCCGGTACCTGGATACCGAATCGTGCCGAACGCATGGGTGAGCGATCGTCGAAGGGCAGGAAGCGCAGCGCCTGCCCGGCGACCCGGGGTGCGTAGGTGATCGTTCCCTGGTTCCTGCAATGCCGGAGCAGGTCGGTCACCGACATTTCACCCTCGACGGCCAGGTAACCGGCAACATGGGCCGCGCGGGCCAGCAGGGGCAGGCAATGGTCGACGAGATGGGCGGCAGCTGTGGCGATCTGCTCGCCGGTGAGTGCGGCACGCGAGTTCTGCAGGCGGGTGCGTAACTCGCCGCGAAGTGCCATGTTCGTCGGTTCGGAAGTGCTTGGAGTATCAACCACGGTGCCGTTTCGGGTGTGCTACCTTGAACCAATCGGTTCAGGTGGGGACGACTGGAACCGTATCAGGCTTTCCGCCGTAGCGGACATGCACAACAACAGCGACCAGACCACCCCCGGGGTGAGAAATTAGGCTCAAGGGATATACCCAACCCGATAACGAACACCGCAGAAGATACAAACCAGAGACTAGCACGGGCAGATACCCTCAGCGCGAGTCGTCAAGGTTACGCGGTGGATCGGCAGCCCGCGAGTGCTCGGGTCGGCCCGAAAAGGTTACGCGGTGGCTCGGCAGCCTGTGCGTGCCCGAGTGCTCGGGTCGGCCCGAAAAGGTTACGCGGTGGCTCGGCAGCCTGTGCGTGCTCGGGTTGGCCTGAAAAGGTTACGCGGTGGCTCGGCACGCTCGTGTTCGCCCGCACAGGCCTAGCAGGCACGTTCAGCCAGTCTCGCTATCCGCCGTTGCCGCGTACTGATCGAGGAGCGCGGCGATGTCGTCGTTCACTTTCTTCAACTGCTTGCCCAGTGCCACCTGTTCGCCGTCCGTACGCCGTGCCTTCAGTAGATCACCGGCCAGGTTGATGGCAGCGACCACGGCGATCTTTTCCAGGCTGGAGCTAGCATTGCGTGCGCGCAGGTCGCGCATCGAGGCATCCACATAGGCGGCCGCTTCGAGCAGATCCTCTTCCTGATCGGACCGGCAGCCGAGTTGTACGCTGCGATCGAGAATTCGAAGCTTGACCGTGCGGGATTCGACGTCCGATTCTGCGGCATCGTTGCCGGGCGCCGCGCCGGGTTTTTCATCCAGCCTGTTTGGAGACGTAATACGTGAGGGCTTTTTCATGGGCCTGTCGCTGGTCTGTTCACGGGCGCGGATCGCGGGCCGTGGCAAGCAGTCGATACACCCTTGACGCACGACCCTCTCAAGCAGAGGACTCCAGCGCTTTGAGCCTTACGATCATCTGCTCCACCTTGCCGCGGGCGGTGTCGTTCTTCTCGATCAGACGAGCCCGTTCGTCGAGCAGGTTCTGCGTGTGTTCGCGTAAACTCTGGTTCTCGATGTGCAGCCGCTGGCACAGCATCGTCAGGGCCTTGAGCTGTTCGCTCAGGCGCGCGACCTCATCAGGCAGCTGGGAGTGGGTGGATAGGCGATTCATGATGGCTACCGGCGTCGTGGTACGGGCATTGTATACTTCTGCCGATGACCACACCCGATAGCCAGAATCCCGGCCACGCCGGCGAATTCGCGCCACCCTCTGCGCATGAGGCGGTGGCTGTCATGCTCGATGACCTGGCCGTGCCCCTGATGCCCGCCGAGGCGCATGGCATGCTCTGCGGCCTGCTGTGCAGCCAGCCCGCCGGTGCCGCGAAGACGCGCTGGTTCAGCGAGCTGCTCGATGCGGCCGGCTTGCAGGCGGAGTCGCTGGCGGCGCAGGCCGGGAACCTGCGCGTCCTGGACCACTGGTTCACCCGTTGTGTCACGGCGCTCGACGACCCGGAACTCGATTTCGAACCCCTGTTGCCCGACGATGAGGCCACGCTCAAGTCTCGTTCTCAGGCCCTGGCGGATTTTTGCGCCGGCTTCACCTACGGTATCGGTATCGGTATCGGTATCGCCGTTCGCGGCAGTCGTCCGCTGCCCGCCGATACGGCCGAGCTCGTCAAAGACTTCCAGACTATCGAATCCAGCGTCGCCGATGCCGCCGACCGGAACACGGATGCGGACGATGAAGCCGCTTTCGTCGAACTGGTGGAATACGTGCGGGTAGGCGTTTTGCTGGTGCATGAGGAACTACGGCCGGTGGTTGAGATCAGCGGTACTGCCGGGGCAAGCGAAAGAGGCGCCGACCCTTCGTCCGACGTGCAAGTCCATTGACGTACAGGTCCGGGAAGCCCGCCACGATGAACAGGCCCGCCATGGTAAACACGAGTGCAGCATGAAGAGTTCAGCACGTGTTACTTGACCCTCTGAGCAAGACCGAACAGGCCGAACTCAAGCGGCGCCGACGTGCGTTGATGCGCACCATGGGTGACAACTCGATCGCATTGATTCATGCGGCGCGACCGGTGATGCGCACCCTCACCGCGGAGCATGCCTACCGGCAGAACAGCAACTTCCACTACCTGAGCGGTTTCGACGAACCCGAGGCCTTGCTGGTGCTGGTGCCCGGGCGCAAGAGCGGGCAATATTTGATGTTCTGTCGCGAGAACGACCCGGCGATGGAGGTCTGGCACGGTCGGCGTCTGGGAGTGGAGCGTGCACCCGATGTGCTCGGTGCCGATGACGTGTTTCCGATCGGTGATGTCGACGACATCATTCCCGGCCTGCTCGAGGGGCGCCAACATGTGTACTACACCCTGGGCAAGGATGCCGGTTTCGATGCACAGCTGCTCGGCTGGCTGCAACGCGCCCGCACCAGCCGGCGCGTGGGGGCCAGCGATGCCGATGCGTTCATTTCGGTGGACTATCATCTGAACGAGATGCGGCTGCACAAGTCGCGCAGCGAGCTTGTACTGATGAGGAAGGCCGCTGCGGTGTCGGCGCACGGGCATCTGCAGGCCATGCGCTGCTGCAAGCCGGGTCTGCGTGAGCACGCGCTGGAAGCCGAGCTGATCGGTGAGTATCGCCGCCATGGAGCTGACCATGCGTTCCTGCCGATCGTCGGCGGCGGTGTGAACGGCTGCATCCTGCACTACACGGAAAATAGCGAGCTGTTGCGCGATGGCGAGCTGGTGCTGGTCGACTCGGGGGCCGAGCTGGCAGGTTACGCCGGTGACATCACTCGCACCTATCCGGTCAACGGGCGCTTCAGCGACATTCAGCGCGCGCTCTACGAAGTGGTGCTCGAAGCCCAGCTGGCAGCCATCGCCGCCGTGAAACCCGGTAACCACTGGAATGACCCCCATACCGCAGCGGTGCGTGTGCTGACGAAAGGGCTGCGAGAGCTCGGGGTGCTCAAGGGCAACCTGTCGAAGCTGATCAAGGACGAAGCCTACAAGCCGTGGTACATGCATCGCACCGGACACTGGCTCGGCCTGGATACCCACGATGTCGGCGAATACAAGATCGATGGCGACTGGCGATTGCTGGAGCCCGGCATGGTACTCACCGTAGAGCCGGGTCTGTACATGGGGCCCGGGACCAAGACACCGAAGCGGTTGCGCGACATCGGCATCCGCATCGAGGACGATGTGATCGTCACGGCCGATGGCGCTGATGTGACCACTGCCACCGTACCGAAGAGCGTCGATGCGATCGAGACGCTGATGGGGGCTGCATGACGGAGTCGACCTGATGGGCGTGACAGAGGTAGACATTGCCGTGGTCGGTTGCGGCATGGTCGGCACGCCGCTGGCGCTGGCGCTAGCCGATCAGGGCTGGCGGGTAGCGGTCATCGACCGTAGCCCGCCGCCTGCGCTGCCGGTGGATGATCTCGATCAGCGCTGCACGGCGCTGTCGGCGATCACGGTAGACGAGTTTCGGCGTCGCGGTCTGTGGAATGCCCTGGCAGACGATGCCTGCGCCATCGAGCATGTGCATGTGTCGCAGCGGGGTTACTTCGGAGCCACTCGAATGTCGGCGCGGGAACTGGCGCTGCCGAGTCTCGGGCAGGTGGTCGAGAATCGGCGGGTGATCGGCTCACTGCAGGCACGACTGACAGCCGGGCACGTCGATCTGTGGCAACCGGCGACCCCCGAGAGCCTGCAGACCACGCCCACGGGCATCACGTTGCAGGTCAGGCACGAAGGTGAGGTTCACGCCGTATCCGCACGGTTGCTGATCGCGGTTGACGGGGTCGGCTCGGCGGTACGCGACTGGCTCGGCATCGGCACGCGGCAGGTCGACTACGACCAGAGTGCGGTGCTGGGCTGTGCCGCCATCGAACGGCCGCACGCGCATGTGGCTCACGAACGCTTCACCGCCGACGGGCCGCTGGCGATGCTGCCCAGGCCCGGGCGTGTCGTCAGCTTCGTTCATTGCATAGCTCCGTCCGATGCGATCAGGGTGCGGGCCGCCGATGAGGCGAGCTACCGTGCCGAGCTGCAGACGGCGTTCGGCCTGCGGCTCGGGCGCCTGCAAGCCCTCGGTCCGCGTACCGTGGTACCACTGCTGCGCATCGAAGCGCACCGGCAGATCGGCGAGCGCGTGCTGCTGCTGGGCAACGCGGCGCGCTTGCTTCATCCGATTGCAGGTCAGGGCTATAACCTGGCCATGCGCGATGCAGCAGCGCTGCTCGACCTGCTCGGCTCCACCGACGATCGATCCGGCATCCGTGATCAGCAGCGCGTCGATGACCCGGGCAGTGGTGCATTGCTCACACGCTACATCGAGCGGCGCCGGCCCGACCAGCAGCGCATCGTGCGTCTGACCGATGCACTCGCACGTGGCTTTCGCGGCCACCAGAGTTGGCTTGCGCACCTGCGTGGCCTGGGCCTCAATGGCCTCGATACGGTAGCGCCTTTGCGACGCGCCTTTGCCCGCACCAGCATGGGTTTGCGTTGAATGATGCGTAATTGATCAGGCAGCGCCTGTCGTTCTTCCTGCTGGCCGCGGCCACCGGCGCGGTGGTCGGCGGAGCCACCGTGTTGTTGATCGAACTCATCCTGCTGGTCCAGTGGCTGGGCTTCGGTGAGGCATCGGAATTCCGGTTTGCCGTGATCGCGGCGGCGAAGCCCGCCTGGCTGCTGATACTGGTGCCGACACTCGGTGGTCTGTTCGTCGGTTTGCTGATGAAGTACCTGCCCGGCCGTCGCTATCACGGGGTTGCCGATGTGATGGAAGCGTGTGCACTGAACAATGCGCGCATGCCGATGCGCTCGGGAGTCGGAGCGGCACTCGCAGCCGGCGTGTCACTGGGTGTCGGCGCCCCGCTGGGCAGGGAGGGGCCGGCCGTTCACATCGGTGCCTCGCTGGCAGCTTACATCGCCGAACGTCTGCACCTCGATCGCACCCGTTCGCTGGCGCTGCTCGGTTGCGGCGCGGCGGCGGCGGTCACGGTCTCCTTCAATTCTCCGGTGGCAGCCGTGATCTTCGCGCTCGAGGTCATCATCGGCTTCTACACCTTGCGGGTGTTTGCACCGATCGTCATCGCCGCCATGGCCGCGGTGGTGGTTCGGCATGTATGGCTCGGCACCGAGCCGCTGTTCGACGTGCCGGACTACCAGATCGCAAGCCTCTGGGAACTGCCGCTGTTCGCGCTGCTGGGCGTGTTCGGTGCCGGTGTGGCGCGGCTGCTGATCGTGCTGACCGGCGGTACCGATCTGCTATGGTCGCGCCTGCACCTGCCGCCATGGTGCCGGCCCGCACTGGCAGGCTTCATCATCGGTGCGATCGCCACCCAGTTGCCACAGATACTGAGCATCGGTGTGGAGGCGATAGTCCAGGCGATCCGGGGTGAGTTGCTGGTCGGGTTGATCATCGCCTTGCTGCTGGCGAAGCTGTTCACGGTCGCACTGGCACTGGGCAGTGGCTTCGCCGGTGGTGTGTTCGGCCCGGCGATGTTCCTGGGAGCCATGCTCGGCAGTGCGTTCTGGCTACCGCTGGACCTGCTCGGCCTACCGGTTTCGGCGCAAGGTGCCTACGCGATGGTGGGAATCGGAGCGGTTGGCTCGGCCTTGCTCGGCGCACCGATCTCCACGGTCCTGATCGTGTTCGAGCTGACTCTCGACTACGGCGTGACCATCGGAGTGATGACCGCATCTGCGATGGCCAGCACCGTCATGCAGTTCGGCACCTTCGGCTCGTTCTTTCGTTGGCAGCTCGGCCGGCGCAGCATCGATATCGCGGTCGGCCGCAACAGCAGCCTGCTGATGACGTACCGGGTGGAAAGACTGATCAGTGATCGCTACCTGGCAGCACCCGGCGATTGCACGGTCGGCGATCTGGAAGCCATGATGGGCAGGCAGCGCCGCCGCTTCGCGATGCTGGTGGACTCCGACGGTGCGCTGCTGGGAAGTGTTGCCCTGACGCAGCTGGTGGCGCATGCGATCAACGAGGGAACCCAGGGCCCCGCCAGCGCCGCGATGAAATCTCGCGACTACGCGGTAGGCGCGACCATCAATGTGGTCACAGCCTTGCAGCTCATGGCCGACGAGGAATCGGAGTACCTGCCGGTTGTCGACGATCACCCCGAAGCACCGCGACTGCTCGGTATCGTGTTGCGAAACGATGTGCTGGTCGAGCACTACGATGTGATCAAGCGCGCTCGCGAGGACGAATTCGGCATCGTGTGACAACGATGCCGACGAGGCCAGGGCTGTGGCCGGGTCCTCAGGCCGGAACGGTGGCGTCCAGGCCTTCGAAGATGCTGTCGCGCACGGCTTCCACGGCGCCGATGCCATCGACCCTGAGGTAGCGTGGTGCGCCGTCCGTGCCCTTGTCGGCCCAGCTCTGATAATACTGTTTCAGTGGTGCCGTCTGTTCCGCGTAGACCTTCAGGCGATGTTTGATGGTGGCTTCCGAATCGTCTTCGCGCTGAATGAGGGGTTCGCCTGTGACGTCGTCCATCCCCTCCTGCTTCGGCGGATTCTCGGCGATGTGATAGGTGCGCCCCGATGGTTCGTGAATACGCCGGCCGCTGATGCGACGTACGATTTCCTCTCCGTCGACATCGATTTCGACGACCGCATCGAGTGCGATCCCCTCGTGCTTGAGCGCATCGGCCTGCGGTGTGGTGCGCGGAAAGCCGTCGAACAGAAAACCCTTTGCACAATCAGGCTGTTCCACACGCTCCTTGACCAGGCCGACGATGATGTCATCGGACACCAGATCACCACGATCCATGATCTTCTTCGCCTCGATACCCAGCTGCGTTTGCGCCTTCACGGCGGCGCG
Organism: Granulosicoccaceae bacterium; assembly: GCA_965214025.1. Classification (GTDB taxonomy): domain Bacteria; phylum Pseudomonadota; class Gammaproteobacteria; order Granulosicoccales; family Granulosicoccaceae; genus Granulosicoccus. Next base: position 49,609 of record CBDCAW010000053.1, read on the forward strand.
TAGCATGTCGCCGGTGGAAATCTGCGGGATGCCGTACCGGTCGGTGATGTAACCGGCCTGTGTACCCTTGCCGGCACCAGGCCCGCCTAACAGTATCAATCGCATGCAGACGTACCGTCGTGTGGTTTTGACTCTGGACTTTAGCGAAAAGCTGCCGTGAATGCACGAACTGCGTGCTGCCGGAATCAGCGCTCGCAGTGGCAGGGCGCCGGCGGGCGCCACGGTGAACTAGAATGAGTGCCCGCCAGGGCCCGGCCCGTTCACCTCCAGGAAACCCGCCTACCGATGCAAGCCGATACCCTGCGTCAGGATCTTGTCCAGCAGACCGAGCTGCTCGGTGCACCCTTCGTGTTGCACAGCACCTGGGGTCTGTTCTCGCCGCGCGCGATCGACGATGGCAGCCGTCTGCTGCTCGAGCATCTGCAGGTGCACGACGATGACGTGGCGCTGGATCTCGGTTGCGGTTACGGGCCGCTGGGCCTGGCTATCGCGCGCCGGGCCAGCGCCGGTCGGGTGCACCTGATCGACAAGGATTTCGTCGCGGTCGATTACGCGCGGGCAAATGCCGAGCGCAACGGCCTGAGCAATGTGGAGGTCTACCTCAGCAACGCCTTGAGTGCGGTGCCCGCCGACCTGCCGCTGACCCTGGTGGTGTCGAACCTGCCGGCCAAGACCGGCAACGAACTGCTGTACCTGAGCTTCGTCGATGCACGAGCGCGCATGCGCCCGGGTGCCCGCATCGTGGTGGTGACGATCAGCGGCATGCGCCAGTTCATCAAGCGAACCTTCGCCGATGTGTTCGGCAATTACACAAAGCTGAAACAGGGGCCGAGCTATACCGTGTCGATGGCGGTGATGGGCTGAAGCCGGCGCCGGTCGTGCCCGGATCGCGCCAGCCGGCAGCTCAGGATGGTGGCGGGCGCCGGCAGTCGCATGCCTGCCCAGCCGCCACGGCACGATGGCATCGCGTGCACAGGCTTGCACCGGTGGGGCATAGCCGTGTATCCACCTCGACCCGGTCATCGAAGACGAAGCACTCGCCCTGCCAGTGCCGGCCACCGCAGTGTTCGAAGTAGTTCAGGATGCCGCCTTCCACCTGATGCACTTCCGTGAAGCCGCGTTCGAGCAGCCAGGGGGCCGCTTTCTCGCAGCGAATGCCGCCCGTGCAGAAGGTGACCACCGGGCTCTCGATGTCGAGTGAGCCATCGTTCAGGCCGGCCTCGATGGCGGCGGTGAACTCGCGAAAGTTGGCGATGTCCAGGTGCCTGGCCGCCTCGAACGTACCGGACGCCACTTCGTAACGGTTACGTGTGTCGAGTAACGTGAAGGGGCGGGCTTCGTCCAGCCAGGCGGACAGTGTGGCGGGTGGCATCGACGGTGCACACTCATGCGGCTTGGTGCGTGTGTCTTCACGTGTCTTTCCGGGTGCGCCACGATCGCCAGGTGAGGCAGTATCAGAGGCATCATCAGACATGACGGGTAGGAAGCCGATGATCTCCGGCCGCTGCGCGTACCTTGAGTTTTGCGAACGGCAGGTCTTCAGAGTAACTTTCCTTCAACCACAAGCTCTGTAACTGTGGGTGGCGGTCGAGGTGTCGTCGTACCTGGAGTATCTGCTCGGCCGAACCCGACAGTGCCAGGTTGATGCCTTCGGAGGCGAGCAGCACGGTACCCTTGACGCCGATCGCGTCGAGATCGCGGTAGAGGTCATGCTGCCACAGTGCCAGATGGTCCAGATCGACGAAGCGGTACCCGGATACGTTCACGACGGGCATGCCGCCTGCCGGAGCCATGCTCGCCCCGGGCCGGGCACTATCTGCAGTATCGTGTGACAAAGGCGATGCAACCGACATGGAAGGGCTTGCGTAGCGCAACAGCGACGAAGTCGCGGCCGACTATAGTAGCCATTCAATCCGACGAATCAACCGACGCTGACATTGATGCCCGTCAAATCCATAGGCAATGCCTTTCTCAAAGCCCTCCGCGAACTCTTCGGTGAAGCCTTTCATGCAGCCTCTCATGCGGCCTCTCATGCGGCCTTTCCGGTAACCCTTCGACACGGTAACCGCAAGGCTGCCCTGTTACCCGGGTGGCTGACAGCTCTGGCGTTCGCTCTGTGTGCCGCATCGGGTCCGTTGTCGGCGGGGTCCACCCTTGCCGCGGCGACACCGGCAAGCCCCGGTGCGAACGGCGGTGCAGACTCCAAGGCCGATTTACAGGCGGAGCCCGGGATCGGAGCGGCAGCGGAAACCACCGGGTTCGTCGCCGACGAGAAGTTCGCTGAACAGCGAGCCGTGTTCGTGCGCGCCCGACGAGCCCTCCAGCGCCAGCGCTCGGGCGAGTTCACTGAACTGCGGGCGAAGCTTGAAGGGTACCCACTGACCGCCTGGCTCGACTACGAGCATCTGCGAGGCGAGTGGGATCGCAGCGTGCCGGGCGAGGGCGCGTTGGATCAGCTCAACGAATTCGAGGCCCGTACGGCCGATCGCCTGTTGAGCGAGCGCCTGGCCAGAGCGTTGCAGGAGCGCTTGATCGCGACCCGGCAGTACTCCCTGTTCCTCACGCTCAAGCAGTCGAAGCTTGCCAGCGCCATGCCGTGTTCGACGTTACGTTCGCGCTACGCGACGGGTCGCATCAAGGCATTCGACGAAGAGTCGGTGGCCCTTTGGGTTCAGAGCGAACCATTGTCGTCGCTTTGTCGTTACGTTCTGAGGCGCCTGGAGCAACGGGGTGCACCACCGGTCACGGCCATCTGGGAGCGCATCTTCACTGCCATCGAGAACGACGTGCCGGAGGCGGCGGAATCGGTGCTGCACTATCTGGGCAGCCGCGACCGGCGCTGGGTGGCGGACTGGCTGCAGGCGCGCACCAATCCGTCGCGGATGCTGCGCAGTGGCGCGCTCGCTGACGATACCGTGCTGAACCGCCGCATGCTGGCCGATCTGGTGGAGGTCTGGTCGCGCACCGATCCGACGGCCGCTGTCGAGTTCTGGCAACGTGAAAGCCCGAAGTACGTGTTCTTCGCAGATCGTTACTACGACACCTGGCGTGCGCTGGCCATGCGTAGCGCCTACCGCCGCATGCCCGAGGCCGGTGATTGGCTGCACGCCTTCACCGCCCGTGACGACGACCTGGAGCTCATGGAGTGGCGTGTGCGGGTGTCGCTGCTGGCGCAGGATTGGGAAGCCGTTCTGAAAAACATCGCTCAGCTACCGGTGGCCGAGCAAGAGCAGGATCATTGGGCCTACTGGGTGGCGCGCTCGCTGGAACAGACCGGGCGGGCCGAGGCGGCCCGGCCGATCTACACGAAACTGACCGAACTGCAGTCGTACCATGGTTTCCTGGCTGCCGACAGGCTCGACGTGCCCTATGCGCTGCGCGAAGAGGCGGTCGAGGTCGATGCGAGCCTGCTGGACGAGCTTGCCAACGACCCGCAGTTGATTCGTGCTCGTGAGTATCAGGCTGTGGGTCTGTCGCATCATGGACGTTCAGAATGGCGCGACAACGTGGACGAACGTCCGGCACCGGAGCTTGCCGCCAGTGCAGTGCTCGCTGCACGCTGGGGACTGTACGATCGCGCGATCTACAGTGCCGGCAAGGCCGATGTGCGACGTGCACTGTCGCTGCGGTTCCCGGCCCTGCATCGTGGCAAGGTCATGACGGCGGCGGCCGAGAATCGTATCGATCCGGCCTGGGTGTTCGGCGTGATGCGACGTGAGAGCGCCTACATCAGCGATGTACGCTCCTACGCCGGCGCCATCGGCCTGATGCAGTTGATGCCGACCACGGCCACCTACGTGGCCGGCCTGAAAGGGCAGGGCAACTGGCGCGGCGACCTGACCGACGTCGGCACCAACATAGACTTCGGCACCTTCTACCTGCGCCATGTGCTCGATGAGTTCGATGATCATCAGACACTGGCCACGGCCAGCTACAACGCCGGGCCGCACCGGGTGGCCCAATGGTTGATGCCTGTATCGATGGATGCCGACATCTGGGTCGACACCATCCCGTTCACCGAGACGCGACGTTACGTGCGGGCCGTACTGGCCTACACGTCCATTTACGAATGGCGCCTGAGCGGCGAGGCGCGGCGTCTGGTCGACATGATGCCGACGGTACCGGCCGATGCGGGCATCTGAGCTCCTGATGGCAGCGCGTTGGCGTAGAGTGGGTCGACGGGGCCTCGCGGGGTAGATGCGCCGGGGTAGACTGGGCACCCGCTTCAGAACCCGCAGGAAGGCCTACAGCCATGACCGTTGCCAGTGAAATCCACGATACCCTCGTCGGCGCGATCGCGCCGGTGTATCTGGAGGTGATCAACGAGAGCCATGCGCACAATGTCGCACCCGGCTCCGAAACCCATTTCAAGGTGATCGTGGTCAGCGATACCTTCGCCGGTGAGCCTCTGATCAAACGCCACCGCACCCTGAACGGGCTGCTGAAACCCCAGCTCGACGGGCCGGTTCACGCGCTGAGCCTGCACCCCCACACTACCGAGGAATGGCTGGCACGCGGCCAGCAGGTGCCAGATTCCCCACCGTGCCGCGGTGGCATGGCGCGCGAGGCGGGGGTGTAATACGGTCGGCTCGAAAGTGTCGATTCTCGATTAAATTTCGCAGGCGAAAAAAAAGGCCCCTGCCAGAGGGGCCTTCTCGCTAGCCGGCTAACTGACTGCCAATCAAACCGATTCGGCAGTCAGAATGATCTGGCAATCAGAACGCCTTGGCAAGCTGCAGACGGTATTCGGTCTTCTCGCGGCTGTCGTCATCATCGTTCGCGAAACTGGTGATACGTGTGCTGACTTCAAGGCCGCCCCCGAGGTCGTAACCGAGATCGAGACGTATGGCGGTTTCTTCGGCATCTTCGCCACCGATTTCTGGATCATCCATCAGCACTTCATAGGTCAGGTTCGCGCTGATATCACCGATACCGTAGCCGGCCTTGCCGCCGAAGCTGGTGCTATCTTCAAGGTCATCACCGTTCTCACGAGACCAGTACTGCAATGCCAAAGCCACACCGCCGAGGCCAAATGCACCACCTACCGAATATCTCAGCAAGTCGTCGGCGTCCGGATCGACGTTGTCGCCGTAGTTGGCCGCACCACCGGAAAGCGTGAAGCCACCCAGTGCGAACTTGGCACCGAGGCCGACCATGTTGGTGTCCGGACCAAATTCCTGAAGTGGCGCTTCGAAAGAGTAATTCAGGCCGACGGTAACGGGGCCGAAGATACCGGTGTAGTGCAGAGCGTCCGTCAGATCGCTGGGCGAGACATCGAAGATATCGTTGGCCACCTGGCCGTACTCCGAGGTGTTCGGGCCTTCACCGATACGGAAGTCACCGAAGCTACCCTTGATACCTGCATAGATGTTGTTGGCTGCCACGGTGGGGCTGGTGGTCTCATCGTCGATCGAGCCGACCTCTTCGCCGTTCGGGCCTTGCACAGCCAGCTCGGCTGCCTGACCACCCTTCACACTGCCTTCTTCCGTAGACAGGTCATCGAGCTGGAAGCCAATGTTGCCGTAGCCCTGCAGGCCACTGTTCAGGTCGTGAGTCGAGGTGATTTCCACCCGTACATCGCCGGCGCCGACGCTGATGTCTTCGCTCGCGTCGTCTGGCAGCTGATCCGAATCGTCGTCTACGTTGTCCTGGTCCTGCAGGTCGTCGATTCCATCGCTGATATCGTCGCCGATGTCGCTGGCGTTGTCGCTCAGGTTACCGATGGCCGTACCCTTGACCTGCATCTGGATGATGCCCGAGACCGTTGTTTCCGCGCTGACGCTAAGGGGTGCTGCAGCCATACCTGCGATTGCTACCGCGACTGCTGTCTTTCTCAAAATCATAATGCTCTCCAATCAGATATATGCTGTTAGCACTTCGGGTGTTACGAATGTCTCAGTCAGGCAACTCTAGACAGCGTGTCAGAATAATGCAACATCAAATCGCAATGTGGTGCGAAGGCGATCACGAGGAGCAGACCGTACGGAGTGAAGTGTAGAACAGAAAAGCACACATGCCAGTATTTTGTGTGTTTTTATTGCCACTGATGGCAAGGCGTGGTTTTTTTACAACTCGCCAGACGCTGGCGAGATGAGCGAAGGGCCTCTTGAAAGGCTCATCGGTGGAATTTCCGAGGAGCACGGCGACATTCGATGAGGGACGCCCGGTCGCAGACTGCCCGGCAGCTTGCAGTCGAACCGTGCGTTGCGAAGGGGCCGCTCGGAATACCGCCGATCGCCCACTTCGGGCCTGTCACTACCGGTGAAACTGTCGTTTCCAACTGGCAGAACCACCGGGTTCGACCCCCAGGGGGCGATTGCCGTCAGGTAGCCTCTTCCAGGCGTTTGCGCCGGCGCCGTTCGTCGGGTGTTTCGTCGTCGCTGTCCGGCAGGGTGATGTTCAGCTCCAGCACATCGCAGTCGGTCTGCGATTCGAGCTGGACCGAAACCTGGTCATCGCCCACGCTGACGTACTTCTTGATCACATCGAGCAGGTCCTGCTTCAGCTGGGGCAGGTAGTCCGGGCCCGAGCGGTTGGTACGTTCGTGCGCGATCAGCACCTGCAGGCGATCTTTCGCCAAAGTGGCCGTGGGTGGTTCCTCACGGTTGCGGAAGAATTTGAAGAAGCCCATGAACTGTTACCCGAATAGGCGCTTGAACAGCCCCTTCCGGGGGGCCTCCATGAAGCGCAGTTGTTTCTCTTCGCCCAGCAGACGGTCGATCGCGTCCGAGTAGGCCTGACCCGCATCGCTGGCATCGTTGAGCACGACCGGCTTGCCGGCGTTCGAGGAGTCGAGCACGGAGGGATGCTCCGGAATGATACCCAGCAGCGGAATGGCGAGCAGCTCCACGATGTCGTCGACACTGAGCATCTGGCCTTCCTGCACGCGACTGGGGTTATAACGCGTGATGAGCAAGTGCTCCTTGACCGGCGGCTCGTTCATCTTGGCGCGTTTCGACTCGCTCTGCAGGATGCCCAGGATACGGTCCGAATCGCGTACCGACGAGACTTCCGGGTTGGTGGTGATGATGGCCTCGTCGGCGAAGTACAGGGCCATCTTCGCGCCTTTTTCGATGCCGGCCGGCGAATCGCAGATGATGTAGTCGAATTCGGCCTTCTTGAGCTTGTGGATGACCCGCGCCACCCCTTCGATCGTCAGAGCCTCCTTGTCGCGTGTCTGCGACGCAGGCAGGATGTACAAGTTTTCCACCCGCTTGTCCTTGATCAGGGTCTGGTGCAGGCTTGCCTCCTGGTTCACCAGGTTGACCAGGTCGTAGACCACCCGGCGCTCGCAACCCATGATGAGGTCCAGGTTCCTGAGGCCGACGTCGAAATCGATGACGACGGTCTTGTGGCCACGCTGAGCGAGCCCGGTGGCGATGGAGGCGCTGGTGGTCGTCTTGCCGACGCCGCCCTTGCCCGAAGTGATCACGATCGTCTTGGTCAAGCTCTCACACTCCTGAAATGAAGGATTCTTCGCCTTGATATGTCGTTCTAGAGCGGCTCGATGGTGAGCTTGTCATTGTCGAGCCAGATCTGTGCGGGCTTGCCGCGCAGCTCCTCTGGAATGCTTTCAAGCACGCGGAAGTTACCTGCCACGGAGACCAGTTCGGCTTCCAGCGACTGGCAGAAGATGCGCGTTTCGGTATTGCCCGAAACGCCGCACAGGGCTCTGCCACGCAGCGGGCCGTAGACATGAATGTTGTTGTCGGCGACGATTTCGGCACCCGCCCCCACCGGACCCATGATGATGAGGTCGGTATCACGGGCGTAGATCTGTTGGCCGGAGCGCACCGGTCGGGTGATGAGCGTCGGGGACTTGTTGATGAATTCGACCTCCCCGGCGAGATTAACGTCGGGAGCCGTGTCTGCCGTGTCTTCAACCGAGGTGCTCGCGCTGCTGCCTGAACGCTCATTCTGACGTTTCGCGCCGCTCTCCACCAAGGGTAACGCGATAGCGCTTGCAAACCGCGACGATTTGTCGGCCACGCTGGCGACGATCGGGAGTAGCCTGTGTTCCCGTATGCATTCCAGCAGCCGCCCCATGTCCAGATCCGACTCGGATTGGGTTTCCAGGGCCGTGAGATCCACGACCACCGGGGAGTCGCGAAAGAAACCGGGCGCCTGCTGTACCTTCTCGGCCAGGCGCCTGTCGATGGTCTCCATGTCGCTCGTATGCAGGCGCAGCGACATGAAAGTGAACATGCCACCCTTGAGTTCGACCTCATCAGACTTCAGCAAGTGCCATTCTCCACAAACACGAATTCGGAACTCCAGGGCAACGGGTCGGGCGAGGTAGGCGGTCAATGATGGAACGAGGTAGCCAGACGTATCATGGTGATACTAAAGCAATGCCTGCCTGACATGAAGCCTGAAGATGCCGATCCGGCGAACGCACAGTCGGTGCCGGTAGTGCGCAAGATCATCCATGTCGATATGGATGCTTTCTACGCATCGGTTGAACAACGTGACAATCCGGCGCTGCGAGGCAGGCCGGTGATCGTCGGAGGGCGTCCCAACGGGCGCGGTGTGGTCGCGGCCTGCAGTTACGAGGCTCGGGTGTTCGGTATTCATTCGGCCATGCCCAGTGCGGAGGCCGTGGCGGCGCTGCCCGCACGCCGAATTTGTCAGGCCGCGCTTCGATGTGTACAAGCAGGTTTCACGGCAGATTCACGAAGTGTTTCACGAGATCTCGCCGTTGGTGGAACCGCTATCGCTGGACGAAGCTTACCTGGATGTTACCGACGTCAAGCTGTTCAACGGCTCCGCGGTCAGGATGGCGCGGGAGATCAAGGCGGTGATCCGGGAGCGCACCTCGCTGGTGGCATCTGCCGGCGTTTCGTACAACAAGTTCCTGGCGAAGATCGCCTCTGACCATGACAAGCCGGACGGCTTCCATTGCATATTGCCGGCCGACGGCGCCGCCTTCGTGGCAACCTTGCCCATCGGCACCTTCCGCGGCGTCGGGCGTGCCACCGAGACCCGCATGAATGAACTCGGCATCAGCACCGGGGCGGACCTGCGTGGCTGGAGTATCGAGGAACTGCGCCGCGAATTCGGCAAGAGCGCGGACTATTACTACCAGGCCGCGCGCGGTATCGACCATCGCGAGGTCAGTGCCCATCGCACCCGCAAGTCACTGGGATCGGAAACCACCTTCAGCGAGAACCTGACCGATACGGCCGACATGCTGGCGGTACTCGAGCCGCTGGCGCAACAGGTGGTCGCCGACCTGACCGCACGCGACATGGTCGGCACCACCCTTACGGTCAAGGTCAAGTTCTCGGATTTCGTCAGCGTGACCCGGGCGCACAGCGAACCCGGAAAGCCGTTGGATGAAGTACGCGCACTGCGCTCGCTGCCGTTTCTGCTGCACCGGGCACTGATCGACCGACGGCGACCTTCGGTGCGACTGCTCGGTATATCGATCAGCGGGCTGATGCCTGCCGACGAAGATCACCCGGTGCAGCTTGAGCTCGATGTTTGAGACAGATCAGGTTCTTTCGGTGACCTGCAGGGCGTGAAAGCCGAATTGCGTCTTGATCGGGCCCTGGACGTCGCCGACTTCGCCATCAAAGCAAGCCTTCTCGAACTCCGGCACCATCTGGCCCTTGCCGAACGTGCCGAGGTTGCCACCATCGCGTGATGATGGGCAGCTCGAGTTGCTCTTGGCAACGTCTGCGAAGTCAGCACCGCCCTTGATTTCATCGATCAGGGACTGGCAGCGTGCTTCGTCGTCGACAAGGATATGACGTGCGGTTGCCTGGCTCATGAAGTTCTCTTCTGTGAAAGTTGGGGGGAGGTCGTTAGGGGGCAAATATCGGGCTTTGGTTTTCAGCTACCGCGAGCGAATCAGGCCTTGGGCTTCCAGATGCCGAACGCTTCCTGCGGTGGCGGGGCAGGGGGTGCCTGCTTGCGCTGCTGGCTGACGTCGTTGGCTACGTGCTGCATGAATGCTGCGAGTTGCTCAAGCACCTCATCCTTCTGCTCATCAGGCATGTCTTGCTGGCCAAGCAGAAAGCCGGTGACGGCACACAGATACTGCGATGCGACACCGGGATCCCGGGCGGCCTCATCGTGTTGCACCAACAAGGCCTGGATATCGCGCACCAGGCTAGCGGAAAGTTTCAGGTCACTCATGCCAGATCTCTCATACCAGCTTCTTTACCAGCTTACTCATGAAGACTCACTCATGCCGGCGAGCGATCAACCGGCTGGACCCGCAGGTCAGACCAGCAGGGGCCTGGTCGGAGTATCGCTCAGCAGTTCATCCGCTGACATTTCTTCGGGAGAGAAGGTATCACTTCCAGAAGCATACTGCTTGTCGAAAGGATCTTTCGGCTGGCTGACCAGCCGCACTTTCTGACACAGCGGGCACCGATGCCAGCACGTGCAGGCATGCCCCTCGGTTTCTGTGTGGTCAACGATCATCGACATTCCGCAGCCGTGACATTTCATACAGTCTACTCCTGAGGGTGGTACCAGACGCTGGCGTCTGAGACAGCCTGCCTGGCTGTACAGTAGGCAGCCCGATAGCTGCGCAAGTAGGTTCCGAGCGTGACGCCGCCCGGCCGTTGAACTTCAATTCCTGCCGGTGCGAACGCCAGGGTCGCACCCACCTTTAACAACTCGATTCACCTCGCCGGGCCGCGATCAGACGACGTCAGCCACACTTCGAATCGCCGCACTCCATGCACGTCTGACAACCATCACGCATCACCACCGACTTCTGATGGCACTTGTTGCAAAAGCTGGCACCCGCCTTCCACGCCGGCTCCTGGCCTACCTCGGATGCCTTCCGAGATTCTCGCTCCAGCTCCGCACGCTTCTCATCGATCATGGCCTGCTGGTGCTTGTCCAGTTCGGGCGCCTTGAGCATGCCGATGTCGATCAGATGCTGCTCGATGACATCGCCGATTTCCGCGATGATCGAAGGCATGTACTTGCCCTTGTTCCAGTAACCACCGCGCGGATCGAACACCGATCGCAGCTCTTCCACCAGAAAGGTGACATCGCCACCCTTCCTGAATACAGCCGACATGATACGTGTCAATGCGACTATCCACTGGAAGTGTTCGAGGTTTTTCGAGTTTATAAATACCTCGAAAGGCCGCCTGAGTTCATGCTCGGTGCCCTCGTTGAGCACGATGTCGTTGATGGTGATGAACATCGAGTGCTCCGACACATGATCCGGCGTCTTCAGCTTGTAGGTGGAGCCGACCAGCTTCTCCGGTCGCGCCAGCGTTTCGTGCATCTGTATGACGGTGGCCTTCACGGGCTCGCCGGCTACGTCACCGGTGCCCTGGCCAGTATCTACACCCTTGATGATGGCGTCACCACCGATATCCTCGACGACACCATCGGGTTTCTTGACGGCATAGCCGACGATCTTGTTGCTGATTTTCATGGGTTGTTCCTGTTGCTGGCGCTGTCTCGTGTTCAGTGCTGACGTCGTGACAGACGTCTTACCGGCTTGTGACGATTGATACTTGCTTTGTCCGATTATTCTGTTTCGTCCGGCTGCCGACATTACCGGCATCGCATACGACGATGTGGATATCGAAGTCGCGTTTAAAACTTCCCGTAATACCCTTCCTTCAAGGCATCGTACAAATTCGCCGCCGAATGCATCTCCCCGTCATACTCGATCATCTCGTTCCCCTTGGCGCTGACCACCGAACCATCATCGAGCGTGAATTGATATTCCGTATTCTCCAGGTCCGTCTCCTTTACCAGCACGCCCTGGAAATTCTCCGGGTTGAAACGGAACGTGGTGCAGCCCTTCAGCCCCTGGTCGTACGCCTGCATGTAGATATCCTTGAAACTTTCGAACGCGAAGTCGGTGGGTACGTTCGCGGTCTTGGAGATCGAGGAATCGATCCAGCGCTGTGCCGCTGCCTGGATGGACACATGGTCGGCGGGCTGGATATCGTCGGCGCTGATGAAGTAGTCGGGTAACAGATTGGCCGGTTCGTCGGAGTAGGGCATGGCATTCCCATTGACGAGAGTGCGGTAGGCCAGCAGCTCGAACGAATGCACGTCGACCTTTTCCTTGGTCTTGCGCCCTTCGCGAATCACGTTGCGTGCGTAATGATGGGCGAAGCTGGGCTCGATGCCGTTACTCGCATTGTTGGCCAGCGACAACGAGATGGTGCCGGTGGGCGCAATGGACGTGTGGTGGGTGAAACGCGCACCGGCTTCGGCCAAGGCTTCCACGAGTGCCGGATCTTCCTGAGCCACACGCTGCATGTAGCGGCTGTATTTCGCATGCAATACCCGGCCCGGCACTTCATCGCCCACGGAATAGCCCGCCTCGGCCATTTCGGGCCGCTTGCGCAACATCGCACCGGTCACGGTGAATACCTCGTTCATGATCGGTGCCGGGCCCTTTTCCTTCGAAAGCTCCAACGCACTGCGCCAGCCGCTCATGGCCATTTCCCGTGTGACCTTTTCGGTGAATTCCAGAGATTCCTCGCTGCCGTACTTCATGCCGAGCAAGGTAATCGTGGAACCGAGGCCCAGATAACCCATGCCATGACGACGTTTGCGATCGATTTCCTTCCGCTGCTGCTCGAGTGGCAACCCGTTGATCTCCACGACGTTATCAAGCATGCGGGTGAAGATCGAAATGGTGCGATCGTAGCTTTCCCAGTCGAACTGTGCTTCATCGGTGAAAGGGTCGAGTACGAATCTTGTCAGGTTGACCGAGCCTAGCAGGCAGGCGCCGTAGGGGGGGGAGCGCCTGTTCGCCACACGGATTCGTAGCACGTATGGTTTCGTCAAACCAGTTGTTGTTCATCTCGTTGACCTTGTCGATCAAGATGAAACCTGGCTCTGCGAAATCATAGGTCGACGACATGATCAAATCCCACAGCCGACGAGCCGGCAGGGTCTGATAGATCTTGCACGCCACAAGCCCGTCATCGTTGGTCACCACATGTTCGTGGTTGGGCCAGTCGTACCATACGATTACATCGGGATTGTCGAGAGAAAGCTTGTCTTCCTTCAGTTCCTTCTCGCGGATCGGAAACGCCAGCTGCCAGGGCTCGTCGGCCTTCACCGCCTGGATGAAGTCTTCGGTGATCAGCAGTGAGAGATTGAACTGGCGCAGCCGGCCGTCTTCACGCTTGGCCTTGATGAACTCCAGCACGTCCGGATGGCGCACATCGAAGGTGCCCATCTGTGCACCACGGCGGCCACCGGCGGACGACACGGTGAAGCACATCTTGTCGAAGATATCCATGAACGACAGCGGGCCGGAGGTGTAGGCGCCAGCGCCGGAGACGTAGGCCCCGCGAGGGCGTAAGGTGCTGAAATCATAACCGATTCCGCAACCCGCCTTCAGCGTGAGCCCCGCTTCGTGCACCTTGCCGAGAATATCGTCCATCGAGTCGAGGATGGTGCCGGACACGGTGCAGTTGATCGTGGAGGTGGCGGGCTTGTGCGCCAGCGCACCGGCGTTGGAGGTGATGCGCCCGGCCGGGATCGCACCGTGTTGCAACGCCCAGACGAACTGCTCGTACCAGTGCTTCCTCAGCGCCTCGGTGGTTTCTACATCGGCCAGCGCTCGGGCTACGCGATGGAAGGTGTCTTCGACCGTTTCGTCGACGTTGTGACCGTCCTTCGTCTTCAGGCGGTACTTCTTGTCCCAGATGTCGAGCGAGGTTTCCTGAAGTTCGAGGGTGTCGAGCGGATTGTTGGTGCGCGAGGGGTTCCGTACCAGAACGGGCTGTGCGTCGCCGGTACGGCTGTCGGCACTGGAACCGTCTTTGCGGCCGGTGGCCTGGTTCGCTTTCTCGCCGGCATGGTCTGGTTGCCGTTCTGGTTGCCGTTCTGGTTGCCGTTCTGGTTCGCGTTCTGGTTCGCGTTCTGGCGGTTCTTGCGGTTCTTGCGGGCGGTGGGCAGGTTGGTCGTGCTCATCGGTGTTCTGTCTCTCCACGTCTGAAGGCGGGCGGATGCGGCGCGTTCGGTCGCTCGCCACACAAGCTGGTGGTGCTGGCTTGCGGTGCCGGCCGAAGATCCTGGCTGGCAGCTTGAGGCGGTGGCTTTTCCGTAAGCCCGGGCATGTACCCTTATTCGGCAACGGAGCTGCGCAAACAGGCAGCGCAACCGGTCACAGAGTCCTTCTGAACGGGAGCGCAGTGTAGGCAACCGAGCACTGCAACGTCAACGCCTGAACACTATATATAGCGTCCTTTTTACGGTTAACCACAAGATGCTGTGGTTACATGACGTGCAACCGTGATTGAACGGGGATAACCCTGTGGATATCTGTGGGCAACCTGTGAGCAACCTGTAGATAGCCTGTGGGTAGAGCGGGATACTTGACGTTGGTCAATATTACCGCTACTCATGTCAGGGGCACCGGAAGACTGCTGGTCCCGGGTCAGTCGATGACCATCCAAGAACCACCCGCGTGAAAGTGTCGGCTGGTTCAGATGGTCAACTCGTGTTGACTCCTGGCCAGCTCAGCCAGCTCAGCAGTGCGCGCCAGCTCAGACGTGTTTACACGTGTTGACTCTCAGCCGACTCAGAAATGTGAGCCAGTCCAGATCGTCTACACGTGTTGACTCTTTTTGACGCTTGGCCTGTGGTTCGGCCGCCGGTGGCGCGGAACCGTTTGATACCCGGTAGACGGCGCGTGGCTCGTCCACCCGATGTGCCTGAGCTTCCCTATCTGTAACAATGACGGTACCGCTCGCGCTTCTGTCTTCCTGAGATTCCCAAGTTCGGCGAACCTCCCGAGCCGACGTGTGACACCCGCAAGGCTGCTCGCTGGTTGATCTCAGTACAGATTTCACGGTGCGGAACCGGCAGCGGGACGGCAGCAGCTCCCGTTTGATTCGGGACTCGAACCCGAGATTGGTGCCCTGGTTCGGACCCGCGTCGGTCTGGATGGCGACGGTGGCTCGTTCGATACGGAAACCACCCTCGTGAATGAGCGCGTGGTGGTGGTGACAGACGCACACGCCGTTCTCGACCGAGGTGTCGCCACCATCGGCCCAGTGCACGAGGTGATGAATCTGCAGGTGCCGATCGACGTCGCAACCATCGAACTGGCAATGCCTGTCGCGTGCGATGATCGCACGGCGCATCGCCGCCGGCCAGATCCGCGCGCGGCGGCCGATGCTGATGGGTTCTCCATCGTGTGTTTCGATGTTTACCAGGTTGGCATCACAGGCAACGCGTCGGGCGGTGCTCCGAGCGATAGGGCCGATGCCTTCGACCACGGCTCGCCTTTCCGGCAAGGGTGCGCCGTCGGTTGTGCAGGAGGCATTGCCGATCGGGAAGAGCCCGTTGGCCGCTGACGGCGCGACCAGTGTATCCGCCTCTACCGATACCACCACCTGGAAGCGATCCGCTCTCAGAACATCGGTGCCGCCGAAGGCCAGGCTGCGTTCGGCCATGTGCACCAGTGCATCGGCCCGCCGCTGCAGGGCTGTGGGCGGCGTAGGTTTAGGAGTATCTTCAGGTGGCTCTGTGCGATGCGAGTCCGGGCTTGCGTTTGGACGTGAGGCTGAAGTCGGGTTTGGAGTCGAGCTCGCGTGCGGTTCGGGCGCTTCGTCGATCGCTTCACTCGCTTGATGCACCTGGTCTTCGCAGTGCTCCAGGCTCTTCAGCACGTTCTGCGCGTCCACCGGAGGGAGAAGCACGCGGATTTCGGTCATGCCATCGGGAAGCTTGCGCCAGCTGCAACGGCGTTGTTCATGTTGCCTGAATGCGAGATGATCTTCCTGCTCGGAATCTGTCGCACCGTCGGTTTCCCCTTCCCCTTTCCCCTTTCCCTTTCCCTGCGCCATTGGTGCCGTCAGCAGCATCTCCGTTACTTTCGTTACCCTCATTACCTTCGAACGGCGTGTTGCCAGAACCGTTTTTCTGACCCCAGCGGAACTCCTGGCATACGCGCTCGATATCGCTGACCGATGCGTCCAGCGCCAGATACGCAAGATCCCGTTCCAGTTCAGGCGTGGCGATACGGCTGAGGAGGCGAACCTTGGACCAGCTGAGTTCGCCCTTGCGAAACAAGGCGCGCATGACAGGTAGGGAGCGTATGGCTCGGCCGACGCGCAGGCGCTCCCAGCTCAGCTTGCGTTCCATGCCGAGCTCGGTGTGCATCCACGCGACGCAGTTTCGAGCGCCCCTCTCCCGCCAGCCTTCCAATTCATCGAAGCGGACGAGCAACTCGATCTGGGTGGCAATGTTGCTATCGATCTGCCGGGTGAGTTGATGGAGCTTGCGGCAGATGTCGGAGAGGCTGGATACCGCGATATCGTCATTGCCGTCGACCCCGCTTTCATCATCGCCTTCGGGCTGCTCGCTACCTTCGAGTTGTCCACCACCGGGCTGCCTACCCGGTTCTACAGCTCCGGCAATGCAGGCCATGGCCAGCCGTAGATCACGTCCCCATTCTCGACGTTTGATATTCGCGCGACCCCGTGCGGTCGCATCGGCGGATGCACGCGACTTCTCCTTGTCGTCTTCGTTCTCACCTTCCTTATCGTCCTCCGGCGATGGAGAAGAGCTTCCCGACACGGGTTCGTGCTGAGAAAAATCGGATTTGATATTTCGCATGACAGCAGTCCCTGGCAATCAGTAGAAGCTGTATATTTTATCAGATTCGGGGGTTTGGAAATACTGTTGTTGCAGTATTTTTCCAGCCCGAAAGCTCCCGGAGGTTGCGAAACTGTCGAAGCGCCTGTTCACTTCAAGCGCTAATTAGCCTCTACTTCCTGCGCTCGATATCCGACGGTCATCGTCATTCTCCCCGCGCTCGATATCTGGTTTTCATTGTCATTCTCCCCGCGCTCAATATCCGGTGGTCGACGTCATTCAAGAACGAGCTACTCGATAGAGAAGGAGTAGGGCTGCAACGCTACTGCACTTGAAGTAGATTTTCGAAGGCACTGAATCGAGTTGAGAATCAAACTGAAATGAACAAGCCTGAAACATGTGAACTCGGAACCGAAGACCCCGAAGCCACAGAAGCCACAGAAGCCACTGGAGCCACTGGAGCCACTGGAGCCACTGGAGTCGCCGGAGTTCCCGGAGTCCCGGAGTTCCCGGAGTCCCCGGAGTCCCCGGAGTCCCCGGAGTCCCCGGAGTCCCCGGAGCCCAGGCCGTCGCTCTCAACTGGCTGGAACACACCGGCCGTGTACTACTCGCCTCGCTGTTCATCCTCGGTGGCATCGCGAAGGTCCTCGCACCGGATGTCTACCGGGAAATGATGGTTCCTGCGGGTCTTGTACCGGTGGCCGTGCTTCTGCCGCTGGTGATCGTGCTGGAGCTGGGGGGCGGGGTCGTCATCGCGCTTGGCCTGCGCCGCCTGGCACCTTGGGCGGCTTTGCTGCTGGCGCTGCACACTCTCGGCACGAATGTGTTCCTGCATCGGTTCTGGGAACTGGAGGGGCTGGTGCGTCAGCTGGAGCTCTCGTCGTTCTTCAAGAATGTTTCGATCATCGGCGGGCTTCTGTTTTATGCGTCGGCCGCGTTCCGAAGGGATCAAAAAACGCGGTGAGCAGCGGGTATCACCTACCGCCTTTCACAAACGTCAGAGCCCCGCCGATCGCCCGTCATGAGCCGGCATCCTGACAGCCCATTGTGCACAGGCACACAGCTGCTCGACAAACCGGCGAAGCCTCCGAGAAGCAGTTCGCATCGTCTCGTCAATTCGCTGGCGAGCGGTTGGTCACGCAGCTATGGTGACGTCATCGCACCGACAGGGTGTGACAGGCAGTCGAGCCGCCCGGCGCAACCGCAACAGATGCCAGGGTAGGCGAGGCAGGGCCGGATCAGACACGAAAAGCCGAGAAGACCGGGGCATAGCCGGCAGGAGAAAACAGCATGGCAATCTTTGGAAACGAGCTTGAGAACGCTCGTCGTATCGTCAGGAACCGACGCTGGATGCACGTCAGTCAGCTCGAGGTTGGCATGTATGTCAGCGAGCTGGACAGGCCATGGTCCGACACGCCCTTCCTGTTCCAGGGGTTCTGGATCGACTCGATGGAAACGCTGCGCGAAGTTCAGCGCATCTGCTCGAACGTGCTGGCCGAGACTGAAAAGTTGACAAGTGTTCCGATGAACGGTGCCAGCAGATTGCGTGCGGTGCGCTAGGCGCTACCCCATGAACACCAGGGTAGCCAGGCCGAGAAATACACCAAGCCCGACCACATCGGTCACGGTCGTCAGTGCCACGCCGCCCGCCAGGGCCGGATCGATGCCCATGCGGCGCATCAGCACCGGCAGCATGATGCCTGCGTAGGCGGCCGACAACAGGTTGACGATCAGGGCCACACCGATGATCAAGCCGATTTTCAGATCGCCGAACCAGGCATAGGTAAAACCGCACACCAGCACTGCCCAGAGCAGCCCGTTGAGCAGGCCGATGGCCAGCTCCTTGCGCATCAATGCGAACTGATTGCTGCGGTTCACCTGGCCGAGTGCCTGACCGCGAATCACCAGAGTCAGTGTCTGGCTGCCGGCGATGCCACCCATGCTCGGCACCACGCTCATCAATACCGCAAGCGTGACCACTTGTGCCAAGGTTGCCTCGAACTGGGCGATGACCCAGGAGGCGAGCAGGGCGGTCAGCAGGTTAACGCCCAGCCACACGGCACGCTTGCGCGTGCTGCGCAGGATGGGCGAGAAGATGTCGTCTTCCTGGTTCATGCCGGCACGGCTCATCACCGACTGTTCGGCCTCGTCGCGAATCACGTCGACCACATCGTCGATGGTTACCCGGCCGAGCAGATGGTTGCCGTCATCGACCACCGGTGCGGAGATCAGGTCGTAATCCTCGAATGTACGGGCCACCTCGTGCGCCGGTGTCAGTACGTTGAAAGGCTCGATGTTGTTGCGAATGATCTCCGCCACGCGCGTATCCACCGGGTAGGTCAGCAACAGACGCAGCGGCAGCTCACCGCGGTAGCGACCGTAGCGATCCACCACCCACAGGCGATCGGTCTGACGCGGCATCTCGCCGCGCCGGCGCAGGTAGCGGAACACGACTTCCAGGGTAACGCTGCCACGTACGGTAATCGTATCGAGGTTCATCAGGCCGCCGGCGCTGTCTTCCGGGTATGCCAGTACCTGTTCGAGGCGTTCGCGGTCGGCCGTGGCCATGCTGGCCAGCACATCGGCGGTGAGCTTGTCGGGCAGCGACTGGACGAAGTCTGCCAGGTCGTCGAGGTCGAGTTGTTCGGTGGCATTGCGCAGTTCCTCGACATCCATCTCACGCACGAAATCGCTGCGTACCTCTTCACCCACCTCCATGAGTACCTCGCCGTCGATCTCCGGGTCGACGAGCTCCCAGAGGATGCGTCGTTGCGCCGGTGGCAGGGATTCGAGGGTATCGGCGATTTCCGCCGGGTGCATGGCGTCGATGATCTTGCCGGCCGCCTGAAGCGATGGCTCCGAGCCTTCACGCAGCACTTCGGTAAGCCGATCGATGCTTTCGGTGATATGTTCCTCGGCTGTCATTGGTGGTCCCTCAGCGTCATAACGTGGAATTCGGAAGTGTTTGCCGGTGGGACCTCCGAGCAGCGCCGGTGACGCGTTGCAGCTTCCACTAGGTCCGTGAGTTCATGCGCGCGAGCAGTGTCTGCCGGGCTTCGGTGGTGGTGGCTCGCATCATGTCCCTGGCGGGCTTTTTCATCTTGGAACGCCTGGTATCCACCAGGCTGCGCTTGACTTCCAGCAACAGTTTCGGAGGCATGCTGAAATCAGTGAGCCCGAGACCCAGCAACAAGCGTACGTAGCGTGGGTCACCCGCCATCTCGCCACACATCGATACCGGAATCTTTGCCTTGCTGCCCGCCGCTATCGTGCGTTCGATCAGATGTAACACAGCCGGATGCAGGGGATCATAGAGGTAGTTGACCTGATCATCCACCCGATCGATCGCCAGGGTGTACTGGATCAGGTCGTTGGTGCCGATCGAGAGGAAGTCCAGCTCGGCGGCGAACTGGTCGGCAACGATCGCGGCGGCCGGTACCTCGATCATCGCACCGACCGGTACCGCATCGTCGAACTCGGTGTTCTCTTCCTTGAGTGATTGCTTGACCGAGGCGATGAGGGTGAGACATTGCCGCACCTCGGTGAGGTTGGTCAGCATCGGTATCAGAATGCGCACCGGTCCGCGGGCGGATGCACGCAGTATCGCCCGCAACTGTGGCACCAGCAGAGTCTGCTCGTTCAGGCACAGGCGTATGCCACGCATGCCCATGGCCGGATTGCGTGCCTGCGGGGTGCTTGCCTGGCTGCCGGGTCGCGAGGGGTTGCCAGCCAGCTTGTCGGCGCCCAGGTCGGCGGTGCGAATGGTCAGTGTCTTGCCCTTCAGGGCACGCAGCACCTTCGTGTACACGCGAAAATGCTCCTGTTCGTCGGGCACGGTCTCGCGATTCATGTACATGAACTCGGTGCGGTATAGCCCGATACCATCCGCTCCCACCCGCGTCACGGCCTTGAGGTCATCCTCGATCTCCACGTTGGCCGACAGGTTCAACGCCACCCCATCGAGCGTGACCGCTTCGGTATCGATCAACTTGCGCAGTTCACGTTGCTCCTGGCGCAGCGCCCTGTGACGCCTGCGGAAGTCTGCCAGCATCTCGTCGCTGGGTTCGGCGAGCATCATGCCGCTGCCCCCGTCGAGGGTGAGCATCTCGCCCCCTCTCACGTAGCGGCGCACATCGTGTATGCCGACGATTGCCGGAATGCCCAGGCTGCGTGCCAGTATTGCAGTATGAGAGAGCTGGCCACCGGTCTCCGTGACGAAGCCTGCCACGCCATGGTTCTGCATCAGCATCGTATCGGCCGGCGTGAGGTCATCCGCGATGACGATCTGACCTTTCCACTGATCATGATCGACGGGCCGGGTGGTTTCATCCAGGTATCGAATCACGGTATTGAACACGTGATTGATATCGTCCACCCGCGTGGCCAGGTAGTCGTCTTCCATCGCACCGAACACCTTGGCGAGCGACTCACGCTGCTGCTGCAAGGCGGCTTCGGCATTGCATTGCTGGGTTTTCACGATCTCCACCGGGCGCTGCGATAGCAGACCGTCGTCGAGCATCAACAGGTGGGTCTCGATGAACGCGCTGACATCGCTCGGTGCATTCTTGGGAATGCTGTCGCGAGCGGCGAGCAGTTCTTCGCGAGCACGCTTGATGGCACGCTTCAGACGGCGCACCTCGGCCGGCACGTCCTTGCGCGTCAGTTCGCGTGTGGTGACGTCGATCTGGTTGCGCCGAAGCACATGGGCGGCACCGATGGCGATTCCCTTGGACACGCCGATGCCCGTGAACATGAGGCTCATGATGCCGCCTCGGTCCGTGACGCCGCGGCCGGCCTGGATCTGACGTGCACAACCTGGATCGCGCCTGCAGGGGCGCCCCTATTCATCCTCGTCGAACCGGTTGTTGACCAGCTCGGAAATCGCTTCGATGGCGGACTGCTCGTCGGGCCCATCGGCGTACAGCGTTATCGTGGAGCCACAGCTGGCGGCGAGCATCATCACCCCCATGATGCTCTTGCTGTTGACGCGCTGGCCATCCTTGTCCACATCGATGTCCGCATTGAAACGCGCGGCCAGCTTCACCAGTTTCGCCGCCGCCCTGGCATGCAGGCCAAGCTTGTTGATGATGGTCAGTTCGCGTGTGATCACCGGCGTTGCTCCCACGGGGTGATGGCGGATTCGGCGTGCCTGTTCGCTTTCGCACCAGATGGAAGGATCACTAATGCAGCTCGCGATGACGGATCGACACATTGTCGCGCAATGCGCTGAAGTGCGTGGCCAGTTGTTCGCTCAGGAACACGGAGCGATGGCGGCCGCCGGTGCAACCGATCGATACCGTCAGGTAAGAGCGGTTCTCGGCCTCGAACAGCGGTAGCCAGCGCATCAGGTAGTCGCGGATATGGTCGCGCATCTCGATGACATCCGGATGGCCCTGCAGGAAGTCGATCACCGGTTGTTCGCGTCCGGTGAAGCTTCGAATCTCCGGTTCCCAGTGCGGGTTGGGCAGGCAGCGCACGTCGAACACGAAGTCTGTGCTGGTGGGCGTGCCATGCTTGAAGCCGAACGACTGGAAGATCATGGAAAGGCTGCTGCCGAGGTCGGCTGCCACGTAGGTGCGTACCATGTCGCGCAGTTCGTGCAGGTTGAGTGAGGTGGTGTCGATAACCAGATCCGCCTCGTTCTTCACACCGTCGAGCAACCGCATTTCCTCGTCGATCGCGCTGATCAGCGGCATGTCGCGCGTGCTCAACGGATGGCGACGTCGGGTTTCGGAGAAGCGCCTCACGAGTGTGCTGCGGTCGGTGTCGAGGAACAGCACATGAACCTCGATATCGGCGCGTGCGCGCAAGCTTTGCACGAGAGCCTGCAGTCCGGTGGTGGAGCGACGCTCGCTGCGCATGTCGATACCGATGGCCAGACGACTGTAGAGCTCCAGGCCACTGGCCAGCAACTGATCGATGACGCCTGCCGACAGCTCCGTGGGCAGGTTGTCGATGCAGTAGAAGCCTTCATCCTCCAGCGTGTTCAGTGCAACGCTCTTGCCCGACCCTGACAGGCCGGTAATGATGTTCAGCACCTTCAGGGACCCGCCCTTGGAAGGCAGGTGTTTCGCAGACCTGTCCTTCGGTGTCATGTCTTTCGAGGCGCGCTCTTTCACAGGGCCGTCTTTCGAGGGCATGTCTTCTACAGGCATGGTTTCTACTGGTGTGTCAGTCACGAAGATATCTTTCATGCGATCAGGTTCCTGCCGATACGTTCACCCCTGGCGCATGGCGCGTGCCTGCTTGTCGATCAGATCACGCGTGGCGCTGTACCCACGCGAGCGCAGGATGTAATCGCGTACCGCTGCTTCCACCAGCACCGCCAGGTTGCGTCCCGGTGCCACCGGCAGTGTGCGTTCCGGAATGCGGACGCCCAGTATGGTGCGCACCTCGTCGGGTTCGCGCAGACGCTCGCCTTCCATGAGTTGAAGGGTGCTGTCCAGCTCATCGACACCGCTTGCGTGCCGAACATCGCCATCGATCCGGTTGATGGCCTTGAGCCGCACGATGAAGCGCAGGATCTTGCGCTGGCGGGTGAAGGCATCGCCGTACATGCGGGCGATGTTCAACACGCCCAGGCCACGCACCTCGAGGAAGTCCTGCAGGATCGGAGGGCAGCTGCCCTCCAGGGTGCCGGGTGCCAGGCGGGTGAACTCCGGTGCGTCGTCGGCCACCAGGATATGCCCACGGCTGATCAGCTCGAGGGCCACCTCGCTCTTGCCGACACTGGCATCGCCGGTGATCATGATTCCGGTGCCGTTGACGTCCATCATCACGCCATGAATGATCTGCCGTGCGGCCAGCTTGCGGGTCAGCAGGTAGCGCAGCTGCTTGCGCAGTTCCACGAACGGCAGGGCCGATTGAATCACGGGCAGTTGCAACGCCGCGGCACGTTCCAGCAACGCATCGCTCGGCGTGAGCCCATCGGTGACGATGATCACGTCGCTATGCTCGGCCAGCGAATACTCGAAACCTTCGATCGCCAGGCTCTCGGCGGTGGCGAACATGCGAACCTCGGCGGGGCCCACCAGCTGCACATGGTTCGGATGATTGCGGTTCAACGGGCCCAGTACCCGTCGCTGCTGTGCAGCATCCGGGTCGCGAGTGATTTCGCGCTGGGCGGTGTCCGCGCCGCGCAACCACACCAATTGCAGCTCGCTGGCGAAGGCGTCGAAAAGCTGGGATACGGTCAGGCGTACAGCCATGTCAGGCCGCGGAAGCACTCTGCTTCAGGTCGGCGAGCATCGCATCGCCGGTGGTGCATTGCCGGATGCGCTCACGCAGAGCCTTGTCGTTGAAGCGCCGGGCCAGTGCGGCGAGGATCTGAAGGTGCTCCTCGTTACATTCCGCCGGCACCAGCAGGCCACAGACGATATCGACGGCGACCTCGTCGGCCGCATCGAAGTCGACGCCGGATTCAAGTGTCAGCATCGCCGCGATCGGCCGATCGACACCCGCCAGGCGACTGTGGGGCAGGGCCACGCCGTGGCCCAGCCCGGTGCTGCCCAGGCGCTCGCGTGCGATCAGGGCGTCGAGCACCTTGCGTTCCGGCAGGTCTTCGTTGCCGCTGGCGGTGGCCAGCAGTTCAGCCACGGTCTGCAGTGCGCGTTTCTTGCTTTGCAGCGCTACACGGCAGTGAATACGTTCGGGTTCAAGAAGGTCAGTCAGGTCCACGTGGGCCTCTCATTCAACGACGAAGCCCCGGCTGTCGGTGACAGGCGAGGCTTCGTCATGCTCGGGTGTTTGACTCGTCGGGGCGCTTGTGCCCCGACCGCATGATACTTTTTGCGGCAGTCGGGGCGATAGTGTGCGCCTCTTCGCAAGTCTTTGCCCGTCGGTAGCTCAGACCGTCATCGGTATCTTCTCACCGCGGTGATGGTCCTTGGACTTCTCCTTGTGCCGGATCAGCTGCCGGTCGAGCTTGTCGGTCAGCAGATCGATGGCGGCGTACATGTCAGGTTCCGTGACTTCGGCGAACAGGGAATCGCCGGCCACCTGAATCGTCGCTTCGGCCGTTTGCCGGGCCCGTTCCACGGAGAGAATCACGTGCGAGGCGAACAGGTTCTCGGAGTGGCGCTCCAGACGTCGCATCTTGTCGGAAACGTAATTGCGCATGGAGCTGGTTACTTCGACATGTCGACCGGTGACGGTAAGATTCATGAGCATCTCCTGTGAGAGGAACGACCCTGTCGGACGATCAGGGTCGGTACTGCTTCGGATGTCGAGATCCTGAGCGGGCCAGAAGAGATCTGGAAGGCCGGGTATGTGCAGGGGCCCGGAAAGTGGAGCGGCTCCGGATGGAGAGGCCCGGGCAAGCGCACAGCTGATCTGCGCGATGTCACGCGCGATGATTCGCGCAATTACCCGCCGGGGCGATTCGAGGAGCGAGGAAAGCTCGAACGCTTGCGCGTTCTGGAGGGATCGAGGGATGTCGCAGTCATTGAACATGCGTCTTCCACCAAAATCGTAGGTCTGCAGCGTGTCTCCGGGCCCGTCAGACGTCACCGTGAACACGTTGCCGGATGTCATCATGCATCAGTGCAACCGCTTGCGCTCGTTCGATGGCGGAATTGCCATGGACTCGCGGTATTTCGCGACGGTACGTCGAGCCACCTGTATTCCGTCAGCGACCAGCACACTGGCGATCTTGCTGTCACTGAGCGGTTTCGTGGCGTCTTCCGCGGCGATGTACTTGCGGATCATCGCGCGGATTGCGGTGGCCGAACACTCGCCACCATTGGCCGTTGACACATGGCTGGAGAAGAAGTATTTGAATTCGAAGATGCCACGTGGCGTATGGATGTACTTCTGCGTGGTCACGCGTGAAATCGTGGATTCGTGCAGATCGAGCTGCTCGGCAATGTCGCGCAGCACCAGAGGTTTCATCGCCTCATCGCCGTATTCCAGGAAACTGCGCTGCCGCTCCACGATCGCCGTGCCCACGCGCAGCAGGGTTTCGTTGCGGCTCTGCAGGCTCTTGATGAACCACCGCGCTTCCTGCAGGTGGTTGCGCATGAAGTTGTTGTCATCGCTCTTGTCGGCCCGCTTCACCATGCCGGCATAGAGTGCGTTGATCCCCAGCTTCGGTGCGATGTCGGGGTTCAGCTCCACCCGCCAAACCCCCTTGAACTTCTTCACGAACACATCGGGCACGATGTACTGATCATGGTCGTTGACCAGTTGACGCCCCGGTCTCGGGTTCAGGCTGCGGATCAGCGCGATGCTGCGTTGAAGCTGCTCGTCGTCGATCTTCAGCAGGCGCCGGAGGCGGGGAAAATCGTGGGCCGCCAGCAGGTCCAGGTGGTCGGCGACGAGCCGCACGGCATGGTGAGAGTCTTCTGTCCTGGGCAGCTGGCCGAGCTGAATGCGCATGCATTCGCTGGCATTGCGCGCGCCGCAGCCGGCCGGGTCGAGGTGTTGAACCAGATGCAGCACGCTTTCGAACTCGGTGGCCTCGAACTGCTCGTCCGGATCGATGATGGACTGATTCAGACCCTCGAGCAGCAGCTCGACATCGTCGATGAGGTAGCCGTTGTCGTCGATCGCATCGACGATGGTCTCGGCGATGATCTGGTCGCGCTCGGACAGCGGTGCGAAGCGGATCTGTTCGTTCAGGTGATCCTGGATACTGGTGACGCCGGCGTTGTGAAATTCGGTGAAGTCGCGATGTTCTCCATCACCACTGCTGCCGGAGGCGCTGGCGGGTACGCTCGCCTCGTAGATGTCGTCCCAGTTGCCATCGACCGGCACCTCGTCCGACATGTCGGTGGGCATCGAATCCGGCAGGCTTTCGGAGTTGCCCTCGGCCGGATCGTAATCGTCGTTGCTGCCCGATGAATCGCCCTGTTTCTCATCGTCACGCTTGAGCACGGCGGCTTCGCCTGCCTGCTCGTTCTGCATGTCACCGGCACTGGCCTCGGAACCGTCCTCATCCTGCATCTCGAGCATCGGGTTGCTCTCCAGGGCGGTCTGGATTTCCGTCTGCAGCTCCAGGGTGGACAGTTGCAAGAGCTTAATCGCCTGCTGGAGCTGAGGCGTCATGGCCAGCGACTGGCCCATCTTCATGTGAAGTGCTTGCTTCATCGCAGGTGTCCGTAGCGCGGGTCGTCGATTGTCGAGAAGCGACGCCGGCGACGCCTAAAGCCGGAAATTCTCGCCCAGGTAAACCGATTTCACTTCCTCGTTAGATAACACAGCGTCAGGCGTACCTTCCGCAATGAGCGTTCCATGACTCAAAATGTATGCCCGATCACAAATCCCGAGTGTTTCACGCACGTTATGGTCGGTGATCAGCACGCCGATGTTGCGTTCCTTCAAATGCGTGACGATACGCTGAATGTCCAGAATGGATATCGGATCGACTCCCGCAAACGGTTCATCCAAAAGGATAAATCCCGGCTCGGCAGCCAGTGCGCGGGCAATTTCGACACGGCGCCGTTCGCCGCCGGAAAGGCTGATGCCCAGACTCTCGCGAATATGGCCGATCTGTAATTCTTCCAGTAACGACTCCAACCTGTCGCGGCGGCTGCCCGCATCGAGGGCCTTGCGGGTCTCGAGGATGGAAAGAATGTTCTCGGCCACCGTAAGTTGCCGGAAAACCGACGCTTCCTGCGGCAGATATCCGACACCGAGCCGCGCTCGTGCATGCATCGGATGGCGGGTAATGTCGATACCGTCGAGCGTGATCGAGCCGCTGTCGGGCCGCACCAGGCCCACCACCATGTAGAAGCAGGTGGTCTTGCCCGCACCGTTCGGTCCCAACAGGCCGACGATATCACCGCTGTTCACGGACAGGGAAACCCCTTCGAGAATGCTGCGTTTCCTGTAGGCCTTGTGAAGGTCAGTGGCGGTGAGCGTGCGGGTGGGTATTGCCTCGGCCTCAGCGGGCGCAGCATCGGTGGGTCGGCTGTTCATCGGCCATCCGGTTCCGCGGATTCGTCCGCGGCTTCGCCGGTGGCTTCCTCGACGCGTTCCGCGGTATCCGAGGGTGGCTGTATGCGGATGCTGACACGGCCACCCTTCGCATCGCCCTGCGCGGTCACCTTCTGCCGGCGTGCATCGAACTCGATGCGTTCACTGTCGAGCTTCTGCTGTGGCTGCTGCAGCGTGGCACCGCCGGAGAGCACCATGATGCCGGTGGTTGCATCGTACTTGATCGAGTTGGCCGTGCCGCGAATCGTCTCACCGGCGTCATTCTGCTGCTCGAAGCGGATCGGCTTGCCGCTACCCTCGATGCGGTCAAGCTGGTTCTTCTGCAGGAACACATCGATACGGTCGGCCTTGATGAGCAGGCTGCCCTGTGAAATTTCCACGTTACCAAGCAGGCTTTGCGTGCCGTTGCGCTCATCGTATTCGGACGAATCGGCACTGACCTGCACTTCCGCCGAAAGGTCTCCCTCCCTGGCCGGCAACGGTGATGTCAAGACGAGCAGGAAGAGCGGCAGCAGGGCGGGCAGAAGGTTCAGTAGCGCAGGCACGATGGGGTCAGTTCTCGATGAGAGCGGGTGCGGCATAGGTTCCAGTCACCTTGTTGAGCAGTTTCACGTTGCCGGTCGCAAGCGTTGATCGCAAGCCGACGGCGCGCAGCTGCCAGGTGTCGGCGACGATCTCGATGGCCTCATCGGTGCGCACCTCGCGCGCGTCTGGCAACAGCTCCAGCGCACGGGTCCGGATCACCAGATTCTGGTCGCCTTCGCGCACGACGACCACATCGCCGACAAGGCGAAAAAGCTCTGGTTCTTCATTGAACACCGCGCGTCGCGCGCTCACCCGCCATTCACCCTCGGGTTCGATCAGCGTGATCGACGGCGCGATGATGTCGGAGCGGCGCGAGCCGGGATAGTGGGTCAGCGAATCGCCACTGACACGATACTCCGGCCGGCCGTCGACATCGTACTTGCGCGTCTTGAACGCTTCCAGATAATAGTCCGACTGCGTGCTGCGCATGTCGAACCCCTCGGTATCCACGCCGTCCACGGGGCCGTCTTCCCAGTCTTCGGCGAAGTTGTGAATGAGCACCGCGACGAGCAGCAGAGGCAGCAGCAGCCAATAGCGGCTGATGATGATGCGAAACATCCGGGGTTGAAACTTGCGGGCCTCGAATACGCGCTGACCGATCATGCGGCGCCGGATCGGCCGTCGGCCGGCGTGCCGAGATAGAGGGCGAACGCATTGGCCATCTCGTTGCCGGCCTGCAGCAACAGTTCGCACACCTCGCGCACCGCGCCGTGGCCGCCCGCATGGTCGCAGCGGTAATGGCTGGCAGCAAGCACCAGCGGGTGAGCGTCCGCTACCGTGAGTGCCAGGCCTGCCGGGCGCATGGCGGGCAGGTCGATCAGATCGTCGCCCATGAACGCGATCTGTTCCGGCGCAAGGCCACTGGCCTCACAGATGCGGTCGAAGGCCAGGCGCTTGTCGTGCTGGCCCTGGAACAGGTAAGCGGCATCGATCTCCTCGGCACGTTCCGCAACCACCGCAGAATTCCGCCCGGTTACCACGGCCAGTGTCATGCCACTGCCACGCAGCATCTTGAGGCCGAGCCCGTCACGCGCGATGAAGCGCTTGTATTGTTCGCCGCGGGCGCCGTGAATCAGGCCGCCGTCGGTCATCACGCCATCGACGTCGAGTGCCAGCAGTCGGATCCGCCGGGCTCGGGCGAGCACGTCGACGCCGGCGCGAGCTTCGATACGGGCCTGCAGTTCGTCCAGTGCGGTGGCGATGGCCCTCTCCATGGAGCTTGTCGTCTCGTCGCCCCTGCCGATGGCATCGTCGTGGATCGTGTGCCCCATCAGGCCACGCCGCTCGCCACCAGGGCATGCATCGAGATTACACCGATCGGTTCATCGGCCTCGATGACCGGCAGGCTGGTCACGTGTTTGTCCTGCATGAGCGTGACGGCATCCACCGCCAGGGCATTCGGGCCGATCGTGTGGCCGCCGTGCGTCATGACCTCACTGATGCGCAGGCTGCGAATGTCGTCGCCACGATCGATCGTGCGGCGCAGATCGCCGTCGGTGAAGATGCCGACGGGTCGTGACTCGTGCAATACCACCACCATGCCCAGACCCTTGCGGCTGATCTCGAACAGCGCCTCGGTCAGCGGCGCGGCGGCATCGACCAAGGGCCTTGCGTCGCCGGATATCATCAGGTCGCGTACCCGGGTGATCAGACGACGACCGAGACGGCCACCCGGGTGCGACCGTGCGAAGTCTTCCTCGGTGAAGCCGCGTGCACCGAGCAGTGCGATCGCCAGGGCATCGCCCATGACCAATGCTGCCGTGGTGCTGGCCGTGGGCGCCAGGTTCAGGGGGCAGGCCTCGCGCGCGACGCTGACATCGATATGAACATCGGCAGCCATCGCCAACGGCGATCGCGCGACTCCGCACAGGCTGATCAGCGGAATGCCCAGGCGCTTGATGCCGGGGATCAGCGTCAGGAGCTCGTGCGAAGTGCCGGAGTTGGACACAGCCAGCATTACGTCGTCACCGCGCAGCATGCCCAGGTCGCCGTGGCTGGCCTCGGCGGCATGCACGAAGAACGCCGGGGTACCGGTACTGGCCAGCGTGGCAGCGATCTTGTGGCCTATGTGGCCCGACTTGCCGATGCCGCAGACCACGACGCGCCCTTCGCACTCTAGCAATAAACCGCAGGCCTTCTCGAAACTGGCATCTATGCGTTCGTCGAGATCCCGCACCGCGGCTGCCTCGATCTCGATGACCGAGCGAGCCAGCTCGCACCACGGACGTGTCGTGGGTATGGGGGATGGCTGACCCTTGCCCGTCTCAGGGTTCATCCTGTGCGTCCAGCCGGTCGAGCGCATCCAGCCGGTCGAGCTCATCCAGTTCGTCCGGTGCGGCATCCGCATCTTCGGCATCGAGCGCGTCCAGTTCATCCAGTTCATCCAGTTCATCCAGCTCGTCGCCCTCTTCGGCATCGAGCGCGTCCAGCTCATCCAACTCGTCCAGCTCGTCCAGCTCGTCGCCTTCTTCGGCATCGAGCGCGTCGAGTTCATCCAGCTCGTCCAGTTCATCCAGCTCGTCGCCGTCGCCATCGTCAGGTTGGCCGATGGCTACCCGGCCCTGGCCGTCCAGGGTGGCCGAGCGGTGCTGCTGTACCCAGAAATCGCGCAGCATAAGATACGGGTCGAGCGCGGCCGTGTTGAACAGGTTGCCCGCCGACAGCAGTGCGGCACGCGTGCTGATGAGATCGAGCACACCCAGGCCGACGGCCAGGTCGGTGGGTTCGATATAGAGATAGGGGTCTGTGTAGAGGGCGTGGGTGACCGTGCCGGCGGTATCGCGACCGTTGCTCGGACCGAACAGCGGCAGCATGATGAACGGGCCTTCGCCGATACCCCAGACGCCCAGCGTCTGGCCGTAGGTTTCATCATGCTTCATCAGGCCGATGCGGCTGGCCGGGTCGAACAGGCCGACGATACCTACCGTGGTGTTGATGGCGAAACGCGCCGTATCGCTCCCGGCTTGGACTATCTTGCCTTGCAGCACGTCATTGATGATGACGAGCGGCTCACCCAGATTACTGAATGCATTGGCGATGCCGACCTCGGCGAAGTCGGGTACCACGTAACGGTAGCCTTGCGCGACGGGCTTGAGAATCGCGCGATCCAGTGCATCATTGAAGCGATAGACCTGCCGGTTGACTGGCTCTATCGGGTCGTACACAGGGCCGGTCGGCGGATTGCTGGCGCAACCGCCGATCGCCGTCAGCGCAGTCAACACGAGCAAGCGGCCGGCCTTACGACACGATGATGCAGGACCACGTGGGAATATCAGTCGGTTCATGAATTACCTTGGGTCTCTGCCATCGGCTTGCCAATGGACACGGCTCCTGAAGAGGCCAGTCGTCGAATGACGTTGATATGAAGATTTCCGGTGCTCGGGCACCACTTCACAGTCTAGCCCACGGATCGATTGCAGGAGTGCGTTCGGTCGGGATCCGGCCGATGACAGGTTAGCTGCCCGCGCAGCCGAGCTGCCTGAAGAGCCCTGCCTGAAGCCTTGCAGGGCACCACCACATGAGTTATTGACAAGGCGCGCTGGCTGACCGGATCTAGCTGTTACACTTTCGCCGCCGTTGTCGGACCCTCGCACTCACATGCCCATGCCCGTCGTAGAGTACATTCCATGACTGTCGGACCCGCTCTCGTCGAGGTGCGTGACTTGCATTTCGTGCGTGGCAGCAAGGCGATCTTCCGTGGCCTGACGATGGATGTTCCACGCGGTGGCATCACGACCATACTGGGCCCCAGTGGTACCGGCAAGACAACCCTGCTGAAGATGATCGGCGGGCAGCTCAAGGCGACCCGGGGGAGTATAACCGTCGATGGCGAGCGCGTCGGGGATCTGGGTCGGCGTGATCTGTACGCGCTGCGCAAGCGCATGGGGATGTTGTTCCAGTCCGGTGCCCTGCTCACCGACCTCACGGTGTTCGAGAACGTCGCGTTTCCGTTGCGTGAGCACACGAAGCTCTCCGAGCCGCTGATCCGTCATCTGGTGCTGATGCGGCTGCATTCGGTAGGGCTGCGCGGTGCGCGCGATCTGTACCCGGCAGAACTCTCCGGCGGCATGGCACGTCGTGCCGCGTTGGCACGCGCCCTGATCTTCGACCCGATGATGATCATGTACGACGAGCCGTTCACGGGCCAGGACCCCATCTCTATGGGCATCCTGCTCGCGCTCATCAAGACGGTCAATTCCGCACTCGGGCTGACATCGCTGATCGTGTCCCACGACCTGCACGAATCCCTGTCGATATCGGACTACGTCGTCATCATTTCGGCAGGGCAGGTCGTCGAGGCGGGCACCCCCGAAGAGCTGCGCGGCTCCTCTTCCGAGTGGACGCAACAGTTTCTCCAGGGCAAGCCGGATGGTCCGGTGCCCTTCCAGCTCGAGGCGCCGGACTACACGGACGAGCTGTTGGGCAAAGCCGCGGGAGCTGCGTCTTGATCGGCTGGTTGCAGCGCTTCGGGCGTGCGTGGATGGACGCTTGCGAACGTCTGGGGCGCGCTCACGTGTTCCTGGCGCAGGTGTTGCTCGCATCGCTGTCCCTGCCGCGGCGGTTCGGGTTGCTGGTCAAGCAGTTGCACGCCGCCGGTGTCATGACCCTGCTGATCATCCTGGTGTCGGGATTGTTCGTCGGCATGGTGCTCGGGTTGCAGGGTTACTACACGCTGAACAACTTCGGCGCTGAAGACAGCCTCGGGATCCTGGTGGCGCTGTCGCTGGTACGGGAACTCGGCCCGGTCATCACCGGCCTGCTGTTCGCCGGGCGCGCCGGCTCTGCGATGACTGCCGAAATCGGCCTGATGAAGGCCACCGAGCAGCTCTCCGGTCTGGAAATGATGGCGGTCGACCCTTACAAGCATGTGTTCGCCCCGCGCTTCATCGCCGGGCTCATGTCGTTGCCCGCGCTGGCCGCCATGTTCAGTGCCATGGGGGTATTCGGTGGCTATCTCGTCGGTGTTCAGGTTCTGGGAATCGATTCCGGTTCCTTCTGGTCGCAAACCCAGGCGTCCGTCTCGTTCTACGACGATGTGCTCAGCGGGCTGCTCAAGGCGGTAGTGTTCGGCTTCGTGGTCAGCTGGATCGCCATCTTCGAAGGCTCGGATTGCGTGCCTACCTCCGAGGGGGTCAGCAGTGCCACCACGCGCACCGTGGTGTATTCGTCGCTTGCGGTGCTGGGGCTGGATTTCGTGCTTACCGCCGTCATGTTCAACGCTTGAGGGTGTCGTGGAGATGTCTGTGGAAATTGTCCGATGAATACGAGAACGGTCGAAATCATGGTAGGCCTGTTCATGGCGCTGTTCCTGGGCGCGATGCTGGTGCTGGCGATGAAGGTGAGCAATCTGACGAACTTCACGAGCGGGCCGGGTTACACACTGAAGGCAAGCTTCGAGAACATCGGCGGGTTGAAGAACGGGGCTCCGGTATCCGCCGGCGGTGTGCGTGTCGGCGAGGTCACCTCCATCGTCTACGATCAGAAGAACTACGAGGCGAAGATCACCATGAACATCCAGAGCGAGTTCACGGACTTTCCGCTCGATACCACCGCCAGCATCTACACCGCCGGCCTGCTCGGCGATCAGTACATCGGGCTCGAACCCGGCGCCGACATCGATTTTCTCGCCGAGGGCGACGAGATATCCATCACGCAGTCGGCATTGGTGCTCGAAAGGTTGATCGGCCAGGTGCTGTTCAGCCGTTCCGGCGATCAACAGTGAAAGTCCACCCGGCGATCAGCGGCGCGGGCAGCGCGCCGGTCTCGGTTCCCGGCAGGCTTTTTGAACTTGGAACGAGCGCTGGCCACCGGTGAATTGCTACCGGGCCGGCCCGGTCATTTGAACGATCGGGTTTTCATATGACACTAAGGTGTCATCATTCGAACACGGTTCGCCCGACACACGATTACCCGATACAGGGAACAAGCTCATGTTGCAGAACACTCGATCGATCAATTCGGGGCGCTCATGCCTCTCATCCGCTTTCCGGCGCACCCTGGCTCGCACCCTGGGGGTCGTGCTGTTCGCCGTCCCGGCCCTGACGCTGCCATGGTCAGCGCAGGCTGCCGACCATCCGGCTCAGGAAATGGTCGTGACTTCCACCAACGAGATGCTCGATATCCTGCGTAACGAGAGTGAAGAGAAACTCGGCGATGTAAAGTTCCTGAAGCAGAAGGTCGAGGAGATCATCGTGCCCAACCTCGACTTCCAGACCATGACCAAGCTGGCCGTGGGCAAGTACTGGCGCCAGGCAGACGATCAGCAGAAGACGGATCTCGTGTTGCAGTTCAAGGCATTGCTGCTCAATACCTACACCGCCACGCTCACGGAATACAAGGGTGGGAAGATCGTGTTCCAACCTTTCCGGCCCGAAGAGCGCGACGATCGAGCGGTGGTGCGTTCCACTTTCGATCAACCCACAGGCCAGGACGTGCCGGTACAGTACAAGCTGCGCGACAAGGACGGCTGGTCCATATACGATATCGATGTGAACAACATCAGCCTGGTGACCAGTTACCGCACGGCGTTTGCCAACGAGATCAACCAAGGCGGTATCGATGGCCTGCTGGCAACGCTGAAGAAGCGTAACGCCAGGAAATCCTGAGCACGCCCGCGTGAACGCGCAGGTCTCATCCGCGGCACTTGCCGCCACGCTCGAAGACAGCATCTGCTCGGTGGTGGGCACCATCGATTTCCACACGGCCCCTGCCTGCCTGGACACCGTCACCGGCTACATCGAGAGTCAGCCTTCGCTGGTGATCGACATGGCGGGTGTCACCCGCAGCAATAGCGTCGGGCTGGCTTTGATGATCGAATGGCTGGCGCAGGCGCGGCGGCACGGCCATCAGGTGACCTTCCGGAAGGTGCCGAACGGCTTGCGGGAGCTTGCCGGGGTTTGCCAGGTCGATTCGTTGATCTGAGGGCCGAACAGGTCGTTATCCTGTAGCAGGACCACTACGGCTGATATACTGAGGAATGCCCTGTCCGGGTGTCGCCAGTGGTTCCCCGAAAGGTCTCATGGACAAACTCCTGATCGAACCCAGCCCACCCCTGTCGGGTGATGTGCGCATTTCCGGGGCCAAGAACGCCGTGTTGCCGATCCTCGCGGCCACGCTGCTCGGTAGCAGCACGTCCAGCATCAGCAACGTGCCGCATCTGAACGACGTGACCACGACCATGTCGTTGCTCGCGCGCATGGGCTGCCAGCTCACCATCGGCGACAACATGTGCGTCGAGGTCGACCCCACCACCATCAACGACTACACCGCCGCCTACGAGCTGGTGCGCACCATGCGCGCCTCCATCCTGGTTCTGGGGCCGTTGGTCGCGCGGTACGGGCAGGCGGAAGTGTCGCTCCCCGGGGGGTGCGCCATCGGTGCGCGACCCGTGAACCTGCATATCGATGGTCTGCGCAGGCTCGGTGCCGACATCAGCATCGATGGCGGCTACATCCGCGCCCGTGCCGGGCGCTTGCAGGGCGCACGCATCAGCTTCGACACGGTGACGGTCACCGGCACCGAGAACCTGCTGATGGCCGCCGTGCTCGCACGCGGCGAATCGGTGCTGGAGAATGCCGCCTGCGAACCGGAGGTGATCGACCTGGCCAACTACCTTGGCGCCATGGGTGCGAAGATCGAAGGTGCCGGCACCCCGACCATTCACGTGCAGGGTGTGGAGCAGCTTCGAGGTACCCGCTACCGGGTGGTGCCGGACCGCATCGAGGCCGGCACCTTCCTGGTGGGGGCCTGCGTGACGCGTGGCAAGATCCGGGTGCGCGATACGGTGCCCGATACCCTCGGCGCAGTGCTCGACAAGCTGCGCGAGGCAGGTGCCGTGATCACCTGTGGTGACAACTGGATCGAGCTGGACATGCAAGGCCGACGCCCGCGGGCCGTGGATATCGAGACGGCACCGTACCCGGCGTTCCCGACCGACATGCAGGCCCAGTTCTGCGTGCTCAACGCGGTCGCCGAAGGCACCGGTACCATTCGCGAAACCGTGTTCGAGAATCGGTTCATGCATGTCAGCGAGCTGCAGCGGCTCGGTGCCCACTGCGAGATCGACGGCAACCTGGTGACGTTTCACGGTGTGGAACGGCTGGTGGGTGCCCCGGTCATGGCGACCGATCTGCGTGCTTCTGCAAGCCTGATACTCGCGGCACTGGTGGCCGATGGTGAAACCACGATTCGGCGTGTTTATCATATCGACCGCGGCTACGAGCGCATCGAGGAGAAATTCCTGCAGCTCGGGGCGGATATCCGCCGCGTCTCGGAATGATGCCGCGTTGCCGAACGATACCGCGCTTCCGATGATGCCGCGTTTTCGAGTGATAGTGGAATAGACCGAATGTTGCGTATCGCATTGTCGAAGGGGCGGATCTTCGACGACACCCTGCCCCTGTTCAAGGCCGCCGGCATCGCACCGGCCCTGTCGCCCGAGGCCTCGCGCAAGTTGATTCTACCCAGTGCGGTCGACGACGTGCAGTTCCTGATCGTGCGTGCATCCGATGTCGCCACGTACGTGCAACGTGGCGGAGCCGATCTCGGGGTAGTCGGCAAGGACGTGCTGATGGAGCACGGCGGGGAAGGGGTGCTCGAACCACTCGACCTGCGAATCGCCCGCTGCCGGCTCATGGTGGCAGGTTTCCCTGAAACCGCACTCGATACCGGCAAGCGTCTGCTGGTGGCAACCAAGTATCCGCGCTGCACGCGCGACCATTTCGCACGTCACGCTCGCCAGCTCGAGCTGATCAAGCTCTACGGCTCGATGGAGCTGGCGCCGCTGGTGGGTCTGGCCGATCTGATCGTCGATGTGGTCGATACCGGGGCGACGTTGAAAGCCAACGGGCTGATGCCGCTGGAGCTCATCAGCGACATCACGTCGCGCCTGATCGTGAATCGAATGTCCATGAAGACACGACACCGGCGCATCAGCGAGATCATCGGGCGGCTGGCCTCGGTGGTCGACGAGCGTTCCGCCACTGCCGCCTGAAGCTCCGGGGCCGAAAAGACGGCCCGGAACGTTTGCCGAACGGCCGCACTGCCGCCTGACAACCCATGAAAACTGACATGACAACCAATACCGACGACCTGCGCATCCAGGATGTCCAGGAACTACGCCTGCCCGAGCAGGTCATCGGGCAAGTGCCCGTCAGCGCTGCTGCGGCCGACACCGTGACCGGTGCACGTGATGCGGTACGGCGCATCATCGCCGGTACCGATGATCGTATCGTGGTGGTGGTAGGGCCCTGTTCCATCCACGACCCGGAAGCCGCTCGCGACTACGCGGCACAGCTCAACGAAGTCCGTCAGCGTCATGAGAACGACCTGTGCATCATCATGCGGGTGTATTTCGAGAAGCCCCGGACCACGGTCGGATGGAAGGGCCTGATCAACGACCCGGCCATGGACAACAGCTTCCAGATCAACCGCGGTCTCGAGCTGGCGCGCAGCCTGTTGCTTGCCGTGAACGAGATGGGCCTGGCCGCGGGTGTCGAATACCTCGATCTGATCAGCCCGCAGTACATTGCCGATCTGGTGGGTTGGGGCGCGATCGGCGCGCGCACCACCGAAAGCCAGGGGCACCGTGAGCTGGCTTCCGGTCTGTCATGCCCGGTGGGGTTCAAGAACGGTACCGCCGGCAGTGTGCAGATCGCGGTGGATGCGATCGGCGCGGCGCGCCACTCGCACAGTTTCCTGTCGGTGACCAAGCAGGGCCGTTCGGCCATCTTCCGGACGGCCGGCAATCAGGATTGCCACCTGATCCTGCGCGGTGGCAAGGCGCATACCAACTACGATGCAGCCAGTGTCGACGATGCCGCCGCGATGCTGGCCAAGGCCGGGCTGCCCGAGCGGGTGATGATCGACTGCAGCCATGCCAATTCACGGAAGCTGCATCGTCGCCAAGGCTACGTGGCGCGCGATATCTGTGCGCAACTCGCCGGTGGCGATCGGCGCATCATGGGTGCGATGATCGAAAGCAACCTGGTGGAGGGTAACCAGGATGCCGCCAACAAGCCGCTGATGCGCGGGCAGAGCGTCACCGATGCCTGTCTGGGCTGGGACGATACCCTGCCGCTGCTGGCGCAGCTGGCCGAGGCGGTGCAGCAGCGTCGGGAAGGGTAGCGCGTGCCGCTCGGCTGCGCTCGTCTTCGAGCGGCGCTCGAGCGGCTGTCGAAGGGCCTTCAGGTAGCGAGGTTCGAGTGTGGCGAGGGTATTCAAGGATCGTGATCGCGGCGCCGATAGATCGCGGGTAGCGCCTGCATTCGCCGGGCGAATCACGTGAAGATGCCGCTATGGCGCGTTCCTCCGACGCCGTGTTTCCGCTGTCGCTGCTGCGCGACAAGACCTTTCAGCTTCAGCAGGTGCGCCGACTGTTGTGGTTTACCCTGTTCTTCGTGGTGCAGTCCACCCTGTTGCTCGGTGCGTTCTATCACCAGTTGCTCGGCGATCTGGTAACCGGCACGGCGCCACTGTTGTTCGCCGCCGAAGAGCTGGCGGCACTCGACCAGCAGATACCGGGTACCGGCACCGTGATGGTGCGCTGGCTGGTGCTGATGCTGTGTGTCAATGCCCTGTCGATGCTCTGCATCGGTATCTATCTGGTGCGCAAGCTGGGCAATCCGATACTGGCGATACGCCGTGCGCTCGACGAGATCGCTGCAGGTAACCTGAATGTGCGGCTTCGACAGGGTGATGCGAACGAATTCACCGAACTGTACGTGTCGCTGAATGAAGCACTCGAGCAGGTGCAGCAGAAAGTGGAGGCGGCCCGCGAGGAAACACGGATAGTGAGTCCACCGGCAACGGATCAGGCGTCGGACGTAGATAGCCGGCCGACGGTTGCCGATGTGGAGCAGGCGCTGATGAACTGCCGCAACGTGCTCAGCTTCTTCCGCGAGCCCTCATTGCAGCCGCAGCCGGTTCCGAAGGGCCTTGCCGGGCCAGCGACAGACCACTGATGCCACTGCGCCTGTCAATGCTGGGCTTGCCGCTGTGGTGGCTACCGGTGCTGTCCGTGCTGGTGTTGCCGGCGCCGGTGTCGGCACAGATGCAGGTTTCCGAACCGAGTGATTTCGTCAGCGATGTGCGCTATCGACAGGCACGTCAGCTGATCGCCGACAAGCGTTATCGGGAGGCGTTGAGCCGCTTGCGCGAGTTGCGTCAGGATGTGCCGGACTTCCACGATCGACCGGCACTGGATGCCCGAATCGCCGTGCTTCACGAGGCAGCGGAAGCCGGCACCAGCCTGAGTGTGTTCATCGATGCACTGGACCTGCGCGACAGTGGCGAGACGCTGGCGGCTATCGATCGGCTGCAGGACCTGCTGCGCCGCTGGCCGGGCGGTGCGCTGCAGGACGATGCGCTGTACCTGATCGCTTATCTGCAGCTGATGGATCGCTACGATTACACGGCAGCCCGTCAGGCGTTGCGCCGCCTGTTCAGCGAGGTACCCGATTCGGCCTATGGCGACTCGGCGCTCTACCTCGACGCGATCGCATTGGAGCAGGTCGGCGAAACCGAGGCGGCTCGCGTTCGCTTCGAATCACTACTCGACCGGCACACGGCTCTGCGCCTGCCGTTCGGTTTTCGCTGGCCGGTAGGAACGGTGCTCTCTCGCTATTGGTTCGAGCGTACCGAGCGTCGTCTGGCGTTGCTCGTAGAGCAGGCGGACAGTGCCAGCTCCATCGATCACATCGAGGAAGACGATCGCGGAACCTTGACACTCACGGTCAATGTCGGCGGTATCGACATGACGCTCGACCTGCAGGCCAGCTCGCTGACCTACAGCACGGCCTGGCGCGACCACCTGTTGCAGGACCTGCGGCCGCCCGCCGTCGGAATCTACGCCGGGCGGGTCGAGGGTGAGGCGAAGTCCTGGGCGCGGGTCGTGATAAACGGAGAAGCGATCAGTGGCATGGTCGAGGTCGATGGCCAGCGCTATCGGCTGCAACCCGGCAACCTGGTGGGCACCCTGGATTACTACCAGCCGCGCAGGCGTGCACCGCTGGCGGATGTCGGCACGCTGTCACTCGGCGGGCTCGATCCGTATGGCAATCCATTGGGAAGCAGGTCGGGAAACGCAGTCGAGAACCCGTACAGCGCGAATGACCGAGCCGGAACGATCAGGACGGACGCTTTGCGGGCACCGCGCCGGGCCGGGCCTCGCGAGCTGCAGCGGCGCGCCCGGGGCACACTGACGGATGTGCGGCTCGTTCCGCTTTCGCTGCTGGTGGACACCCAGTTCGATCGCTACTATGCCGGTACCGGGCTTGCAAAGGCGCTGGAACATCTGAACGTGGCCGATGGTATCTACCGCCAGTTCGGTCTGGCACTGGCGGTAGACGAGGCCGTGGTCGTGAGTGCCGGCACCGCTGACCCACTGGCATTGGGTCCTGTCACGCTGGAAACGTCGCTGCGCACTTTTCGGGATTTCAGGTTGGCCAATCGCACGCTGTTCGGCGACAGTGCACTGACCTACCTGTTCACCGGTAACCCGCGCACCGATGTCACGCTCGGTCTGGCCTGGATCGATACCTTGTGTCGGGTCGACGGCTTCGATGTGGGCGTGACCACACCGAACGTACTCGGCGATCTGCTGCTGACCCACGAACTTGGCCATTCGCTGGGTGCGAAGCACGACAGCGATACAGAATGCAAGGCCGACACCGACAAGTTGATGTGGCCGGAAATATCGAGCCGCACGTCGCTGGTATTCAGCGAGTGCAGCCACCGGCAGCTGGCTGATGCCCGGCGACAGGCGTGCCTGCTCGATGCGGTCGATCTGTCGGTAGCGATGTGGAGCACCGGCGATGTGCTTGCCTTCGAGCTGACCAACCCGGACAGCCAGCGGCAGGTGGCAGTGTCGCTCGACATCGAGTCGAGCGTGCTGGGCATGCTTCACTGGCCGGAAGAATGCCGGACGACGACGCCGGGCAGTGCCGAGTGTTCACCGGGTATGCTGGCGCCGGGAGAGACGCGTACCTGGGAATTGCCGTTGCGATCGAAGGCCGCCACGGCAGCGTTTTCGGTGACCGCTCATCTGCGACCCGTGGAGATCGTCGAAGTCAACAAGGCGGACAACGTGGCGCGGGTGGATATCGAACGCGGCGGTGCTACCCTGCAGACATTGCCCGGGTCGAACGAACTGGCGCTTCTCGAGCAGCCGGCAAAATTCACCGAATCGGGTGAGACAAGAGGCGACACGGGTGCCGGCATGCCCGATACGGCTGGTGGTTCCGAAGGCTGGTGGTGGCTCGCCATGGGCGGGTGGGCGGTCCTGGCCCGGCGGATTCGCTGATGAACTCAGGGTTCGCAGACGTGCCCTGCCCGAGGTCGCGTTCAGTAGCTTCTGCAGGGCCTTCTTCAGGGCCTTCTTCAGGGCCTTCTTCAGGGCCTTCTTCAGGGCCTTCTTCAGGGCTGACGGGGTTTCTCCACCCAGGGTCGCTCGCCGAGCGTCACGTCGAGCTGCAGTTGCTCGCCATCGCGATCGACACTCAGGCGGGCGTTGTTGCCCGGCACGATCCCCGACACCTGCAGCAACAGTTCGTTGGCGTTCTCGATGGGCAGCCCG
This sequence comes from Granulosicoccaceae bacterium, assembly GCA_965214025.1. Classification (GTDB taxonomy): domain Bacteria; phylum Pseudomonadota; class Gammaproteobacteria; order Granulosicoccales; family Granulosicoccaceae; genus Granulosicoccus. Next base: position 91,253 of record CBDCAW010000053.1, read on the forward strand.
TTGACTTCGGTAACCACGTCGAACCGACGCAAGTCGCCGGTCTGCGCCGGGCTTTGCTCGATCACGGCGGTGATCACCGCGCCACGCCTGGTGCGACGTGCGAGCTCGGGAAACATCGCGAGGTCGTCTGCGCCGATGCCGAGCCAGCCGCGCCTGACACGACCTTCGGCAATGAGCTGAGGCACCACTTGAGCCAGCAACTTGCCGGGAATGGCAAAGCTGATTCCCTGAGCATTCTGTTCGCCCCTGAGCACTGCCGAGGTCACGCCGACCAATCGACCGAGCGGATCGATCAGTGCGCCACCGGAGTTGCCCGGGTTGATCGCCGCGTCGATCTGGACGAAGTGCTGCCAGGCACTGCCGCCCGCCACCTGCCTGCCTGTGGCACTGACGATTCCCTGGGTCACCGTCTGGCCAACGCCGAAAGGATTGCCGATCGCCAGTACGATATCGCCGACATACAGGATGGACCCCGATTCGATCGGTACGGCCGGCAAGTCGTTCGACGGGCCATCCGGCAAGCCGTCCACATCGATGCGCAACACGGCCAGATCGGTTGCCCGATCACTGCCGAGCAAATCGGCTCGATGGCGGGTACCGTCGTTCAGCACGACTTCGATGTCGTCGGCACCATCGACCAGATGAAAGTTCGTCAGGATCAGCCCGGCGGCATCGATGATGACGCCCGAGCCCTGTTGTTGATCGTTGGCGGATTCCAGCTTGGTCTGCGAGGTGTCGTCGGCTGGTTCGACGGCGCCCGTACCGGCTTCTCGACGGGTTTTCCGACCTGCGGCAGTGCTGGCGAACAGGCTGACCACCGAAGGTGCCACGCGCATGATGCCCTCATTGTAGGAGAGCCTGTCGTGCGTGGCCGCAATGCCGGCGCGTGTGTTGTCGGACCCAGGTTCTACGGCGCTTGAAACACGGGCGGGATCTGTGGAGCTGGCAGGTTCGCTCGTCGCCGTGACTTCGGTTCCCACGTCTGCCAACCGGCCCAACTGGCCGTCGAGCGGAACCAGGGCATACAGGGCGCCACCGATCACGACGCCGACGATACCCCATCGCCACAGGTAGGAAGTTTGCATCATGATCGCATTTCGAACGTACACCATTGGATCGTGGCACACGGGGCCGTTTCGCCCGGCGCCGGTTTGCCGTTCAGGCGCCTGACCCCGCCAATGGCTATGGTAATCTTGTAGGGATCGGGATGCGGTGTCCGGAACCCTCCCATACCTCATACCGCCGAGGAATTTCCAGCATGAGCAAAAGTTCAAAGAATGACAACCGGAGCGATGCCGGTGCGATCGATTCCACACTGGAGGAAGACGCGGCGCAGATGTCCTCCATCACCTCCGAGGGTGTCGACCCGAAGCGCCGACGCTTGCTGGTGGGCGGTGCGGCTGCGGTCGGTGGGCTCGGGGCTCTGGCGCTGGTCACACCGCTGGTGTCTTCCATGTCGCCCAGCGCCCGTGCCAAGGCAGCCGGTGCACCCGTCGAGGCCGATGTCAGCAAACTCGCACCCGGTCAGTTGATGACGGTCGAGTGGCGTGGCAAGCCGGTGTGGGTCATCAAGCGTACCGAGAAAATGCTCAAGACACTGGAAAGCGTCACGGGCCAGCTCCGCGATCCGGATTCGGTCCAGCCCTACCAGCCGGAATACGCGCAGAACCAGTCTCGTGCGATCAAGCCGGAGTACCTCGTGGTGATCGGTATCTGCACTCACCTGGGGTGTTCGCCCACCTATCGTCCCGAGGTGGCTCCCGCCGATATGGGTAGCGACTGGGAAGGCGGGTTCTTCTGTCCGTGCCATGGTTCCAAGTTCGATCTGGCGGGGCGCGTGTATTCCGGTGTGCCGGCGCCATACAATCTGGAGATTCCGACGTACATGTATGAAGACGAAAACCTGATCCTTGTCGGGCAGGACGAAAACGGAGTGGCAGTATGAGTAACAACGCGTCTTCAGACATTCCCCAGGTCAGCCAGACCGGGTCAGTGATGGGTTGGATAGACCAGCGCCTGCCGGTCACCAAGCTGCTCGAGGAGCACATCACCAAGTACTACGCGCCGAAGAACTTCAACATCTGGTACTACTTCGGTGCGCTTGCCATGCTCGTGCTGGGCATTCAGGTGGTGACCGGTATCTTTCTCACGATGGCCTACAAGCCGGACGGGCAACTCGCGTTCACGTCGGTCGAGTACATCATGCGTGATGTCAACTTCGGCTGGCTGATCCGCTACATGCACTCCACCGGAGCGTCCATGTTCTTCGTGGTCGTCTACCTGCACATGTTCCGCGCCTTGATGTATGGCTCCTACAAGAAGCCGCGTGAGCTGCTGTGGGTGTTCGGCATGCTGATCTACGTGGTCTTGATGGCTGAAGCCTTCATGGGCTACCTGCTGCCCTGGGGGCAGATGAGCTATTGGGGGGCGCAGGTCATCATCTCGCTGTTCGGTGCGATTCCGTTCGGTATCGGTGATGCGGTCACCGTGTGGCTCAAAGGTGATTACATCGTCTCCGATGCCACGTTGAACCGTTTCTTCGCCCTGCACGTGATCGCGGTACCGTTGGTGCTGATCTTCCTCGTGGTCGGGCACATCATGGCGCTGCACGAAGTGGGTTCGAACAACCCGGATGGTATCGAGATCAAGGCGAACAAGAACGCCGAAGGCATTCCGAAAGACGGCATCCCGTTCCACCCGTACTACACGGTCAAGGATTTCATGGGTGCGGTCGTGTTCCTGATCGTGTTCTTCGCCATCGTGTTCTTCGCCCCCGAAATGGGTGGCTACTTCCTGGAGCACGCCAACTTCATTCCGGCCGATCCTTTGAAGACACCCGAACATATCGCACCGGTCTGGTATTTCACACCGTTCTACGCGATTCTCCGGGCAGTGCCCGACAAGCTCGGTGGCGTCATCGCGATGGGTGCCGCGATCATCTTCCTGTTCTTCCTGCCCTGGATCGACAGGAGCCCGGTGAAGTCGATCCGTTACCGATCGATCTGGTTCAAGGTGCTGCTGTTCACCTTCGTGATCGCCTTCCTCATCCTCGGTTACCTCGGAATGCAGGTATCGACGCCTACCTACACGCTGATGTCACGGATCTGTTCGGTCATCTACTTCGGCTTCTTCGTCGGGCTGTTCCTCGTGAGTAGGTATGAATCCACCAAACCGCTGCCAGAGAGGGTGACCGCATGATGCTGCGCCTAACATCAGTGCTCGTCGCTTCGCTGGTGGCTCCGGTCGCACTGGCGGCCGGAAGCACGGTCGAGCTCGAGTCGCCGCAGATCGATACGTCGAACGAGAAGTCATTGCAGCGTGGTGCGAGGACTTTCGTCAACAACTGCATGGGCTGTCATAGCCTGGGCTATCAGCGCTACAGCCGCCTTGCCCAGGATCTGGAACTCAGTGAGGAAGACGTCGAGAAGAATTTCATCTTCACGACCGACGAGGCCGGGGAGCCCACGAAGGTGGGTTCACTGATGTTCAACAACATGACCAAAGAGTACGGCGAGCAGGCGTTCGGTGTGGTACCGCCGAACCTGTCGCTGACCGCCCGGTCACGTGGTGTCGACTGGATCTACACCTACATGAAGAGCTTCTACATCGACCCGGACCGGGGTGGCGTGGGTGTCAACAATACGGTCTATCCCGGTGCTGCCATGCCGCACGTACTGGCGGATCTGCAAGGTTGGCAGGAGCCGATCTATGAGGAGCACGATGGCGAGAAGACGGTGGTCGGTCTGAAATTGGCCACCGAGGGTTCGCAGACACCGAAACAGTATGATGCGACCATCACCGACCTGACGAACTTCCTGGCGTATGTCAGCGACCCGATCAAGGAAACTCGCCATCGCATGGGCATGTTCGTCATGGCATTCCTGTTCGGCCTGCTTGCCATCGCCTATTTCCTGAAGCAGGAATACTGGAAAGACGTCGTCAAGAAGCCGGTTTGATCATCATCGAAATCAGGCACGAACACCCGGTGAGCCTGTGAGCGTCACCGGGAACCGACGCTCGTCGATGACGGTGTACTCGGATACGACGTCCATCGAGTCGCACCGGGTGCGGTTGATGATGGCGGAAAAGGATATCGACATCGATCTGATTACGGTCGATGCCGACAGGCCGCCGGAAGATCTGATCCAGCTCAACCCGCAAGGTACCCTGCCCACCATCGTCGATCGTGATCTCGTACTGTATGACGCGCGAGTGGTCATGGATTACCTTGACGAACGCTATCCACACCCGCCGCTGATGCCGGTAGACCCGGTTTCAAGGGCCAGGGTCAGGTTGGCGCTGTTCAGGATTCAGACCGACTGGTATTCCCTGCTCCCGGCCATCGTCGATAGCGGCAGGCCGGCCGGCAGGGCAGCTGAAAAACGCGCGGCTGAAACAGCACGTGGCCAGCTCGCCGAGTCGCTGGCCGCATCGGCCGATGTGTTCGCGGCCATGCCATTCTTCCTGTCCGAGGAATACTCCGTTCTCGATGCCACCGTCGTTCCGCTATTGTGGCGGCTGCCGCACTATGGCATCGTTCTGCCTGCATCGGCCACATCGATCACCCAGTACGCGCGGCGCATGTTCGCACGTCCCGGTTTCGACATGAGCCTGACTCGACAGGAACGAGAGATGAGTGCATGACGTCCAGCAGACCCTACCTCATTCGTGCCCTTTATGAATGGATAGTCGACAACAGCTTTACCCCCTACATGCTGGTCGATACCGCGCATGAATCTGTGGAGGTGCCCAGTGCGTTCGTGGAAAACGGCCGGATCATACTGAACGTGAGCCCCGAGGCCACGCACAGTCTCGTGCTGGGGAACGAAGCGATCATGTTCAACGCACGCTTCAGCGGCGCGGCCATGGACGTGAACGTGCCGGTGGCCAGTGTGCTGGCAATCTATGCGCGGGAAAACGGGCAGGGCATGATGTTCGGGGACCAGGACGACACTCCTTCCGATCCGACTCCGGGAAAGGCCACAACGGCCGATCCGGTACCGGGCCCTACGGCCGCGCGCCGGCCCAATCTTAAGATCGTCAAGTAGCTCGCTTCCACTTCAGATCGCGTTGGTGATCCAGGTCACACGGTGCTCATCGAAGCGGACACTGGCATTGCACAACGGGTTTTCCATACCTGACGGCACCGGCCCGGCGTTCATTTTTTCCGACCTTCCGTCGAGTGGGTTTGCAGGCTGGCTCTCTGGCCGGCTATCGGATTGAATGGCCAGAACGTCGATGCGCGCCGAAGTGGCTGGTGTCGCATGCTGCTGCAGCCAGGCTCTAGCCGTTCGACGCAGCTTGCGTTGCTTGGCCATCGTGATGCTGTCGATCCCGTCACCGAAACGCGAGGCGCGTTGCCGATAGCGAACCTCGACGAAGATAATCGTTTCAGTCGCCGGATCTTGCACGATCAGATCGATTTCGCCGATGCGACGGGTGTAGTTGCGTTCGATGAGCTTCAGGCCCTGCGCCTGCAGGAACTTCGCAGCGAGCGTCTCGGCACGATCACCGATGTCACGCGGCGAAGACTCACCCGTCGGCGCGTTGCCGGTAGTTTTCGTGGGTAGCATGTGACCTCCGTGTCACCTGTCGAATCATCAACCTGTCGGGGCTCTTCCTGAATTTTCCGGCACTGCCGATCCTGTGGAAGGCTCTAGTGGATGGACCACCAGTGGTTGGACCACTAGTTCGGGGCTTCCCGGGAGAGCACCGGAGCCAGAGGTTTCGCCTCGACCCTCGGTATCCCGACTGACTTGCCTTCCCGGTACTGAGCCCAGTCGAGGCGCCGCTCCACATGGCCATCGGCGTCAAGCGTGAGGTCGCCGGTATAGCCCTGAATGGTTTCGCCATCGCCAAGTGCCTGCAGTGCGGTTGCCAGTGTGAACGCGTCGATGCCGAGCGCGTACAGCCGCGCGAATACGCCATCCGCCTCGGGAAAGTTGTCGATGACCTCCTGACGCAGGGGGTCTTCGCGCAGTGCTTTTCTAAGTACCCAGGGCGCATCGGCATAGAAGATGGAGTTGAGGTCCCGATCGGCCTTCTCGTCGGCCGCGAGCGCCGCGATGCGCGAGGTGCCGATGCGCGGCAGCTGGGCGGCGTGAAAGAAGTCGAGTTGCGGACGCACCGATCTTGCCTGCTCATTGGAGATGGCCAGAAAGACCACATCGACATCGTTGCGAATCGAAGGCTCGAAGAACAACCTGCGACCGATGTTGGCACTCAAGGTACGGAAGCGCAGGTCGCTGTCGGTGATCGCCAGCGCCTCGCGGATCTGTTCGGAGTAGTCGTATTCGTTCTGCGGCAGGATGCCGACATGCACCACATCGCCACCGTGGCGGAACATCGTGTCCTGGAAGGCGCGCGCTTCACGATCGCCGCGTTCATCGTCAGACTGTAGGATCACGGCATTGTTCAAGGACAGCGCGACCGCTCGCAGTGCGGCAGCCTCGGCCTCGTCTTCCGGCGCCAGACCGAACTGGATCACATTGTTGCTGGCAACATTGCGCGCGGGTATGTCTACCGTATTCAGAGTGATGGTGGGCAGCGGAACCGTTTGCTGCGTGACGATGGCGGCCACCGCCGGCTTGCGCAAGGGTCCGATGATGGCGTCCGCACCGTTGCTTACCGCGCTGTCGTACACTCGGCGGGCGTTGCCGGGATCAGGGCCGACATCGAAGAATCGCAACACGGGTTCGCGCCCTGCCTTCACCCAGGCGGCGATCAGGCCATCACGAATGGCGCCGGCCGCCTCGGCAGTGGCCGGGTCTGTCAGCGGTAGCAGCACGGCAACCTGCTCGATCGGCCGGCCGGCGCCAGCCAGCCTGCCGCCTTCGCGAACCGGCTCCTGAAGGGTGGCCACGAACCGCTGACGGGCCGGGTGGCGTGGGAATCGTTGCTGCCAGAGCTCCAGGTCGTTACCGCGCCGTCGCTCGTCGAGCCCCGCTTCGGAGTAGGTCAGCGCCAGTTCGATCCAGCCCTGATAGGTATCGCTGCGTACGTTCGTGGTCATGCCCCGCAGTGTGGGTAACGACTGAGTGGTGAGCAGCTGCCAGATCTGTGCGTGGTTGCGATCGACGATCTCTTCGTTGTCGAGTTGGGCCTCCAGCTCGATGCGAGCGGTGAGTTCGTTATCCGGATCCCGCAGGGCCCGGTAGCTCTGTGCCTGAGTCTCGTACACCCGAGCCCGATGCAGGGGCGAATCGACGGCCAGCGGGTCGGGTAGGACTTCCAGCGCACCTTCGGCATCACGATCGTAGAGCAGGCTCTTGGCCTCGACGATCCGGCGCCGTTGCTGCAGGGCTCGGCTGTTCATGGTCTCCGGTAGATCAGCCAGCTTGAGAAGGCCGGGCTCGAGCATGGCGCGATCGAACAGGATCTCGGCCGCCAGCAGCTGGAAATTCTCGCGCTCCTGTTGGTCGTTGCTCGCACTGGCACGTCTGCTGTAGATATCAGCCGCTGTCTGTGCATCACCGCCCTGCAGGGCCTCGCGCGCTTCGGGGTCTGTTATTCTCGCCAGCGCCGGGTCGGTGGATTCGGCCAGCGGAACGCTCGTGCAGCCCTGTTGCAACATAGCGAGGAGCAGCAGAGCGGCGAGGGGCGGCAGCGACAGGCTGCGAAGAGGAGCGATCATGGTGTCGGGTATGATTTCGAGCGCAAAGCATACCCTCTACCTGGTGGCTACGCCAATCGGCAACCGTGAGGACATGTCGGCCCGGGCAATTTCAGTGCTGAAGGGCGTGGAGCGTGTCTATGCGGAAGATACACGTCACAGCGGGCCGCTGATGCGCCATTTCGGGGTTACCTCGCGACTGGTATCGCTGCACGAACACAACGAGCAGGCGCGCGTGCCCGAGGTGCTCGAGTTCCTGCGGGCGGGTGGCTCTGCGGCCTTGATCAGTGATGCGGGCACGCCGCTGATCAATGATCCCGGGTATCGCATCGTGCGAGCCTGCCTGCAGGCCGGCATCACTGTATCCCCGGTGCCGGGAGCCAGCGCACTGACGGCGGCGCTGTGCGTGAGTGGCCTGCCCACCGACCGTTTCACGTATGCCGGTTTCCCGCCTGCGAAGCGCAACAACAGACGAACCTGGCTGGCCCCCTTGCTGGCAGCGCCGGAGACGCTGGTACTGTACGAAAGCCCGCACCGTATCGTCGCCACGTTACAGGACATTGCCAGTCTGTGCGACGCGCGGCGCGAGCTGACTCTGGCCCGAGAACTCACCAAGCGACACGAGTCGATCCTGCATGGCACGCCGGCGCGGGTTCTGGAGCAGACGCTGGTTGACGAACAGCGCCAGCGCGGGGAGTTCGTGCTGGTGATCAGCGGTGCTGAACGCATCGGGCACGATGCCGCCGACCCGATCGCGCTCGATACCTTGCTGGAAGTGCTGTTGAAGCACCTTCCGTTGAAGACGGCGGCACGCTGCGTTGCCGAGCTGCACGATATTCCGCGAGGGCAGGCCTACGATCGCGGGCTGGAACTGCAGGCAGCGAAGAAACGCGCCACTGACGACGATTGACCCTGGTGCCGGACCGGCTCCAGCGAGCTACGTTACCCACCGTACGTTACCGGCAGCCCTCAGCGTCACGACCCGGGTGCCTTTAGTCGGTCAGCCCGGTGGCAGCAGTGGTATCCTGCCTGCGGAGTTGGCCAGGTCATCGCGGCAACCGGAGAGGTCAGGGCTGTATTGTTCTGATTTTCGAAAGTTGCGGAGGAAAGTCCGGGCTCCACAGGACAAGGCGCCAGGTAACCCCTGGGGGGCGTGAGCCCACGGCCAGTGCAGCAGAGAGTAGACCGCCTAAGCGTGGCAAGTTGTCGAACGAGGCTTTCGAGCCTTCGGTCGGCAACGCGTCTCGCCGGTAAGGGTGAAAGGGTGCGGTAAGAGCGCACCGCGCCGGTGGCAACATTCGGTGGCACGGTAAACCCCGCCTGGAGCAAGACCAAATAGGGGAACGTTGGTGCGGTCCGCACTGTTCCCGGGTAGGTCGCTCGAGCGCTGCGGTGACGCAGCGCCCAGATGAATGATGACCCTCGACAGAACCCGGCTTATGGCCAACTCCACCTTACTCCGGCGCATCTGAGGGTTGCCGCGCCGCGCATCCGCGCGTCGCACGTGCAAGTCTTGTCCCCACGTTGCGTTTTCACGTCACATCCCTTCTCTCGCGTCCTCCTTCGCGATTCAGCGTTTCAGCAAACCGTTCGGTGTCGGCGACCCGTTTTGGTGCACGTTCAAGCTGAACGGAACCTGAATTCCGGGGTTCGCTTTCGTGTACGCAAAATTGCTCACTACTGCCGGTGAATTGTAAACAATCCGCAACATGTCTTCTTGCGGTGCACTATCACTCAGGTTTCCTCGGGACGAGGTGCGTAACATTCTGCAAACACTTCGTAAGCGATTGAAAAAACTCTATAGTATTGTTTATACTGAGTTAACATGAAGCCCGCTGGTTTATCCCTTTGGACCCCGTCATTTCGTTGACCGCTTTCTGAGTTGGCCCTATAGTGGCGCCAAGTGCATTTTTGTGGCAAATGGTGGGAGATCGAACCAAAACAGTATGTTCCGCGGCCAAACGAAACTCAGCGTCGATGCCAAGGGCCGGGTTGCCATACCCAAGGCTCATCGGGATCGCGTGGCCGAAGAAGGTGTCGACAAGCTGGTGATCACCGCAGATCCGATGGCCAAGTGCGTTGTCATCTACCCGTATCCGGTCTGGATCCATATAGAGAACCAGATCAGTCAGCTGCCCAACCTGAACCCGCTCGCGCGCTCGTTGCAACGCTATTTCATCGGTTTTGCCGACGAGCAGGAATTCGACGGCACGGGACGCATCATGATCAGCCCGGCACTGCGTGAGTTCGGCAAGATCGACAAGAAGGTAGTCCTGGTCGGGTTGAAGACGAAGTTCGAGCTGTGGAGCGAGGAGGCTTGGGAAGCGGAGTTGGGCAACGCCCAGGAGGAGATCGCTGAAACCGATTGGTCACAGATTCCAGATGTCCTGCAGTCACTATCTCTATGAGAACCACCACAATTACAAAGGACGCATCGCATGTACCTGTGCTGTGCGCACCGGCGATCGCTGCGCTGCAGGTGCGAGCTGGTGGGCGCTATATCGATGGCACCTATGGCCGCGGTGGCCACAGTGCCGCCGTACTGGAACAGCTCGGGCCGGAAGGGCTGTTGCTGGCGATCGATCGCGACCCGGCTGCCATCTGCCACGCGCGGGAACGCTTCGTCGATGAGCCGCGTGTCATCGTGCGACCGGGAAACTTCGCGGACCTGCAAGAATTGGTAGATGCCGAGGGCTGGCTGGATACGGTCGACGGTCTATTGTGCGATATCGGTGTGTCATCACCTCAGCTGGACGAGGCCGAGCGAGGTTTCGGTTTTTCACGCGATGGCGATCTGGATATGCGGATGGATCCCACGTCGGGCGAATCCGCTGCCCAGTGGCTGGCTCGGGTGTCGGTAAAAGAGCTGGCCGACGTGTTGAAAACCTACGGCGAGGAGCGCTATGCGAAGCGGATTTCCGCAGCGATAGTGGCGGCGCGCGAAGTGTCACCCTTGCAGCGTACGGCACAACTCGCCGAGATAGTGAAACAGGCCCACCCGCGCTGGGAGCGTCATCATCATCCTGCCACACGATCGTTTCAGGCAATTCGCATTCAGGTGAATGGCGAGCTGGATGCCTTGAAGGCCTTGCTGGCGCAGGCCGCACGCGTGCTGCGCATCGGTGGTCGCCTGGTATTGATCAGCTTTCATTCGCTGGAAGACCGGCTGGTGAAGAGGGCGCTACGCCAACCACCGCCGGACCCGAGCCTGCCGAGGCATCTGCCACCACCGGTGACGTCGCTGCATCCCTGGCGCGTGATCGGCAAGGCCGAGAAGGCTGATGATGCCGAGTTGGGCATGAACCCGCGTGCCCGCAGTGCCACCTTGCGCGTGGCGGAGCGTGTCGCATGAACCAGCTCGCCAATGGGCTCGCCAGGCACCTCGCCGTGAGCCGTCTGGCCACCCTCAATCTGCTGCTGGCGGTGCTATGTACCTGCAGCGCGGTGGCGGTCGTCTACAGCACGCATCTGAGTCGTGTGTCTTACATGGAGAAGAGCGCCAATCAGCGTTACATCGATGACCTCGATATGCAGTGGAGTCGTCTGCAGATCGAGGAAGGCACGTTTTCCGAACACGGTCGCATCGAGCGTGCGGCGCAGCGCGAGCTCCGCATGAAGGTGCCAGGCTTGCAGGATTCGATCATGATTCCGCTCGCCGGGGATGGCCGGTGAACGATCCGTCGCGCCTGGAGCGCCAAAGTGCCTTTCGGCGACGCGTCGTGCTCGGTGCATTCGCCGCCCTGGGTGCCGGCCTGTTGTTTCGTGCGGTGCAGCTGCAGGCCCTGGAGCATGAGTTCTACCTCGGTGAAGGTCATGCGCGGCAGTTGCGAACCGTGGAAATACCGGCTCACCGGGGACGCCTGACCGATCGAAACGGCGAGCCGCTCGCGATCAGCACCCCGATCCAGACAATTACCGCGGAACCGATGAAGCTGGTCGAGCAACCCGATGCCATCGGCGAGATTGCCAGCCTGATCGGCGTCGAGGCGGACCCCCTGCGCAAGCGTGTCGAACGCGCCGCCTCACAGGGTCGACGCTTCATGTACGTCAAGCGGCACGTGCCACCGGATGTGGTCGAGCGTGTCATATGGCTCGGAGTCAACGGTATATCTCTGCGCCGGGAGTATCGCCGGTACTTTCCCAGTGGTCCGGCAACCGCGCATCTGGTGGGCTTCACCGATATCGACGATCGGGGCACCGAAGGGCTCGAACTGGCCTATGACAACTGGTTGCGAGGCTCGCCGGGCAGCCGCCGTGTGGTGCGGGATATCCGCGGCCGCGAGATCACCGGGCTCGACGTGCTCGAGGCGGCACAGCCGGGACGGGATCTGAAACTCAGTGTCGACGAACAACTTCAGTATGTGGCCAGCCGTGCGCTGATAGATGCGATACGCGAGCATGACGCAAGCTCAGCCTCGGCCGTGGTGCTCGACGTACGTAGCGGCGAGGTTCTGGCAATGAGCAACGTGCCGAGCTACAACCCGAACGACAGCCGTTCGCGGCACTTCGATCGGCAGCGCAATCGTGCCGTTACCGATGTGTTCGAACCGGGTTCCACGATGAAACCCTTTACGATCGCAGCCGCGCTGGCGTCGGGCAAGTTCGTGCCGGACGATATCGTCGACACATCACCCGGCTCCTATTACATCGGCAAGTACGAGATCCGGGATGCGAAAGACAACGGCTGGCTTGACCTGCGCGGCATCGTACGCCAGTCGAGCAACGTCGGCATCAGCAAGATCGCCCGTCAACTCGATCCCGAGCAGATGTGGTCAGTGTTCGATGCATTCGGGTTCGGACGTTCGCCGGGCAGCCAGTTCCCCGGTGAGGTGGCTGGCTATTTCAATCACCCCAGCTACTGGCACAGGGTGGAACAGGAGAGCGTGTCGTTCGGCTACGGCCTGTCGGTGACAGCCTTGCAACTGGCACGTGCCTATGCGGCACTGGGAAACGATGGGGTCATGATGCCGGTCTCGTTTCTTGCCATCGATTCGGCAGAGGACGAACTGCCCGAAGGTACGCGCGTGATCGACCAGTCCATCGTCGCCGAGGTCGATTCCATGCTTGAATCGGTGGTTACCCATGGCTCCGGAACGCGCGCCAAGGTGCCTGGCTACCAGGTGGCCGGCAAGACGGGCACCTCGCACCGTTCGGAGAAGGGAGGTTATGCGGAGGATCGTTACGTGTCGGTGTTTGCAGGTTTCGCGCCGGCCTCCGATCCGCGTATCGCCACCGTGGTGGTCGTCCATGATCCGAAGGGCGGCGATTATTTCGGCAGTCAGGTGGCCGCTCCGGTGTTCGCCGACATTATGGCGCAGGCGTTGCGCCTGCAGAACGTCGACCCCGATGACACCGATGAGTTACGCGAGCGCCTGCCGGCGTTCTGGAACGACATGGCGCGAGTCGATCAGCCGGATGACGAATCCTGATGGCCGCCTCGAACCGATGCATGGCACTCGGCGAGTTGCTTGTCGAAGATGCCATCGTCGCCGCGGGCGCGGGGCCTGACGAGACCGGCGAGAGCACCGATTCATCACGCGGTGGCGGCGTACCGCGTCACTCGTCTGTCGTGATCAGGGGTGTATGCCTCGATACGCGGCTGGCCGATGAGGGCTTTCTGTATCTGGCACTGGCCGGCGGTACCACTCACGGCTTGCATTTCGTGCGCCAGGCCATCGAACGCAAGGTCGTGGCGATAGCGGCCGAGCCCGGCGAGCTGGCAGGCTTCGCCAACGCACGTGCGGCCATGCATGAGGCCGGTGTGGTCTTCATCGAAGTGCCGCGCCTGAAGGAGCGTGCGGGCTTCATCGCCGCACGTTTCTTCGGGCATCCAAGCAAGTCTGTGACGATCGCCGCGGTGACCGGTACCGATGGCAAGACCTCGGTATGTCATTTCGTGCAGGCGGCACTGGCGGCATTGGGCACGCGCTGCGGATACATCGGCACCCTGGGCTGGGGCTTCATCGGCGCGCTCGCTACCACTGAGCTGACCACGCCGGATGCCGTGACCCTGCAGGCGATGATCGCCGAGCTACGTGACCAGGGTGCCGAGGTCGTCGCACTCGAAGCTTCTTCGCATGGATTGGCCGAAGGCCGTCTGGACGCCGTAGACATCGATATCGCGGTGTTGACCAATCTCGGCCGCGATCATCTCGACTATCACGTCAGCCTGGAACGGTACCGCGAAGCAAAGGCCCGCCTGTTCACATGGCCCTCGTTGCGCGCGCAGGTGCTCAATGTCGCGGATCGCTTCGGACGCGAGCTGGCCGCTGCCAAACCGGGTGCACCGGCCACCTGGGTATTCGACAGTCGGCCTACCGGCGACCGGGGCAGCAGATCTGACAGTGACCTCGGCGACGCCCAGGCCAACGATCAACCCAGCGATCAGACCGTGACTTCGTGCGAGGAGCGCGCGAAGCTTCGCAAGCTGCATCGGATCAATGTCGACGAGGTTCGATCAACGGTGTCTGGCTTGCAGTTCATGGTTGTCGGGCAGGGCATCCGGCAACCGGTGTCGAGCGGGCTTGTCGGCCGTTTCAATGTCGATAACCTGCTCGCCTGCATTGCAGTGCTGCAGGTGCTCGGGCATGCGGCCAACGATGCCTGTGCGGCGCTCGAGAAGATCGCGCCGGTGCCCGGTCGCATGGAGCGCTACGGCGCCGACGGGCAGGCGGCGATCATCGTCGACTTCGCGCATACCGCTGATGCCCTCGTGGCTGCACTGACAGCGGCACGTCAGCATTGTGCCGGCGAGCTGTGGGTCGTGTTCGGCTGCGGTGGCGACCGCGACCCCGGCAAGCGTGCACCCATGGGAGCGGCGGCTGAATTGGCAGACCACATCATCATTACGGACGACAATCCACGTACCGAAGATGCTGCGGCTATCCGGGCGCAGATTCTCGCCTCGCTGACGCATCCTGCGCGTGCGCGGGTCATCGGTGAACGCACCGAAGCGATCCGGTGTGCGCTCGAGCACAGCGCGGCCGACGACATCATCGTGGTCGCCGGCAAGGGCCACGAGGACTACCAGATCATCGGTCGGCAGCGTCGCGCCTACAGTGACCGTGCCACGGTGGTCAGGCTGCTTGCAGAGGGGGCCTCTCGAGCATGATGCATCTGGCGAATTGCGCAGACGCGATCGGTGCCGCCCTGCATGGCGACAACGTGTCCCTGAATGCTGTGAGCATCGATAGTCGAACCCTGTCGCGAGGTGACTTTTACGTGGCGCTCAAGGGGGAACGCTTCGACGGTCACGACTATATCGATGCGGCCGTCGCCGGTGGTGCCGCGGGTGTCATGGTCGATGCCGAGCGTTCGTTGCCGGTACCGCAGCTGGTCATCGATGACACGCGCCGGGGGCTTGGCCTGCTTGGCAAGTACAAGGCGGGCCGCCACAAGCTGCCGACGGTGGCGATCACCGGCAGCAACGGCAAGACGACCGTCAAGGAAATCGTCACGACGATCCTGCGCCTCGTCGGCCCGGTGTGTGCCACACGCGGCAATCTGAACAACGATATCGGGGTCCCCCTGACACTGCTTTCACGACACGAGGAACATCGCTTCGCGGTCGTGGAGATGGGCGCCAACCATGCCGGCGAGATCGACTGGCTCACCGGGCTCACAGCCCCCGATGTCGCGCTGGTGAACAACGTCGAAGCGGCTCATCTCGAAGGCTTCGGTAGCCTCGAAGGCGTCGCCCATGCCAAGGCTGAGATCTATCGCGGGCTGGGCTCCGACGGGGTGGCTCTGATCAACGGTGACAGCCCGTATGCGCCGGTGCTGCGCGCCGCCGCTGCGCACTGCCGTCGTATCGAGTTCGGTACCACCGCCACTGCGGGTGTGCGGCTGCTCGAAGGTCCGGAGTTGCAATTCGAGCTCGACGGCCGTCGGCACACCGCCGCGTTCGGGTTGCCTGGAAGACACAACGCCATGAATGCCGTGGCCGCCGTTGCCGCGACCTGGGCGCTGGGCATCGGAGTCGATGCGATCGTGGCTGGCCTGGCAGGCGTCGCGGGCGTCAAGGGCAGGCTCGAGATCAAACGTGGCCTGCAAGATGCGGTCCTGATCGACGATACCTACAATGCAAGCCCGGCAGCCACCCGATCGGCGATCGATGTGCTGGCACAGCGCCCGGGTCGTCGTATCCTGGTGCTCGGAGACATGCTGGAGCTGGGAGCCGACGCCGGAGCGATGCATCGGCAGGCCGGGCAGTACGCCCGTGGTGCCGGCATCGATTCGGTGCTGACGCTCGGCTCCCTGGCAGCCGAGGCAGCAGCCGGTTTCGGCCAGGGCGAGGCCTTCGGTACGCTGGAACCGTTGCTGTCCAGGCTGCAAACGATGCTCGACGCCGATACCGTCGTGCTGGTCAAGGGATCAAGAGGAAGTCGCATGGAGCGTGTAGTGGAACGGTTGGTGGCGGTTGAAGGAGTGCCTGCCCCATGATGCTGCTGATCGGTGACTGGCTGGTGATCCTCGATAGCGGCTTCGAAGTGGTGCGCTACATCACCCTGCGGGCGATCTTCTCTGCGCTCACGGCGCTGGTGGTCTGTCTGGTGCTGGGACCGCGGCTGATTCGCTGGCTGACAGCAGCGAAGATCGGCCAGTCGGTACGCGACGACGGGCCGCAGTCGCATCTGGTGAAGGCCGGTACACCCACCATGGGCGGTGCGATGATTCTCGTTGCGGTCTGCCTGAGCACCCTGATGTGGTCGGACCTGGCCGTCAAGCAAGTCTGGCTGGTGCTGTTCGTGACCATCGGCTACGGCGCCATCGGCTGGGTAGATGACTACCGCAAGGTGGTACTGGCGAACTCCGCCGGGCTCAGCGCGCGCGAGAAGATCGCCTGGCAGGCACTGGTCGCAGGTATCGCGGTGCTGATCATGTACTTCACCGCCAGTCAGCCTGCCGAGCTGGAGCTGATCGTGCCGTTCTTCAAGAGCGTGGCCATCCCCCTGGGTATCTTCTTCCTGCCGTTCGCCTTTCTGGTCATCGTCGGCAGCAGCAATGCGGTGAATCTCACCGATGGTCTGGATGGCCTGGCCATCCTGCCTTCGGTCATGGTCGCCGCGGGCCTGGGACTCATCGCCTACCTGGCCGGTCACTCGGTATTCGCAGGCTACCTGAGCATCCCCAACATCCGCGGCTCCGGTGAACTCACGGTCTTCTGCAGTTCGCTGGTCGGTGCCGGTCTTGGTTTTCTATGGTTCAACACCTACCCGGCTCAGGTATTCATGGGCGATGTGGGTGCACTGTCGATCGGCGCGGCGCTGGGTATCGTGGCGATTCTCGTGCGCCAGGAACTGGTGCTGTTCATCATGGGTGGCGTATTCGTCATGGAGGCAGTATCTGTCATCCTGCAGGTGGCCTCCTATCGGCTCACCGGTCGGCGCATCTTTCGCATGGCGCCCATCCATCATCATTTCGAGCTGAAGGGCTGGCCCGAGCCGCGCATCATCGTGCGCTTCTGGATCATCACCGTCATTCTGGTGCTGATCGGCCTGTCGACTCTGAAGATCCGCTGATGACGCCTGATCAACTACAGGGCAAGCGCATTATGGTGGTGGGCGCCGGGCTCACCGGGCTGTCGGTGGCGCGCTACCTGTGTCGCTGCCAGTTGCCTTTCACCATGGCCAATGAGGGTCCCTTGTCGCAAGCGGCGAGCGAGTCACTGGACGGTGTGAGCGTTCTGGCAAGCTTCGATACCGATACATTCACGACTGTCGATGTGCTGATCCTGAGCCCGGGCGTCGCCCGTCGGCAACCGGCGGTGGCAGCAGCCATAGAGGCAGGCGTTGCGGTGATCGGTGATATCGAACTGTTTGCAGGTGTCGTGAACACGCCGGTAATCGCCGTGACAGGCTCCAACGGCAAGAGCACGGTCGTCGCCTGGATGGCTCACGTGTTGAACGCCTGCGGGCTGCGGGCCGTGGCCTGCGGCAATATCGGGCTGCCGGCACTCGATGCACTGAGCGAAGCCGCCGACATTCATGTGGTTGAACTGTCCAGCTATCAGCTGGAGTCTACCCATCGGCTCGAATCGCTGGCGGCTGTGGTGCTGAACGTCAGCGATGATCATATGGATCGCTACGATTCGCTGGAAGACTACGCCGCTGCCAAGCAGCGCATTCATGTCGGCGCAGTGCGTCATGTGGCCAACCGCGATGATCGACTCACCTGGCCTGAAAGCGCCGACGTAGCCTGGTTCACGTTGGAGCGGCAGCCGTCGGCAGACTACTCGCCGATGGAGCTCGACGGCGAAACCTGGTTGCAGAGCGACGGAGACGCCCTGTTGCGACAGGGCGCGCTACAGATGCCGGGCGAACACAACATGGCCAATGCGCTGGCGATCCTCGCCCTGCTCGAACCGTTGCAGCTGCCGCGCAAGCGTTGCCTGGAGGCTCTGGCGAGCTTTCGCGGCCTGCCGCACCGTCTCGAGCTGCTGGCCACCGACGGTGAGGTGCGCTGGTACAACGATTCGAAAGGCACGAATGTCGAGGCGTGTGCAAAGGCTATCAGTGCAATGCCTGGACCGGTCATCCTGATCGCGGGCGGGCAGGGCAAGGGCGCGGATTTCCGCGTGCTGCGGCCACTTGCCGAGCGCCTGGTCAAGGCGGTGCTGCTGCTCGGCGAAGATGCCCGGCTGCTCGAAGACGCCTTGCGCGGCTGTGCACCGATCGAGTGCGTGCAGAGCCTGGCCGAGGCGGTGGCACGGGCCGCCGCGATGGCGGAGCCGGGTGATGTGGTGCTCCTCTCGCCAGCCTGTGCCAGCTTCGACATGTTCACAGGCTTCCCCGATCGCGGCGATCAATTCCGGCACGCGGTGATGGCCCTGGAGGCGAGGGCATGAGCAGCATCTTCTCCCGGGTGGCACTGGGTCGCGCCGCCGTGCCGGTCACGGCCGACTCGCTGCGCGCGCCGCTGAACAAGCCGGCCGTGAACGTACGTGACTCGGTTCAGTCGAACACCTTGCTCGGGGCGATCGTGGTGCTGGCCTTGTTCGGGGCGGTGATGATCACCTCCGCGTCGATGGCCTACGCCACCCAGGTCTACGGATCGCCGTTCTACTTCGGCCTGCGCCAGCTCGTGTTCCTGGGCATCGGCCTACTCGCCGCGCTGGTGCTGTTCCAGGTTCCCCTGATGCTGTGGGAGAAGTATGGCCCGCACCTGATCATCGTATCGCTGGGCATGCTGGTACTGGTTCTGTTGATCGGCAAGGAGGTCAATGGTGCCAGGCGCTGGATCGACCTGGGGCTGATCACCGTGCAGGTGTCCGAGATGGTCAAGCTGTTCATCATCGTGTATCTGGCGGGGTATCTGGTGCGGCGCGGCTACCTGGTGCAGAACACATTCGGCGGCTTCGTGCGGCCGCTGGTACTCATCTGTTTCGCCAGCGCACTGCTGCTGCTCGAGCCTGATTTCGGCGCCGCGGTGGTGATCATAGCGACGGCGATGATCATGCTGTACATCGCCGGTGTGCGCTTCCTGCAGTTCGTCCTGCTGGTGGGGACGCTGGCCGCACTGGGTGCGCTGCTGATCTTCACGGCAGACTATCGGCGGGAACGTTTCGCCAGCTTTCTCGACCCGTTCAGCGATCCCTTCGCCGGTGGTTTCCAGTTGACGCAGTCGCTGATCGCGATCGGCAGTGGTGGGCTCGATGGTCTGGGTCTGGGCAACAGTGTGCAGAAGCTGATGTACCTGCCCGAGGCCCATACGGACTTCCTGTTCGCCGTGCTGTGCGAGGAACTGGGTTTCCTCGGCGCCTTGAGCCTGGTGCTGATCTATGGCTTCATCGTCTGGAAGAGCTTCTCGCTGGCACGCCTGGCCGATCGGCTCGGGTTCCGTTTCGCCGGCTTTATCGCGCTGGGTATCGGCGCATGGATCGGCCTGCAGTCGTTCATCAACATGGGCGTGAACATGGGCATGCTGCCGACCAAGGGCATCACGCTACCGATGATGAGCTACGGCGGCAGCAGCGCGGTGGTATTCGCGGTCGCTTTCACGCTGCTGCTGCGCGTGGAACATGAACTGTCGCTGGCACAACGTCAGGCCATGGCGCGCATCGATTCACAGGACGACGAATCGGAGGAAGCGACATGAGTCACGATGCCGCTCCACGGATCGCTGCACGGCCGGTACTCGTGGCCGCCGGTGGCACTGGCGGGCATGTGTTCCCGGCACTCGCGGTGGCCGATGAGCTGCGCCGACGCGAAATACCGGTGGTGTGGGTGGGTACGCGTGCCGGGCTGGAGGCGCGGATCGTGCCACCGTCGGGTATCGACATCCACTGGATCACGGTCGCCGGGTTGCGCGGCAAGGGTTTTCTCGGCAGCGTGACCGGTCCGCTCAAGTTGCTGCTGGCCTGCCTGCAGAGCACCTGGTTGCTGAGCCGGCTCAAGCCGAGGGCCGTGCTTGG
>CBDCAW010000054.1:0-5599 GCA_965214025.1 Granulosicoccaceae bacterium
CATCGACTCCGCTCGGGGGCGCATCGACCGGTTCCAGATCATCGATCCAGACCTCCGATTGCATGCGTACCGTAGCTACCGATGTCAGCGGCAACAGACCCTGATCGTAGTATCGTGCGTTAACTGGATCGATACGAGTCATGATGCCGCTTACCAGAGACTTCATGAGCGGCACCTTCAGCTCGAAACCGTGTGTGACCTGGATCTTGAGCAGATTGGCATCGGCCAGATCTACCCCGGAGTCCTCGTCCAGCGTCGAACGTTGATCGCGTCGGGAACGAAGATGACTGTTGGGTATCACCTGCTTGCCGGATTCCCGACTTCGAACCTGGAAGTGCTCGAAAGCTTGACGACTTGGATTCAGTATCTCCACTGTCGTGAACGCATTTCGTTCCAGGTTCCCCAGCGACTGCACTACGGCGCTCGCCGCATCGGTTCCGCTCCCATCCCCACCCTCCAGCGGCGCAAGACGGGTGAACAGCTCTCGGAGCATGGGGGCCTTGAGTGCATGGTTCGTGGCACCCGTCCGCGCCGCCTCGAAGGTGGCGTAGTTCAGCACCGTACGGCCGTGGTACGCCAAACCCGTTTGCATCGTTCCAAGCCCAACAGCGGCAAGCAACGGTGCGACGACGAGGAACTCGACGGTGGACGCGCCTCGTATCCGCCTTGCAGCCGGGTACAGCGGGCCCGATCGCACTCCATTCGCTGCCGCCTTCGCGTGATCGAGGGTCTGTGATGGGGTCATCGGCGATCACTCCCTACCTGCTGAGCACTAGCCGATCCATCTGAGGTATTCAGCATCTGGCCAAGCGCGTACAAGCGTGTCTCGATGACGACACGCGTGGGATCACCGATCGGTAGCGCTTGCCACGCATGCGTCATTGCCTTCTGCGCGTGTAAGAGGTAGACGGTGGATAGGTTCAGCCAGGGTCTCGGGTCACGCGCATTTCTCTCTATGGCCGCCTCGTACGCAAGAACGGCTGAATCGAACTGTCCCTGTTGCGACCGACTGTTGCCTAGCCGAAACCAGCTGTAGGCATCGTCCGGAACCTGTCTGGTCAGCAAGCCGTAGTCGTGGGCGGCATCATCCCAACGTGCTTCTCGGTAGGCTAGGTCCGCCGCCTGCGCCAAGGCAAGCACAGGAGCGCTCTCCGCGGGATCGGCGTCGGAGCCGACACGAAACTCCGGATGCATTCGTACGGCATCGGCGCCGGTGGCAGCACAGCCCGATATCAATATCGCAGCAAGGACAAGCGATACGAGAACGGATCGGTTCTCATGTGACGAGCCGCCACATACAGCCGGGACATCGAGCGTGTTCACGATTCCACCCCAGACCCGGCGATACCGGCTAGGTGTTGGCCGACGGTCAGCTCCAGCCGTTCCGCGGCACCTGCCGCCATCTCCAGCACCGCGTGTGCCCCCTTGCGAGACACCGATCGACCGATAACTGTAGGACAGACGCGCAAGATGTGGCAGTTGGTATCAAGAAAGACCACGTCGATCGCGTAGCGCATGCGCCACGTCTGAACTGCTCTACACGGTCGGATCAGCAACGCATCGTTCGGGCCGAGTGGTGGCAGCGCATGCAGGCCCCGCAGCCTCTTCAGGAACGTAGCCGCTTCACGAACGTGTAGACGCGACACATCATTGATCACGATCGTTCGACATGCATATCCATCGTCGACGGTCGACGTTTCGGCAACTCCGGACTCGTCAGCGTTGTTCATAAGATTCCGGCTGCCACGGCCATCGAGTCTCGAACTGATTCGACGGTTCTAGCCGCGTTGCTGACGGTCGGCGTGCCACGAGGAGCGATCGTATTGACGGGCTTGCTCGGATCCTTCGGCTCGGTGGGTTCCGCCGGCTCTGTTGACTCGTCCGCCTCTTCTGGTACGAAAGGATTCACCGGATCGACCGGATCGACCGGATCGACCGGATCGACCGGATCCGACGGACCAGCCGGACCAGCCGGGTCAGCCGGGTCAGCCGGGTCAGCCGGGTCGACATCATCCGGCTCGCTCACCGGGTTCGGCTGCTCCTCGCTCTCCTGCGTCTCCGCAGTCACTTCCACGCTCGTGCTGGCAGATACCCCGTTGACATACGCGAAGACACTGCTGCGATAAGCACACGAGAGATTCATCCGAAGCAGAAGCGCGCGCCCACCATCGATCTCGTCCATGGAAAGTCGAGCGATGTCGTCCGATTCGCTGCTGACAAGCTCCGAATCCGCATCGACTATGCCGTTCCCGTTTCGGTCCTGGTACAGGGCCACTGGTGCTGACGGGCCGAACGTATTGTCGGCGAAATCCACATAGACGTTCACCTTGACACCGCCCAACGGCGAGCCCGCCCCGTTTCGCAGCGTCAGTACCAGAGGAACATCGGCGAACAGACTCGGGTCGAACTGACAGACTCCGTCCTCACCAATCGCTTCGGTGACGGTGAAGCTCTTCTCGCGTGGTGAGATTTCGAGTGTCGCATCGTTCGGCAACTGGTCACCACCATCGCAGGATGCAAGCAGCATCGCGGCGCAGAGGCAGGATAGCCGAACCGTGCCGCCGACGGTGTGCACTACCGCGCAGCCATCGGTTCGGGTACGCAAGATCGGCATGTGTTTACCCCTGAGTTTTCGAACCGTGCGCTCGATGTTCATCCGCCGGGCCAACGGTAGGCCCACAGCAGTGGTGCCCAGGTGATCACGCCTTCCTGGATGCCCTTGCTGCCGACAAGGAAGATGAGCACGATGAAGGTGCATGGAAAGATGAAGGCCACCAACGGGCCGAGCAGTTTCACCGGCGCCTCCATGGCCTGCTTCTCGGCACGCTGGAAGCGCTCGCTGCGGAGCTGCTCGGCTTGCGCGCGCAGCATCGGCCCAAGGCTTGCCCCGGTGCGCTCGGCCTGTATGAGCCCGGACACGACGTTCTGCAGAGGCTGGCTGCCCGTTCGATCCACGAGATCTCGCAGCGAATCCGCTCGCGGCTTGCCGGCGCGTATGTCTCGCAGGACCCGACCGAGCTCACGACGCAGCGGCGAGTCGGCAGACTTCTTGACCGCCTGCGTGATGCCGCCGGTCAGGTTGCTGCCCGCCTCTACCGACAAAGTGATGATGTCTAGGTAGAATGGCAGCGTTCGCATGATGGCGGTTCGGCGCTTGTCGCCAGCCTCTCTCAACCAGAGTTCCGGGTAGTACCACCCGCCCACCAACCCGATAACGCAGAACAGGTAGGCGCTGGGCCCAAGCTGCGACAGCACGATCATGACCATGATTGCGAACAGGATGGCGGCCACGATCTTGCCGGCGATGAACTGGCGAGCCGACACGCTGTACTCCACGCCACTTCGGCGAAGTCGGACGAGAGTGGCCCGCTCGCGTTCCTCGCTGATCCGATCGCCCAGATGGTGATCCAACGCCTTGATCAATGGCCAGACCAGCCGAAAGCCCAGCGGCGGTCGATCGAGAAACGCCCGGTCTTCTTCGGGAACCGTGTTGAAGACCTGCCACACCTGGTAGGCGACCAGCGCGATGCCGCCCCCTATGCACAGACTGATGATGAGGACTGTCATATGTCGATCGAGACGATTTTCTTTATCATCAGGCCGCCGAACACCTGCAGCAGAAGGATCACCGCCAGGAAGCACCAGCCGAGTAGCCCGGTGTAGATCGGCCGCGTCGCCTCGGGTTCGAGCCAGAACAGCGCACCGAGGATCAGGAAGGGCAGCATCGTGACGACACGTCCCTGCAGGATGCCCTGGGCGGTCAGCGAGCGAATCTTGCCTTCCATCTCGAGCTTTCGACGGATGGTGTCGGACAGACGGCCGAGAATCTCTGCAAGGTTTCCACCAACCTCCTGGGCAATCAGCGAGGCGGTGATCACGAGGTCCATCTCCTCGCTCTGCACCCGCTCACCGAGGTTGTCCAGCGCATCCTCCAGCCGAGCGCCCAAGCGCTGTTCGCGGAGAAGTAGCGAGAATTCCTGGCCCAGGGGCCCTTTCTGTTCCTCGACCATCGACTGCATGGCCGTCGTGAACGTCGCACCAGCACGCATCGCACCGGCGATCTGCGACAGGGCATCCGGGAGTGCCTCGTTGATGCGCTGTTTGCGTTTCTTTGCCAAGTGAGACAGAACGAACTTCGGTGCCATGAGCAGCAACATCGTCACGCCGATGATCAACGGGATCGGCAGCGCAAGAAACAGCAGCAGCAGCGGTACCCCGACGAGCACCGCGAGCCAGATCAGCAACACTCGCTTGCCGTCGGCGAACACGAAGAGCTTCTGCAGATCCGATTCGGTCGTGGTGGTGAAACGCAGCGAGTAGGCATCCCACGCGCTGGTGCTGGTGTCCATCAGCGCGTAGCAGACAAGCGCTGCACTGGCGAAGACGAACAGCAGGATCAGTAGAACCATCAGATCGGCGCTCCATTGTCGAACGCGCTCAGGTCGACCTCGATTCCCATGGCGCGAAGGTCTTCGTAGAACGTAGGGATCGCACCGGTGGCAACGAATCTGCCTAGAACCCGCCGGTTCTCATCGACACCCTCCTGACGGAAAGCGAAGATATCCTGCAGCTGCACGGTACCGCTCTCCACGCCGACCACCTCGGTGATGCGGGTGATCTTTCGGGAGCCGCACGGGAAGCGCGACTGCTGGATGATCAGGTGAACGGCCGATGCGACCTGCTCTCGAATCGCGGTGATGGGCAGGTCCATGCCCGCCATCAGTACCAGCACCTCGAGCCTGGATATCGAATCGCGCGGGTTGTTGGCGTGGATGGTGGTCAAGGAACCATCGTGGCCGGTATTCATGGCTTGCAGCATGTCGATGGCTTCGCCGCCCCGGCACTCGCCGACCACGATCCGATCGGGTCGCATGCGCAGCGCGTTCTTGACCAGGTCTCGGATGGGTACCGCGCCCTTGCCTTCCAAGTTGGCAGGCCTGGACTCCATCGACACGAGATTCGGCTGCACGAGCTTCAGCTCCGCAGCATCCTCGATCGTGACGATGCGCTCCGCATCGGGGATGAAGTTCGACAGCACGTTGAGCAGGGTGGTCTTGCCCGAGCCGGTCCCCCCGGAGACGATGATGTTCTTGTGCATCTCCACGCAGACGCGCAGGAACTGCACCATCTTCTCGCTCACCGAGCCCGCGTTCACGAGATCGGAGAAGGCGAGCCGGTGTTTCGGGAACTTCCTGATGGTCAGGCTGGGGCCCTTCAGCGCCAGCGGCGGGATGACCGCGTTCACGCGTGACCCGTCTTTCAATCGGGCATCGACGATTGGGCTGGATTCGTCGATTCGGCGACCCAGCGGCGTGATGATCCGCTCGATCACCGAGTAGACCGTCCTGTCTGAGCTGAACTGATAGGGGGAGCGTTCCAGACGGCCACTGCGCTCGACGAAGATCTCGCGGTGGTTGTTCACCATGATCTCGGTGACGCTGTCGTCGGCAAGGAACTGCTCCAGCGGTCCCAGCCCGACCGACTCGTCCAGCACATTGCCCCGCAGCGCGTCCAAATCGAGATCGTCCGGCAGCTCCGTACCCAGCGAGGCGACGATGCCGTGGATCAACTGGCTCGACTCCTCGCGCAGCTGCTCGTC